>JAWKOK010000098.1:0-16874 GCA_041391205.1 Caldilineaceae bacterium
CAACGCGCGTTGAGTCATTTCAGAGCGACAACCCGACTGAAGTCGTCACGACGGCCAGACTCGTGCACGACTGACCTTCGGCATCTCTAGCACCGGCAGGAGATGTTGGTCCATTTCCGCCGCGAGTTACCACGAAAGAACAACGACCGTGACCACGACCGCAGCCGTCAAACAGAAAGCAGGACGCAGGGGGGGATCCATCAATCGTCGCGAGGCGATTGCCGGCTATCTCTTCATCTCGCCGTGGATCGTTGGCTTTTTCCTCTTTGTGTTGGGGCCGTTTCTGGCCTCGCTCTACTTCAGCTTCACCACGTATTCCGTGTTGCAGCCCGGGAAATGGGTCGGACTCGACAACTATGTCCGGGCGTTGAGCGGTGCGGACCGGTTTTTCTGGAAATCCCTCTGGAATACCACGTATTATGTCGTCGGCATGGTCACCCTGAGGTTGGTCCTGGGCTTTCTCTTGGCTTTGCTGCTCAACAAGAAAGTGAGAGGGATCACCGTCTGGCGCACGCTCTTCTACGTGCCGTCGATCGTGCCTATCGTTGCCGTGTCCATCATTTGGCTCTTCATCTTGAATCCCAAGTTCGGCCTGGTCAATTATGGTCTCAGCCTGATCGGGATCGACGGTCCCGGCTGGATGACGAGTCCAGTCTGGTCAAAGCCAGGCTTGATTCTCGTGAGCGTCACCTGGGTAGGCGTCACCATGCTGATCTTCTTGGCCGGCCTGCAGGATATTCCATCCCATCTGTATGAAGCCGCAGAGTTGGATGGTGCATCGCAATGGCGTCAGATGATCAACATCACAGTTCCGTTGATGACACCGACCATCTTCTTTAACCTCATCATCAACATCATTCAGGGCTTTCAGGTCTTCGCCCAGGTATTGGTCATGACCGGCGGGTCAGGCGGCGCCGGCGGTCCATTGAACTCCACGCGTGTCTATGTACTCCATCTTTTCGAGCTCGCCTTCAATCAATTCAAGATGGGATATGCATCGGCGCTGGCATGGATCTTGTTCATCATTGTGCTCTTGTTGACGCTGGTCATGGTCAAAACGTCGGACCGCTGGGTTTTCTACAACTAAGTGAACCGGCAGAGATTCGCGGCGATTCACAAACCGGGTTTCTCGGAGAAACCCGGTTTGTAGCCGCAAAGCCTTGTGCCGGGCTACCTAGCACAGCACAGGGGAGTGCATGTGGACGTGACGCCGCGATGGACGAAGTGCTGTTCCGCCTTGCCGGCGTGCCATGAGGGTTGGAGAGATGAGTGACGATTTGCAGGCCAATCTAAATTCATCCGAGGGCTGGACCTACGACGCCGTGGTCGGCGCGCTGCCCGCCTATGTGCTGGGCGCACTGGAACCGGACGAAATGCTGGCCGTGGACGCGTTTCTGGCCCAGCACCCGGAGCTACAGACCCGTGCGGCGCAACTCACCGAGACCTACGCTGAACTGGCCCTGGCCGCCGACCCGATCACGCCGCCTGCGGCCGTCGAAGCGCAGATCATGGCTCGGGCTCAGGCCGCGGCCCAAACTGCGCAGGCCCCGGCCTTTCCGCCGCGGCCGGCTGCGTCCACCACACCGCCGCGCATCCTGAACCGTCCGCCGGCGCAGGAGCCGGCCCGGCTCAGTTGGGGTCAACGGCTGCGGCGTTTCGGGCCTATGGCGCTGGCGGGAGCCGGGCTGGCGGCCGTGCTGTTGCTGCTCATCATCAACCGGCTGCAACTGCAATCCCAGGCGGCGTCGCTGGCCGCGGAGTTGCAAGATGCGCAGGCGTCTTTGGCCGCGGCCCAGGAGTCGCTGGCGGCCCTGCGCGTGCAGACCGAGGAATTGCAGCAACTGAACGCCGAGTTGCGCGGCCGTCTCGGTGAGTTTGAGGGCCAGATGGCCAACTTCGCCGCCGCCGACCGGGTGGTGGCCCTCACCGGTACCGACGATGCGCCGGACGCGCGCGCCTTCTTCGCCCTGCGCGGCGACCAAGCCACGTTGATCGCGGCCGATCTCCCCGCCATCGCCGCGGACCAGACGTTCCAACTGTGGCTGATTCCGGACGGCAACGCGCCGGTGCCCTCGGGGCTGTTGCCGGCGCAGGGGGGCGGTTTGGCCACGTGGACCACGACGGTGCCCCTGCGCGCCGACCAGTTCAATCTGGTGGGAATCAGCGTCGAACCGAGCGGCGGCAGTCCGGCCCCCACCGGCCCCATCGTGCTCCTGGGCGGATAGTGCTGTTGGCATGTGCCGGTCTTCACGGTTGGAAACCGATGCTGACAGCGAAAAGTCGCCTCAGCGACTGCGGACTCAGTGCCGGAGGGCAGGTCTCGCTGCCAGGGCCGCGTGACCAACCCGCGTAGCACGAACTGTCAACGGACTGTAGCAAATCCCGGCAGGAATAAACTGACAGAGCAAGCCCCACGGGCGGACGTCTTCACCGGCGTCCGTCCTTTTTGATCGGCGCCGTCGACCCCGGCCGACACCAATTTTCGCCCAATTTCAAATTCGTGTGATCCAAAGCCGCCGCCGCTGCGCCTTACAGTGTGAGCGGGCCAACAGCGCTCGCCGCCGACTCGCAACAAGGAGGGATCATGCGCACCATCAACCCGTTGGTCACGAATGGACTGCGGCGCACACATCACAGCGGCCATGCACCGGCCGGCCGCATACGTCACACCCGGCGCACGTTGGGCCGGCTGATGATCGTCGCGCTGGCGGCGTTGCTGCTGCCGGTGGTGGCCCTGGCCCACCCGTTGGGCAACTTCAGCGTCAACCGCTATGCGAAACTCGACGTAGGTCGCAGCCATGTGGACGTGCTCTACATCGTGGACATGGCCGAGATCCCCACGCTTCAGGCGCGCAATGGCGCCGGGCTGGCCGCGGACCCCACGACCCAGCCCGCAGCCGAGGCCGCGTACGCCACAACCCAGGCGACCGCGCTGGCCGAACAACTGCGGCTGGAGATCGACGGGCGCGCCGTCCCCTTGACGCTGACCTCCAGCACCATCGAGTTTCCCGTGGGCCAGGCGGGCCTGCTGACACAGCGGCTCACTCTGCACCTGCGCGCCGCGGATGATGCCCTGGACGGCCGTGGCGACCTGGTCTTCACCGACAACAACTTCCCCGACCGGCTGGGGTGGCAGGAGATGATCGTGCGCGCCGGTTCAGAGATGCAGCTTGTCACGTCGGATGTGCCGGCCGAGGACGTGAGCAACGAACTGCGCGACTATCCGGCGGATCCCATGCAGGCACCGCCGGCGACCCACCAGGCCACGGTCACGTTTGCGCCGCAGGGTGCGACGCTCGACGACGCGGCGACCGCCATCCGCCCGATGACGGCCGCGGCCGCGCCGGTGGAGAACGGCTTCGCCCGGTTGATCGAAGCGCCGGTGGCCGGACCGTTCGGGATGTTGCTGGCATTGCTGGCGGCGTTCGGCTGGGGCGCGGCCCATGCGCTCTCACCGGGCCACGGCAAGACCATCGTGGGCGCGTACCTGGTGGGCGCACGGGGGACGGCGCGCCACGCGCTTTTCCTGGGCTTGACCACGACCATCACCCACACGGCCGGCGTCTTCGCCCTGGGGTTGGTGACGCTCTTCGCGGCGCGCTTCATCCTGCCGGAGACGCTCTTCCCGTGGCTGAGCCTCATCTCCGGGCTGGCGGTGGTCGCCATCGGCTTGGTGATGGCCGAGCGCTGGTGGCGCGGCCTACGCCAGGACCGGCATCACAGCCATGATCACGCTCATCCCCACGAGCACGCTCATGATCACTCGCCTGGGCATGAGCACGACCATGGCCACGACCACACACACGACCACACGCACAGCCACATGCCGCCCGGCGCGGACGGCGGGCCGATCACGTGGCGGAGCCTGTTGGCGCTGGGGATCTCCGGCGGCCTGCTGCCGTGCCCATCGGCGCTGGTGGTGATGTTGAGCGCGATTGCGTTGCAGCGCGTGGGCTTGGGCCTGGTGCTCATCATCGCCTTCAGTCTGGGGCTGGCCGGTGTGTTGACCGGCGTCGGCATGGCCATGGTCTACGCGGGCAAGTTCGTGGCACGTCTGCCCAGCGGCGGCCGTGCGGTGAAACTGCTGCCCATCGCCAGCGCGCTCTTCATCACGCTGGCGGGGCTGGGCATCACCTGGCAGGCGTTGGGCGGCATGCGCTAAACACGGTGCTTCCGGAGCGCGGCACCCACCGCCGTGACTCCGTTCACATAGATCGACCGCTTTGTCACAAGAGAAAGGAACGACGTCATTCGCCATTCACGCATACCTGCGCACCGCACGCCCACGCACCCTGTGCCCGGCGCCGGACTGCGCAGCCAGTTTGCCCACCAACCAACACAGGAGATGACCACATGAACCACCATCACAAACTCGTCAAGTGGCTCGCTTCGGCCTTGAGCTTGGCCGCAGCCGCCGCCCTGCTCATCACGTCGGCGCTGGTCATGGCGCCCACGGCCGATGCATCGAGCCACCGCGAAGCGCCGTTGATTTCCAAAGACGCGTTCGCCGACAACACCGACACGTACGTCTTCGTTTCGCCGGAGAATCCGGACAACCTGGTGCTCATGGCCAGTTGGATTCCGTTCGAAGGGCCGGAAGGCGGGCCCAACTACTTCGAGTGGGATGAGAACGTGCTCTACGACATCCACGTGGACAACAACGGCGACGCCGTGCCCGACTTCACCTACACGCTGGACGCGAGCGTGGCCGTACAGAACAACGCCACCTTCCTCTACAACACCGGCGCCATCGGCACGGACGGCAGCAACTGGAACCGGCAGCAGCGCTACACGGTGACCGAGACCAGCGCCGGCGGCACGGTCGACCTGGTGACCGACGTGTTGGCCCCGCCGGTGAACATCGGCGCCAAGTCCACCGGCAACTACGCCGACCTGGAAGCGGCGGCCATGTACTCCGTCGAGAACGGCGGCGACACCATCAAGATCTTCGCCGGCCAGACCGACGATCCCTTCTGGGTCGACCTCCAGGTCTTCGACCTTCTGACCCTGCGCGGGCAGGATGCGCCCATCGGCTACAGCGAGGGCAACAACATTCCGGTGGATTCGCTCTCCGGCTTCAATGTGCACACGTTGGTGCTCGAAGTGCCCATCGCCCGTCTCACCCAGGGCGAAGAGCCGGTGCTGGGCGTCTGGGCGACTTCGCGCCGCCCGTCCATGCAGGTGCTCAACGGCCTGGGCGGCGTGATCTCCGGCGACGGCCTCCAGAGCATCAGCGGCGACCCGGTGCAGGTGTCCCGGTTGGGCATGCCGCTGGTCAACGAAGCCGTGCTGCCGCTCTCGCTCAAGGATGCGTTCAACACACTGAAGCCGGAGCAGGATCTCACCATCTACACCGATGCCACCTTCGGGCCCATCCTCCAGAAGGCGGTCGAAGATCCGGAATTGGGCAACCTGCTGTGCGGGCTCTACGGGGTGCCGCTGCCCGGTGACACCAACGACGACTGCGCCACCGAATTCACCGCGGGCACACCCCGCTCCGGCCGCGGCGACATCTTCGACGTCTTCCTGACCGGCATGGTGCTGGCCAACGAGTTCACCATCAGCACGGCCAACGGCCCCATGACGCTGCCCGCGGGCTTCAACGTCAACCAGCCGGCCGGTGTGCAGCCGGCGGAGATGATCCGCATCAACACGGCCATCAAGGGCGACCTGTGCGCACCGGTGCCGAGCCGGTTGGGCGTGCTGGGCGGCGACGCCTGCGGCTTCCCCAACGGCCGTCGGCTCATGGATGACGTGGTGGAGATCGAGCTGCTGACCGTCGCCGGTGCGGCCTATCCGGTGTTGGACGGACGCGACACGGACTTCAGCTTCAACTCGGCCTTCATCGACGTGTTGACCGACGGCGTGGACCACAACGACGTCGCCTTCCGTCACACCTTCCCCTACGTGGCGCAGGCCCAGAGTGGACAGACGCACATCCACCAGAATCCGTTCGCCACGCTCTACCTGCCCATGATTCAGCAGATGTCGCTGTCGCTGCAGGTCGTCCCCAACCGGGTGCAGGACCATCCCATCCAGTCCGCCGCGGCCGTGACCTTCGTGTTGCTGCCGGCGCTGGCCTGGGTCACCCGCCGCCGCTTCATGAGCTAAACACGACAGTGCGGCCTGACAGTACTGGTCGAGAAGTCCGGCTTCTGGCAGAAGCCGGACTTCTTATAGGAAAGGTGCATGATGTTGATCCACACAGTCGTACCACACAAGGCAATCCGGCGCGTGGCGATGACGGCCGCGCTGCTGGTGACTTTGACCGGTGGCATGTGGCTGCTGCAGACCGGAACCGCCGCTACCACAGAGGCGTCAACGACGGCGGTGCGCACCGTCACGCAGGACGGCGCGGCGCGCTGGCAAGCCCTGCTCCAGCGTGCGCCGGACAACCGCTATGCGTTGGCGCAGCTCGGCCTGGCCCGCCTGGCCGCGGCCCGCGTCAGTGCGGACCCGGCGCTCTACACCCAGGCCCAGGCCGCGTTCGACCAAGTGCTGGCCGCCGATCCGCGCCAGATCGACGCGCTGGTCGGCCAGGGTATGTTGGCGCTGGCGCGGCACGATTTCGCCGGTGCGCTGGTCTGGGCAGAGCGGGCGGCCGCGGTCAACCCGCGGCGTGTGGACGTGCTGGGTATCCGCGTCGACGGCCTCGTGGAGTTGGGCCGGTACGACGAAGCCGTGGCCGCGGCCCAGGCCATGGTCGACCTGCGCCCGGGGCTGGAAGCGTACGCGCGCATCTCGTATCTGCGCGAGCTTCACGGCGAGGTCGACGGGGCCATCGCGGCCATGCAAGCCGCGGTGGACGCGGGCATGCCCGGCGAGGAGCGGACGCTCTGGTGCCTGGTGCAACTGGGGCGTCTCTACGCCGGGCGCGGTGACCTGGACCGCGCGGCCACCACGTTCAACGCGGCGCTGGCCACCTCGCCCACGTATCTCAAGGCCGAGGCCGAACTGGCGCTGGTGGACGCGGCGCGGGGCAACATCGCGCAGGCGAGCGCGCGGCTGGCGCCGGTGGTCGAGCAGTTGCCCATCCCCACGTACGTGATCGCCTTGGGCGACCTGTATCATGCGGAAGGCGATGAGGCCGCGGCGAAGGCTCAGTACGAACTGGCGCGCGCGTTGCAGCAACTCAACGCCGCGGCCGGCATGGACGTGGACCTGGAATTGGCGCGCTTCCTGGCCGACCACGGCGACGCGGATCAGCGCACCGAAGCGGTGCAGCTGGCGCGCCGGGCCTATGCCACGCGCGCGACGATTCACACCGCGGACGTGCTGGCGTGGGCGCTCTATCGCAACGGCGACGCCTACGCCGCCTGGCCGCTGATGGAGGAGGCATTGCGCCTGGGCACGCAGGACGCGCACCTCCATCTACGCGCGGCCGACGTTGCCCGCGCCGCCGATCTGCCCCTCATTGCCGACGACCACGCGCTGACCGCCTACACGATCAACCCCACGCTCAAGCCCCGGCAATGAGAAGTGTGCGCGCTACAACGCACTCAAAAAGGCGAAGATCGCGTCGCTGTTGCCCGGCAGGTTCTCATGGCCGAAGTCGGGATAGATGCGCAATGACTTCGTGCTCGGGATCTTGTTATAGGCGGCGAATTGGGTGGACGGCGGACAGATGCGGTCGTTGAGGCCCACGGTCATGACCACCTGGCCGCGGATGCGCGGTGCCAGATGTTGCACGTCCACATAGCCCAGTTGCGTGAAGACCGCGTCTTCGCGTTCGTGCAGCGGATCGAAGCGGCGGAACCACTCCTCCAACTCGGCGTAAGCATCCTTGGCCAGTTCCAGATCACAGACGCGGCGGTAATCGCAGAGGAACGGGAAGACCGGCGCGGCCAGCTTAATCTCCGGCGTGAGCGCGGCGCAGGCCAGCGTCAAGCCGCCGCCTTGGCTGCCGCCGGTGGCGGCCACGCGCGTCGCGTCCACGTCGTCCATCTCCATGACGATGCGGGCCAGCAGCGCGGTGTCCAGGAAGATATGGCGGTAGAGCATCTTCTCCGGGTCGTCACCCAGCCCGCGCACGATGTGACCGCGCAGGGTCCAGCCGGTGACGCCGCCCCGGTCTTCAGACAGCCCGCCTTGGCCGCGGCAGTCGAGCGCGGCCACGGTGTAGCCCATGGCCACGTAGCCGAGTTTTTCGCTCCAGTCGCCGGCGTTGCCCGAATAGCCGTGAAACATGAGCACGGCGGGGTGCGGGCCGTCGCTCGCCTTGGGGCGCAGCAGCTTGGCATGGACGCGTGCGCCGCCCGTGCCGGTGAAGTACATGTGATAGCAGTCCGCGAAAGGCGCCTGAAAGTCGGCCGGGACCAATTCAACTTGGGGATCCAGCGCCCGCACCTCGGCGAGGCCGCGATCCCAGAACGCGTCGAAGTCGCCCGGGCGCGGGTTGACGCCTTGATATTCACGCAACTGCTCCATGGGCATGTCAAACAGTAAGGGCATGGCTCAACTCCTGCATGTGTGGTGGGTGAAGCGGGATGGATGCGCATCGGCGTGATTGCATGGTTGCGCGTCGCTTGAATGATACCACGGTCCGAAGTAGAATTGCACAGGCAAGCGTTTCGAATCTATCGCGTTTGCCCCGGAATGCAAGTTGGGCGGACCCGGTGGGAGACGCCATCACCGATCACCACCAAGAGGAGGCATCATGCCAACGGCATACAATGGCAAGATTTTGCATGTGGACCTCAGCAGCGGTCGCACCTGGGACGAGGTGCTTCCGGATGCGATCTACCGCCGCTATCTGGGCGGCAGCGCGCTGGCGTCGTACCTGATGCTGCGCGACATTCCGGCGCACGTCGATCCGCTGGGGCCGGACAACAAGCTGATCCTCATGACCAGCGTCACCAACGGGCTGCCCTTGTCGGGCTGCAACCGCTACACCGCGGCCGGCAAGTCGCCGCTGACCGGCGGCTTTGGCGAGGCGGAAGCAGGCGGCTACTGGGGCCCGGAACTCAAGCGCACCGGCTGGGACGGCATCATGGTCCACGGTCAGGCGGAGACGCCGGTCTATCTCTACCTGCACGACGGCAAGTGCGAAATTCGTGACGCATCCCATTACTGGGGCAAGCTGTCGGGCGAGGTGCAGGATAGGTTGTTGGAGGAGATCGGCGACAAGCGCATCCGCGTGTTGCAGACGGGCGTGGGCGGCGAAAACCTGGTGAAGTATGCCGCGATCGTCAACGAGTTGCGCCACTTCCACGGGCGCGCCGGGCTGGGGGCGGTCATGGGCAGCAAGAAGCTCAAGGCCATCGTCGTGCGCGGGCGCGAGCGCGTCGCTCCCACGGACAAAGATGGCGCCAAGGAAGTCGTGCAGTGGTTCCGGGACAACTATGACCAGGAAAGCGACCGGATGCACCTCTACGGTACATCCGGCGGCGTGGTCGGGCTGGACCTGGACGGCATTCTGCCGACGCACAATTTCCGCGACGGTTCGTTCGCCGAGGCCAATGCCATCTCGGGACAAACCATGGCCAACACGATCTTGGTCAACCGAGGCACGTGTTTCTCCTGTGCGGTGGCGTGCAAGCGCGAAGTCGAAATCGAGGAACGGGGCGTCTCGCCCAAGTACGGCGGCATGGAGTACGAGATCATCGGCGCGCTGGGTTCGCTCTGCGGTGTGGGTGACTTGGCCGCGGTGGCCGAGGGGTCGCAGTTGGTCAACCAGTACGTGTTGGACGGCATCTCCACCGGCGTGGCCATCGCCTTTGCCATGGAGGCCTACGAAAAGGGCATCCTGACCAAGGATGACACGGACGGCATCGACCTGACGTGGGGCAACGCCGACGCCATGCTCCAGATGATCCACAAGATCGGCCGGCGCGAGGGCATCGGTGACCTGCTGGCCGACGGGGTGAAGCATGCCGCCGAGGTCCTGGGGCAGGGCACTGAGCAGTTCGCCAATCACGTCAAGGGGCAGGAGTTGCCCATGCACGAGCCGCGCGGCAAAGTGGGTCTCTCCCTGGCCTACGCCATTTCGCCCACGGGTGCGGATCACATGGAAGCCATCCACGATCCCACCTACGAGGGCTTCGGCCAGTTGGACACCGGTTTGGAACCGCTGGGCCTGGTGGAGCCGGTGGACCGCATGGACTTGGGGCCGCACAAGGTGCGCGCGTTTTACTACGCGCAACAGGTGTGGAGTCTCTACAACAGCGTGGGCATGTGCGACTTTGTGGGCGTGCCCATCGGCACGTTGAAGCTGGAGGAACTGGCCGACTACATCAACGCGGCCACGGGCTGGGACATGAGTCTCTTCGAGTTGCTCAAAGTGGGCGAGCGGGCCAACACCATGGCGCGCATCTTCAACAACCGGGAGGGCTTCACCACGGCCGACGACACGCTGCCGCCGCGCCTCTTCGAAGGCTTGCAGAACGGCAAGCTGGAAGGCGTGGCCGTGGATCGGACTAAGTTCCGCCAGGCGCTACAGCTCTACTACGGCATGTGCGGCTGGGACGCGGACGGCATCCCTACCCCGGCGCGTCTGGCCGAGTTGGAGTTGGATGAGGTGATGGTCGCAGCGTAGAAAAGCAGAGTTCAAAGTCGGATTGGTCCAGATTGCCTGATGAGGCACCTGGGCCAATCCGACACAGTTCATGTCAAGGGTTGAATCGTCAGCAGATGGGAGACTTCGACGCCATCGTCCATGTCTTCCCAGTAGACGGCATAGCCTCCCGGCTCAAGCGACCAGTTTTTGCGCTGCGCAGACGTGGCGCTGACGAGGAACTCGAGCCAGGGAATCTTCGGATAGGGAATTCTGAGTTCGCGTCCGTCGCTAAGACGAATCCCGAGAATCGTGTCGTCGATGCTGACGTCAACCGCACGGACCTGTTGGTCAATCTCATGCGCCGTCAAAGTGTTCATACCATGCCTCCAATAACCGGCGTTCATGTCGAGCCGTCAACTTCAGGAGCCTGTTTATCTCTGCCTTGCTGTAGCCGTGCGCATACTCAAATCGGATAGGCGCCAGCCAAATCTTGGCGACACAATCTCCCTTGATAACGTGAATGTGCGGTGGTTCATAGATATCGGACGAGTAGAAACGAAACTTGTAACCGTCAATCCGGATTGTCGGCACGATCACTCCTTGGTGCAGGGAATGGCCCAATGGAAATTATCGTATCTGCGTCGACTTTTGCACGCTTGATTCTAGCATATGCTGCCAAACAATGGTATTCACATATGCTCACACCAACTGGAGACTGACATGGTCCGTACGCAGATTCAGTTGACGGTAGAACAGTCCACGCAGTTGAAAGCGCTCGCTGCGCAGGAAGGCTTGTCGGTTGCCGAGATCATTCGGCGCAGTGTGGATCTGTATGTGCATAGCCGGCCCTTTGCCGATTTGGACGAACGGAAGCGCAATGCGCTCGCGATTGCGGGGAAATACTCTTCGGGGATCACTGACATGAGTGAGAATCATGATGTGTACCTGGCGGAGGCCTATGCAGAGGTAGAAGAATGAGATCAACCCTTCCCGCAGGCTGCCAGAAAATACCGCGGATGCGCCGAGAACGCGTGGCAGATTGACCCGTCGGGGAAG
Source organism: Caldilineaceae bacterium (assembly GCA_041391205.1). Taxonomy (GTDB): domain Bacteria; phylum Chloroflexota; class Anaerolineae; order Caldilineales; family Caldilineaceae; genus JAWKOK01. Next base: position 11,552 of record JAWKOK010000098.1, read on the forward strand.
TCCACATTCCAGTTCTCCCACGTGGTTCGTTCGCCTTGGTCCACCCAGCGCCCCCAGCGCAAGCGAATGATGGCGCGAATCTTCTCCATGCGGCCATGCCGCTGCAATGCCTCGAAGACGTAGTACTGCATGAACGGACTGGCCAGCACCATTTTGTTGGGGACCGAATCATCGCTGGGATCGAGTGAGCGTGCGACGATGGCATCGAGCAGCGCAGGGACTTCGTCGGGCGTGGCGCAGCCGGTCAACACCGCAAATGCCGCCGCATGCTGTGAAAAGGTGGCGCGGTCGCGGTCGTCGTACCACACGCCGTCCACAAGAAAGGCGCGGCGAATCTCCTCGGCCAACACGGCGGCGCGCGCTCGCCAGTCGCCCAATCTCTCAGTCGCCCAATCTCCAATCTCTTCTCCCAACCCAATCGCCACCTGCAACGCCCACAAGTAGCGCAGATTGTAGAGCGCGTTCGGCTCGGCGCGCGAGAGCGGCGCCCAGTCCAGAAAGAGACGGCGACCCGGCTGCGCGCGCAGGAGGCCGTCGTCACCCAGATGCGTGTGGAACGCGTCGAGCAGGTTGACCAGCGTGGGCCACAGTTCCATGAGCAGCGCGTCACCAGCCGGCCCGTTGAGTTCGCGCCACAGCGCCAGCAACTCCACCCAGGTGAAGTTGTAGTCCAGCACCGCATAGGCGTGGACCTCGCCGGGCAGAATGCTGGGGAGGATGCCGTCCGGGTACGCGCCCTGCGCGGCCATGACCAGCACTTGCCGCAGCGGGCGCAGGTCATCGCTCATGCTCGCCAGGAGGCGCGCTTGGGGCAGCGCATCGCCCAGCCACTGGGAACTCTCGCGCCAGCAGCAGTCCACGAAGGTCTCCTGCAGGCAGGCGCGCAGCGTGGTTTCGCACATGGCGACCACGCCGTCGAGCACCGGATCGTCGAGGTGGAGCGGCTTGGTGACGGTGAGCGGATACTCGGCCACGGTGACGCGCGGCCGGATGCGCAAGTCCGGGCCGGTGGGGCCGACCAGGTGGAAGAGCACGTAGCGTCCGCCGCGCATGGTGAAGCCTTGCGCGGTCTGGGCGCCGGCGCGGAGGACGAAGCGGTCGGTCAGGCGCACACGGCAGTAGGTGGCCGGGTCCGAGATGACCAGGGCGCCGTCGCGGATCTTCTCGGCGTAGCTGACCACGACTTCTTCCCCGCCCCGCGCGCCTGCGACGTCAAGCCAACCTTGGCACGTGTAGTTGCGGCCCAAGTCGAAGAGGAGGTAGGCCGACTGGCCGGCCGCCAGTTCCCACGCGAGCCAACCGTCTTCATCCGGCGAGACTTGGATGTCGTCCGCTGCGGTCCAGCCGGCGCGCAGGCGCAGGTGAACGTCCGTTGCCGTGCTTGTCGACCCGATTCTGACGGCGGCCAGGGACGTTCAGCGCACGTTCCGCAGGCGTAGGCACGGTGCGCGCATGGAGCCCGGCCCAGATCTCGTCGCCGGTGGTGGCGACGATCCGGGCCGGCGACCACCCGGCGTCATCGTACCCGGGCTGCTGCCACGGCTCGTCAAGGCGCAGGTCCCGGTCCTCCACGCCGCTGCCGTAGATGGAGGCGCGCGGCACGTGCGCACTGAACGACCGGTCGCGCCGCACGCCAGCCCGTGTTGCTGACGAGGACGGGCGTCCCGTCCGCCGGCTAACCAGGCCAGAAGCGCCGCGGCCCGCGATGCACGTAGGAAAAGTGGGAGTAGCCGGGTTGGTAGACTTGGACCGCGATGACATTGCCTGTGGCGTGGAGCAGCGCCGATGTCGGCGCGGTCGACCGCCTGCCGGCTGGGCCAACTACGCCGCCGGCCGCGCGCCACGAATGTGCCGTTGACCCAGAGCTGTAACGACTGTCCGCCGTGATCCAAAGCGTCGCCGCTTCGCCGTCCCAATCAAAATGCGGGCTGCGGAAGCAAATGTAGGCTTCGTGCAGATCGAAGGGGTGGTCGGAGCCGATCCAGAAGGTGGTGGCTGGTGGGGTGAGCATGGTGAGAAATGAGATTGGGAGATTAGGAGAGTGGAGACAGGTGTTGCGTCGATGCCTGTTCCCAATCTCCCAATCTCTTAGTCTCCCAATCTCCCATATTTTTCCGCCAACTCATTCGCCAGCCGGTAGGCGCGCACCAGCCGCTGCGGCGGGATGTCGGCTTGGACGAAGTGGCCGCTGCAGAAGATGAAGCCGCCGCCGGGCGCGTAGATCTCGAAGCGTTTGGTGATGTACTCGTCCAGCGCCTCGCCGTCGTACATGTAGAGCCCATCGACCACGTCCAACGAGCCGTAGATGACGAACTTGTCGCCCCACTCGTCCTTGATGACCTGGGGATCCATACCCGAGCTCTCCTGCATGGGGTGGACCATGGCGTAGCCCATCTCCACGATGTCGGGCAGGATCTGCATGATGTAGCCGTCGCTGTGGAGCATGACGGGACAGTTGCGGCTGTTGGCGTGTTGGACGACGCGCTCGGTGTAGGGGCGAATCATGCGTCGCCACATGCGCGGCGAAAAGAGCATGGTGCCGTTGCTGCCCCAGTCGTCGGAGAGGGTGATCATATCCACGCCGCTCTCCACGCAACTGTCCACCAGCCCGCAGAGCCAGTCGGCGTAGCGGTCGAAGAAGGCCATCATCAGGTCCGGTTCTTCGCCCAGGTTGCGCCAGCAATTCTCGATGCCCAGGAAGGTGCTCGTCCCTTCGACGATGCCCCACATGTGGGCGCGGATCATGCGCTTGTCGCCGTACCACGCCACCGCCTCGCGCACGTTGACGCCGTCGAAGTCGTAGTTCCAGTCGTCGTGGGTCACCCACTTGGGATCGTGCGGGTCGCCCAGATCCAGTTCGGCCAGTTCGGTCACGTCGAACTTGCGGCCGAACTGGTTGGGATAGGGCACGAAGCCGGCGAAGACGTCGATGTTGAACTCGTCCAAGAATTGCTCGCGCGGGCCGTAGTCGGCGGCCAACCTCTCGAGAAACTGTTTCTGGTAGAGCATGCAATCCAGCGGCGTCCGGTCGGTCGGCTGCCGGTTGATGGTGGCGCGAATGCGTTCTTTGCCGTTCATAGCGTTAGCCACAGACTTCATGACCCCCGGGTCACCCCGAGGGATGAAAATGAAGTGTGCGGCAACTGAACGAACAGATATCGGGAAGCCAGTCGGAGTAGAATCGAAGGTCATCTGTGTTTTCCAATCTGTGTCCATCTCGTCTTCACGCTACGCTCAATTGCTACTCCTCCTCATTCGGTCTCAACTGCAACATCTCATCCCACGTGTCCAGGTCGATGCGGTCCACAAATTCGCTGTGGAACGACTCAAAGTGGATCTGGTCCCAGATGGGCACCACGGGTTTGAGGTCGGCGGGCAGATTGTGGATGATCTCGGCGTAGGCGTGCTCCAGGACACGGTAGCCCGACGTGGGCGACGGTGTGAAGCGCGGGTGGGGCGCAATGATACCGTCGCGCACCATGAAGTCGTCGAGCACGTCGGAGATGGCGTGGAGCAATTCGAGCTTGCGTTCCCACGGCGTGGCCAGCTTGACCGCTTCATCCACCAGCGGTTGCATGGGCGCGGCCAGCCGGGGCAGAAGCGTGAAATAGGCGTACGTCCACTTGTCGTACGGGAAATACTGCTTCTCCAGCAAGAAGGCCAACTGCACGCCCAGACGAATGGCGCGGGTGAAAGTGATGTTGGCGTAGTAGTCATTGTCGCGCAGGATGGCGCGCTTGAGTGCGTACGCGCCCATGCCGGAAAAGTAGCGGCACCAGTGGGCGATGCGGCGCAGGCGCACCGGCTCGGGATAGTACCCGTTGAGCACGGTGCGCACGCCGGAAAATTCACCCGTGGGATCGTGCCACACCTCACCGTTGATGACGTGGATGACGTCCTCTTCGGGGATCTGCAGCCACTCGACGTAGCTCCGCGGCGCGTGGTCGATGCCGATGGTGCGCACGAGGAAATGTTGCAGGCTTTCGGGCGCGAGGCCCGCGCCCGCCACATGCGCCGCGCGCAGCGAATGGCCCTCATAGCTGGGCGGCAGCAGCGCGCTGACCTGCTCGCGCATCTCCGCCCCGCGCGCGACAAAGATGTCATGCGGGAAGAGCGCGTCGATGCGCAGCCCCCAGTGATGATCGCTGGAGTACGCGTCGTCCATGCGCAGCGCTTCCGACCCGTGGCCGAAGACGCCAATGGCGGCCACAGCCAGTTCGTCAGGAAAATGCTCCGCCAATATTGGTTTCACAATGTCATCGAAAAAGCGATGACTGACGTCAACAATGGATTCGGGCATGGTGGTAGAGGGTGGTGCGTGAATGGTGCGGAATGGAGATTGAGAGATTGGGAGACTTCAGAGATTCGGACATCAGCGTACAAACACGTGAGCCAATCTCTTAATCTCCCAATCTCTTCAATCTCCAATCTCCCAATCTTCAATCTTTACTCTTCAATCTTGCCCTTCTACTGCGCAGCCGCCTCAACATTATCCGCGGTGTAGACGGTGAACGGGCCCATGAGCACGCGCAGGCCGGCGTCGCGAGTCGGGTCCTTCTCGATGGTGAAGGAACCCATGCGCCCGGCGTCGAAGGACTGGCCTTCCTCCGCCGTGATCGCACCCGTGGCCAGGGCGTAGCTGGCGTAGTAGGTCAGGTAACCCAGATCCACGAAGCTCCACAGGGCGAACTCGGGCGCGCAGCCGTTGAGCGTGTAGGAGACCATCTCCGCGGGCAGGCCCAGGCCGGAAACCTTGACCGTCTCACAGAGATCCTCGTCTTGCATGGCCTTGGCCGCGGCGGCGATGCCCACGGTGGTCGGCGCCATGATCAGCTTCAGGTCCGGGTACTTGTCCACCAGCGCCAGGGCCTGGTTGTAGCTGTCCTCGGACTGATCGTTGCCGTAGACGGTGTCGACCAGTTCCAGCGCAGCGTACTTCTCGTCCTGCAGGGCTTCTTCCATGGCCGCGATCCAGGCGTTCTGGTTGGCGGCGTCGGGCGAGGCGGAGAGGATGGCGAACTGGCCGCCCGCTTCACCCAGGATGCTCAGCGCCATGTCGGCCATGACCACGCCGGTCTCGTCAAAGTCCACCTGGGCGATGAAGAGGTCTTCGCCCTCGGCCGACGGAATCGGCGAGTCCCAGGTCACCACGGTCATGCCGGCGTCCTTGGCCGCCTGGGCTGCGGGTGCAATTTGATCGCCGGCGTTGTTGGAGATCATGATGGCGTCCACGCCCTGGGTCGTCGCGGTGGTCAGAATTTCGATCTGGCCGGCCACGCTGTTCTCGGGTGTCGGGCCCAGGAACTCGAGGGTGCCGGGGTTG
>JAWKOK010000099.1:0-16785 GCA_041391205.1 Caldilineaceae bacterium
CGCCGAATGGTCCCGACGCCGCGCTGTCGCCCTCGCTGAAGACACCCAACTCGGCCAGCCGCGCGTCCGCACCGATGCGATAGTAGCTCTGGTCGTGGAGATGACGGTCCAGCGTCACGGCCAGGGACGCGGTGAAGATGGAGAGGCTCAGCGTCAGGATGAGCAGGACCAGCGGCGCGGTGTAGAAGCTCGGGTCGCGCGAGAGGTAGCGGCTGGCCAGCAGAAAGCCGATGCCGTTGAGCCGCCCGGCCAGCCACGCCAGCCCGGCCATGAACTTGGGCAGAATGCGCAGCAGGAAGAGCGTCAGCGCCAGGGTCACCAGCGCGGGCACCAGGAAGAGCAGCGGGTTGTCGAACGGCCCGCCGGAGATGCCCGCCTGCCCCACAGCGATGCTGCCCTGTTGGCGCAATAGATACGCGCCGTAGCCCGCCGGAATCAGGAGCAGTACGTCGAGCCAGGCCCGCTGCCACCAGGGCGGGCGCAGGGTGCGGGCCCGCTCGGCCTTGTACGAGATGATGGTGTGGCGCGCCGCGCCGATGGACGGGATGACCTGGGCGACGATGACCACGATCACGGCGAAGACGCCGAAGCGCAGCGACGTGCGCGTGAGCAGCACGCGGATGTCGCTCTGGGCGGTGAAGTCGAGAAAGCTGCGGGTCGAGCCGATGACGTAGGCGATGCCTTGGCTGGCGAAGATGCCCACGCCCAGCGCGATCGCGCCCAGGAAGACCGCCTGCAAGAGCGCGATGCCCAGCACCTGCAACATGGTCGCGCCGCGGCTCCGCAGCACCGCGATCTCGTTGCGCTGGCGCTCCACGGCCAGCCCCACCACCACGCCGATGAAGGCCAGCAACAGGCCGATGATGGGGATGCTGAAGGCGTAGAGCAGCACGTTGAGCACGCGCGAGGAGCGGCGATAGTTTTGCAACGCCTCCAGCGGCGAGTACTCCAGGCGCGTGTCGGGCAGCAGCGAATTGACCCGCTGCACCACGTTGTTGATGCGCGCCACCAGGTAGCCCACGTCGTCGGTGCTGATGGACGAACCGTCCATGATCAGATACCAGAGCCCCTGCGCGATCTCGTCGTCCAGCACCGGCACGAGCCGCGTCATGAAGGTCGCTTCGGGGATCATCATCTGCTTGTCGAAGACGGATTGGCGGTAGAACCAATAGTCCGACTCGGGATCCTTGGCCCGCCACGTGCCCGTGACGGTGACCGGGATCTGCACCGTGCGCTCGGTGCCGCCTTTGGTGGTGCGGAAGGTCATGAAACTCTCGCCCACCTGAATGCCCAGCCTTTCGGCCATGGCGTCGGGAATGATGACTTCCACCGGTGTGTCGGGATCGCCCGTGGCCGGTTGGGGGAAGCGCCCTTCCACCATGTCGATCTGGTTCTCGAAATCACTGGCATAGGCGAAGGTCACCCACTCCAGCGGATCGCGCACGTCGGCGTACGCGGCCTGGGAGGTGGGGAAGAGGCGGAAATTGTCGGTGCGCAGATAGCGGACCGTCAACTCGTGGGGCAGGCCCAGCAACCGCGGCGCCTGCTCCATCAAGTACTGGTCCACCTGCTCGATGTCCTCCATCTCCAACAGGCCCTGCACCGAGCCCACGTAGCGGAACATGAAGGCGAAGGGCGGCCGGCTCATGGCCTCGTCGTCGCTGGCGCTCAGTTCGCGCTGGAGGATGGTGTAATAGACCGCGTCGGTGTAGAGCGGGATGCTCATGACGATGGAGACGGCCACGATCAAGCCGAGGACGGTCGCCAGCGCGAGGCCGCGCTGCGCGAGCAAGCGGCGCACTGCAATGGCAAAGATGGCCCACGTACGTTTCAGGTATTTCATGCGAGGTTAGCTGTCATGCAGACGTGTCACTGGCCGACCACCGTCTGGCCTTCTTCCAGCCCGGTTTCAATTTCCACCCGTTCGGCCGTCTCGATGCCGACCTCCACGTCGACTCGGCGCTGGCTGCCGTTCTCTTCCAGCACGGCAAAGCGACGCCCGTCGAAGTTGCGCAGCGCCTGGGGCGGCAACCAGAGCACATCCTCCTTGCGCTCGCGGATGACCTCCACGCGCACCAGGTCGCCCAGTTCCATGCCGGCTTCCTCCAGCGACTCGTTGAGCTCGATGCGGGTCGTGTCGTCCCGCTCCTCCACGTTGCTCACCGACGGATTGCCGCCGCTGCCGTAGGGATAGGGCAACTGGCGGATGATGCCCGTCAGTTCCAGGCCGGGACGCCGCACCGCCGTGATCTTGACCTCCATGCCCTCGGCCAGCCCTTCCATCTGGCTGGACATGAGGGTCGCGGCCACTTCCAGGCTGTTGACATCGGCGACGGACGCGATGGGGCGGTAGGCTTCCACCGGCTGCCCCGCGAGAAGGTTCATGGAGAGCAGCTGGCCGTCGAAGGGCGCGACGATGGTGGACTCGTCGATCTCGGCCTTGAGCTTGTCCACTTGCAGGGTGGCCCGTTCCACATCGTTGCGCAGCAGGGGATCGATGCCGTCCTTCAACCGTTCCACGGCGATCTCCGCCAGCCGCACCCGCTCCTCCTGAATCTGGACGGCGGTCTGATCCGGCACCGCGGCGGCGCGCAGGCGCGCCAGTTCCAGCCGCGCAATCTCCAGGTTGGCCTCGGCCGTCTCGACGTCGAAGGCCAGGTCGCGTTCTGCGGTCTCAAGACGGCTCTGGGCCCGTTCCAACTCCAAGGTGGCCGACGCCAGATCCCGTTCCAATGCAGCGATCTCAAACTCGGCGATCACCTGCCCCGCGGTGAGCATGTCGTCGCGCTTGGCATCGGTGGCGCGCACGCGTCCGTCGGTACGGAAGAAGAGTTCCTCCTCGATGACGGGCGAGACGCGGCCGTTGAAGACGACTTCGTCCACCACCTCGCCGCGCTTCACCGTGTAGCGCGGCTGCATGGGAACCACGGCGGTGGGAATTGGGGTCGGCGTCGGCGGCTCGTTGGAGGATGCGCCCGTAATCTGGGTTTCGGGCAGAAGCGAACACGCCGCCAGGGTGAGGGTCGCAGCCAACAGCACTGCGAAAATCAGCGGTTGTTTCATCACGGACGGTTGGCTTTCCTTCGTTGCGTCAGCAGGACAAAGTGCGGCAAAAATACAATGCGTCAAGTATACACCGAAAGCGAGATTCACGATAAGTCAACGGCGCGACACCGGGTTCAATTCAGGCTCGAAGATGTTCAGTTCGCACGCCCACGTGCGAACGGGTCGGCGCGCTCTCGCCTGGGTGCAGCGCTTCGCACCTGGGCGTGCGACCCAAACGAGGCTCTGACCCGAAGTCAAATGCGCGCGCTCGACCCGGCTGCGCAACAGTGCCCGGATCGGCAGTCGCGTCGATCTCGGTCACAGCCAATTTGCATCGTGGCTGCGTGTCGGCTAGACTTGTCTATACATCTAGACAAATATGAGGAAACCATCGATCCATGCCTGCCTATCCTGTCGCACGTCTGCCCAAATACCACCGCCTTGCCGAAGAACTGCGTCGTCGCATCGAAAGTGGCGAACTTGCACCCGGCGACCAGATCCCGTCGGAACCGGACCTGTGTGCGACCTACGCGCTCAGCCGCGGCACCGTGCGCCAGGCGCTGCAACTCCTGACCGGCGAGGGGCTGCTGGTGCGTGAACACGGCCGCGGCACCTTTGTGGCGCCGCCGCCGGTCCACACGCAACACTTCAGTCTGGCCAGCTTTTCAGAGGAGATGCGCCGGCAGCAACGGCAGCCGAGCACGCAAGTCCTGGCGGCGGACACTTGCCCCGCGCCCGCGGATGTGGCCGCGCGCTTGCGCCTCCCCGTGGCCGCGCCCGTCATCCACATTCGCCGGCTGCGCCTGGCCGACGGCGTGCCCGTGGCGCTGGAGACGCGCTATCTGGCCCAGGCGCTCTGTCCGCAACTGCTCGACGAAGACCTGGCGCGGCTCTCCATCCATTGGCTGCTGGTGGAAAAGTACGGCATTCCCCTGGTGCGCCTGGAGCATGTGGTGGAACGTCACCCCATCGACGCCGCGGACGCGACCCTGCTCCACGTCCCGCCGCAGACGCCCGGCTTCCACATCGACCGCCTGAGCTTCACCCTTGATGCCCACGGCGACAAAGTCCCCGCCGTCTGGTTCCAGGCCGTCTACAACGAAGCAAGTTACTACATCCAGACGAGAGAGCATCATGCCTAGAGAAATTCGTGCACCCCGTGGGACCGAACTGACCTGCAAGAACTGGCAGATCGAAGCCGCCTATCGCATGCTTCAGAATAATCTCGACCCCGAAGTGGCCTTCGACCCGGACAACCTGATCGTCTACGGCGGGCGTGGCCGGGCGGCGCGCAACTGGGACGCGCTGGACGCCATCCTGGCCGCGCTGCGCACGCTGGAACCGGACGAGACGCTCATGGTCCAGTCGGGCAAGCCGGTGGCCGTCTTCCGCACCCACACCGACGCGCCGCGTGTCCTCCTGGCCAATTCCAACATCGTCCCCGCCTGGGCCACCCAGGAGAACTTCGACAAGTGGGAAGCGGCCGGGCTCATCATGTACGGCCAGATGACCGCGGGGAGCTGGATCTACATCGGCACCCAGGGCATCCTCCAGGGCACCTACGAGACCTTCGGCGCGCTGGCCCGGCAGCACGGCTGGGGCAGCCTCAAGGGCAAGTTCGTGCTCAGCGCGGGGCTGGGCGAGATGGGCGGCGCGCAGCCCCTGGCCGTGACCATGAACGAAGGTGTGGGCCTCTTTGTGGAGGTGGACCGTTGGCGCGCCGACCGGCGACTGGCCCTGCGTCAAGTCGACCGGGTGACCGACGACCTGGAAGAGGCCATGACGTGGGTGGAGGAAGCCGTGGCCGCACAGACGCCGCGCTCGGTGGCGCTGGTGGCCAACGCGGCCGAGGTGCTGCCCGAGTTGGTGCGCCGCGGCGTCCGCCCCGACGTGGTCACCGACCAGACCTCCGCCCACGATCCCATGGTTGGCTACATCCCGGCGGGCTTGACGTTGGACGAGGCCGCGCCCTGCGCCAACGGATCCGGCGGCGTACGTCCAGCGCGCCATGGACTCCATGACGTCCCACGTCCAGGCCATGCTCGACTGGCAGCAACAGGGCGCGGTCGTCTTCGACTACGGCAACAACCTGCGCCAGCGCGCCTTTGACAACGGCCTCAAGCACGCCTTCGACTATCCCGGCTTCGTCCCGGCCTACATCCGTCCGCTCTTCTGCGAGGGCAAAGGACCGTTCCGCTGGGTGGCGCTCTCGGGCGACCCGGAGGACATCTACGCCACCGACCAGGCCATCCTCGACCTCTTCCCCGAGGACGAGCACCTGGCGCGCTGGATTCGCCTGGCCCAGCGCGACATCGCCTTCCAGGGGCTGCCGGCGCGCATCTGCTGGCTGGGCTACGGCGAGCGGGCCAAGGCCGGGCTGGCGTTCAACGAACTGGTGGCCACGGGCAAGGTCAAGGCGCCCATCGTCATCGGTCGCGACCACCTGGACAGCGGCTCGGTGGCCAGCCCCAACCGGGAGACCGAGGGCATGCTGGACGGCTCCGACGCCATCGCCGACTGGCCCATCCTCAATGCGCTCATCAACACCGCGTGCGGCGCGACCTGGGTGAGCCTGCACCACGGCGGCGGCGTGGGCATCGGCTACAGCCTGCACGCGGGCCAGGTCATCGTGGCCGACGGCACGCCGGAAGCCGCCGCGCGCCTAGAACGGGTGCTCACCGTGGACCCGGGCATGGGCATCGCCCGCCATGTGGACGCGGGCTACCCGCGCGCGGTGGAGGTGGCGCGGGAACGGGGCGTCAAGATCCCCATGCTGGAGGCGAACTAGGCCATGCTCCAGATCAACGGCCAATCCTTGCAAGTCGACGACGTGGTCGCGGTCGCCCGCGGCGAAGTGGTGACGCTGGACCCGGCCGCCCTGCCCGCCATGGAGCGCTCGCGTGCGGCGGTGGAGCAATTGGTCGCCGACGGCCGGATTGCGTACGGCATCACCACGGGCTTCGGCCGCTTCAAAGATCGTTTCATCGACCCGGGACAAGTAGCCCAGTTGCAGCTCAACCTGGTGCGCAGCCATGCCGCGGGCGTCGGTCCCGAATTGGACGAAGCCACCGTGCGCGCCATGTTGCTGGTGCGGGCCAACACGCTGGCGCTGGGGCTGTCGGGCGTGCGTCCCGTGGTGGTGCAGACGCTGGTCGACCTGCTCAACCACCGCATTCACCCGTGCATTCCCAGCCAGGGCTCCCTGGGCGCGAGCGGCGATCTCGCGCCGCTGGCCCACCTGGCCCTGGCGCTCATCGGCGAGGGCGATGTGACCGTGGACGGCGTGCGCATGCGGGGCGCGGACGCGATGGCGCGCGCCGGCATCACGCCGCCCGTGCTCCAGGCCAAGGAAGGGCTGGCGCTGCTCAACGGCACGGCCATGATGGTCGGCCTGGGCGCGCTGCTCGTGCGCCGGGCCATCAACCTCGCCCTCACCGCGGACGTGGCGGCCGCGCTTCCTGCTGGAAGCGCTCCACGGCACCGACTGCGCCTACGACGCCCGTGTCCACGCGGCGGCCCCGCATCCCCGCCAGATCGACTGCGCCGCGTTCTTGCGCAAGTTGCTGGCCGGCAGCGAGCTGGTCCGGGCGGGCATGGATAGCAACGTCCAGGATCCATACACGCTGCGCTGCGTGCCCCAGGTCCACGGCGGTGCGCGACGCGATCGCGTACGCGCGCTGGGTCATCAACATCGAACTCAACGCGGCCAACGACAACCCGCTCATCTTCGTGGACGACAGCGGGGATGCCGACTGCGCGGCCGAGGTCATCAGCGCGGGCAACTTCCACGGCGAGCCCATCGCACTGGCCATGGACTACGCCAAGTTGGCCCTGGTCGATCTGGGCAACATGAGCGAGCGCCGCGTCGCCCGTCTCGTCGACGCGGACACCAACGGCGGCGTGCTGCCCATGTTCCTCACCGAGGACGGCGGGCTGGCCAGCGGCTTCATGATTGCGCAGTACACGGCCGCGTCCCTGGCGTCGGAGAACAAGGTGCTGGCCCACCCGGCGAGCGCCGACTCCATCCCCAGCAGCGCCAACGTGGAGGACCACGTGAGCATGGGCGCGGTGGCCACGCGCCACTGTGCGCGCGTGCTGGACCACGTGGAGACCATCGTCGCCATCGAACTGCTGGCCGCGGCCCAAGGCGTGGACCTGCGCCGCCGACGGCTGGGGCGAGACGACGCCGCTCTGGGCGCGGGCACGCGGGTCGCCTATGGGCTGATTCGGGAGCAGGCGCCCTTCGTGGCCGACGACGTCCCGCTCGCCCCGCTGATTGAAAGTGTGCGTCAGTTGGTGGCAAGCGGCGCGCTCAAGGAGGCAGTGGAGCAGGCAGTGGAGGCGGTGGATGACCCGGCAAACGGTTGATCTCATCGTCCACAGCGCGGGCCAACTGGTCACCTGCGCGGACACGGGCGCGGCCAAACGGGGCGCGGCCATGCGCGACCTGGGCATCATCGCCGACGGCGCGGTGGCGGTGGACGACGGGCTCATCGTGGCCGTGGGCGCGTCGCCGGACGTGCGGGCACGCTTCGCCGCGCGGCGGCAGATCGACGCGGGCGGCCGCGCCGTCATCCCCGGGCTGGTGGACCCGCACACCCACGTGGTCTTCGGCGGCGACCGCGTCCACGAGTTCGAGCTGCGCATCCAGGGCGCGAGCTACATGGAGATCATGGCCGGGGGCGGCGGCATCCTCAGCACCATGCGCGCCACCCGGTCGCCGCCGAGGACGCGTTGATCGCCACGGCGCGCCGTCGCCTGGATGAAATATTGGCGCTGGGCACGACCACAGTGGAGATCAAGTCCGGCTACGGTTTGGACACGGCGACGGAACTCAAGCTGCTCCGGGTGATGGCGCCCTCGACCGCGAACATCCGTGCACCATCGTGCCCACGTTTCTGGGCGCACACACGCTGCCGCCCGAGTACCGCGACGACGCCGACGGTTACGTTGACCTCGTGGTGGAAGAGATGATCCCCGCCGTGGCCGCGGTACGTCGGGTCCCACTTTGCGAAGGAAGGCCGCCCGCTCTTCATCGACGTCTTCTGCGAGGAGCACGCCTTCGACGTGGCCCAATCCTGCCGTATCCTCAAGGCCGGTCTGGCCGCGGGCATGCGGCCCAAAGCTCATGTGGACCAGTTCAACCGGCTGGGCGGCGTGGCGATGGCTGCGGCGCTGGGCGCGATCTCCGTCGACCACTTGGACGTGAGCGGCCGGACGAAATTGCGACACTGGCCGCGCCCGACACCATCGCCGTGCCGCTGCCCGCGGCCAATGTGAACCTGGGCCACACCACGTTCGCGCCGGGCCGCGCTTCATCGATGCGGGCGCGGCCGTTGCTCTGGCCACGGATCTCAATCCCGGCTCCGCACCGTGCTACTCCCAGCCGCTGGTCATGGCCGTGGCCGCGCGCTACCTGCGCATGCTGCCGCCGAGGCGCTCTCCGCGGCCACGGTCAACGCCGCCACGCCATCGGCCTGGGCGCGCAGGTCGGCTCGCTGGACGTGGGCAAACAGGCCGATCTGCTCATCCTGAAGGAGGCTGACTACCGCACGGGGCCTACTCTTCGGCGGCAACCCCGTGGCGACGGTGATCGTGCGGCGAGGTGGTGGCATGACGAACAGGGCCACAGCGCAGGGTGACCGACCGGCACTTCATGCTGCCCGGCCTGGCCACGGCCCACTCCCACGCCTTTCAGCGCGCTCCTTGCGCCGCACCCAACGACGCGCCACCGCCGCCGACTCGTTTTGGTCCTGGCGCGGCCTCATGTACCACCTGGCCGAAGGACTGAACCCGGACAGTTCTACGCGGCTGGCCCATTTCGCCTACGTGGAACTGGCTGTCCGGCGTGACCGCAGTGGGCGAATTTCACTACGTGCACCACGCCGATGGCCGTCCCTATGCCGACCGCGCGTGCCATGGCCGATGCCGTGATTCGAGCGGCCAAGGACGCGGGCGTGCGCATCACGCTCATCCGCACGGCCTATCTGCGCGCCGCTTCGGCCAGGAACTCGTGCCCGCGCAACGCCGCTTCGTCGACCTCGACATCGCCCCCGTCATGGACGACGTGGATGCACTGCGGGCGCGCCACGCGGGCGATCCGCTGGTGCGTGTCGGCGTGGCTGCCCACAGCATCCGCGCCGTGCCTGCGGACGTGGTCGCTGGCGGAGTTCGCGGCGGCGTGGTTTGCCGTTTCACATGCACGTGGCCGAGCAGCGGCGGGAATTGGACGAATGCCGGGTCGAGTACGGGCAGACGCCGGTGGCGTTGTTGGCGGACGCGGGTGTGTTGTCGCCCAACTTTGTGGGCGTGCACGCGACGCATCTCACCGCGGACGAGGTGATGCAGTTGGGACAGCAGCGCGACTGTCTGCCTGTGTCGCACCACCGAGCGGGACCTGGGCGACGGCCTGCCCCGCACCGCCGAGTTGGCTGCCGTGGGCGTGCGTCTGCGTGGGTGTGACAGCCACTGCGCCCGATGCGTTCGAGGAACTGCGCGCCGTGGAGCTGGACGAGCGCAGCCGCACGGAGCAGCGCATCATCCTCACCGCGCCGGCGTTGCTGGACCTGGGCACGCGCCACGGCTACGCGGCGGTCGGCATGGCGGATCTGGGGGAAGACGACGCGGTTTACCTGCGCCGGGACGATCCTGCCTTTGCGGGCACGCCGCCGGAACTGGCCGCTGATGCTGTGATCTTTGGCGCAACGCCGCGCGCCGTGGATGAGGTGTGGGTGGCCGGGAGGCGCATCGTGGCAGACGGTCTACACGTAGGCTACGCGGCGGCGCACGCGGGGTATGTCGCCGCGCTGGCGTCGCTGGGCATGGACGGTTAGTCGAGGCTAATCGCCGCCGTCCAGCACGTCGATGACGACGCTGCCCTGTTTGGCGCCGCTGTCCACGTAGACGTGGGCCTCGGCCGTGGCGGCCAGGGGATAGCGCCGGTCGATGACCGGCTTGAGCGTGCCGGCCTCCACCAGCTCTTTGATCTGCTCCAGATCGGCGGCCTTGTACGCGGCCACCTGGAAGAAGACACGTTTGTCACTGGTCTTGGAGGTCCACCAGCCGCGCAGCATCTTGCCCAACCGGGGATTGGCGATCAGATAGCGCCCATGCGGCTTGAGCGCTTTGACCGACCGGGCATAGGGGCTTTTGCCCA
This sequence comes from Caldilineaceae bacterium, assembly GCA_041391205.1. GTDB lineage: Bacteria > Chloroflexota > Anaerolineae > Caldilineales > Caldilineaceae > JAWKOK01. The sequence continues at coordinate 10,202 of JAWKOK010000099.1, forward strand.
CGATGTCGAAGATGACGTCGTACGTGTCGCCGCGCGCGGTGAAATCCTCGCGCGTGTAGTCGATGACGTCGTCGGCGCCGACGGTGCGCAACATGGCCAGCTTGGCGCCGCTGTCCACGGCGGTCACGTGTGCGCCCCAGGCCTTGGCGAGCTGCACGGCCATGGTGCCGATGCTGCCGCCCGCGCCGTTGATCAGGAGCCGTTCGCCGGGCTGGAGCGCCGCTTGACGCAGAAAATGGAGCGCCTCCAGCGCGCCGACGGGCAGGGTCGCCGCTTCCGCAAAAGAGACGTTCGCCGGCTTGCGCGCCAACACCGCGTCCTCGCCGTCCGCGGGCACCGTGGCGTATTCGGCATACGCGCCCATGCTGAAGCCGGGCGAGCCGAAGACCGCGTCGCCCACCTGGAAGCGGGTGACGCGGTTGCCCACCGCGGCGACCTCTCCGGCCAACTCCTGCCCCAGGATGGTGATGCGCGTGGGCCGGCGCAGGCCGATGTAGGCGCGCATGGGCAGCGCCAGCCAGAACGGGAACTTGAGCGTACGCACCTCGCAATCGCCCGCGGTGACCGTGGTGGCGTGGACGCGGATCAGCACCTCGTTCTCCTTGGGCGCCGGTGTCCCCACCTCCCGCAGTTGCAGCCCCGCGGGCGGCCCGTATTCTGTCCAGACGACTGCTTGCATGTGCGACTGCTCCTTGACGCTACGCCACCGTGATGACGACGTTGCCCTTCTTGTGGCCGGCTTCCACGTAACGGTGTGCGGCCACGATCTCCGCCAGCGGATAGCGCCGGTCGATGGCGGCGGTGAGTGCGCCGGCTTCGCACAGCTCGCGGACGGCGGTCAAGCCGTCTACGGTCTCTTTGTAGTTCATCTCGATGCTGACAAAGCGGCCATTGGGCGCGAGTACCCGATTGAAGGTCGACTTGCCGACGCCCGAGATCATCTTCCCCACCGCGTCGAAGATCAGGTCGTAGCGTGCGCCCTGAGCGGCAAAGTCTTCTTTGGTGTAGTCGATGACTCGCGCTGCGCCCAGTTCCTGCACCCAATCCCGGTTGCCGCCGCTGCACACGGCCGTCACATCGGCGCCGAAGTGGCGGGCCAGTTGCACGGCAAAGCTGCCCACGCTGCCCGATGCGCCGTAGATCAGCGCCTTTTGTCCGGCGCGAATCTCTCCCTTGCGCAACAATGCCAGGGCCGCAATGGCGCCGCTGGGCACGGCCGCGGCCGTGGCGAAGTCCATGTTGGCGGGCTTGCGCGCCACGACCCCGTCGGCGGGCAGACAGCAGTAGTCCGCGTACGCCCCGAACTTGAGTCCGGTCGTGGCAAAGACTGCATCGCCGGGCGCAAAGTTTTGCACCTGCGCGCCCACCGTCTCGACTTCGCCGGCCAGTTCCATGCCCAGGATGGTGATGCGCCGGGGCGGAAGAGGCCGTTGAAGAGGCGCCATGAACGGGTCGGCCCGGCGCATGCGACAGTCGCCCGCGCACGGTGGTGGCATGGACGCGCACCAGGAGCTTCGTCGTCCTTGGGCGTCGGCTTGGCCACCTCCGTCAGATGCAGCATCTCGGGCGGGCCGTAGCGTGTGTAGACGGCGGCATTCATGCGACGCTCCTTCGGCGTGGCCTTGGGTGCGGGCCGCGCTCGCCGGGGATGACGGAGATGACGATCTTGCCCTTGGCGTGGCCCTCTTCCAGGTAGCGGAACGCGCCGGCCGTCTCCGCCAGCGGATAGCAGCGGTCGATGATGGGCTTGACTTTGCCCGCCTCAATGAGTTCCTTCATGTAGAGCAGGTCGGCCTGGTTGGGCTTCATGGTGACGGTCGTCATGGTCCGGTCGCTGCCCATGGACCGGAGCGATCCCAGGAGCAGCGCCTGGAAGATCTGGCTGTTGGTGCCGCCTACCATGACATAGATGCCGTGCGGCGTCAAGGCGCGTTTGTAGTCTGCCAGCGGGCGGTAGCCGTTGATGCCCAGGATGACGTCGTACTGGCGGCCGCTCTCGCTGAAGTCTTCCTGGGTGTAGTCGATGACGTGGTCCGCGCCCAGGGCGCGCACCATCTCTGTTTTGCGCGTGCTGCACACTGCGGTGACGTCGAGGTCCAGCACCTTGGCGATCTGCACGGCGAAGGTGCCCACGCCGCCCGACGCGCCGGCGATCAGCACGCGCTGCCCCGGCTGCACCTTGGCCACATCGCGCAGGGCCTGGAGCGCGGTGACCGCGGCCATGGGCACCGACGCGGCTTCCTCAAAGGTGAGGTTGGCGGGCTTGAGTGCGGCGAAGCGTTCCGGCACGCACGCATACTCGGCAAACGCCCCGTCACCGGACGGCGACAGGTCAGCATAGACCGCGTCGCCCGGCTGGAACTGGGTGACACTGCGGCCGACCGCCGCGACCACACCGGCCACATCCGCGCCGGGGATGTTGTGCTTGGGCTTGAACAAGCCGCGGGCGAAGCGTGCCAGGAACGGGTCGGCGCGCAGGATGTGCCAGTCATAGGCGTTGAGCGCGGCGGCATGGACCTGGATGAGAATCTCGTCGTCCGCTCGGCGTCGGCGTGTCGACTTCTTTATACGTGAGCACGTCGGGAGAGCCGTATTGGGTGTAGTAGATTGCCTTCATGAGTTGCCTCTTTCGCTCCTTGTGCGCAACCGGATCGGCCGGTTACAACCACTTCCACGCGGTCCAGACGGTCATGATGTTGAAGCCCAAACTGACCGCGAGCAGAAACTTGTCGTACAGCGACGGGTAGGTGGGCATGACGACGGCGTTGAACAGGAAAAAGCCGACGGCGATGATGATGTTGGCCCACCGGTTCACAGGCTGGGGCAGTACCAGCGTGAGCACGACCATGAGAATGGGGATGAGCATCAGCGCGGCCATGCCCAGCCACATGCCTTGTGTGGCCTGGACCCCACTGACCTCGCCCGGCTTGAAGTCGCCCGCAAAGATGCGCAGCACGTCGCCCAGCAGGTAGACCAGCATCAGCGCAACCCAGACGGCGGACAACTTAATCTGTACCTCGTCCACAATGATCTCTCCTTATGTGCCAAGCTCGGATTCACCGAAATCAAGCGCAGCCCTAGATTGTTGATGCGCTTGAGGATGCCGTACAGCGCCGCCTGATCCACGATCGCTTCATGAAGCCGCGTGTTGCCGCCGGCGGTGGTCGTGACGGTGAGATCGTCGAACCACTCCTGCCACCCGGCATCCAGTTGGCCTTCGATTTCGATGGCGTAGTGCGTGGGTGAAATGTGCTGTCGGTCATCATGACCCCAGCATAGACTGAGAACGGTGGTTTGTCCCTACAAGAAATTGTAGTCGTGGGAGATGAAACGTGATGCGTGAAACGTGATTGGGAGACTGAGAGATTGGGAGACTGGGAGATTGGCACATGTCGTAATCTCCCAATCTCCATGAATCTCCAATCTCACGCATCACGTTTCACGTTTCACGCATCGCGTACCCTTCAGATCAACGCCAACTCCCGCGCTTTTGCAATCGCCTTGGCGCGCTTGTTGACGCCGAGCTTGCCGTAGATGTTCTTGGTGTGGTAGAGGACGGTGTTGAGGCTGATGAAGAGCTGGTCGGCGATCTCCTGATTCTTGAGACCGGTGGCGATCAAGTCCAAAATTTCCAGTTCGCGCTCGCTGAGCGGATCGATCAGGATTGGGCCGCTGGGGCGGCTGTTGCCGCGGCCGAGGACACCGGTTCGGCTGCGAAGGCGGCCAGGAGTTGTTGCGTGTACGCGGGGTGGACGCCGCGCACGTCGGCTGCCGCCAAGAGTCGCCGCATGGCCGGTCCTTCGTCCACGAAGAGACGGATGAACCCTTCCGGCGCGGCCAGGGCCAGCGCTGCGTCCAGCACCCGCGGCGGCATCGGCGTCGGCATTGGCCTGGTGGGCCAACGCCTGGAGGACCATGGCCTGGTAGCTGCACATCGGCCCACTGCTTCTCCTCCGCGTCGGGCGCTTCGTCCAACGTTGCCAGCGCGGCGCCAGGATCCCGTTGGGCCAAAGAGATGCGTGCCCGGCAGAGGGGCAGATCCTGGTCTTCCGCCAACTGGGCCGCCGCCGTCACCTGGCCCTGGCGCAGCAGAGTGACGACCCGCGCCGCGACCGCTTCGGGGAGCAGGAGCGCGAAGTCCTCGCGGCGGGCGGCCTGTTCGGCGGCGGCCAACATGGTCGCAGCGCGGTCGACGTCGCCCCGCGCGCCGGCCAGCCTGCCCAGGAAGACTTCGCAGAGGACAGCGCGATCCGTGTTTTCGATCTGCCGTGCCAGGCCCAGGCTCCGCTCGCCGTGGATTTGCGCGGCATCCAGATCATTCCACTGGTAGCAGATGCGGGCCATGCCCAGGTAGGCGTCGCAGATGGGCGGGGTCGCGGCATCCCCCATCAGGTCAACCGCGTCCTGGTAGATGGCATGGGCGCGGTGGAGGTTGTTGTCCAACTCCTGCACCAACGCTAATCCCAGGGTGGACATGGTGGCGATGACGGTGTGGCCCACGGCCTTGCACGCCTCCAGCGCTTGAGCATAGGCCCGAGCTGCCGCCGCCCGGTCACCGCGCAGGCGGTAGGCGTTGCCCTGCGCCCAGTTGATGGAGGCGCGCACGGGCAGATTGTCGGGGCGCAGGTAGGTCAGCGCGCGCTGGGAGTGGGCGATGATGCCGTCCACGTCGTGTTGGGTGACGGCCACCGTGGTGCGGATGGAGGCGATGCGTCCGATCAGGTCGCGGTTGTGGTCGTTTAGCGGTGCATCGTGTAGCGCGGCTTCGGCGGCCGCGGCCTTCTCTTCCACCCCCACCACCTGGCCGAGCATGAGCAGCGCCGACCCCCAGGTGATCCACAGGACCGGGTGTGCGTCCAGCACGGCGGTCGGCAGTGACTTGAGCCAGTTCAGGATGGGCACCGCACCGCCGCGAAACTGGAGCGGCATGCCCTTGCCGTCGATGCAGCGGATGGCCCGGTCGATGTCGTGGGCGGCGATGGCGTGGTGGAAGGCCTCAAGCTCCAGGCCGTTGGCTGCGAACCAATCGCCGGCGCGGACGTGGTAGAACGCCACGCCGTCGGCGGTGCCGTCAGCCTCCAGTTGCTGGGCCAACCGGTGGCGCAGCAACTCGGCAAAGAGGTGATGGTAGCGGTACCAGCGCCGTTCGTCGTCCAGCGGCACCAGGAAGAGGTTGGCCCGTTCCAATTCTTCCAGCATCGCCTGACCGGACATGGCGTCATCGCCGACCACCGCGCCGCAGAGCGGGCCGCACATCCGCGCCAAAATCGACGTGCACAGCAGGAACGTTTGCACCTGGGGGCTGGCGGTTTACCACTTCTTCCACCAGGTAATCCATCACAAAGCGATGGCTGCCGGTGAACGAGTGGATGAAATCGGTCGCACCGTCGTGGCGTCCTTGCAGCGAGAGTGCCGCCAACTGCAAGCCCGCGATCCAGCCTTCCGTGCGCACGTCCAGCGCATCGACCTGCGCCGGCGTCAAGCTGAGACCGGTCGCGTGGCTGAGAAAGGCGGCGCCTTCGTGCGTGGTGAAGCGCAGATCGTCGGCGCGAATCTCGGTCAACTGGCCGCGGGCCCGTAGCCGGCCCAGGGGAAAAGACGGGTCTTCGCGCGTGGTGACGACCAGGTGCATCCGGGGCGGCATGTAGTCCAGCAGGAAGGCCAGGATGTCGTCCACTGCTTTGGCGTCGATGACGTGGTAGTCATCCAGCACCAGGACGAATTCGCCGGGGATGGTGGCCATCTCGTTGAGCAGCGCCGTCAGGGTTGCGTCCGGTGGCGGCGGCTGCGGTGATTGGAGCATCTTCATCACGCGCGCGCCCCAGTCCGGCGTGACCGTCTGCAGCGCCGCCACCAGGTAGGTCAGGAAGGCGATGGGATCGTTCTCGCCTGCGTCCAGCGCCAGCCAGGCCACCGGGTGGGGACAGTCGCCGATCCATGTGGTCACCAGTGTCGTCTTGCCGAAGCCGGCCGGCGCCGACACCAGCGTGAGTTTGCCCTGCGCACCTTGCACCAACAGGTCAAGCAGGCGCGGGCGTTGGATGAGATGCGGCCGTGGCGGCGGGATGTAGAGTTTGGTGGCCAGGATTGGCGTGGGCATGACGGGAATCCCTGTCGTCCTGGTGTGCAATTGTAGTCACGAATGGTCAGGTCTACTGCGGGTATGTCGGAGTTGCGCTGCCTCAGTTATCGTTCAAACCCTTCAATTTCTGCCACGATTTGCAGCAGATTGGGCTGCGTATAGCTAAACCCTGGTGCAGGAATGCGATTTCGTTTGATATTGGGGGGAACATGTTTGTGATGGGGATGTGTCGATGCCAAAGATGTGTCATGGGGGTGCGGGAAATCATCGTACCAATAGAGCTTCTCTTGCCCCCGGTAGACCTCATAGCCATACGCTGTGATCAGTCCATCGTCAAAGTCAAGCTCTTCTCGCATTCGTAGCCGTAGGCCGTTCCGAAACCACACCTCACCTTCGGCAACACCCGTATAGGGACTGGCAGACCAAACGCTGACTGATGAACGCTCGACAGACGAACCGCTCAACAGGCGCGCTACAAAATCGCTATACGTAGCCAGTGAGC
>JAWKOK010000100.1:0-16370 GCA_041391205.1 Caldilineaceae bacterium
CCAAGCCGGGTCGCCGGCGCGTTGGCCGATGATGGCTTTGATGGCGGGGATGGGGGCGTAGCTGCGCACGTACTCGCGCATGACGTTGGCTTCTTCCTGCAACCGCTCCGCGTCTTCGCCCAACCAGCCGTCGTAGAGCCGGCGCAGGTGGCCCGGAATCACGTTGGCCATGGCCGAGATCGTGCCGGCGCCGCCCAGCCGCAGCGTCTGCAGCAGGAACTTCTCCGAGCCGGTGAAGGTGTTGAAGTCGGGCAGCGTGGTCAACGTGGCCTGGAGGTTGTTCCAGTCGCCCGAGCTGTCCTTCATGCCCACCACCGTGTGGGGATAGGCCGCGAAGAGCCGCTCCAGCACCGCCAGCGGGAAGCCGACTTGGGCAATGGGCGGGATGTGGTAGAGGTAGATGCGCAGGCGCGCGTCGCCCACCCGCTCGATCACCTCGGCGATGCTGCGGAAGAGGCCATCGTCGCTCACGCCCTTGTAGTAGAAGGGCGGCAACATCAACACGCCGCCGCAGCCCAACTCCACCGCGTGTTTGGTGAGCTTCACCGTGTCGGGGATGGCGCAGGTGCCGGTGCCGGGCATGAGGATCGCCGGGTCCACGCCCGCGTCCACCAGTTGCGCCAACATGTCCATGCGCTCGTCCATGCCCAGGGAGTTGGCTTCGCTGGTGGTGCCGAAGGGGCAAAGGCCGTTGCAGCCGTCGTCCAGCAGTTGGCGGCAGAAGTCGATCCAGCGCGCTACGTCCGGGCTCAGGTCGGACTTGAATGGGGTCAGCACGGGTGCAAAGACGCCGCGCAAAGGTTGCTCGCTCATTGGTACACTCTCCTTAAGTATCTATCCGGAAATACCAGTGCGCAGACGACGTTGTTGCCCAAGCAGCCAAGACACGCCGGTCTGCTGTGAATTTCCGGATAGGTTCTAAATTGTGATGCAGTTGACTACCGTCCCAACAGGCCCATGAGCATGCGTGAGACCACCGGGCCCAGGGTGAACCAGGCGGCGACACTGCCCACCGGCGTCAAAATGGCCACCACCGCCCAGATGACCAGCCACACCCAGCCGCGGCCGGCGTCGGCCGGCACAAACTCCACGGCGTCGCCGAAGTTGATGTCATCATCGCTGTTGATCACGTAGGTGCCGGCGATCTTGTCGTGCCACCCTTGGCGGTGCTTGTCGAAGGCAATCCAGAGGAAGCCCAGGCCGAAGACCAGCGAACTGATCATGTAGCCGATGTAGCGCAGAATCGCGCTGCCCCACGACAGCTTCTCCCCGCGCTTGTTCACGATGGTCATGCCCAGCGTCGATTTGCCGATGGTCTGGCCCTGGGTCGCCCACATGCCCACGTAGTAGGCGAAGGACGCGATGACGGCGCCCAGCAGAATGGCGGGTTGCAGCGCGTTGCCGTGGTCCTGGTTGAACATCTGGAATGTGAGGCCGAGCAGGGAAATGAGCACCCCGATGATAAACGTGAGAAAAATGACGATGATGGCGTCGATCACCTGTGCGCCCAGGCGCCGGCCAAATCCCATGACGTGGACCTTGTCGACGTGACGCGCGGACGACGTTGTGGATGCGCTCATGCGGTTCCCCTCCCTGACCTGTTGTGAGTTGCCGGCCACCCCGTGGCGTTGACAGCAAACCGGCATCTTTGTATGATTGCACACGTTGCCCCGCGATTGTATGCGATGCCGGAACAGACTGTCAATGTCTCCTAACCGATCTCTCCTATGACTGCTGCACTGCGAATCGGCCTACAGGTGCGCTCCCTCGATCCCTATTGGGTTGAAGTCCGTGAAACCATCTGGCGCATCTGCCGCCCACCGTCCCTGCACACGTCGCTCTTTCACACCGTGCAGAAACGCCAGGAGCGCCTGCCGCCCATCGAACTCATCGATGTGGATCTGGGTTATCACCAAGATGATGAGGACGGACTGGTCACCGTGGTGGAGGAGCTGCTGGCGCTGGAGTTGGACGCGCTGATCACCGTGCCGGATGACCTGACATTGGTGGAAGAGTTGCTCGACCACGGTCTGCCGGTCATCTCGCTGATCCACCGCGAACTCTCGCACCCCTTCTTCACCTCGCCGCGTGAACTGGCCGAGTCCGCGTACATCGCCTGCGAGTTTCTGGCGGCGCAACTGGCCGGACGGGGGCGCATCCTCATCGTGGGAGGACGCCACTGCCCGGGTGATCCGGCGCGCAGCAGCAGCCGGGTGCGCGCCGCGCTCGACGTCTTCGCTCGCCACCCCGACATGACGTGGCACCACCTGGGCGCGCCCTGGGACTACGCCGGCGCACGCGCGCAACTGTTGGCCGCCGGCGCCGATCTCGCCGACGGCTTTGACGGCGTCTTCGGCCTGTCCGACACCATGGCGCTGGTGGCCCACGAAGTCGGCACCCGGGAGGGCTGGCTCGCGCCCGACGCAATGGTGGTCGGCATCAACGGCGACCCGCTCGCAATCATGGCCATCGCCGACGGCAGCATGACCGCCACGGTGGCCACCTCCGCGTCGGGCATCGCCCAGCGCGCCGTGGAACTGGCGTGCAGCGCCGCGCGCGGCGACCACCTGCCCGCCACCTTCAGCTACGACCCCGTGCTGGTGACCCAGGACAACGTGGCGCAGATCGCGCTGCGCAAACTGGGCGCGATCGCCGACCTGCCCAGCCGCCTCGTCGGCGTCAACCGGCAGCGGGAGGAGCAGCGCATCACCCAGTTGGAGGCGGGGCTGGCCATCAACCGGCGGCTCGGCTCCATCCTCGACGGTGACGAACTCCAGCAAGAGATCGCCGACCTGATTCGCACCAGCTACGACTACGACCATGTGCAGATCTTTGTGTGGGCCGAGGACGAACGGGCGCTGATCCTGCACCAGCCCGGCGTACCCGCGGCAGCGCGCACCCGCGTGCCCCTGTGCGATGCCGCCGTCTTGGGCCACGCGCTGTTGCGCAACCGCGCCACCTTCATTCCCGACATGGCGCGCTCCCAGCGCTTTGCGCCCGACCCGTACTGGCCTGCCACCCGGGCGCGGGTCGTCGTGCCCATTCGCTTCGGCGCCGCGACGCGCGGCGTGATCGACTTGCACAGCACGACCATGCGCCGGGTGACCAACGCGGAGTTGGACAGTCTCCAGTCGCTGGCCGATCAACTGGGCGTGGCCATGCGCAACGCCGAACTCTACGGCGAGGCCGTGGCCGCCCGCGCCGAGGCCGAACAGGCCAATCACCTGAAAACCCGGCTGCTGGCCAATGTGAGCCACGAGTTGCGCACACCGCTCAACGTCATCCTGGGCTACAGCCAGGCGGCCATGAGCGACCCCAATCCCTACGGCCAGCCCCTGCCCGACGAGTTGCGCCGCGACCTGCGCCACATCGGCAACAGCGGCGAGCACCTGGTGCGCCTGATCAACGACCTGCTCGACCTTTCCCAGGCCCAGATCGGTGCGCTGGAAATTGTGCCCGAGCCCGTGGACTTGCAGACGCTGCTGACCGACGCGTTCGAGAGCATCGCCCATAGCCAACTGAGCGCCCGCACGGTCGACTGGCGTCTGGAACTTCCCGCGCACTTGCCCACAATCGTGGCCGACCCGGTGCGGCTGCGCCAGGTGGTGCTCAACTTGCTCAGCAACGCGGCCCGCTTCACCGAGCACGGTCACATTGCCCTGGGCGCGGCCGCGGGTGACGAGGATGTGACCATCTGGGTGGAGGACACCGGCGTGGGCATCGACCCGGACTTGCAGCAAAAGATTGTGGAGGTCTTCATGACCGCGTCCACGGCCGACGGCGCGGACGAGATGCGCCCCCGGGCCGGCATCGGTCTGGGTTTGAGCGTGACCCACCATCTGGTCCAGCTTCACGGCGGCGCGCTGCAGATCGACAGTCGCCCGGGCATGGGCACCACCTGCCGGGTCTGTCTGCCCCGTGGCGACGCCGACGCGCCGGAGCAGACGTCCACGGTCAATCCCATGCGCGCCGACCGGGTGCCCCTGGACCCGCTGCTGGACGGCGTGTTGCAGCACGGCTCGGACATCGTCCAGTGCGTGGCGGATTACATTCGGGAGAACTACGCGGGCCATCCCACGCGCGAGGAGGTGGCGCACAGCTTGGGCGTGAGCCCCAACTACGTCTCGCGCATCTTCCGGCGCGAGACGGGCATGACACCGTGGCAATATTTGACCCGCTACCGGGTGGCCCAGGCGCAACGCCTGCTCGCCGACAGCAACTTCAACATCACCGAGATCGCCAGCCAGGTCGGCATCACCGATCCGGCGTACTTCAGCCGCGTCTTCCACAAGGAGACCGGCCAATCGCCCCAGCAGTATCGCAAGAGCGCGGGGTGATGGGGCGATGGGAAACATGCTTGGTGAAGATCAACGACTAAAACTGATACTGAAAGAGGAATCATATGCAGGTTGAACAAGTGCGCGCCGGCGTGCGCGTGGTCCACGGTGTGTTGGTGCTGGTGCTTCTGATTTTGCTGGCGGGCTGTGTGGCCGAACTGCCGCCCGCCGCCCCCACGGCGGAACCGGCTGACGCGTCCGCACTCGCGGCCACGGCGACGCCCGCACCTGCGCCTGAGGCCGACGCAGCTGACACGACCGCGGATGTCGACGCGCCCGAGCCGGTTATGCTGGACGTGCCGCTCTGGGCGCTGGGCTACACGGCCGACGGCGCGACGCTGGTGCTGGGCACGGCGTACGGCCTCTACACCTTCACCGACGACGTGTGGACGCGCTCGAGCACGCCGCCTCGCTACTACGCCGGCTTTGCGCCCGTGGCCGACGGCTTCTACAGCAGCGGCCAACCCGACTTGGGCGACGACGAACCCGATCCCCTGGGCCTGGTCAAGAGCGAAGACATGGGCGAGACGTTGGAGTGGTTGGCCTTCACGGGCGAGAGTCTCTTCAACCAGATGGGCGCGGGCTATCGCAGCAATACGGTCTACGTCATCAACGAAGAGGAGAATTCGCAACTGCCGCCCGGCCTCCACTACACCCAGGACGACGGCGCCACATGGGGGACCAGCGCCGCACAGGGCATCCGCGCCGTCACACTGCAGGTGGCGGTCCACCCGGACGACCCGGCCGTCGTGGCCTTGCCCAGCTACGCCGGGCTCTACCTCTCCACCGATTTCGGCGACACCTTCAACGTGATCTCCCAGGGCTTCGGCCAGGATGATCCCACCGTCTCGGCCGCGATCTTCAGCCCGGCCGAGGACGGCGTGCTCATCTACGGCTTCCGCACGCTCGCGCGCGCCGGCATCGACGGCAGCAACCCGAGCGAGATCCCCGCACCGCAAGTCAGCAACGAGGACGCGATTCTCTCCATCGCCGTCAACCCCACCGATCCCGCGGAAATGGCCTTCGCCACCTACGAGCGCGTCGTCTGGCGCACCCGGGACGGCGGCGCGCATTGGGACCTCATCGGCATCCCCTCCATGCAATAGCAGCACCACCACCCGGCGGATGGGGCGCCCGCACTGGTCGCCACGTCCGCCGGGTCAAATAGTGCTAAAGTGCAAATCAGTGCATATTTATCCAAATTTCCGGTGGAATTGTCCAAGACAGTTTCACCATTGTTGATTATTCTGTATCGCAGTTTCCAATTGTCCTGCGAACTGAGCACGTTTTGTACAAATCCGGCCAAATCCCACGGGGGAGCGTGCGCGTCTGTCGACTTCCAAATGTTCCCCACATTGTTCACGCGCCGTGATTCGTCAATCCCTCGCTGTGTGTCCGATGTGCCATGCAGCAACAGCGCACGAAACAACAATCGACTCCCGCGGTGTGCCGGTGGCCGGCACGCCTGCTCTCTGGACTGTTGCCGTCATGGCGCAAGCAAACGCTGCCGTACTCATTCTTGATGACGATGAGCCGACGCGCCTGCTCTATCAGCGGGAACTGGAGCGCGCGTACGATGTCTTCACATGCGACAACGAGCGGGATGCCCTGTCGATACTGCGCAGCGAGCACGTGCACGTGATGATTTTGGAGCCGGCCGCGTTGGACGATGAACTCTGGACCTTTGTCAATTTCGTGCGGGCAACGCCGCAGTGGAGCCGGCTGCCGGTGATCGTGTGCAGCACGCTGGACGCACGGCGTCGCGGCCATGAACTTGGAGCAGCGGCGTACCTGATCAAGCCCGTCACGCCGGCATCGCTCTCTTCGACAGTCGGCCGTGTGCTCCACGATTTCCCGTTTGCCCACGAGACCCACGGGCAACTGTAGGCACCATTAGGATGAATTCATGACTGACGCCACACCGACCAGCCCGACTGCCGCCACTGTGCAAGGCGCACCGCGTGCCCAGAGTGCGCCGCACGGGAACGGCAAGCCGATTCTCGAGATCAAGGATCTCCACACCTATTTCTTCGTGGAAAAGCGCGTCCTCCGGGCCGTGCGCGGTGTGACGTTGACGGGACGGCAGTCCACGTTGGGCGTGGTGGGCGAAAGCGGCTGCGGCAGAGCGTGACGGCCATGTCGGTCATGCGTCTCATCAAGGACCCGCCGGGCAAAATTACCCAGGGCGAGATTCTGCTGCACCGGACCGATGACAAGCCGCCGGTCGACATCGCCAAGCTCGACCCGCGCGGGCCGCAGATTCGCGCCATCCGCGGCGGCGAGATCGCCATGATCTTCCAGGAGCCCATGACCTCGCTCAACCCGCTGCGCACCATCGGTAACCAGATTGCGGAAACGGTCAAGCTGCACCAGAACGTGGGTGAAACCGAGGCCCTGGCCCGTGCCGAAGAAATGCTGGACCGGGTGCGCATTGCCGCACCCAAGCAGCGGCTCAGCGAATATCCCCACCAGTTGAGCGGCGGTATGCGCCAGCGCGCCATGATCGCCATGGCCCTCTCCTGCAACCCGGCCATCCTCATCGCCGACGAGCCGACCACCGCGCTGGACGTGACGGTGCAGGCGCAGATTTTGGACCTGATGCTGGCGCTCCAGGAGGAATTCCACTCGTCCATCATGATGATCACCCACAACTTGGGCGTGGTCTCGCAGATGGCCGACTATGTGGCGGTCATGTATCTGGGCAAGGTGGTGGAGTACGCGCCCAAGCGCACCGTCTTCAAGAACCCGCTGCACCCCTACACCGAAGGGCTGCTCAAGTCGGTGCCGGTGCTGGGGCGCAAGGCGAGCAAGCTGTTGCCCATCGAAGGCATGGTCCCCGGGCTGACCGAAGAAGTGCGCGGCTGCGCGTTCGCCTCGCGCTGCCCCCACGTCATGAACATCTGCCGTGAGCAAGAACCACCGCTCACGGAGCTTGAGCCGGACCATCAGGCGGCCTGTTGGCTGCATATGGATGCCTGACGGGCCACGGCCCCGGATGGTCGGCGGCCGCCCAATCACGTCGCCCGATCGTCCCTGACACTTCGTTCCCCCCTACTCGTCATGCGAGTAGTGTGAGCGTTCATTTTGTTTGACCGAGCTGAGAAAGGAATCAATGCAATGAGGAGATCCCGACTGTTGTTGACCCTGCTGGCCGTCATCGCCGTCATGGTGTTGGCTGCCTGTGGCGGCGGCGGTGCGGCGCCGGCGGCGCAAGAAGCCGCCCCGGCCGAAGAAGCTGCGCCCGCGGAAGCCGCGGCCCCGGCCGAAGCTGCCGCGGAAGGCGAAGCTGCGGCGACGACCGAAGGCAAGTATGGCCCTGTGCCCGCCGACGCGGTACCGTACCCGGATCCGCCCGAGCTGGACCTGGGTGGTACCGTGGTCGAGCGCATGCCCATCGACCAAATCGTGACCTATGAGGCGCTGGATTCCTACAGTGAGCCGGAATGGGTGAGCGACTGGTGGCGGCCGGTGACCTGCCGCCCGTGGAAGAACGCCTCCCGGCCGAGCCGAAAGTCATCCTGGCCGGCGGTCTGTCCGACGGCATCGGCGTCTACGGCGATGCGTGGCGCGACTTCTCCGCCTGCCCCACGGCCGGTTGGAACAACGGCGCCGGCGTGACCGCCGGTTGGTTCGGCATCGAGTCCATGTCCTTCAACTACCAGTCCCTGGTCAAGACCGGCCCGCTCTTCCGTGCCGACCAGGACGTGGAACCGTTCCCGAATCTGGCCAAGAGCTGGGAGTGGAGCGATGACGGCTTGGAACTGACCATGCACCTCCTCGAGGGCGCGAAGTGGTCGGACGGCGAGCCCTTCACGGCTGACGACGTCATGTTCACCTGGAACGACCTGATCAACGACCCCAACGTCGTGCGCTTGGGCGTCAAGGGTGAGGCGTTCAACCTGAACGACACCCCGTCCATCCTGGAAAAGGTCGACGACTACACCATCAAGTGGACCTTTGCCGAGCCGTTCCCCAAGCAGCTCTACTACTACATGGACGAGCAGGACTTCAACATTTCGCCTGCCCATGTGATCGAGCCGCTGCACCCAAAGAATTCCGGCACCGACTACGTCGCCTTCCAGAACGCGCTGGATCCGCAGAACCTGCCCGCCGTCACCATGGGCCCATGGGTGCCGGTTGAGTACAAGACCGATGAACTGCTGATCATGCGCCGCAACCCGTATTTCTGGTCCGTCGACGAGGCCGGCAATCAGTTGCCCTACATCGACGAAGCTGTCTACCAGAAGGGTCCCAGCGGCGTGGGCCGCACCCTCTGTACCCTGGCCGGTGGTTGTGACCACACCAATCTGGAGAATCCCTCCAGCGAGTATGTGGAAGCCCTCACGCGTGCCCAGGAGCCTGACGCCGAGTTCATCATGAACTGGGGTCCGGAAGATCTGGCCTTCAACCTGGAGATCAACCAGGCCATCAACTTCGGCATCACCAGCGACCGCGACACCGCCATCCGCGAACTCTTCCGCGAGGATGACTTCCGCCGGGCCGTGAGCCATGCGCTGGACCGTGACGGCATCTCCCAGGCGCTCATGCGTGGTCCGTTCCTGCGTGCCTTCCAGGGTGGTGTTGCGCCCGGTTCGCCCGAGTTCGACAAGGAATCCGTGGTCTACTACGCCTACGATCCCGAGCAGGCCATGGCACTGTTGGCCGGTCTGGGGTTGGAAGACACCGACGGCAACGGCATTCTGAACTTCACCGAAGGTCCGTTGGCCGGCGAAGATGTGATCATCGGCATGAACACGTCGCAGGATGCCGCCGAGACGCAGGCCGTGGGTGACCAGATCGTGGCCATGTTGGCCGCGGTCGGCATCAAGGTCAACGCCCGTCCCAACACCAGCCAGGCGCTCAACGACCTGAACACCAGCGGCGAGTGGGACATGCGTGTCTCGCGTGTCGACACCATGCTGCTGCCGTTCACCAACTGCAACGGCTTGGCGCCCATGACGCCGCAGACGCCCGGCTGGCACCGCGAAGGCAGCGAGCCGCGCGAACTGCGTGACTGGGAAGTCGAGATGGTCGGCCTGGTCGATGCGTACTGCAAGTCGCAGGATCCGGACGAGCGCAAGCAACTTCTGGGTCAGTACAACTACCTGTACACGCTGCACAACTACTCCATCGGCACCATCATCGGTCGTAAGGGTCTGGCCCTGGCCGAGCGCTTCAAGAACGTCCCCGGCGGCACGCCGCCGCGCATGTACCAGTGGGTCGAGGACGCCATCATGTCCGAGGTCATCTGGACTGCACCTGAGGATCAGAAGGAACAGGTCCGCCCGAACACCGTTCCGGTCTACGGCGAATAACTTGTGTGCTGAGCCGTGCGCCGCAGCCGTGGCGCACGGCTTGCACCTCTCTGATTGTCACACGCTTCGTTTCGTCCATACAACCCGGCTGGTTCTCTGCCGGATTGTATGGACAAATCCAAGTGGCATCATCATGATGTACCGAGGCAGTTCGGCCTCCGGCATAGAGAGGAAGCGATCGCGCATGATTAGCTACATCCTGCGACGTCTGGCCATCTCCGTTGTGGTAATCTTCCTGATCGCCATCACGTCCTTCTTCATGATTCAGTTGCCGCCGGGCGACTTCGCCAGCACCTACAAGGCCTTCCTGCTCCAGACCGGCAACATGACCGAAGATCAGGCCGAGGAGCCATGACCCAATTGGTGCGTGCCCAGTACGGGCTGGATCAGCCGGTGTGGCAGCAGTTTCTGGCTGGGTCAAAGGCATCGTGACGGAAGGGAAGTTCGGCTATTCATTCGCGTATCGTACGGATGCCGGCGAAATCATCATGGATCGGTTGCCCAAGACGCTGATGTTGGCGCTATTGGCCCACTTGACATCAACGATTGTGGGTGTCGCCGCGGGCATTTACGTGGCGCTGCGCCAATACGGTGCGGCGGACAACATCCTGAGCGTGATCGCCTTCATTCTGACCTCGCTGCCGCGCTTTTTCATAGCGCTGGTCATTATGTATATCCTGGTCTTCACCTTCAACCAACATCACTTGACCTCATTTTTCTCGCCGCAATACGCAGGCGCCCTGGTCTTGGGGCAAGTTTGTGGATCTGTTGAGCCATATCTGGCCTGTCATCTTGATTGCCGGACTAGGCGGTGTGGCCCGCAACATGCGCGTCATGCGTGGCAACCTGCTGGACGTGCTCAACGCCCAGTATGTGACGACGGCGCGTACCCAAGGGCCTCAAAGAGACCACCGTGCTCAACGGTCCACGCCGTGCCCAATGCGCTGCATCCCATGATTGCCTACCAGGGAACCGTGTTGCCCTACATGGTGCAGGGTGAACTGGAAGCCGCCATCGTCATGGGCATCCCGACTCTCGGACCGATTCTTTATCAGTCGTTGGTGACCCAGGACATCTACCTGTCGGCGGGCGCGTTGCTCATGCTGGCCACGCTGATCGTCTTGGGCAACCTGATCGCTGACGTGTTGCTGGCGGTGTTTGATCCGCGCATCCGCTATAGCTAGCGGAGGCGGAGGATTGAAGATAGAAGATTCAAGATTGGCGTCCTTGATCATCCTGGCGCGCAGACCCGGTAATCGCCCCAATCTTCCAATCTTCAGTCCTCCAATCTTGAATCTCGCTGACGACCTAATCTGGTTCATCATCTACCCAAAGGACTCTCCGGCATGACGCAAGAAGTCTATGACATGACCGATTTTGGTGAGGGGCTCGTGCATTCGAGTGACAAGGTCTCACACGAAAAGAGCGAGAGCTACTCACAATTGGTCTGGCGCCGCTTCCAAAAGAGCAAGCCGGCGATCATGGGTGGCATCATCGTATTGGTGCTGGCCGTGCTTGCGCTCTTTGCCGAGTTCTTTGCCCCCTATCCCCTGCGGATGACCAACGCCCAGAACGCGTTCATCCCGCCGACCAAGGTGCGCTTTTTCGACGTGGACGGCAATTTCTACCTGCGCCCGTTTGTCTATCCGCAGGTCGTGACCATCGACCCGACCACCTTCCTGCCCACCTGGGAAGAAGACACCGCGCAGCGCTATCCTGTGCGCTTTTTCGTCAATGGCTGGGAGTACAAGTTTCTGGGCCTCATCCCCATGGACCGCCATCTCTTCGGCGTGGATGAGGGCGCGGACATTTTCCTGCTCGGCACCGACAAGTTGGGGGCGGACCTCTGGAGCAAGTCGTGTGAGGCCGGCCGCATCTCGCTGACCATGAGCGTCTTCGGCGCGATCATCTCAGTCTTCATCGGCGCGGTGGTCGGCGTCTACTCGGGCTACCGCGGCGGCTGGTTCGACAACGTGACCCAGCGCTTCGTGGAGTTCATCACCGCGTTCCCGCAGTTGGCGCTCTGGCTCTCGCTGGCCGCCATCATCCCGCGCACGTGGGACTCGTTCCGGGTCTTCATCATCATGGCCTTCATCTTTGCGCTGCTCTCGTGGACCACGCTGGCCCGTGAGGTGCGCGGCAAGGTGCTCTCCCTGCGCGAGACGGACTTTGTGCTCGCCGCCAAGGAGATGGGCGCGTCGGACCGGCGTATCGTCTTCCTGCACCTGCTGCCCAACACGCTGAGCCACATCATCGTGGTGCTCACGCTGACCATCCCGGGCATCATTCTGGCCGAGGCCTTCCTGAGCTTCCTGGGCATCGGCATCCAACGCCCGCTGATCAGTTGGGGCTTGCTCATGCAGGACGCGCAGAACTTGCGCACCTTGGGACAGACGCCCTGGATCATGGCCCCGGCGGTCTTCATCATCGCGGCCGTGCTCGGCTTCAACCTGCTCGGTGACGGCCTGCGCGACGCGGCCGACCCGTATTCGATTCTGTGACGGACGTGCGCAGAACCGGTTTTGACCGGGCGTGCTCCCGTCTTTTTGTCCTAGGCAAAATGCATGATGAGTTCTGTTGGTAGGATCGGTTTGGCGCTGCTGCTCTTCACGGCGGTGGCGTTGGCGCTGGCGGCCTGCGTCGCCGGCGATGTGCTGGTGACCGGCGACGTGCTCGCGCCCGCAGTCGTCACCGGCGTAGATGACGCAGCCGCGCCTGTGGCGGAGACCCACACCGCCACCGTCACCGGCGTGGTCACGGGCGAGGACGGTCCCATGGAAGGGGTGACGGTGCGCGTCCAAGCCACCGAGAACGAAACCCTCACGACCGCGGACGGCGCATTCGTCCTGGGCGGCCTGACCGCGGGGGAGACGGTCACAGTCACCGCGTCCGCGCCGGGCCACTACATCGGCTGGACGACGGCCGTCGCCGGACGGGATCCGGTGCAGATTGCGCTCAATCCCCACTTCATCGGCGACAACTTCGAGTACGAGTGGACGGTCGGCGATGACGGCTTGGAGGGGTCGGCCTCGTGCGGCTCGTGCCACACGTCCTATGCCGAGTGGCTCAGTGACGGCCACAGCCAGGCGGCCGTCAACCCGCGCTTCCTCACCATGTACGAGGGCACCGACGTCCACGGCAACAAGAGCCCGCCGCCGGAGAAGAACAACGTCGGCATTCCGCTGCCGCCCGACCCGGACAAGCCCTATCACGGGCCCGGCTTCAAGTTGGACTTTCCCAACATCGCCGGCAGTTGCGCCACCTGTCACACGCCCATCGCGGGCAAGATTTCCAATGCGCAGAACTGCGGTTGGTCCGGCTGTCACAAGGACACCACGGCCGATTTCGCCGGTCAGGCGCTCGACCGGGGCGTGAGCCCGCTGCAACTGACCGGCGACGCGGCCGAAGGCATTTCGTGCGAGTTCTGCCACAAGATCGGCCAGGTCTACTTCGATCCCAAGACCGACCTGCCCTACACCGACCGACCGGGCATTCTCGCCTATCGTCTCTTCCGCCCGACCGAGGGGCACGACCTGATCTTCGGGTCGGTGGACGACATCGCCCGCACCGACATTCCCGAGCCGCGCGATGTCTACCTGCCCATGCAGAGCGAGAGCAAGTTCTGCTCCGGTTGTCACTACGGCGTGCTCGGCGGCGTGGTGGTCGGCAACATGGAGACCAAGGGCGGCGTGCTCGTCTACAGTTCGTACAGCGAATGGCTGGACAGCCCGTACAGCGACCCGGAGACGGGGAAGACCTGCCAGGATTGCCACATGCGCTCCGGCGACTACGAGTACTTCGCCTGGCCGGCCCGCGGCGGTGTCACTCGTGACCCGGAGCAGGTGCACAACCACGACATGCTCACCACGGAGATGATCCAGGAGGCGCTGACGTTGGATGCCGCCGCCGCCGTGGTCGACGGCGCCGTGGTGGTCGACGTGGACGTGATCAACGAGAACACGGGCCACCACGTGCCCACCGACTCGCCCATGCGCCATGTCATGTTGATCGTGGAGGCGGTGGACGGGGACGGCGCGCCGCTGCCATTGCTGGACGGGCCGCAGTTGCCCGACTGGGCCGGCGACTACGCCACGCAGCCGGGCCGCGGCTACGCCAAGCTCCTGCGCGACGAGTGGACGAACGAGATGCCCACCGCGTCCGTCTGGCGCCCGGTGCAGATCGAGGACGACACCCGCATTCCGGCCATGGGCCACGACGCCAGCAGCTATCGCTTCGCCCTGCCGGAGGCCGGCGGCGCCACGGTCAACGTCAAGCTCGTCTATCGCATTGCCTTCCAGCAACTGATGGAGTGGAAGGGCTGGACCGATCCCGACATCGTGATGCAGGAAATGACCATCGACCTGCCGGCTGAATAACGTCACACATCTGAATTGGGTCTGCCATGGATTTTATCGATCAAAACGCAATTCTCGAAGTGCGGGGCCTCAAGCAGTATTTCCCCATCTATACAGGGCTTTTCCGCAAAGTCGCGGGCTACGTGAAGGCGGTGGATGACGTCAGCTTCACGCTGCGCGAGCAGGAAGTGCTCGGGCTGGTGGGGGAGAGCGGCTGCGGTAAGACCACCACCGGCCGTTCCATCCTGCGCCTCTACGATCCCACCGAAGGCCAGGTGCTCTTCCGCAAGGAGGACGGCTCCGTGGTGGATGTGGCCTCAGTCAGCCCGGCCGAGATGAAGGCGCTGCGCCGCGAGATGCGCATGATCTTCCAGGATCCGTTCAGCTCGCTCAACCCGCGCATGACCGTGCGCGACATCATCGGCGAACCGCTGGTGATCCACGGTATCGCCCGGGGCGCGGCCTTGGACGAACGCGTGGCCAAGCTCATGGAAGAAGTGGGGCTGAACCCGTCGTACATGCGGCGCTATCCCCACGAGTTTTCCGGCGGGCAGCGGCAACGCATCGGCCTGGCGCGCACCTTGAGCCTCAACCCGCGGCTGATCGTGGCCGACGAGCCGGTCTCGGCGCTGGACGTGTCGATTCAGGCCCAGGTGCTCAACTTGCTCAGCGAACTGCGCGCCGAACTGGGGCTCACCTTCATCTTCATCGCCCACGATCTGTCGGTGGTGGAGCACATCTCCGACCGCATCGCGGTCATGTACGTGGGCAAGCTGGTGGAGATCGCCGAATCGGACGAGTTGCTGCGCAATCCCAAGCACCCGTACACCGAGGCGCTGGTCTCCGCCGTGCCGCCGGCCGATCCGGACATCAAGATGGAGCGCATCATTCTTGAAGGCGACGTGCCCAGCCCGGTCAACCCGCCGTCCGGCTGCACTTTCCATCCTCGCTGCCGCTATGCCAAGGAGCGCTGCACCCAGGAGATCCCGGCCCTGCGTGAAGTTGCGCCGGATCATCTGGTGTAGCGTGTCACTTTGCCGAAGAGATCTCACTACGTGGAATTGAGCCCGAGCGTCATGTCCATGAGCAGCCGTGTCAAGGCGTTCATTGCCTATCTCTTCAATGCCGTGGGCGGCATCGTGATCCTGGCGATCAGCCGCAATGATCGCTACGCGTCGTATCACGCGCGGCAGTCTGTGGCAATCACACTGGTGGCCATCATCGGCAGCGCCGTGTTGATGGCGGGCTGCTATCTCATCGCCATGATTCCCGGTGTGGGCGCCGTCCTCGCCACCGCCAGCTTCGCGCTGGTGATCTGCTTGTTGCTGGCCATGCTCTATTCATGGATCATGGGCATGATCAATGCCCTGCGTTCCAACTACGTCCCGGCTCCGTTTGTGGGTGGCGTTGCCGCGCGCTGGCTGCGCACCTCCTCATAAATCAAGGAAAGAACCATGCCCAAAATTACATTTGTCGGCGCGGGGAGCTTCGGCTTCACCCGCAAACTTGTACGCGATGTGTTGACCTTCCCGCTGCTGGAATCGGCCACCATCTGCCTCATGGACATCGATGCCGAGCGGCTGGACTACTCGCGCCGCGCCATCGAGCGCATCGTCAACGAAGGCAACTATCCGGCCAGCATCGAGACGACCATGGACCGGGAAGTTGCGCTGGCCGGGGCCGACTACGTGGTGGTGACCATTCTCGCCGGCGGTGTCGACATCTGGCGCCACGACATCGAGATCCCCAAGAAATACGGGGTGGACATCAACATCGGCGACACGCGCGGCCCGTCGGGCATCTTCCGTGCGCTGCGTACCATCCCCGTCATGCTGGACATTGCGCGCGACATGGAGCGGCTCTGTCCTGACGCGGTCATGCTCAACTACACCAATCCCATGGTCATGCTCTGCCGGGCCATGCAGCGCGAGACCAACATCACCTTGACCGGGCTCTGCCACAGCGTGCAGGGCACCGCCGAGATGCTGGCCCGCTGGATCGGCGCGCCCATGGACGAGATCACCTACACGTGCGCCGGCATCAACCACACCGCGTGGTACCTGGAGTACAAGTGGAACGGCCGGGACGCCTACCCGCTCATCCGCCAGGCAATTACCGAGCGGCCCGAGGTCTACAACGAAGAGCAGGTGCGCAACGAGATGTTCCTGGCGCTGGACTACTACGTGACCGAGTCCAGCGGCCACAACTCGGAGTACAACTGGTGGTTCCGCAAGCGCCCGGACCTGATCGAGAAGTATTGCACCCGCGGCACGGGCTGGAACCCGGGCGAATACGCCTACGTGGTCAAGCACTACACGGCGCGCATGGCGACGTGGAAGGAACAGATTCAGGAGTGGCTGGAC
>JAWKOK010000101.1:0-15589 GCA_041391205.1 Caldilineaceae bacterium
CGGCCTGCAACTGCATGGCGAAGCCCAGCCGTTCCAGCGGCGCGAGCAGACCGACGCTGCGGCCGACCAGCGGCAACGTCTGCACCGGCACGGACAGGTCCATGAACCAGAGCGCCAGTGCGGTCACACCCAGGAGCGCGGCCGCCACCAGGGCGATGGCCCGGTCCCACGTGCGCAGGAGATAGGTGACGGCGGCCAGCACGAGCAGGCCGCCGATGAGCAGCAACGGAAGGCTCAGCATGACATCATCCCGATGATTGGGGCGTCCGTTCCGACGCCTCCTCGCCGTTGGCCGGCGGCGTGTAGGTCAGCAGATGGGGCGCGATGATGGGCAGCGGCGCGGTGTCGACCGTGTCGTCGACTTCGTCCACCGTCACCATGGAGAGATCGTCGGGGAAGGTGACATCGGTGGCCACCCGGCGGGCGAAGCGCTGGGGCACCCGGTCCGCCAGAATCAGGTAGCTCCCGGTCAACGCCAGCAGCAACTGCACCGCGCCCATGATGGCGATGACGCCCGGATAGGGGAGCAGCACCTCGAGCATCGTCTGCACCACGACCACCCAGAGAAGCAGGCCGGCCACCGTGAAGACGGGACTGTCGCTCAGGCTCAGGATGATGAAGGCGAAGACGGCCATGAAGGTGAAGTAGGAAATCTGGCCGGCGGAGAACTGGGGCAGCGAGATGGTGATCTCCACCAGGCGCCAACAGGTGAGGACTGCGCCGATGGCCAGGAAGCGCAGAAACCAGTTGCCGGCCTGATGCAGCGAGCGGCTGAAGGGCACTTGCAGCATGGAGAGTCCCAGCATGAGACAGGCGATCAACATGGTGCTCACGTGGGCCGTGCTCCACGCTAGAGGGACATAGTAGACGCGCAGCGCAAGGGTCGCGAAGCTGATCTGTACCAGCAACAGGGCCGGCAAGACGGCGCGCCAATCCCACACGACGATGGCCGCGGCCACGAGCACCATGGTCGCGAGGATGCCGCCGCCGGTGGCAAAGAAGCTGAACAGATCGAAGAACCAACTCATCATCAATGTCGCAACATCAACGTATCAACAAATAGCCGAGCAAGGCCAGCACCGCGGCCCAGCCGATATAACCCGGCCCTTCCACCACGCGCAGCGCGTTCCCCCAGATGTTGCTGCCCTGGTTCACGCCCCACCAACTGATGTCGAAGAGCCACTCCAAACGGGCCAGCCGTCCCAGCCGGTCGAAGAGCGGGCCGGCCTGCGCCCACAACAGCGGCCGCAGCCAGACCAGCGCGATGCCCACGATCATGGGCAGGCTCAAGGTGATCCAGACCGGCATTTCGGCCACGACCGCGGGCGGCGAACCGACCAGCGGCGGCAGCGCGTTGGGCAAGCTGGCCAACGCCGCCAACGCACGGGGCAGGAAGCCGGCCACGGCCAGCGGCAGCCCCAAGGCAAAGGAGGCCACCAACAGGCGCACCGTGTCCCCCTCGCGCAGGGTGACCGCGCCTATGCGCTGTTCCCGACCCCAACTGCGCAACATGGCCGCGATCTGCAAGCCTTGCGCCAACACAAAGAGCCAGAAGAAGAGGGTGAAAATGCCGCCGGATGTGAGCAGGCGCGACAGATCCGGTTGGGACAGGAACCCCGGCGTGAAGGGCAGCCCGGCCAGGGCCAACGCGCCCACGCTCACAGGCAACTGCCAGCCCCACCCTTCCCACACCCGCTCGCCGACCAGCCACAGACCGCCGCCCAGCGCGAAGACCGTCGTCGGCCAGATAAGCGTGCCCGGCCCCGGGTTGAACGCCAGCAGACCGACCAGCAGCCCCAATCCCGCCGACGTGATCAGCACGAAGGTGGTGTGATAGGGTTGCTCGCGCGCGGTCCACGCGGCCCAGGCGCTGCCCAACAGGGAGACCACGGCCAGGCCGATCCACAGCGGGCGCATGAGCAGATAGTCCGCGCCCAGGCCCGTGGCCCAGCCCAGCAGCCACAGCCCGCCCAAGACCGGCACCACGTGGTCGAGCAGGCGTTCGGCCAGATCCACCTGCTCCACATTGCTGGGCATGAGCCAGAGGTGGAACGGGTAGATGCCGGCACGGATGGCCGCAGCCAACACCAACAAGAGCGCCGACTCCAGCGGGATCACGCCGCCTTGGAGCGGCTGTCCCGGACCGTCCGGACCGGCCAGCAACAGCGCAATCAACAGCAGGAGCGCGCCGATCAGGCTCAGCCCCTTGGCCCGGCTCTCCTGCACCGTCATGAGCGCACGCGCCGTCCCCGGCGGATCGATGCGCACCGCCGAGCGCACCAGCACCAGGATGTCCACCACCACCCACGTGAGCACCACGGTGAGCAGGTTGCCCGCGCCCACGAAGAGCAGGCTGGCCCCCAGGATGCCCAGGTGCACCGCCAGGCTGACGTGGATGCGCAGATTGCCGCGCCGGGTCCGCTGGGACCGGTCGGTGTTCAACTCCAGGAGAATGCCCAGTCCGCCCAGGAGCAGCACCAACCCGGAGATGTACCAGTTCCAGCCGTCGCCCACCCAGAGCAGATTGGCGCCGTTCTGCAGCAACGGCTGCCACGGACGGCTGAAGACAGGGACCACCGGCTGCGAACGCAGACCCAGCAGCAGGATGCCGGCGAGGCCAACAAAAAAGAGCGCCAACCCGGTCAACCAACCAGGCCGGCGCAACCAGCGCCCGAGAATCAATTCGACCAGCGCGCCGACCCCGAGGATCAGCGCCGGGCCAATGGGTGACAGGAGCAAAGCGACCACAGTATTCACGCCGGGAATTGTAGCATAGCCCGGTAGGCGCGCCCAAAAGGTCCAGGGGAAAACCGGCGCAACCGGCGGCTTCCGCAGCCCGGCGGCCCCTGCGCTTGTCCCACAACTTGCCGCCGATCGGTCAACGGCGCGCCGGGACGCTGCCGTCCCAATGGACGTGCGCCGCAGCAGAGGGTGCATCTCAATTCGGAGATAGCGACGCGCGCAGCCCGTTTGGTTCGCACGCCCTCGTGCGAACCGGACGGATGTCTGCCCCAATCTGTGATACACCCCGCCGCGGACCCGGCATTGGCGCTGAACTCAAACGGTGGCACAATGTCCAAAGCCGCCTGTGCATCCGCCGCGGCCTGGCACGGTCACCGGCGGTGTGTCACAGGCGCCAAGCTCTGCCGTGTTGATTCATGGTCAACCTACACGGTGTGCTATAATCCGTGCGCAATTGTTAACGTTCCTTTAACTGCTCGCCGGCGCAATCTTACTTGCCCCGGGCATGACAGGCGGACTTTTCCTCTATGAGCAGCGGCACAATTCCTCTGCCCAACGAAACCCACGGCCCCGCCGACAGCAGCACGACCACGGCGCAGCAGACTGAACAGGTCGCCCAGCAGACGCAACGACGCCGGCGCACCGGGGCGGCCTGGGCCAAGAAGGCCGCGGTGTTGCTGGTGCTGGCCGGCCTGCTCTTCGTCTTCTTCCAGATGACGCCCGGTCGCCCCGGCCCGACGTGTGCACCCGACTGCACCATGGTCGACCTGAGCGACGCCGACTTGAGCCAAGCGGCCATGCGCAGCGTCATCTTTCTCCAGGCCGATCTGCGCGGCAGCGATCTGCGTGAAAGCGATCTCTACTTTGCCGACTTGACCCAGGCCAATCTGCGCAACGCGGATCTGCGCAACGCCGACCTCTCCCAAGCGCGCCTGGAGATGGCCGACCTGCGTGGGGCCAACCTCACACACGCCAGCCTGCGCGGGGCCGATCTGCGCGGGGCCGACCTGCGCGACGCGCTGCTCAACAATGCCGACCTGCGCGGCGCTACGCTCGTCGGCGCACGGCTGGACCGTGCGCTGCTCCACGACGCCATTCTCACCGAGGCCGATCTCTCCAGCGCCGTCCTCCGGCGCGCCGACCTCACCAACGCGACCCTGCGCCGCGCCGACCTGCGCAAAGCCGATCTCCGCCTGATCATCGTCGCCGGCGCGGATTTCACCGGCGCGGATCTGCACGGCGCCATCACCCACTAGCCCGGTCCGCCCATGTTGTCGCAAGTCATCGCGCGGTGGCGCCAGGACGTGGAAACCGTGGCCACGGAGCAGATCAGCGCCGCGGCCGGTCGCCTGGACCCGCTGGACCTGGATGAACTGGAGTCCGTGCGCCTGCTCGACCGCGTCGACACCAAGTTCCTGCTGCGCGACTGGCAGCTCGTCGACATCCTCGCGCGCGTGGGCGACCACTACCGCGTGCTCGCGGCCACGCCGGCGCGCATCAACCGCTATCGCACGCTCTACTTCGACACGGAAGACCTGCTCTTCTACCACCAACACCACAACGATTTCCACCCGCGCTACAAGGTGCGCTGCCGCGAATATGTGGACAGCGGCATCTATTTCATGGAAGTCAAGTGCAAGACCAATCGCCGGCGCACGGTCAAACAACGCATGCCCACGGAGCGGCTGGTGCAGCGTCTCACCGGCGAGGCGCGCGACTTTGTGCAGGCCTACTGTCCGGCCGACGTGGACACGCTCATGCCTTGTCTGCTCAACGAATTCGGACGCATCACCCTGGTCAGCAAAGAGCTGCCCGAACGCTTGACCATTGATGTGAATTACCGCCACATGTGGCATAATCGCGCCGGTGGGCTGCCCGGCCTGGTCATCGCCGAAGTCAAACAGCCCAAGTTCACCCAAAATTCCGCGTTTGTGCATGCACTGCGCGACCACGGCATCCGCAAGATGGGCTTCTCCAAATATTGCGCCGGCATCATGGACCTGTACCCCCACGTGCGCTACAACCGCTTCAAACGCCGCTTCATCATGCTCGAACGGCTGAGCCGTCAGCGAGGTAACCAGTGAGCGAGCTCTACCAACTGCTGCCCGGATTCATCCTGAACCTGATCATTTCGACCATCATCATCGGTTTTATCTACTATCCGGACAACCGCAGCAAACACGACTACATCTTCACGTTCTACAGCTTCAACATCCTCATCTACTTCGTCTCCGGGCTGCTGCGCGACGTGCAACTGACCATCGGCTTCGGCTTCGGGTTGCTGGCCGTCTTCTCCACCCTGCGCTATCGCACCGAGCCGGTGCTGGTGAAGGACATGACCTATCTCTTCATCTGCATCACGCTGCCCTTCATGAACACGCTCTTCATGGCGACGCGCATCACCTTTACCGAACTGGTCATCATCAACTCGTTCGTGGTGGTCGTCATCTTTGTGCTGGAAAAGCGCTGGGGCGTCAACTACGAAGCGGCCAAGGAGATTTTGTACGAGCGCATCGAGTTGGTGAAGCCCGAGAATTACGAGCTGCTGCTCACCGACCTGCGCCAGCGCACCGGGCTGCCGGTCTCGCGCGCCGAGGTCGTCTCCATCGACTTTCTGCGCGACACCGCGCTGCTCAACATCTACTACGATGCCCAGGCCGAGGAACCCGAACGGGCCGCGGCCTATGCCATGCGACGCGCCGGCCGTGAATAAATTGACGCTGCTCCCGCTGCTCATCGCCCTGGTCCTGGTCGCCTGCGCGCCGTCGCCGGTCGACGCCGGCGTCGCGCCCGCCGCCACAGGTCACGCCAACGTACGTCGCACCCACGACGACCGGCGGCCTCGTGATCAGCGAAATCATGTACAACCCGCCCGACGGCGACGGCGTAAACGGCGGCGAACTGGAGTTTCTGGAACTGTTCAACGCCGGCAGCACGGCCGTCGACCTGGGCAACGCGCAGTTCCGCGACGGCATCACTTTCGTCTTCCCGGCCGGCGCCACGCTGGCCCCGGGCGCGTACCGGGTGTTGGCCCGCAGCGCCCCCGCCTTCACCGCCCGCTACGGCTTTGCGCCGGACGGCACGTACAGCGGCCAACTGGACAACAAGGGCGAACAGCTCACGCTCATCGCGGGCAACGGTGCGGTGCTGGCCGCGGTGCGCTACGACACCGCGCCGCCCTGGCCGTTGACGCCCGACGGTCTCGGCTTCTCCCTGGTACCCGCCGCCGGCCAGACCGACCCCGACGCGGGCGTCCAATGGCGCGCCAGCCAGGCGATGGGCGGCTCGCCCGGTGAAGCCGATCCCGCGCCCACGGTGCCGCGCATCTACATCAACGAAATCCTGGCCCACACCGACGCACCCCAGATCGACTCGGTGGAGCTCTTCAACCCCACCGACGCCGCCGTGGATCTCGCCGGCTGGTTCATGACCGACGATCGCACCGAGCCGGCCAGGTTCCGGTTCGAGCCGGGCAGCACCATCGCCGCCCACGGCTATCTCGTCGTCACGTCCGAGACCTTGGGCTTTGCGCTCAGCGAACTGGGCGAAGATGTCGCGCTCTTCTCGGGCGACATCGCGGGCACGTTCACCGGCTACGATCACACGGTGCCCTTTGCCGCATCGCCCAACGGCGTCTCGTTCGGGCGCTACACCACCAGCACCGGCGCGATCCACTATCCGCTGCAGACGGAAGTGACGCTGGGTGAGGCCAACGCCGGGCCGCTGGTCGGGCCGGTGGTCATCAGCGCCGTCAACTTCCGGCCGGTCAACGACGCCGACGCGTACGTGGAGTTGACCAACATCGGCGCCGCGACCGTGCCGCTCTTCGATCCCTTGCACGTGGAAAACCGCTGGCGGCTGGACGGCGTGGGCGGCTACGTGCTGCCGGCGGGCATCTACCTCAACGCCGGCGCCACGGCCCTCATCGTGGCCGACGACCCGGCCGCTTTCCGTGCGCGGCACGACATCCCCGTGGACGTGCAGATCTTCGGCCCGTTCGGCGGCGGGCTGGCGCGCAACGGCGAATTGCTCCAACTCCTCCACCCCGATCCGCCCAACGCCGAGGACGGCTTCGTGCCCTACATCGTGGCCGACGCGGTCGACTACGGCGTCACCGCGCCCTGGCCCACGCCCCTCGACGACGTGCCCATCGTCCGCCGCGACCGCTCTGCCTACGGCAACGACCCCGCCAACTGGATGCAGGGTCTGCCCGAGCACGTCTTCCTGCCGTGGCTGGCCGCCGCCACCGTGCGCTGATCGTCCACCCCCTGTTGAGTGCGCACGTGCGCACGCGAAACGGCTTCGTATGTGCCGGGGACCTCGCAGGTCCCCGGCACGTCCACGAAAACTCGTGTTCGCGTGCCGTTTTCGGTTTAGGCCGACGCCGGGATCCGTGCCTGCACGTGCGCACGAGGGCGTGCGCACTGGACGGATGTCTGCCCCAAATCCATGATACACCCCTGAAAATTTCCCCTTTGACAATAGAACATATGTTCTGTATAATCGAGAAACTTCACCGCCGCCATCGCCGCAATCTTCAATCTTGAAGCCAAAATCTTGCCTCAGAGCCACCCATGTCCGGTCGAAAACGTCGCCGCTTGGACAGCACCGTCGCGGCCATTCAACAGCGGTATGGGGCGCAAGCCCTGCAACGGGGCGCACGTACTCTGCGCCCCGCCCGCGGCCCCCACATCTCCACCGGCTTCCCGACCCTGGACGCGGTGACCGGGTGCGACGGTGTGCCGGGCAACGCCATGACCCTGCTGTGCGGCCAGAGCACGTCGGGTAAGCTGACCGTGGCCTACAAGACACTGGCCGCGGCGCAACAACACGGACGCGGCGGCCAGGTCGCCATCGTGGACTTGGCCCATCACAGCGACCCCGACTACCTGGCCCGCTGCGGCATCGACCTGGAGCGGCTGCTGTTGGTGCGCCATCACGCCGGGCTGGATGTGCCTGCGCTGCTGGTCGACCTGGTGCGCACGCGCGAGGTGCGCCTCATCCTGCTGGACAACGTGAGCGATCTCCTGGCCGGGCGCGGCATGGCCGGACGCTTCAGCGCGACACTCGGCCCGCTGACCCAGGCGCTGCGCACCAGCGCGTGCGGCCTGCTGCTGGTGGATGAGCTCCAGCCGCCGTGGCAGCGTTGGCTCACCGGCGGCGCGCTGCTCAACCGGCGCCGGGCGCTGCACCAAAGCGTGGCGCTGCACATCGTCATCCGCCGGGAACGCTGGCTGCGCGAAGGCGGCGTCCTCGTCGGCTACCGCGCCCAAGCCCGCGTCGAACGCAGCCGCTGGCGCCACGACCAGCCGGACGCAAGCGTGGAGATCCGGTTTAACGGCGCGGTGCGGGCGCAGGGGACTTGGTAATAGTTAATTTGTGAATAGATAATTTTTTAGTTTTAATGACGGCGTTTCAGCCACTCGCGCAATTAAAATTAATTATTGGTGTTTTCCATTATCTATTCCCATGAGCGTTCTCTGTTGTCGCATTCCTGAATTCATCATCACGCAGACGGTGGGGCGGCGGGCGGAGTGGGCGGCGCGGCCGCTGGCGCTGCTGGGACCGGGCGCGACGGTGTGGGCGCGTCGCCGGAGGCGCGGGCGGCGGGCGTGGGCGTGGCCATGTCGCCGCGGCAGGCGCAGACGCGTTGCCCGGATGTGCTCTTGCAGCCGCTGGACCTGGCCATGTGCGAGGAGACGCAGAACCGGTTTGTGGAGACGCTGGCCGGGTGGGAGTTGCCGGTGGAGCCGCTGGGCTGGGGGCTGGCGTACCTGGACCTGCATCTCTTGGCCCGGCAGGCCGATGACGTGCGCCCGTTGGCGGTGGAGATGGGCCGGCAGATCCGGCGCGCGCTGGGCGATGCGCTGGTCCCCGCGCTGGGCTGGGACTCGGGCAAATTCACGGCCCGGGCGGCGGCCGCCCACACCCAACCGGGGCGTGCGCCTGGTGGACAAGGCCCAGGAGGTCTCGTTCCTGACGCCGCTGCCCATCACGCTGCTGCCGCTGCCCGGCCAGGCTTTGCAGCAGTTGCAATGGCTGGGCATTCGTACGCTGGGCGAGTTCGCCAAACTGCCCGCGACCGCGGTGTGGCAGCGCTTCGGCCAGGCGGGCAAGTTGGCCCAACAGTGGGCGTCGGGACGGGATGCGCGCCCGGTGCAGAACGACGCGCCGGCCCTGTTGCCCGTCGTCACCGTCGACATCGACCCGCCCACGGGTTGCTGCCGCCGGTGGCGGCCACCGTCATGGACGCATTGCGCGCGCCTTGGCAGAAACGGAGGCACAGTTGCGCGGCTGGCGCCGAATACGGCTCGACCTCTATTTTGTGGACGGCGACGTCCGTCATCTTGACCTGGTCTTCGTGGAGCCGGTGGCCGATGCGGCGCGCCCAGGCCACGTTGACCAACAACCTGGCCACGTTGATCTGGCCGGCCGAGGCGAGCTGCGTGCGCATCACCGTCCACGAAACGCGCGAGTTGCCCGTTCAGCAACTGACGCTCTTTGCGCCGGAGACGCCGCCGGACGTGTCGCTGGGACGCGTGGCCGACTTGCTGCGCGCCAAATACGGCAGCGTCTTCTTCCGCAGCGCCTACATCGCCCCGGATCACCCGTGGCCGAACGGCGCACCCCCTCCATGCGCTGCCATGACGCGCCTGTGGCCCCAGGGCCAGCCCATCGACGTCGCCACCGACAGCCACGGTCGCCCCGTGCGCTTTGACTGGCAGGGACGCAGCCACCGGCTCAAACAGGTGCAGCAGCGTTGGCAAGTGGACACCGATTGGTGGAGCGAAGAGGGCGGGTGTGGCGCGATTATCAAGCGGTCATCACCACGGACGGGCTGCTCTGTGTGCTCTATTTGGATCTGCTGGAGCAGCGCTGGTATCTGGCCAAGCTCTATGATTGATTGCTC
Organism: Caldilineaceae bacterium; assembly: GCA_041391205.1. Taxonomy (GTDB): domain Bacteria; phylum Chloroflexota; class Anaerolineae; order Caldilineales; family Caldilineaceae; genus JAWKOK01. The sequence continues at coordinate 9,653 of JAWKOK010000101.1, forward strand.
GTTTGATTGCTCATTGGTGATCGGTAATTTCTCATTTTTTATTGGATTGACATTGCGATTGCCCGTCGTGTCCGCCCAAGCATCACGCCGACCGACAAATGAAAAATGAAAATTTACCGATCACCAATAGCCCAATACACCGAGCTCCACTGCCACAGCTACTACTCGCTCCTGGACGGCGCGTCGTCGCCCGAAGCGCTGGTGGCGCGGGCGGCGGAGCTGGGACTGCCGGCGCTGGCGCTGACCGACCACGACAGCCTGGCCGGGGCCGTGCGCTTTTGGACGGCGGCGCCGCGGCCGGCATCCAGCCGATCTTCGGCGCGGAGCTCACGTTGGTCGACGGGCATCACCTCACCGTGCTGGCCGAAACCCAGGATGGCTACGCGAATCTGTGCCGTTTGCTCACCCAATCCCGCCTGGAACAAATCCCCGAAGCGGACTACACGCAGACGCCGGGAGCCTGGCCGGGCAAGGTGGCGCCGGCGCTGGATTGGGAGACGCTTCACGCGCAGCGCCAGGGGTTGATCGTGCTGAGCGGCTGCCGGCGGGCCGGTGCTGGGGCCGCTCGTGCAGGGCAGGAAGCGATCGCGCAGGCCAACGTGGCTCGGCTACGCGCATGCTTTGCCCCCGAGCAACTCTTTCTGGAAGTGCAGCACCATGCCCTGCCCGACGATGACCGGCTGATGCGACAGGCGTTGGCCTTGGCGCGCAGTTCGAGCTGCCCGTCGTCGCCACCAACAACGTTCACTACCGAACACCGCCGACAGCCGCCTGCGTGACGCCCTGCTCGCCGTCGCCAATCGCACGACGTTGGCCCAGGCGCAGCGGGACGGTCACCTGCCGCCCAACAGCCGCTACGCGCTGACCGCCCCGGCGCAGATGGCGCGCACCTATCGCAGCCGCCCGGACGCGCTGCGCCACAGCGTGGAGATCGCCCGCCGCTGCCAAGTGACGCTGGATTTCTCCGCGCAACGCATTCCCTGCCGCCCATCCCCGCGGAGCACGCCCATCTTTCGCCCTTTGCCTACCTCTACCAACTCTGCCACGACAACCTGCCCCGGCGCTATCCCACGCTCACCGCGGTGCTCAAGCAGCTCGCCCACGAACTGGACATCATCGAGCGGGCCGATCTGGCGGGCTATTTTTTGATGGTCTGGGACATCATTCGCTACCGAAAACGGCCAGTGTGCGCTGCCAAACGTGGCTCCGCAGCCAATTCCATCGTGGCCTACCTGCTGGGCATCACCAGCATCGACCCGTTGCAGCACAACCTGCTCTTCGAGCGCTTCCTCAGCACCGACAAATTCACCACGCCCGACATCGACATCGACTTCGCCGCCGACCGCCGCGAGGAGGTGATCCAGTATGTCTACCGCCGCTACGGCCGCCCACACGGCCATGGTCTGCAACACGGTCACCTACTGCGCCCGCAGCGCCATCCGCGAGCTGGGCGGCGCCCTCGACTTCCCCGCGCCGGTCATCGACCGCCTGCTCGCCGCCATCGACACCCACGAACCCACCGCCGCCGCCGCCCAACTCGAAGCCCAATTCCCAGGTGACCCAGACCCCGCCCCTCGCCCCGGGGAGCCCTCTGGGGCTCTCGCCACATTGACCGACCTGCTGCGCCGCATCGACGGCTGCCGCGCCATCTCTCCATCCACAGCGGCGGCATGTTGATCATGGCGCGGCCGCTGGACACGATTGTGCCGCTGGAGCCGGCCACCATGCCCGGGCGCTTCGTCTGCCAGTGGGACAAGGACAGTGTGGAGGACGCGGGGCTGATCAAGATCGACCTGCTGGGGCTGCGCACGCTGGGCCTGATCAGCGAAGCACTGGGCGACATCGAAGCCGCCGGCGGCACGGCGCCCGATCTCGACGCGCTGCCGCTGGACGATCCCGAACTCTTCGCCATGTTGCACCGAGCGGACACCATCGGCGCGTTCCAAGTGGAGAGCCGCGCCCAACAGCAGATGCTGCCGCGGCTCAAGCCCACGCGCTTCGAGGAGATCGCCATCGAAGTGGCCATCGTGCGGCCCGGGCCGATTCAGGGCGGCGCGGTTCACCCGTATCTGCGCCGGCACGCGGGCGTGGAGCCGGTCAGCTACCTGCACCCGTGCCTGGAGCCGGTACTGGCCGAGACCCTGGGCGTGCTGCTCTTCCAGGAACAGGCGATCCGGGTTGCGGTGGTGGCCGCAGGCTTCACACCGGGGGAAGCCGACATGCTGCGCCGGGCCATGTCGCGTAGTCGTAGCGACGAAGCCATGGCCGCCATGCGGTTGCGTTTCCTGGACGGCGCGGTGCGCAACGGCATCGACGCCACCACGGCCACGGCCATTTTCGGGCAGTTGGCCGGCTTTGCGGGGTACGGATTTTGCAAGTCCCACGCGGCCAGTTTCGCGCTCATCGCCTACCAGACGCTCTACCTGAAACGCTACCATCCGGCCGCGTTCTACTGCGCACTGCTCAACCAGCAACCCATGGGCTTCTACACGCCCGAAGTCGTGGTGAACGATGCGCGCCGTCACGGCGTGGAGTTGCGGCCGGTGGACATCAACCGCAGCGATTGGCGCTATCAGATCGAAGCGGATGCACGCGCAAGGCCTGCGTTACGCGCCGGATTGTCCAGCGTCCACGGCCTGGGCGAACAAGCGTGGACGCAACTTGCCGCCGCGCGCGCCGGCCGTCCCTTCGCCGACCTGCGCGATGTGAGCCGGCGCGCGCGCCTGGATCGGGACACGGTGCACAACCTGATCCGCGCCGGGGCCATGGACGCGTTCGGTGAACGGCGCACTTTGTTGTGGGAACTGGGCGACATCACCGATCTGCCCGGCGGCTTCGCGCTGGATCTGCCCACGATTCAGGCAGACCTGCCGCCACTCGCCGCGCTGGAACAGACCGCGTGGGAGTACGAACTGACGGGGCTGTCCGCGGCCAACCAGGTGATGGTGCACTATCGCGCGGCGCTGCGACGCCACGGCGTGTTGAGCACGTGGCAGGTCAAGCACACGGCGGAGCCGGGGGCACGCGTCTCCGTGGCCGGACTGGTGGTCGTGCGCCAGCGGCCCGGTACGGCCAAGGGCATTTTGTTCATGTCGCTGGAAGATGAGAGCGGGTTGTTGGATCTGGTGGTCAAGCCGCAGGTCTACACGCGCCTGCGTCCCGTGTTGCAGAGTCATGTGTTGCTGCTGGCGGCGGGCGTGGTGCAGCGGGAAGGCCGGGCCACCAGCGTGCTCGTCCACGATGCGTTGCCGTTGCACCGGGAGGCAGCCTGAAACCCGCCGATCAACCCCGTCGAAACTGTGCTATACTGGGGGCTGTATCAACATAAGAAGTACTTGCCAACGCCCCATCCGGCAACACATGCTTCACCGGTGGGACACAGGCGCCACGCCGATCCGCCGTATCGATCCCTGGTGCGACCTGCAAGCGGAGTTCCCGTGGCGCTTTGGCCCCCAATAGAAGAAGGGGGCGCAAGATCCAGCACCCCCCAGTGACAAGACGACCCTGCGCCCCTTCTTCTATGTGAATGTCAGGTGTTATCGGATTGACCCAGGAGTACGGGAAGCTTGTTCGGCTCCCACCGGTACGGCTTTCCGTACTCCGCTCCTTTCACAACGCTGACCTTTCACCCAATTCAGTTGTTAAGGCCCCGCCTACGTTTCGCTCATCGTCGGCAGCAGAATCTCCTGGCCGATGTAGATGAAGTTGGCGTTGCTGATGCCGTTGAGGCGGGCCAACTCGCTCGGGTCGAGGCCGTACTGGGCCGCAATCTGGCTCAGGGTCTCGCCCGCCCGCACCGTGTGCACCTGCGGCGTCTGCCGGGCCATGCGCCAGGGTGATGTCCCGTTGTCGCCGGGCCCCTGCATCATGGGCGACTCTTCTTCGTCACGAGGCGGACCCATCTCGGGTTTGCCCTCCGGCTTGGCCATGGGCGCATCTTTCTCGGGCTGCATGGGCTCGCCCTTGGGCATGGGCATCATCTCGTCCATGCCGCAGTTGGGGAGCACGATCTTCTGGCCCACGTAGATCAGGTCCGGGTTGGCGATGCTGCCGCTCTGGAGCAGCGCCGGCAGTGAGACGCCCAGCTTGGCCGCAATGCCGCTCAAGGTGTCGCCCGGCTTGACCACGTAGACGCACTCGGCGCCGCCCGGCTTCTCCGGCATGCCACCCTCCGGCGGCATCGGCTTGCTCCATCCCATGCCCGGTCCGTCCATCCCTGGTCCGTCCATGGGCGGCCCATCCATGGGCTTGTCCCAGCCCATCATCGGCTCGTCGCAGCCCACCAGGCGGATGGCGTCGTAGTTCAGGTCGAACTCCAGGTTCGTCTCGCCCCACTTCAGCCAGCCCCGCAGGAAGAGCACCATGCTCGTGGCTTCCGCCTTGAAGCGCACCCGGTAGGTGCCGATGTTGCCCGGCTGCGTCCGAGGATAGATCTTGCCCAGATCCATGCCCGTCCAGTTGCTCACGTGTTCCCAGTTGGTGTCGCCGCCCCACAAATAGCCGGCCTGCGCTTCGAAGCGGTTCGGGTCCCCGGCCTCGCCGCCGTCGCCCCGCAACATGCCCCGCACCACCAGTTCATACGTCTTGCCCGGCTCCAAATGGCCGATGCGCTGGTAGATGCCGGCATAGCGGTTGCCGTCGGCGGGCATGAAGCCCTTGGTGTTGATCTCGATCAACTGCCCGTGCTCACCCTCGGCCACCACCGGGTCCCACTGCTCGTCGTAGAAGCCGTAGGCCGCCGCGCCGCCGTTGGTGAAGCTCCCCCAGCCGCGACCCACGTCGCCGATGGTCGCCGGGTTGAAGCCGTACTCAAAGCCGCCGTTGTAGACCAGGTTCTCGCCGCCGCACTGCATGACCGGTGCCGGCATGGGCTTCATGGGCGGCTCACCCATGGGCTTCATCGGCGGGCGCCACTGGGCTTGCCCGTCCGCACCACCCATCATCTCGCCGTCAGGCTTGCCCATCATCTGGTCCCCGTTCATGGGACCGCCCTCCATGGGCATGGGCTTCATCTCGGGCATCAGCCCCGTCAAGGCGATGGCGTCCAGGTTCACGTCGATCTCTTCGTTGGGGACGCCCCACTTCTTCCACACCCGCACGTACAGCGTCATCTGCTCGTCACGGGCCGTGATCACCGCCGTGTACCCGCTCAGGCTCCCCGGCTTGGTGCGCTCGTAGTAGTTGTACCAGCCCACGTCCTGCCAGTTCTCCACCTGCTGCCAGTCTGCATGCCCGCCGTTGGTCCAGCCCACCTGCACTTGGTAGCGCCACTCGTCACCGTCGAAGTTCGTCGTGCGGATCATCCCCCGCAAGTCCAACTTGTACTTCGTCCACGGCTCCACCTTCACCGTCTGGTAGATGCCCGCATAGCGGTCCGCATCCGGCGCCACCAGGCCCTTCGTGTTGATCTCGATCAGCTGGCTGTGCTCGCCGTCGGCCACCACCGGATCCCACTCATCGTCGTAGAATCCGTAATTGGCCAACCCGCCGTTGGTGAAACAATTCCAGCCCTGTCCCACCATCCCGCAGCCCGGTGCGCTGTAAAATCCGCCTTCAAAGCTGCCGTTGCGCAACACATTCTGCATGGACGCATCCGCGCCTCGCGGCGCCGCGCCCACCAACACAATGCCCGTCACAATCGACAGCAGCGATAAGAGCGTCAAGCCCAATCGCATCCAGGGGTGCCGCTGATAAGTTCGGTTTTTCAGCATTGCTTGCCTCCGTCCTTATCGGTCTCGAAACGAGTTCACCGCGAACGCAGCAGCACCTCATCGGCACTCCCCTTTTGGCGTCAAAAGCGCCGCTGCGTTCGTGTGCGAACTAAATTGAGGCTAACATAGCCGGATCGGCAAAGCAATAGCCAACTTGCGCCGCAACATTTCGTGATCGATGTCTATGCGAAAGATTGTTTTCACCCCTCAGTAGAGGCGCGCAAAA
>JAWKOK010000102.1:0-15251 GCA_041391205.1 Caldilineaceae bacterium
CAGCGCCCGTCAACGCCGCTTGGAGTGACAGATCCACATCACGGGCTTCGGCATAGGCTGCGGCCGCGTCCAGCGCGTCCTCCGCCTGGGCATCAATCCGCTCCCACAGCGCGTCGCTCATCTCCGCGCCGTCGGTGTCGTAGAGCACCGCGTTGTCGTAGTCGGTGGGCAGGCGGCGCACATTGCCCGCGTCCGCCAGCGCGGTGAGCGGATTGCCGCGCACGCCGTGAATCCACGACGCGCCCATGTCGACCGGCGCGTCGGACCAACGTTGGCTGGTCCACACGCGGCCGCCGATGCGATCGCGCGCCTCCAGCACCGTCACGCTGAGGCCGGCGTCGTGAAGCGTGCGCGCCGCGGCCAGCCCGGCCATGCCCGCGCCGATGATAAGGACGCGTTTGGGCGAAACCGGGGCGCGTGGCGGTGTCGACTGGGTGCAGGCCGTGACGAAGGTTGATAGCCCAAGTAACAGCGCAAGGCGTAGAAGGTGGCGACGGTTCGGTGGATTCATGGTACCCTGGTGCGATATGTTGGTTGAAAGTTGTTCGAGTTGCTGTGGTTCGAAAGACACTCCATGGTCCGGCCTTCCAGACGGTGTCGTTCAGTGTGGGGCAACGAGGTCTGTCCAGTTCGCACGCCCACGTGCGAACAGCGAGGCAAAAGCTAAAGCCGGGCCACGGTTCGCACGTGGGCGTGCGAACTAAACGAAGATTCATCCTTGATCGTGAATTGCGGTAGCACCGCAAGATAGCGTGAATTGAAAAAACGAGGGTTCTCTGACACACTTTTGTCACCACAACAAAGGAGTGGACAGATGAACCCTCAAGCACAATTCTGCCCGAATTCAGCCTGTCACGCCAGCGGCAAAGTTGGCGGCGGCAATATTGTGGTGCATCACCGGCAAGAAAAGCGCTACAAGTGCACCTGCTGCCAGAAGACGTTCAGCGAGCGACGTGGGACGGCCATGTACGGCATCAAGAAGCCGGCCGAACTCTTTGTGCACGTGACGACGCTCTTGGCGCATGGCTGCCCGTTGCAGGCCATTGTTGCGACCTTTGACCTGGACGAACGCACGGTCGCCGCATGGCAGCAGAAAGCCGGTGATCATTGTCGAGAGGTCCATAGCGAACTGGTCCAGCAGCAGCAACTGGATCTGCAACATGTGCAGGCGGACGAGATTAAGGTCAAGGGCCAGTCTGGGTCATTCTGGATGGCGCTGGCCATCATGGTGTCGACCCGGCTGTGGTTGGGCGGCGTCGTGAGCGAGAAACGGGACATGCCGTTGATCCAGACGTTAGTCGAACAAGTGCGCATGATGGCCCTCTGCCGTCCGCTGCTCTTTGCCGTCGACGGATTGACCAGCTATGTCAGGGCTGTGCAGCAAAGCTTTCGTTCGCCGTTGCACAGTGGCAAGAAGGGACGTCCACGCTTGATTGCCTGGTCGGACATCATGCTCGTACAGGTCGTCAAACGACGCCAAAACGGCCAACTCGCCATCGAACGACGCATCGTCCAGGGGTCGCAGGCACTAGTGGACCGGCTGCTCGCAGCCAGTCGCGGCGGTACACAGATCAATACTGCCTACATCGAGCGGCTCAATGCCACCTTCCGCCAACGACTCAGTTGTCTGGCACGCCGCTCAAGAGCGCTCACCCGCACGCCTGATTCGCTGGTGGCCGGGATGTATCTCGTCGGCACCGTCTACAACTTCTGCACCTGGCACAAGAGTTTGCGCTTGCCGCTCTATGTCGGCCGCCGCGGACAAGTGCGTTGGGTCAAACGCACCCCAGCCATGGCCGCCGGCCTCACCGACCATCGCTGGACTGTGGCCGAACTGCTCATGTTCAAGGTGCCAACCACCTACCAGCCTCCAAAGCGACGCGGGAGGCCCAAGAAAATCGTCTGTCACTGTGGATTCGTCTGATCCACGCTATTCTGTGGAGCTACCGAACGTCCCGCACCACTCAAAATAAAAAATTAAAAATTACCGATAAGCAATGAGCAATTCTACGAGCGCAGCGCCGCGGGCGGGCCGGCGAGCCAACCCGCGTGGATGACGCCCCAGAGTCCGATCAGAATGGCTTCGGCGGCGTCGTGGCGCAACGACGTGGGCGCGGGCGCCGCCGACCAGGCGATGACGCGGCGGGCCAATGCATCTGCGTGGGTCTTGGCGGCTGCGCCACTCCGTTGCTCCCGGGCAAGGAGCAGTTCGCGCCGCCATCGCTCGGCGCCCATCCGGATCACGCCGATGCCGGCCTTGGTCGCCCGGCCGCTCCACAGTTCGGCGTACGTGCCGCCTTCCACCACCAACCACGCGAGGTCCGGCTGCTCATGCAGGATGGACGGAATTGCCCGCTTGAGACGCGCCCGCGCGCCGAAGTTGTGGGAGCGATACCAACACAGCCGCCCGTCCTGACCATAACACGCCAGCCCGGTGCGCAGCCCGACATCCACCGCCAGAAGTGAAGCCATGCCGGTATTATACATCAGGTTGAGGATATCCGCGGGCACTGTGTATGATCAGTAGAGAGACACGCCTGTCAAGTTTACCCGCCATACCCAATCTTCGAGGAGGAAACACCGTCATGCAACACGTCAATATCTATCGGGAAGAAGGTCGCTTTGCCGGCTGGCCGGCCAACTACGGCATCTGGGCTTGGGGCGATGAGATCGTGCTCGGGTTCACGGTGGGCTACCACAACCCCGACGGGGGCTTTCACACCCGCGACAAAACTCGCCCCTTTGTGGCCACGCAGGCACGCAGCCTGGACGGCGGTGAAAGCTGGCAACTGGAAGGCACACCGTGGCCGACGCCGGGCAACCGCGGTGTCCTCTCGGCCGACGAGCACGTCGAGGCCCGGCTCAGCGCGGCCGATGCCATCGCGTCCGGCTTGGCCAACCAGCCCGCGCCCTGCCCCGGTGACGTGGATTTCACCAATCCAGACTTCGCGCTCATGTGCGCCCGCACCGGCCTTGGCACCGGCACCGTTTCCTGGTTCTATCTGTCGACGGACCGCTGCCAACGGCGCGGTCTGTATGCGCTGTCCATGTTCGGTCAACCGGGCATCGAAGCTCGGACCGACTATCTGGTGTCCGGTCTGGCAAGGAACGCGCCTCCCTCCTCCTCACCGCCTCCCGGGCCGACGGGGCGAAGGCGTGGCATTCTGGCTTCGCGCGCACTGGCGACGGTGGCCGGTCATTTGACATACATGGCTGGCCGCCCGGGCGGACGCGGGCTATGTCATCATGCCGGCCAGCGTGCGTTGAACTGCCGACGGAGGATTCGCACCGCCGTGCGCTGTCGCAGGCGGACGCTCTCCCCAAGCGCTGCTGGATCGACGTCTACGATCGTCGACGACGGACGCTCGTTCCAGCACCTTGGCGACGCCGGTCCCCGATGCCGGGCACGGGGCAACCGGCCATCGATGATTGCAGATTGGCCGACGGACGGGTCTGCCTCACCTACGGTTACCCCAACCGTTCGGCATCCGCGCCCGGTTGAGCGAAGACGGCGGCGCCACCTGGGGCGATGATCGTCCTGCGCGACGACGCCGCAATCACGATCTCGGCTACCCGCGCTCGGTGCAGCGCCGACGGGGCCGTGGTGACCGCCTACTACGTCAACGACCGCTGACGGCGAACGTTACGTCGCAGCAACCATCTGAGACCGTAGCGAAGAAAAAACGTCAGCGAACCCGGCCGCGAATTGACGTTGCACACATGCCCCACGTTACACTGCTGCGATCCGCAGATCGGGCAACAGCGACAATAGGATGCCTTTGAACACGCAGGCCGGCGACAATGAGGGGATCCCAACCGGAGGCGCACACATCAGGCCCGTGGTTGATTGTGGCGGCGGCGGTGTTGTGGGGGCACAACGGGCACCGCAGGCTCGGGGCGTAACTGGCCGGGGCGTCGCCGGGCCTCTGTGGGCGTGGTGCGCTGGTGTTGGGCGGCACGCTCCTGCTGGCCTTGGCGGAGGCGCATTGCGCCAGCGGGCGCTGGCCGCGCATTGCCACGGCGGCGGGCATGGTGAGCATGGCCGCATACTCAACTCTGTTCTTCAGCGCGGTGGCACGCACCGGCGGCCGCGGGCACCGTCGTCGCCATCGGCAGCGGCCCGGCGGATCGCCGGGTTGCTGGGCGCACCTCTGCCGTACTCCAGAGCGGCCGACGTGCTGGGTCGCGCCACGGCGCTGGCGGTGAGCGGCGGCGTGTTCTTGACCGTGGCCGGTCGCACGGTGCAGGTGGACGTCTGGGGCATCGTCTTGGCCGTGGGCGCGGGGGCGGCCTACGCGGTCTACACCATCGCCAGCAAGCGGCTGTTGCGCGCCCAACCGCCCGACGCGGTCACCGGCGTGGTCTTCTTCGGCGGCGCGCTGCTATTGCTGCCGCTGCTCTTCTTGTGAAACTGGATTTGGCTGTGGGCGCGCGGGGCGCAAGGCGCTCCATCTGGGCGCGTATTTGCCATCACCGCGCCGCGACATCCTCTACATACAAGCTCGCTCACCGTGCCCGCGGCCACCGCCGTCACCATGGCGCTGGTGGAGCCGGCCACGGCCGCGCTGCTGGGCGTCTTTGTGCTGGGCGAACGGTTGCCGCCTGTCGCCTTCCTGGGGATCGGTCTGATCGCGGCGGCATTGGCCCTGCTGGCCTGGCGGTTTCCACGCCCGCGTGCCAACTGAACGAAACGGTGCATCGAAACCGGGACGCACCCAGAACATGCGATCGCATTTCGTTGCGGGACGATCCGGGGTAGAATAGGCAGACATTGCGGTTGTCGACGCGCAAAATCGGGCCTTTCCCGACGCGTGGCAACCATTCCATCCGACACTCCATACGATACATCGCTAGGCGGGCAGTCGCGCATGCGTCCTTTTCTCAAGTGGGCCGGCAACAAGTACAAACTGATGCCCAAAATCAGCGCCGTGCTTCCCGAGGGCCGGCGTCTGGTCGAACCCTTTGTCGGGTCCGGCGCCGTCTTTCTCAATACCGACTTCCCTGCGTACCGGTTGGCCGACGCCAATCCGGATCTCATCAATCTTTACCGTACGCTGCAACTGGAGGGTCAGAGCTTCATCGACGATTGTCGGCGCTACTTTACGCCGACGTACAACGCGCCTGAAGCCTACTACGCCCTGCGCGCGCGGTTCAACGAGACCACCGACATCCGCCTGCGCGCGCTGCTGTTTGTCTACTTCAACCGTCACGGCTACAACGGCCTCTGTCGCTACAACGCCGGCGGCAAGTTCAACGTCCCCTTTGGCCGCTATGCCCGCCCCTATTTCCCGGCGCGGGAAATGCTGGAGTTCCACCAAAAGTCCGTGCGGGCTGAGTTCATCCACGCACCCTTCGAGACCATCATGCGCAGCGTGAGCTACGGCGACGTGGTCTACTGCGACCCGCCGTACGTGCCGCTCTCCAGCACGTCCCACTTCACCGCCTACAGCCCCGCCAAGTTTGGCCTGGACGAGCAGCGCACCCTGGCACGCGAGGCGGAACGCCTGTCCGCCCGTGGCATCCCCGTGGTCATCTCCAACCACCACACTGAATTCACCCAACGCGTCTATCGCGCCGCCGATGTCACGACCTTCGACGTGCGCCGCAACATCAGTTGCGACAGCGCCAACCGCAACAAAGTCACCGAACTGTTGGCTGTGTTCGCCTGACGTTTCGCCGCGTCCAACACCGAATGAATTCGGCGCTGCTACGGGAAACGTGCTGAAGCACGTTGTCAGTCGGCCCAACAGGCTTCAGCCTGTTTGCCGTAACAGGCTGCGGTTTCAACCGCTGCCCGATGGGGCGTGCGGCCCGCCATGCCCCGTCTGCAACCCTTAATCCTCACCATCCTCCTCATCGCCCAGCAGCTTCCGCTTCAAATCGGTGGCCGTGGCCCGGGCCGAGTAGTTCATGATGAGGAACATGCCCTTCCACGTGTCGGGATCGACCAGATCCTTGGGCGAGGTGCCTTCCAGATTGCCCTTGAGGTCGCCGGCCAGCGCCATGCCGGGCAGCGTCGACAGCCGTTGCGAGAGGGCCGCGAGCGCCGCTTTGGACTGGGCCTGGGCGCTGTAATTGAGGATGTACCACAGCCCCTTCCACGTCTCCGGGTCGATGAGATCCTTGGGCGAGGTACCCTCCAAGTTGCCTTTGAGTTCGCGGACGATCTCCATCTGCACGTCCGGGGTGAAGCGGTCCAGGTTGCGCTTGATGAGATCGATCAGCCCGCTGGACGAAAATTCGGGCACCTTGATGCTCGGCTGGCTGCGCTGTAATTCGGCCGCCAACGAATTCAGCTCCTGCACCAGCATGTCGAAGTCCGACTTGCGCACGCGGACGCCCGTCCGCTTTGCTGTGGACGCAGCGGCGGCGGGTGCGTCGGGTGTCGTCGGCGCGGCGGTAGCAGGCGCAAAGTTGCGATGCACGTAGCAGTAAGGCGAACCCGCCACCGGATGGTTCTGGCAGGGCGTGCCGGCCTTGGTCGTGGCCTGGCACAGGGTGGGTGCACTCATGGTCTACTCCTTTGGCTCCTCGTCTGCATTGGTCTGATAGCGATACCCGTACGTATCCACAAGATGGACGAAACCGTGCTTGGCCAGCACCGGCCGGCTCATGTCGCTGGCGTCCACGGTGAGGAAGCGCACGCCGCGCGCGGCGGCCTCCTGGGCCCGCACCGCGAGCAAGCCGGTGTAGAAGCCGCGGCGGCGGTACGCGGCCAACGTGGAGCCGCCCCAGAAACTGGCAAAGTCGGCGCCGGGATGGTAGTACATCCACGCGGCCGAGACCGGCGCGCCGTCCGCGTATGCCACGTAGACGCTCATGTCGTCGGGCGCCTCGCGCAGATCGTGCTCCAACCGCTCGGTCAGCGCATCGAACGAGTGCCCCCAGACGGCTTCCTCCACCAGGGCCACGTGATGCACGTGCGCGGGGTCGGTCAGGCGGCGGATGTCCAACTCGGTGTGATGCTGGAGCAAGGCGTCGTCTTCCATCAGGTCCAGAACCATCACCGACTCCCGGTCGTCCAGGACGAAACCGTGGGCCATCAACCGGTCGCCCAAGTCCGCCGGCTGGTCGTGGGAATAGGTCTTCCACTCAAACTCGTAGCCGAGACGGGTGAAGTAGCGGATCTGATCGGCAATCACCGCGTCGGCATTCTCCGCGTCCATGCGCGCGTAGAGCACAAAGCCCGTCTTGCCGAAGCGGGGCACATGGCGCACCACGCCGTCGACTTCCTCACGTACAGAGTCGTTGAACGTCACTTCAATGCGTTGCTGCTGGTCGAACAGGGCCAGAAGATCGGATTGGTTCATGGGTCTCCCTGGGTGAAACGTGATGCGTGACCTTTGAGACTTTGAGATTGGGAGAGTGATCCGGGCAGATGCGACAATCTCTTGATCTCCCAGTCTCCCAATCTCTTTTCACGCATCACGTTTCACGCATCACGCCTCTGCAAATACCGCCTTCAAATACGCACCCTCCGCGAACCCCACCGGATGATCCGGGGCGTGGCCGGTGCGCATCAATTCGTGGAGCGGACGGCCGGCGTCACGGGCCGCGGCGTTGACCACGCCGAAGAAGCGGTCGGCGGGCACGCGGCTGGAACAGGACGCCATGACCAAGATACCGCCCGGTGTCAGCACGTGCAGGCCCAAGTCGACCAGGCGCGCGTAGGCGGCCAGTGCATTCTCCACTTCACTCTGGCGTTTGGCAAACGCGGGTGGGTCGATGATCACCATCTCGTAGCGATGGCCGTCTCGGTGCAGGTCCGCCAGCGCGGCGAAGGCGTCGGCGGCCAGCGTGTGATGGTGTGCCGCGGCCACCGCGGGGATGTGCCGGTTGTGGGCAAAGTTGCGCACCGCCGCGGCCAACGCACCGGCGCTGATGTCGAGACTGGTCACCGCGGGCGCGCCGCCCCGGGCCGCATAGAGCGAGAAGCCGCCGTTGTAGGCGAAGACGTTGAGCACACGCCGGCCCCGGGCAAGGTCGCCCACCCGTTGCCGGTTCTCCCGCTGGTCCAGGAAGAAACCGGTCTTCTGGCCGTGGACCGGGTCAGCCTCGAAAATCAGGCCGTTTTCCCGAAAGAGCACGGGACCGTCCGGCGGCGCGCCCAGCAGGGCCATGCCGTCTTCCAGGCCGTGGAGCCAGGCGGGCGTCGCGGCCACGCTGCGCGACATGCGCAAAATGACGCGGTCGGCGGGCTGCGGCGTCCACCAGCGCGGCAGCACTGTGGCCAGATGCGGCACCCACGCGGGCGTGTCCAGCCGCAGCACTAGCGTCTCCGCGTACCGGTCCACCACCAGCCCGGGCAGCGCGTCGTTCTCGCCGTGGATCAAGCGGTAGCCGTTGGTGCCGGCCACGGGATCGTTCGCCGTGGCGGCCAGCGCGGCACGCCGGGCCACGGCACGCGGATACGCTGCGCAAAAAGGCAGCGTCGATGGTTGCCGGGTCGTTGTGTTGGAGAATGCACGCGATGGGCGCGCGCGCGCTGTGGATCGTAGAGGCCCACGGCCAGGAAGCGGCCTCAGGTCGAAGATTACCGCCAGGTCACCGGGCGCGCCGTCCTTGCTCTGCTCGGTGATCGCGCCGTCGAAGAGCCACGGATGGCCGCTGCGCAGCGTGCGCTCGGCCGCGGCGGTGACGCGCAGCGCGAGACGGCGCGTGCCCGGCGACGGCACCTGGGCGAGTGCGGGCGTCCACGCGCCGCCGCGGAACGGTGCTGCGTCGTCAGGCGCCACCGCAGACCTCGTGTTGTTTGGCTTGCAGGAAGGCCATGCCCTGATGCACGAAGGCCATGCCGTCCGGACAGACGTTGTGGAACATGCCCCGGCGGAACGCGAAATCACCGATGGACGAGTTGTAGGTCTCCATGGTCATGTAGCCGTCGAAGCCGATGTCACACAGCGCGGCGAAGACGTCGTCCCACGGCACCAGACCGCCGCCGGGCACGCCCCGGTCATCATTCTCGCACGGATGGACGCCCCACAGCCGGTCGCCGCAGGCACGGATGGCTGCCGAAATCGCACTTCGGTGACGATGTGGTAGGTGTCCACCAGGATGCGCAGGTTGGGATGGTCGGCCAGATCCATGAGCTGGAGCACCTGGGCCGGGGTGTTGGCCAGGTGCGTGCGGAAGTGGCTCATGGGTTCCAGCACGATGGCCACGCCCGTGGACGGCAGGCCACTCGGCCAGCGCGGAGCTGCTCTGCCGTGCGCGCACTCGTCGGCGCGGGGGACGCGCTGCACCACACGCCGGGGTGCGCGCAGAGCGCCAGCGTAGGCCACCGCCTGTGCGCCGGCAAGGTCGACCTGCTGTTTGTGCCACGCCAGCCCCAGTTCCCGGTGGGACGGTTCGTCGGCTGAGAGGTCGCATTCCACCGGCCATTCTCCGCCGGGACCGATGGCCAGCTCCAGCCCCAGCGCCTCGGCCCGATCCCGGTCAGCCGCGTGAAGTGGACGTCGTCCCCCACGGACACCCCATATCTGCAGGCCGAGTTCCGCTTCCAAGTCCATGAGGTGCAGTTGGTCGTCCTGCCAGCGTTCGGTGAAAAGATAGATGTGCGCCGTACTTCATGGCATGTCCTTCATGGCGAGTCGTCTCCGGCGGTCTGCAACTGGACGGCAACGTCGAAGCCCACCTCGAAGAGCCGCCGCCACGGCAGGAAGACGTTGTCGATGCGGATTTCGTCGATGAGCACGGGGCCGTCCGGCCCGTGGATGCGGCGGCCGACGAACGCGTTCACGGCCAACTCCTCGGCCCGTTCCACCAGACGCTTGGCGACCTCGATTCGCACGACGCCTTGGAGGTCCCCCAAATCGCCCATGGTGGGCGTGGTCGCGCGTGGGCAGCACCTCGAAAGCGACCTGGGGCCGCACCAGCGCCTGGTAGAGATAATCGTCCACGAAGCGGGTGAAGAGGAAGGCCACGTGCGCGTTGAGTTGGGCCGCGGTTGCGCCGCCGCGCACCTGCAACGTGCGGATGACGGCGTGGGCCAGCACCGACCCCAGCGTGTTGCCCGCAGTGTTCCAACCACCGTAGCCGACCAGGTGGGCCAGGTCCACCGTGTTGAGCAGCGCCGTTTCCAAGGCCAGATCCGCGCCGTTGACGTAGGCCACGTCGACCACGGCGCAGGCCCGCCCGGCGCGCATGTCCGCGGTCAGGCTGCGGGCGAATTCGCGCACGTCGCGCTGGGCGCTGTAGCGTTCGCGGCAAAAGGTGATGGGGCGACTGGAGGCCTCCACTGCGCCCTGGGCCTTGCCCCCCAGCGCATATACATGTCGTCGTGGGCCACGTTGAGCACGTACTGGTCCACGCCCTCGCCCTGGACTCCGCCCGGTGTGTTGACATAAAGCACGATATCGGCCTGGGACGCCCTGTGGTCAAGCTGCCTGCCAATGGGCCGAGATGGGCCTTGATCAAATTCCTCCGCTGGTCGATCTTCGTAGGCCGTGATGACCTGCCCGGCGCACGCCGCCAGGTGCTGGCGGGCGACGCAGCGCCAGCCCGGCGCGTTGGGCCGCGAAGGCGATGAGCAGCATGTCGGTCCCTGTCGGTGCCGGGGTAGATTGAGACCTCGGTCACCGATGCGCAACTGGTGGACCAGCCGTTGCAGACGCCGCCGTTCGGCGATGTTCCAGCCGTACTCCACCGTGTCGTCCTGGGGCACGATCAGGTAGTCGAAGATGCCCGCAGCGCGTCCACCTCGATCAGCGGGCCCGGTTGACTTCGCGGTTGCGGCGCCTGCCCATGCAGATAGTTGACGATCTCCTGGGTACCCCCGGCGCCCAAGGCGGCCACGCGCCTCCGTCGCCCGGCGCCCGCCATCATGGCCAGCCAGGTCCTCCAGGTAGACATACGAAAGAGGCGCGCGCCGTAGGCTTCCCAGTACGCCTTCTCCTCTTCCGCCGAGTTGGCCCGGGAGATGCGCATGAGCACCGAGTAGGCCAGGATGGTCAGCGACGGGTGGGCCTGCTTGAGTTCACGGAGTTGGTGGAGCCGCGCCAGCACCGCGTCCGCCGGGTCGGGCGACCGCCGCGAGTTGACCAGCCCGCCGTAGCCCAGCGTGTCCAGCGCCGCCACCAACGCATCGGCCGTGGGCGCGACATCGTCGAGCCAGGCGGCCAGGCGGTCGGTGTTGCCGGCGCGCCAGGCTGTGCCCAGCCACGCTTTGGGCGGCAGCACCGGCGTGAACCCGGCGGCCTGGGCCAGCAGCGCCGGGTATTCGTAGTTGGGCGGACGATCGTCCAGCGGGACGATGACGAGTGTGGGTGTGGTCATGGCGTCGCCGGTTGCTACATGGCCGCGGGCGGACGCGCCACGCGGTAGGCTGTGGACGCGCCGGTCCACTCACGCCACGCCAGCGTCCACAGCGACGACACGTAGGCGCTGATGGCACCGCCGATGATGAGCAGCAGCGGCCAGAGAATGCAGCAGAGTGCGATCATCAACCCCGGCAGGAAGCCGAAGACAGCCAACAGAATGCCCAGCCCGATCTGGATGACGACCAGCAGCACGGCCTCGCCCAGGTTGTCCGAAATCACGCGCCAGGCGCGGCGATAGGAGTCGAAGACGCCCGTCTTTTCCAGCATGCAGGCACGGTTGGCCAGGCCCGCAAACGCGGCCAGGATGATGGTGATGGGAATCAACAGACAGAGCGAGCAGACCAGAAACGCGGCCGCGCCCGCGCCGAAGACCTGCATCACGCGCTCGGCCGAGACGGCGGCAAAGCCCATGGTCGCCAGGAACGCCACCATGCCCATGCCCAACAACAAGAGCATGGGGATCGCGGGCAAGAGGTTGATGCCCAACAGCGGCCACTTGCGCTGCCAGCCCGCGCTCCACGCCTTGCTGAAGCTCGTCTCCCGTTGCTCTTCGATGTCATCCACGCCCGCGACCAGCCCGCCCTGCGCGACCACGCCGACGATCCAGAAGACGAGAATGAGCAGGAAGACGACGATCGCGATCAAGATGATCAGGCCGATCGACATGGCCCCGATGCCGTTGGCAAAGCCGTCCGGCGGCTGGAACTGGAAGCCCTGACCGTCGGCGCCCGGCGCGCTGCCGTTGCCGCTGCCACCGCCGCCCGTGCGCCAAGAACTGCCGCTGCCGCTGAACGAACTGAGGATGCCCAAAATGATGAGGAAGGGACGTTCGCGCAAGATCGTGAACGCCCGTCCGAGTAACTTCCCGTAGTCCACAATGCCCCTCCGGTGTGTATGGTTGTGCGCGTTGTCCAACGTCACGCTCGCCGAGCGGCGAGCACGCCCAATACTTTACCACCACCGCATTGTTTGGCGGTTGCTGCGCGGTTGCGCCGGCGGGGCTACGGCTGCCGCACCAAGGGCAGGTAGACGGGACCGGCCGGCGCTTCCAGCGTCACGGTGATGCTGGTGGTCGCCGCGTTGTCGTCGCTGTCGGTGGCCTGCAAGGTCAGCACGTGGACACCGGCCGAAAGTTCGTCGACAGTGACGTCTTTGCCGCTGCCCAGCGCGCCGTCCACGTCGGACGTCCACAGCAGCCCCGCGCCGGGAATGGCGCCGTCCTCCAGATCGTAGGCTGAGCCCTGGAGCAAGAGGGGCTGCGCGGTGGAGAGCGTCGCGTCCGCGGCGGGCGCGAAGATGCGCGGCGCCGGCCCCTTCGCCGCGACGTTGAATGCGTCCGACTCGGCCTGCCCCGTGTTCATCCCGTCGCTGGCGATGACCCGGATCCTGGCGACGTCGCTGCCGGCCAGTTCGCCGCTATCCACCGCCAGTTCGTCGGCTGTGAGGCCGGTCGCCAACGTCAGCCAGGTGGCGCCGTCGTCCGCGCTGTAGAGCACGGCGAAGGTGAGCGCATCGCCGTCCGCATCCGTCGCGTCCCAGCGGACGGTCTGCGGCCCGTCCCACGTGGCGTCCGTCCCCGGCGCGGTGACGGCGACTATGGGCGCGTTGGCGCTGGCGACCAACTCGGCCGCGTCGGCATCGTCCTGGCGCAGGGCCACGCGCGCCACGCCGCCCGGGTCGGGCACGACCAGCGCATAGCTCAGCCGGCTGATGGCCGCGCCCGTCTCCTGGTTGGTGAAGGTGACGGCGACGCAGTACTCGGCCAGGATGCTGCCGGTGTCGTCCTGCAACTGCACGCAGTAGTCGTCGCCGGCGGGCGGCAGCTCATGGTCTTGGGTGCTGGTGAAGCGGTACGCCGGCTCGAAGTCACCGCCGCCGTCCGCGTAGAGCACGCCGTTGAGCAGCAGGTACGGCTCTGCCGCAGCCTGTGAGGCAGCCCGCGCGGCGGGTTGCAGGCGCCCGGCAAAGAGCTTCTTGTACGTGTGCGGCGACATCCATTGGTCGCCGCAGTAGCCCATGATATCTTCCTTGGCACTGGAGATGGTATGCATTGTGATCGGGCTGAAACCTCGACTTCCTGAATGCTGACGTACGGCCAATCTGTACCGTCATCAATTGAGCCGCAACCGTCGGGCAGATCTGCGTGACGCGCCCAAGTTGTGCGCTATCCGGCCAATGTCTCCTCGGCGACGCCGGTGTCCATGTATTCATGCACCACTCGGTCGCTGCAGCCGAACGCACAATTCCAGCGCGCATCTGCCAGCCCCACTGTGTCGACGGACTCGATATTCATGAACCAGCCCACCAGTTGTCCGGGGCCTGGTCGCCGCTGAGGACATATGTGGTTCAACTCGGCGATGAGCGCTCTCTGGCCTGCGCCGGTGGACAGGCTTTGGTCGAAGACGAAGGTCGGCCACGGGCGATAGATGACTTCGTCGGCCGGATAGAGTTCACGCAGCATGTACTCGGCGTAGCGGATGCCGTCCGACGGCAGCCGGCCGATCCGTGCACCGGGCGGCTGGTAGGTGATGGGAATGTAGGCGATGTCCAACGCAGGCCGGATGAAGAAGCGGGCGTCGATGTCGGCGAGATTGTTGGCGTAGTCTTGTTCGGGAATCGTCTCGTTGGGGTTGACATGGGCCTCCAGCGTCACCGTGCCGATGGTCCAGGTTGCGGGCAGGCGGGAAGTTGAGCTGCATCGCCCGTCTCGCCGCGCTGGGGCACGTTCTTGGCGCGGATGGCGTCGTTGTAGGGCGACAACGGCGATTCGGGCAGCTCTTCGCCGTCGCTGTAGCCGCGCGAAGACCGCCGTGACATTTGGACAGCGTGGGCAGGGGACCGTCGCCCAACGCCACATAGACGCGCACCGCCGTCTCCTTGAGCGCAACCAGAGGCACGCTGTTGTCGGCGCAGCCGGCATCGCCGCGGGACGTGTCCATGCATTGGACCACCTGCACCACTTCGATATCGTCCACGGTGAGATCGTGGCTGGGCGTGGCGGTGGGGGTGGGCGACAGAGTGGCCGTCGGTGTCGGGGTGAAGGTCGGCGTCGCCGTGTCCACCGGCACCTCGGTGGCCGTGGGCGTGTCTGTGGGCGTGGCCGTGTCGGTCGGCGTGGGTGTGGCGGTGGCAACGGTCGCGCCGGTCACGTCCCAGATGCCATAGGTGGCCAGCCCGATGTTGTTGACCTGAATGTCTCCCTCGCCGCTGCCGCCGCCGCTGTTGATGTCGCCCAGCACGTCGATGGGGAAGGAGTACGAACCGCTGTCACCCGCCGGGCAACTGATCGGTTCGCCGTCGTCCTCGCAGTTTTCCCAGTGGTGATTGCCTTGGCCGCTGAGGGTGCCGGACATGAGCAGTTCGCCCGTCTCCAGGTTCATGCTGCCGCTGAAGGTGCCGCCGTAGGCCTGCTGCCAGACCATGTCGCCCGTCACATTGCCGCAGCGGAGGTTGGCGCGCGTCCCGAATCCTCCGCCGGTGAACGTGCCCGCCGCGCCGCCGGTGGCGTAGTCGACGGTGATTTCAATCGCGCCGGTGGTGTAGGGCGACGCGGAAAAGCTACAGCTTCCGCCGTCGTCCTGCCATAGCTCATAGGCGCCCGTGTAGGTCACCGCGTCCTGGCGCGCCGTGATGACCTCCTGGGCCAAGGTGGCGGGCCGTGCGGCCAATACGATGATGACAAAACTGATGGCGGCGACGACGACAACCAAGACGGTGCGTCGCGATGTCTTCCCATGGGACGAGCGTGGTTGATGCATGAGGGCCTCCGAACATGTGGGCTGCGAGCAGCGGTTGCCGCAGCATTCCATGCCGGGGATGGCCTATCATGACGTATGCAGGTGAAGTCTGTCAACGGTGGCGCAGAATTTTAAGGTTCTGCGCCGCTACGCATGCTCAGCCGTGTCCCACCGCGGCGCGCATGGCCGGGCCCAT
>JAWKOK010000103.1:0-14786 GCA_041391205.1 Caldilineaceae bacterium
GCTTTGCATTGGATGAGGTGAAAGACGTGTTCAAACGGATTGTGGGACTCTGTTGCATGGCTGCGGTCGTGGCCGTTGCTGCGAGCGGGTGTGCGGCATCATCGTCACAGCAACTGGCCAGCGCCAACGTGGTCGAAGCGCTCAGCGGCGCGGTGGATGCCGGCTTCGCCCGGGCCTACGCGCCCATGGACTTCCAATTTCCCGCGGACCACGGGGCGCACCCGGACTACCGCACCGAGTGGTGGTACTACACCGGCAATCTGACCGACGCAACGGGCAGTGAATACGGCTTCCAACTCACCTTTTTCCGCAATAGCATCGCGCCCACCGCGCCGGCGCGCGCCTCCGACTTCGCCACCAACCAGATCTACATGGCCCACTTCGCACTGACCGATGTGGTCGCCAATCAACACGAGAGCTTCGAGTTGTACAGCCGGGGCGGCGGCGGATTGGCCGGGGCCACGCAAACACCGCCCATCGAAGTGTGGCTGGAGGACTGGTCCATGACACTGGACGCGGACGGCGTCCAACGGCTGATGGCCCACGGCGAGCACGATGACGGCGCGTTCGCCTTGGACTTGACCCTGCGTCCCACGCGCCCGCCGATCTTCCACGGCGACCGCGGCCTGAGCCAGAAGGGGCCGGAGCCGGGCAACGCCAGCTACTACTACAGTCTGACCGGGCTGGAGACGACCGGCACCATCACCAGTCGCGGCCGTACGCACGACGTCACCGGTGTGAGTTGGATGGACCACGAGTTCGGCACCAGCGCGCTCCCGGCCGGGGCGTTGGGCTGGGACTGGTTCAGCGTGCAACTGGACAACGGCGCAGTGCTCATGCTGGCCCAGATCCGCACCGAAGACGGCGACGGCGTCAACGAATTTGAGGGTACGCTGGTCACCGCCGACGGCGCGCAGACGACGATCACCGCCGACGAGTTCACGCTCACCGTGCGCGACCAGTGGACCAGCCCCGCCACTGGCATCACCTATCCGTCGGGCTGGGACGTGAACGTGCCGGGCCAGGAACTGGCGCTGACCGTCACGCCGGTGATCGCCGATCAGGAAATGTTGGTGTCGTTCATCTACTGGGAAGGGGCTGTGCACGCGGAGGGCAGCATGGCCGGGGCGCCGGTGACGGGCCGCGGCTACGTGGAATTGACCGGCTACGGCGGCAGCGGCGGCTATCAGCGGTAGCCGTTGCACAAACCAGGTTTCTCGGAGAAACCCCGTTTGTCATGCCGTCAGCCGCGCACCCGCAGATTCAACAGAATCGCCAGCGGAATCGCCCAGAAGACGGGGCTGGGAAAGAGCACCGGCGGCCAATACCACGCGGTGCCGGATGCGATCAGATCGGTGGCCGGCGTGAGATTGGCAGGCACGAACCAGGGAAAGATGCGCTGCAACGGGTAGTTGGTGATCCCCTGGATGAACCACAAGGTACCCGCCACCAGATAACCGTTGAGCATGCCCACCACCAGGCTCAGCAATGTCCCGCCCGGAGGCGGTACCGGCCTGCCGCGAAAGTCAAACGTCCGCCCGGCATAGCTGGCGAAAATGATGCTGACGAACAAGATGGTCAACAGCAAGCCCAGGATCAGGTCAACCGCCTCCGGCAAAAAGACGGAATCGATCTGCGTCAGCAGACCCTGGCCGTATTCCCACCCGAAGGCAAAGAGCATGACCGTGCTGATGAAGACGACGGTGTTGCCCAGTTCCTTGTTGTAGTTGCGCGCCACGCCAATGAGCGTGACGATGAGCGCGATGGACAGAAAAAAGCCTTCAACTGGTCCCATGACCACCTAACCGTTATGCCTTCGCGCTGCGCAATGTGCTTGCCGCCCCGACGACGATCAAGATCAGCAGCAGAAGTATGACAAAGGGCCGCACCGGTTCCACCAATGTCCAGAAGTCTTCGATCACGCTCCAGATCACGGTGAAGGCGGTCCGGATCAGCCCCGTCAATGTATTCAAGAGAAACGGCTGGTCCAACTGCACCAGGTCCGGCCGGAAGAGCCCGACCAACCGGGGCAAGAAGACCGACGCATAGACCAGGCCGTTGCCGATGCCGAGCAGAATCGCCCAGCCGTTGTGCGGGCTCTTGACGATGGTCGATGTGGTGATGACGTACGTGAGAATCACGATGGTCACCCAGAGCAGAAACAGGTAGCCCGGTGCATTGCACGCGGTCGCCGGCACCGTCTGCGGGTCCGGGCACGCGATGATGATGTCCGACGCCGTCGTCCCGCCGCCGCTCAGCCCGCCCGACATGAGCAGGTTGATCAGTTTCCAGCCGAGATTGGCGGCCGCCACAAAGATGTCACCCCGCAGGCGCAGCACCACCAACGACAGCAACGCCACGACGAAGACCCACAACTCGCGCATTTGCCCACGCCGGTAGCCGATCCACCCGAAGACAAACAGGTAGAGAATGAAGGCAATCGCAATCTGCAATTGGTCCAGCGTGTTTAAGGCGGTAGCGTCCATACAAGCCTTTCCGGCATTGTGTACCGGTCTATTCCAGCACTACGTTGTCGCCCGCTGCAACGCGGCCAGCGCCTGGGCAATGCGTTGCGCCGCGTCCGGAATGGCCAGTTGCACGGCGGCGTCTGCCATGGTGCGCAGCCGCGCCGAGTCGGCCAGTAGCTCCGCCACGGTCGGCGCCAGCGATGTGGCCAGCGTGGCGTCATCCAGCACCACGGCCGCGCCATGGTCCGCGAGCAGTGCGGCGTTGGCCTGCTGGTTCACCCCGGCGTGGGGCAGCGGCACGAGCACCGACGGCAGACCGGCCACCGGGAATTCACCCAGACTGCTGGCGCCCGCCCGGGCCACCGTCAAATCGGCGGCGGCCAACGCAAGGGGCATGGCGTCGTGCAGATAGTCCACCGGATGGTAGCGCGCCGCATGGTCGGTCAACGGCTGCGTGGCGGCGTGTTCTTCGTACAGCGGCCAATCCCGGGTGCCGATCACGTGCAGCACGTGGGCGTGGGGCAACAGCGCCGGCAGCGCGCCCCACGTGGCCTGGTTGATGCTGCGCGCGCCCTGGCTTCCACCCCAGATCAGCACCAGCGGCAACGCATCGGCCGCCAAGGTTGCATCCTCCAACAACGCCGCCAGTTGACGGCGCGCTGCGCCCCGATCGCGGGCGGCGTCGACCAACTCCCGGCGCACGGGATAGCCCGTGACCACCGCCTTGCCCGCGGGCGCCTCGCCGCCGAAATGGGGCGCTACCTCGGGAAAGCTCACCGCCACACGGTCGGCCAGGCGGCTGAGCGAACGAATCGCCGAGCCCGGCGTCATGTCCGGCAGGTAGATCATCACCGGCACGCCGCGCAGGCGACAGGCCAGGACCACCGGCACGCAGACGTAGCCGCCGGTCACCAGGCAGACGGTCGAGCGGAACCGGGCCAGGATGCGCAGGCTCTGGCGCACGCCCACGGCCATGCGTCCCATGTTGGCCGCGGCCTTGGCCGCGTTCACACCGGTGACCTGCCCCGTGTTGATGCCGGCGTAGTCCAGGCCGGCACGTTCCACCAGGGCGCGCTCCATGCCGTGGTCGCTGCCGACCCAGAGGACGGGCGTGCCGGTCGCGGCGTCAACTGCGGCCGGTGGCGCGGCTGCGGGTGCCACTGCTGCGTGACCCGCTGGTGCGCCCGCGGGCAGAGCTACGGCTGCCGCCGGTGCTGCGGCTGGTACGCTTGCCGGCATTCGTTTGAGTTGTTCGGCGACTGCGAGTGCGGGGTAGACGTGTCCGCCGGTTCCCCCACCCGAAATTAAAACGCGCATAGGCTACATTCCCCGGCGCGCTACGCATGCGCGCCATCACATCGCTATACCTGCTGATGTTGAGCAAGATGCCGACCGACCCCATGGCCATGACCAGCGAACTGCCCCCGTAGCTGATGAACGGCAAGGTGACGCCCGTGGGCGGTGCGACGGCCAGCACAACCGAGGCGTTGAGCACGGCCTGCAAGGTCAACAGGCTGGTGATGCCGGTGGCCAGCAACATGCCGAAATTGTCCGGCGCATTCAAGGCGATGCGCAGTCCGCGATACGCCAGCACGGCAAAGAGCAAGACGATGAGCAGTGTACCAATCAATCCCAATTCTTCCCCAATGACGGCGAAGATATTGTCACTCCAACTCAGGGGCAAGTAGCCGGGCAACTTGGCGGTGCTGTTGCCCACGCCCACGCCCAAGGGGCCACCGTTGATCATGGCCTGGGTGGCATTGGCCGTCTGCCATTCCTCGCTCAGCAACGGGTTTTGGATGCTTGCAATATAACGTTCAACTCGACCCTGAGCATAACTGCTATAATTAATGACCATGGCAAACGTCAGTGTACCGATTGCCCCCAGAAACAGCAACTGATTCAATTTCGCGCCGGCAATGAAGAACATGATCATGGCCGTGGCCACAATGAGCACCGCGGTGCTGATGTTGGGCTGCATGACGATCAAGACGGCGACAATGCCCATGAGCACGCCGAAGGGCAGGAGCCCGACGCGCACGTCGCGGACCCGTTGTCCTTTGCTGGCCAACCACGCGCTCGCGTAGATGATGATGATGACCTTGGCCGCTTCACTGGGCTGGACGCTGCCGCCAAAGAAGAAGCGTTGTGCGCCGAACGTTTCATTGCCCACCGTCACCACGGCCATGAGCAGCAGCAGCGCGCCCGCCATGAGAAAGATGCTCAGCCGCTCCCACCAGCCGTAGTCGATGCGCGCCGCGGCCACCAATGCCACCACGCCGACCACGGTCCACATCAACTGGCGCATGATGAAGCGATAGGGCGAGCCGTACCCCGCCAGACTCTGGGCGTAGCTCGCGCTGAAGACCATCACCAGGCCGATGGCCAGCAGCGCCACCACCGCCGAGAGCAGCGCCCAATCGATGGAGCCGAGCGGGCGCTTCTCCTTCTTCTTGGCCTCTTTTTTGTTGGTCCGTGTCTTCGCGTCAGCCATGTGATCTACCAGGTTCGATGAACAGGTTTGGCGCCGGGGTCATCCGCCCCGTTGCCAAGCACCAACGATCGGAAATGCTCGCCGCGCGCCTCGAAATCTTTGTACGCGTCGTAGCTGGTGCCGCCGGGCGAGAGCAGGACCACGCTGTTGGGTGCGGCGCTGCGCCGCACCAGATCCACCGCCTCATCCAGCCGCTGTACCACGGCGCAACTGGGCGCCGTGACCCGGTTCAACTCGGCCCGTTCCTGCACGGTGCGCACGATCATGGCGCCGGCCGCGCCGAAGCCGACCAACATGCTCACGCGTGCGTTGACTTCGTCGGCAAAGCGCTGCCACGGCAGATCTTTGTCCTTGCCCCCGGCCAGCAAAATGATGGTCTGGGCCGCGGGGTCAAAGCTGCGCAAGGCGGCGATGGCCCGCTCGGGCGACGTGGCAATGCTGTCGTTGATCCACGTGACGCCGTCGATCTGCGCCACCACTTCCAGCCGGTGGGGCACGCCGCGGAAAGCCCGCGCCACGGCGCCCATGGCCTGGGGCGTGGCCCCGACCGCGCCGCTGATGGTCATGGCCGCCAACAGGTTGCTGATGTTGTGTTCGCCGCGCAACTGGATCGCGTCAATGGGACAGACCTCCCGGTCGGCGTAGGTCAGGGCCGTGTCGGTGCGTGCGGCGATGGTGCCTGCGCCCGCTTGACGGCCGAAGCCGACCACCCGGATTCCTTGGGCGGCGAGCACGGTCCGCTGTGCGGTCAACAAATCATCCAACGCCCATTCCGACGGCACGGGCGGCGCAAGCGTGGGCGTATCCAGCAGGTGCGCGGTCACCGCGTCGTCGGCGCTCACCACCAGGGTGGCGCCCGCGGGCATGTAGCGCAGCACGGTCAACTTGGCGGCGGCGTAGGCGGCCATGGTGCCGTGCCGGTCCAGATGGTTGGGCGTGATGTTGAGCACGGCCATGACATCGGGGCCGACCTGATCCAGCGCGCCGTAGGCCAGTGTCGCGTCGAAGAGCTCCAACTGAAAGCTGCTCAGTTCGAGCACGATGGGCTCGCCGGGCTTGATGCGGCCCAGGCGGTCGATGAGCGGCGTGCCGATGTTGCCGCCCACGTGCACCGTTGCGCCGGATGCCCGCACCATCTCGCCCACCAGCGTGGTGGTCGTCGTCTTGCCGCTGCTGCCGGTGATACCCACCAACGGGCCGAGTCCCCGGGCACGGGCCAGTTGCATGGTCAGCAGGCTGTCGTTGCTCAGCGGAATCCCGCGGGCCACCGCGGTCTGGACAATCTCCAGTTGCAGCGGCACACCGCCACTCAGGCAGAGCAGATCGCAGTCGTCCAGCAGTGTCAACGGGTGGCCCCCCAGGACGGTCTCCACGCCCAGCCGCGCCAGTTCATGCAACTGTTCGGACGAGCCGGCGTCTTCGGCACGGTCGCTCACGGTGACCTGGGCGCCGGCGGCGGCAAAGAAACGGGCCAACGCCATGCCTTGGCGCGCCAGCCCCAAGATGACGACTCTCTTGCCGGCAAATTTAGTCGGATCCATGGCGTTTCTCGCTTGCCACGACGATTCCACTGCGTTGTACGAAGTCAACATGCTCACCTACAGTAGCGCCAACGCCACACCCAGCATCCCGCTCAACACACTGAAGAGCCAAAATCGTTCCTTGACCTGCATCTCGCTCCACCCCAACAACTCAAAATGGTGGTGCAGCGGCGTCATGCGAAAGACTCGCCGTCCCTCGCCATAGATGCGTTTGGTCAGCTTGAAATAGCTGACCTGGATCATGACGCTGACCGTTTCGGCCACGAAGACGAAGCCGATCACCGGCAACAACAGCCATTGCCCCGTCATGATGGCAACCAGGCCCAGCGTCGCCCCCAAGGCCAGGCTGCCCGTGTCGCCCATGAACAACTGGGCCGGATGGGCGTTGTACCAGAGGACGGCCAAGATCGCGCCGACCAGAGTGAAACAGAAAGCGACCAGATAGACCTGGTCCTGCAAGAACGCGATCAGCCCGTAACAGGCAAACGAGATACTGGCCACGCTGCCGGCAAGACTGTCCACGCCGTCGGTGAGATTCACTGCGTTGCTCATGCCCACGATCACAAAGACAGTGATGGGAATGATGAGCGGCCCGATGCGAAAGAAGTCCGGATAGCCGGGCACGCCCATGTAATCCCAGTGGGGCGGGCCGAAGTAGAGCACCAGCGCAATCAGGGTGGCGAAGAGCAACTGGAAGCCGCTCTTCATGCGGGCGCTCATCCCTTCGCCCCGGCCGCGGATGCCCTTGATGCCCTGCCAGTCATCGATCGCGCCCAGGATGGCGTGGGAGCCCAGGCAGAAGAAGAGCAGCAGCGTGCTCTGGCCGATGGCGTTGAGGCCCACGAGATTGGCCACATTCAGCGCACCGGTGATCAGCAGCACCGGCACCACCATCAACACGCCGCCCATGGTGGGCGTCCCGGTCTTGAACTGATGGCGATCCGGCTGCTCGATGCGGATCTGCTTGCCCACGCCGTAGCGCTTGAGCAGCGCGATCAGGGGACGTCCCCAGATCACGGCGATGAAAAAGCTGACTGTTCCCAAGGTCAAGGCAAAAGGCATGACCGCATTCCTTCTCTGACGTGTGCAGCGTGCGTGCCGCGGCGCCCGTGTTTACCGGCTCGCAGTGATGTCGGTCACGATCCGTTCCATACCGATGGCCCGACTCCCCTTGACCAGGACCAGATCATCGGGCCGCAGGATCTCCTTCAGCAGCGCAATGGCGCTGGACGCATCGTCCATCTGGTGCAACTGGGCGCCGGGAAAGCCGACGATGCGCGCTTCGTCACCGATGTTGCGCCCCAACTCGCCCACCGTTACCAGCAGGTCCACCACCGTCGCCGCACGCCGGCCCACCAGCTTGTGGCCCTCGTCGGTCATGTCGCCCAGTTCGAGCATGTCGCCCAGCACGGCCACACGGCGCCCTTGGCGCTCCGGGTTGAGGTCGGCCAGCAGATTCAGTGCCGCCACCGTGCTCGCCGGGCTGGCGTTGTAGGTGTCGTCGATGATGGTCGAGTCCTGGATGCCCGGGTTGACCACCAGCCGCAGTTGGCCCGGCATGTCCTGCATCCCGGCGATGATCTCGTCCCACTCCAGCCCTTCGACCAGACCGACCGACGCCGCGCGCAACGCCGTGTGCACGCTGTGCCGCCCGAGCAACGGCACGCGCACGCTCAACGTGTCCACGCGGCCGCGCTGGGCGTTGCGATGGTGAAAGCGGAAACGGATGCCGTCCAAGCCGGCGCTGGCAATTTCATCGGCCCAGAGATCGGCCTCTTCGGTCAAGCCGTAGCGGAAGACGCGGGCGGGCGTCTTCTCCGCCATGGGGCGCACCCGTTCGTCGTCCCAATTCAGAATGGCGACGCCGCCTTCGTCCGCGGGCGGCAACGCCGCGGGCAGTTCGCCCTTGGCCTGGGCAATGCGCTCCATGCTGCCCATCCGGCTGAGATGGCTCGGCCCCACATTGGTGACTACGCCCACTTGCGGGCGGGCCAACTCGCACAGCCGCGCGATTTCGCCCAGCGCGTACATGCCCATCTCCAGCACGGCGCACTCGTGGTCGGTGGTAAGACCGAGCAACGTCAGCGGCAATCCCTGTTCGCTGTTGAGGTTGCCTTGGGTGGCCAAGGTACGATAGCGCCGGCGCACGACCGCCGCGGTCAGTTCCTTGGTGCTGGTCTTGCCCACGCTGCCGGTGATGCCGATGACACGCAGCCCACCCTCCGTGCGATGGAGCCGCTGGAACCCGCCGACCCGCTGCAAGCCGTCCACCGCATTATTGACCACGTAGACCAGCGGCGAATCTGCCGTCGCGGCCGCGGGCCAGTTGGCGACGCGCACCCCGTCGGCGCAGGTGCAGTCGATGACGGTGGCGCCGTGTTCTTGGGCCATCACCCGGCCGCGTTCCTCGCAGATCACGGCATATGCGCCGCGATCCAGCGCGCTGCCGATGTAGTTGTGGCCGTCGGTCTGCTGACCGGCCAACGCCACGAAGAGGTCGCCGGGCAGGACGTCACGGCTGTCCAACGTGGCCTGGCCGATGGCGTCGGCCTTGAGCGCCATGGGCGGCAACTCGCCGGTGAGCGCCTGCCAGAGCGTATGGCGGGTGATGTTCGTCGTCACTGTGGGTGGCACGATTCACTCCGACGCTGACGCTAGACCGCCCAGACGAATCTCATCGGGCGGGATGTGGTAGTAGTCGAGTAGCCGCTTGGCGACCCGAGCAAAGGTCGGCGCTGCCGAGTACGACGCCCACTGGCTGATCTTCGGGTCAGGCCGGTCCAGTTTGATCAGAATGACGAAGGCCGGGTCTTCAGCCGGGCCAAAGCCGACGAAGCTGGCAATGGTTTCGTCTTCAGAATAGCCGCCTTCCACCGGAATCTGGGCGGTGCCGGTCTTGCCGGCCAAGGTATAGCCTTCCACCCGCGCCGCCGGTGCGCCCCGTTCGATCACGCCGACCATCATCTCGGTCAACTTTTCGGCCGACTCGGGCGAAATGCTCTGGCGCAGGAACGTCGGCGCGGTGACCAGCGCCTTGTCATCCTGAATGCGCGCCTGCACCACGTAGGGGCGCATGAGCCGGCCGTCATTGGCGATGGCGGCGGCGGCGGCAATCATCTGGGTGGGCGTCACCGCCAGGCCTTGCCCGAAGCTGTTTGCGCCCAGGTCGGCGGGGCTCCAGTTGCGCATGTAGGGCAGCTTGACCGCGCCGGAGACCTCGCCCGACAGGTCAATTTCGGTGGGTTCACCGAAGCCGAACTTGCGCACGTATTGATAGAATCGATCCGGCCCCAGCAACGCCGCCACCTGAACGGTCACGACGTTGAGCGAACGGGCCAGGGCATCCGCCGCGTTGGTGAGACCCACGGCACTGCGGTTGCTGTTGAAGAAGACCCGGTCACCGTAGGTAATGCGGCCCGTGTCGGTGAACGGCGTCGACGGCTCGATCAGCCCGGCGTCCAGCGCCGCGCCCATGGTGATGATCTTGAAGATCGACCCCGGTTCGTACTGCGCAGCCACCGCGGTATTGGAGAACGCGGCGGGGTCGGCCTCGCCGTAGCTGTTGGGGTCGTAGGTCGGCCAGTTGGCCATGGCCAGAATCGCGCCGGTCTGCGGCTCCATGACGATGACCGAGCCGGCCTGGGCCTTGTACTGTTGCACCGCGGTCTGCAACTCGTCCTCGGCAATCCACTGCACTGTGCGATCGATGGTCAGCACCAGGTCCTTGCCCGACACCGACGGCAGGTAGCGCCGCTGCGCGCTGTCCAGGTCGCCGGTGCTGATGAAGTGCCGCCCCTGGAGGTCCACCCCGTTCTGCCACAGAAAGCTGTTGTAGTAGCCCTCGGTGCCATAGTAGCCCCGACGTTTGCTCTCGTCATGCCGATCCACGCCGACCAGACCGAGCACGTGGCTGGCCAGTTCCCCTTGCGGGTAATAGCGTTCGGGAATGAAACGCACGTGAACCTTCTGCAGCGGGCTGTAGACATTGTCCGCTTCCTGTGCTGCCTGGGCATCCAGGACGCGCTGGCCGTCGTGTTGCTCCAGATCCTTGGCCAACAAGGCAAACCGGTAGCCCGCGGCGTCACGAATGGCGCCGGCGATTTGCCCCCGCTCCACGTCGATGAGCGCCGACAGTTCATCGGCCACCACGTCGAGCTCGCCGGGTTCAAGCTCCGACGGATCGATGCTCAGCTCGGTGAAGAAGCGGTCGAAGGCCAACAGTTCGCCGTTGCGGTCCACGACGGTGCCGCGGCACGTGCTCTTCAGGCGGCACATGGCCCCATACGGACTGTCCGGCGAGCACCTGATAGTCGAAGAGGCGTGCCAGCAGCAGCGCCCCCAACAACAAAAATACCGTAATAATAAAGCGAAAACGCCAGGGCTCGCGCACCTGGTTTTCTCTCGAGGAGTATTCTCTTCCGGAGTTTCGTCAGCCGGCGGCTGGACTGCCGGGCTGCACTCCTTGGTCTGATGTGCTGAACATAGCGTCTCACCTCATGGCAAACGCGGCACGGTTCCGGGCGGTGTCAATGCGCGAGTTGCGCAATTGCTTCGGCCACGCGCTGGCGCAGTGTACTCACCAATCCGGAGGTCCACGCCATATCGGCGTCCACAGTTGTCTCCAGTTGCGGCATATTGAGGACCCGTCTTCCCGTCGTCATCCAGCGGCGCCGGCATGGTCCCGTAATCGCGGGCGCTTCGGCGCGCACGACGTAGAGCGGCTCTTCCGCCGGCACGAACCCAATCTCCAACGCGCGCTTGCGAATGGCATCCAGCGAGGTGGCCTGGGAAGTGGCCCACATGGTCTCAGTGTTCAGTTGCTCGATCCGCTCCACCTGGCCGCGCAGCGCATTTCTCCACCTCAGCTTGACGGATCTGCGCCGACAACAGCACCTGCATGCCCAGCCCCGCACAGACGACCAACACGCCGGCCACAAAGAGCAGGAACCCCTTCAGCGTGGAGGAGGGCAAAGGCGCCGGAGCGCGGCGATCTGGTCATTGCGGAGATGTCCGCGAAATGACTCGGCGACTTCGGCTGTGGCAACGATGGTGGAGACTGAGCTTCTTTGAATCATGGTCGACGCCTCAAGCAGGATGATGAATGCCAGGGTTACCTTTGGATCAATCCGGGAATGCCCATGCGCAGAAGACGGTGTTGCCTGTACAGGTGTGCCTTGTCTCCTGCCGGGAAATTCCAAATGGGTTTTTGGACCGAACTATGAGTTGGAAAGTGATTACTATCGACAGCTTGATGAATGGTTCACGCACCGGCCGAATGGATCGCTGCGTTGTCAACGGCCAGCTTCTCGGCCAGACGTAGCTTGGCGGAACGGCTGCGTGGATTTTGCTCCAGTTCAGCCGCGCGGCCGTGATGGGCTTCTTGTTGAGAATGCGCAGCCGTGGCGTTCGAGCGGTGCCGCCGTAGCGGCTGACCGGATCCGGCACCCAATCCCGGGCTTCTTGCTGCATCCACTGTTTCACCAGCCGGTCTTCAAGGCTGTGAAAGCTGATGACGGCGAGGCGTCCACCCGGTCGCAGCAGTTCAAGACAGACGGGCAACACGGCTTCCAGTTGTTCAAGTTCACGATTGACGGCGATGCGCAGGGCCTGCAAGCTCTGCGTCGCCGGATGAATGCGACTGCCCTTGCGTCCGCCGACCGCCCGTTCAATGACCGCCGCCAGCTGGCTCGTCGTCTCAAGCGGCCGTGCCCGCACAATGGCCCGGGCGATTCGGCGGCTGCGACGCTCCTCACCGTACTGAAAGAGGATGTCGGCAATCTCGGTCTCCGGACCAGTGGTTGACGATGTCCGACGCCGTCAGTTCCTGGCTCAGGTCGAAGCGCATGTCCAGCGGTCCGTCCAGCAGGAACGAGAAGCCTCGGTCGGCCGTCTCAATTTGAAAGCTGCTGATGCCCAAGTCGAGCAAAATGGCGTCCACGTCCACGAAGTTGTGGGCTTGGGCGACGTCGGCCAATGCCTGAAACGGTTGGTTGACCAGAATGAGCCGGCCCTGCGCCACGGCATCCGGCAGGCGCTGCGCCACCCGCCGCAGCGCCGCTGGATCGGCGTCGATACCCAACACGGTGCCCGTGGGCGCCGAGTCGGCGAGAAATTGCGCTGTATGTCCACCGCCACCCAGCGTGGCGTCGATGATGCGTGCTCCCGGGCCAATGGCCAGCCCGGCCATCACTTCGGCCGGCAGCACCGGCATGTTCGGCGCCGGCCGGATCGGACAGTACGGCAGAGGTCATCGGCAGAAGTCCCGGGTCAAATATTCAGGGCGGCGAAGAGTCGGCCGTCAATTCCTGGTTGTCAATCTGCTGCAAGACATTGGCGTCCCACAGCGCAGGTTCCCAGAGTTCCACGTAACCGTCCATGCCCACGACCAACACATCACTGGCGATCTGGGCAAAGTCGCGCAAACGCTGGCTCACCAAGATGCGCCCCTGCTTGTCCGGCACCAAGTCCTCCGCGGCGCTAAAGAGCGCACGGCGCAACAGTGCCGACCCCGGGTTCGCCAACGGCAGTTCCTTGACCTTGGCGGTCAGTCGCTCCCACTCGGCCAGCGGCATCACCAACAGACAGCGATCGCCCGGGTTGCGTGTCACCACAAGCCCCGCGGCCAGTTGCTCACGAAATTTGGCCGGAATCGTGAGTCGCCCCTTGCTGTCCAGAGTATGGGTGTACTCGCCGAGAAACATTGCGCTGTTCCAATAGACTTCTGCCCTTGAACTTTCAGCACCGACCGAGCCGGACAGAGAGGACTCGGGCTACCGCGCCTAGAATCGGCCGCTTGGGATAAAGCAGCATATCCCAAATTTTAGAACATACGTTCTTATTTCCCCACTCAATCGCCGATTTTGGCCCATTTTCTGGGCTTTTACCCCACTTTGCCCCACAATTTCCCACATTATAGTGGAACGTCGCGGGTTTGTCTAGTCCCAGAAAAGGGCTTCATTTGGTTTATTTGGGATAAATGGAACGGCTGCTACAGCACTCGAGCGGCGCCTGCTTTATTCTGTTACAGCCGTTAATTCGACATCACAGTACCGGGTACTCGAGGGACGACACATATTTGCGGAAATTCACGTTTGTATCTTGACAAGCAGACCGCCGTATGGTAGTATTTCCTGATGCGTATTGGCCCGTCTCCGAGTTAGTTCGGTTGGGTAGGGACCATAAAAACGGCATAAGACAGATGGAGATGGAAGTCGGTGAGGGAAACGCGTATACTCGAACGTCTTGATGAGATTGCAGAGTATCGGTAGCCAGTCGCCGATTTTTTATTGAGGCAAATCAAATAGAAATCGGTATTCAGAATTTGAATGCGAAGACACCTAAGGTGGGTAGTATATTCGGTAGCGATGTCGCTAATCCGGAACTATCTGCATAGGTGTCTTATTGCCGTTTATCGGCCCTGTGCATCCATGTGAACGCGCTGTCTTCGGCCCAGCGGTAGCGGAATCTGCGATATTTTTATTCGGTCTAAGGAGTAAACAGTACATGAGCGTTACCTCTAACGGCACCCACTCGCCAGTCAAGAGCATTCGCCCCGTGCGCAAGACCTACGCGCGCACCCCCACTGTTCTGGACTTGCCACGTCTGACAGAGGTGCAACTCCGCAGTTTCGAATGGTTTAAGTCCGAGGGACTCAAAGAGCTTTTCGAGGAAATCTCACCGATTCAGAGCTTCAACAAGAATTTGGAGCTCCACTTTGGCGACTTCTACTTTGGAGAACCCAAATATCCCGAAGATGAGTGCCGCGAGCGGGATATGACCTTTTCCGCCCCACTGTGGGTGAAGGTCAAACTCATCAACAAGGACACAGGCGAGATCAGTGAGCAGGAAGTCTTTATGGGAGACTTCCCGTTGATGACCGACTCGGCTACTTTTATTATTAATGGTAGCGAACGCGTCGTCGTCAGCCAGCTCATCCGCTCGCCGGGCGTCTACTTCACGGTCGAAGAAGACCGCAGTACCGGCCGTGACCTGGCAGGCGCCAAGCTGATTCCCAGCCGTGGCGCCTGGCTGGAGTTCGAAAGCAGCAAGCGCGACATCATCAGCGTCAAGGTCGACCGCAAGCGCAAGCTGCCGGTGACCATCCTGCTGCGCGCCATCGGCTACGGCAGCGACGACGAGATCCGCGACCTCTTCAAGGACGTGGACGTGGACATCGACCACCCGTTCATCGAGTCGACGCTGGAGCGCGACCCCACGGCCAACCCGACCGACAATTCGGAAAAGGGTGTGGACGACGCGCTGCTCGAGTTCTACAAGCGTCTG
>JAWKOK010000104.1:0-14463 GCA_041391205.1 Caldilineaceae bacterium
TCGTCAAACCGATCCAATAGCGCGCGTCGGACTACTTCCACAAATTCTCACAGGAGTCACCCATGGCCGTGCACGGCACCCACAACGCGGTCCAGGACGACCGCAACGACAATGTCCTCATCTACGTCAACGGCGAACTCTTCCCACGCAACGAGGCCAAGATCTCCGTCTTCGACAGCGGCTATCTGGTCGGCGACGGCATCTGGGAAGCGCTGCGCCTGCACGACGGCGTGCTGGTCTTCCTCGACGAACACCTTGACCGGCTCTGGACCGCGGCGGCCACGGTCGGCATGGACCTGAAGATGACCCGCCAGGAGCTGGTCGACAAGATCTGGGCCACGCTCAAGGCCAACGACATGCATGACGGCGTGCACGTCCGCTTCATGATCACCCGCGGCATCAAGAAGACGCCCTCCCAGGATCCGCGCCTGGTGGTCTCCGGCCCCAACCTGGTCATCATTCCCGAGTACAAATTGGCCGACCCCGGCTCGCGCGACCGGGGCGTGACCCTCTTCACCAGCACCATCCGCCGCGGCTCGCCGGACTATCTCGACCCGCGGCTGAATTGTCACAGCAAGCTCCACGAGGTGATGGCCCTGGTCCAGGCGCTGGAGGCCGGCGCGGATGAAGCGCTCATGCTCGACATTCACGGCTTCGTCGCCACCTGCAACGCCACCAACTTCTTCATCGTCAAGCACGGCGAAGTGTGGACGTCCACCGGCCAGTACTGTATGAACGGCATCACCCGCGGCAAGGTCATCCAGGTGGCCGAGGAGGCGGGCATCCCCTGTCACCAGAAGAACTTCTCACTGTTCGATGTCTACGGCGCGGACGAAGCGTTTGTGACCGGCACTTTCGGCGGGCTCACGCCGGTCACCAAGGTGGACGGGCGCGTCATCGGCGACGGCACCGCGGGCGCGATGACGGCGCGGCTGCGCGATCTGTATGAGGCCGCGGTGCACCGCGCGGTTGCGGCGGCGAAAGCAGCCGGCTAGGCACTAGAGAAAGGAGAATGTCATGACTCATGTTGCAACATTTCAGGGAAGGGCGGCAACAGAACACCTTGACACCGTGAAGGCGTCACTGGAAACCCTGGCACAAGAGAGCATTGCGCAGCCGGGCACCATTCGCTACGAATTCTATCAAGCGGAAACTGACCCGCAGGTGATTATGCTGTTCGCGGTTTGGGAGACTGAAGCCGACTGGCGTGCCCACATCGCGTCCGACGCACACGAGCGGCACGTGGCATCACTGCCCGCCGGAGCTTGGGCGCAGAGTCCGACGCGCGTGGTCTGGCAGGAATTAAGAGCTTGATCAACAGCAGCGCAAGAGACCAGACACGTAATCGTAAAAACGGATCATCCACACAGTTTTCCAGCGCAGTATAGGATAGGATTGAGAGGTCGATTGGCTCCGCCTACACGCGCGGCCATCGAACGACATCACTCACCAAGGACTCATGTCCTTTGGCGGCAAATCGGACGACCCAAGTAAACATGCGATAGGAGAGAGAAAACAATGACAGAACAGACGAACGGCGCAGGCAAATGCCCGGTGCATCACATCCCCAACGTGGTGCAAGGCACGCGGGGGAACCGTGACTGGTGGCCCAACCAGTTGAATTTGAGCATTTTGCGCCAGAACGCGCCCCAGTCCAATCCCATGGACCCGGGGTTCGACTATGCAGAGGAGTTCAAGAGCCTCGACTTGGAGGCCGTGAAGCAGGACCTGTACGCACTGATGACCGACTCGCAGGATTGGTGGCCCGCGGACTACGGCCACTACGGCCCGCTCTTCATCCGCATGGCGTGGCACAGCGCCGGCACCTATCGCACCGGTGACGGTCGCGGCGCCTCCTCCGGCACCCAGCGGTTTGCGCCGCTCAACAGCTGGCCCGACAACGCCAACCTGGACAAGGCGCGGCGCTTGCTCTGGCCCATCAAGCAGAAGTACGGGCGCAAACTCTCCTGGGCCGACCTGCTGGTCCTGGCCGGCAACTGTGCGCTGGAATCCATGGGCTTCGCGACCTTCGGCTTCGGCGGCGGGCGTGAGGATGTCTGGCACCCCGAAGAGGACATCTACTGGGGCGCGGAAGACACCTGGCTGGGCGACAAGCGCTACAGCGGCGACCGCGAGTTGGAGAATCCCCTGGCCGCCGTGCAGATGGGCCTGATCTACGTCAACCCCGAAGGCCCCAACGGCGAGCCGGATCCGGTCGCCGCGGGGCGCGACATCCGCGAGACCTTTGCACGCATGGCCATGAACGACTATGAAACCGTGGCGCTGACCGCGGGCGGCCACACTTTCGGCAAGACTCACGGCGCAGGTGACGCGGCGTTGGTCGGCCCCGAGCCGGAAGGCGCGCCGCTGGAAGCGCAAGGTCTGGGTTGGCTGAGCAAGTACGGCAGCGGCAAAGGCGTGGACAGCATCACCAGCGGCATCGAGGGCGCGTGGACGCCCAACCCGATCCAGTGGGACATGGGCTACTTCGACGTCCTCTTCGGCTACGAGTGGGAACTGGTCAAGAGCCCGGCCGGCGCCTGGCAGTGGACGCCCAAGGATCTGGCGGAGAAAGACCACGCGCCCCAGGTTGACGGCTCGGGCCGGCGCGTGCCGATCATCATGACCACGGCCGACATGGCCATGCGCATGGACCCGGCCTACGAGAAGATTTCGCGGCATTTCCACGCGAACCCCGACGAGTTCGCCGATGCCTTCGCCCGCGCCTGGTTCAAGCTGACCCACCGCGACATGGGACCCAAGGCCCGCTATCTCGGTCCCGAAGTGCCCGCCGAGGACCTCATCTGGCAGGATCCCATCCCCGCCGTCGACCACGAACTGATCGACGCGCAGGACATCGCCGACCTCAAGGCCAAGATTCTGGCTTCGGGGCTGACGATTCCCCAGTTGGTGTCGACGGCATGGGCGTCGGCCTCCACCTTCCGCGGCTCGGACAAGCGTGGTGGCGCCAACGGCGCGCGCATCCGCCTCGCGCCGCAGAAGGATTGGGAAGCCAATGAGCCTGCACATCTGGCGAGTGTGCTGGAGGTGCTGGAGAGCATCCAGGCCGACTTCAACAACGCGCAGAGCGGCGACAAGCAGGTCTCGCTGGCCGATCTGATCGTGCTGGGCGGCTGTGCCGCGGTGGAGCAGGCGGCCAAGCACGCCGGCTACGACGTGACCGTGCCCTTCACCCCCGGTCGCGCCGGACGCATCCCAGGAGCAGACGGACGTGGAGTCCTTCGCCGTGCTCGAACCGGAGGCGGACGGCTTCCGCAACTATCTCAAGACCAAGTACACGGTGTCGGCCGAAGAGTTGCTGGTGGACCGGGCCCAGTTGCTCACGCTGAGTGCGCCGGAGATGACGGTGCTCGTGGGCGGCATGCGCGTCCTGGGCGGCAACGTGGGCGGCACGCAGCACGGCGTCTTCACCGATCGCCCGGGCGTGCTCACCAACGACTTCTTCGTGAACCTGCTGGACATGGGCACCGCGTGGACGGCGACCTCTGAGGACGAAGAGGAGTTCGAAGGCCGCGATCACGCCACCGGCGCACGCAAGTGGACCGGCACCCGCGTCGACCTGGTCTTCGGCTCCAACTCGGAATTGCGCGCCATCGCCGAAGTCTACGGCAGCAGCGATGCGGAGGAGAAGTTCGTGCGCGACTTCGTGCGTGCATGGGACAAGGTCATGAACTTGGATCGCTTCGATCTGGCATAGCGAGCGCAAAGGTTGCGCGGTGTGACCATGTACACTGCGGCATAAATAGCAAAGAAACGTCGGGCCGATTCTTGGCCCGACGTTTCTTTTTTGCGCACACGACGCCGAAAGAATATCGCGTCGTGAGTCGCCTGTTGAGTGCGCACGTGGGCACGTCCTCAACAGGTCTCTGGGACAAAAATCGAGGTGCGCCTGGAAATTTCCACGCAGCTATTGACATTTTCTCCAAATAGGCGCATACTTTCGGTAGTGTTACCGGTAACACTACCGGCAACAGTTGCACCCTCGTTTGCTTCCCGTTTTTCCGCAGAAACCTGTCCGTTGAATCCGTTTTGCTTGCGCACCTAGGAGAACAAAGCTCATGAACCGATCCTCTTTCGTGGTTTCACTGCTCTTGCTCGTCACGCTGCTGCTGGCGGAGCTGCGCGGCGGCGCCCGCAGCCGCACCGGCCAGCGACACAGGCGCCACCGGCGGCGGTGACCAGATCACCCTCACCTACATGGCCAGCCAGGGCTGGATCATGGACGCCGAACTGGAACTGGCCAAGAAGTTCGAAGAAGAGACCGGCATCCACGTCGACTACCAGATCATCCCCGCCGACCAGTATTTCAGCGTGCTCAAGACCAAGCTCAACGCCGGCGAGGCGACCGATATCTTCGGCGGCCAGAGTGGCAAGACCGACCTCCAGGTGCAGTACGACGTGGAGAAGAACGCGGTCGATTTGAGCGACCAAGAATGGGTCTCCCGCGCCGATCCGCTGGCGCTGGAAATGGTCAGCCTCGACGGCAAGGTCTACGGCGCCGAGATTTGGGACGTGGTCGCGTCCAACTACTTCGTCGTGGTCTACAACAAGGACATCTTTGCCGAGCAAGGGCTGAGCGTCCCGACCAGTTACGCCGAGTTCAAGGATGCCTGTCTCACGCTGCTGGACGCAGGCATCAACCCCCTCTACGAACCGATTTCCGACGGCTGGCACCACGTGCTCTGGTTCCCCATGGTCGGCCCGCGCTATGAAGAGGTGGACCCCGGCCTGGCCGAGCGTCTCAACGCAAACGAGACGACCTTTGCCGAGACCCCGGTCCTGCAGGAGGCCATGACCCAGCTTAACGAGCTCTATCAGTTGGGATGCTTCGGTCAGAACGCGCTCTCCGACGCATTCTCCGACGCCAATGCCAAGCTGGCCAACGGTGAGTACGCCATGGCCGTCTCTACGCTCACCGCGCCCATCAGCATTGAGGCGGACTACGGCGTCCCGGCCACGACCTTCGGCTTCTTCCCCATGCCGCTGGTGGACAACATGCAGGCGCCTGCGCATCCGGCCGGCCCCAGCAAGTTCATCTACTCTGGCTCGCCCCACATCGAAGAGGCCAAGCAGTATCTCGCCTTCCTGATGGAGCCTGAAAACCTCCAATATTTGCTGGACAACACGCCTGAGTTCGCCACGTTGGCCTTCTCGGGGGTGACGCCCAAGTGGACGCCGGAACAGCAGGAGTTCCTGGACGCCTACCCGGCCAAGTCCATCGTCTACCAGGACGCGGTCAACTATCTCAACCCGCAGTGGATGGACATGGGCAAGGACATGGTCGCCATGTTCACCGGCGCCATGACGCCCGAAGAAGTGCTCCAGAGCATCGACCAGCGCCGCACCGACATGGCCAAGACGGCCGACGATCCGGCCTGGGCCGAATAACCTGAGCTGAACAGCTTTTCTGATCCGGACGTCGGGCTGGGCCCAGCCCGACGTCCGCCTGAGGGAACCCCATGCGAAGCAAAGCCTATCCTTTCTACTTTGCCGGCGGCGCGTTGCTGCTCTACTTCGTCTTCTTCGTGCTGCCCAGCGTCATGGGATTCTTCTACATGTTCACCGACTGGAACAGCTACTCGTCCGAGGTGAACTTCGTCGGGTTGGAGAATGTCAAGCTCATTTTCTCCTCCAACCAGCACTATCTCCGCTACGTCAAGAACACGGTCGTCTTCACCGTCGCCACCATTGCCCTCAAGACGTTCTTCGCGTTGGGACTGGCGCTGCTGCTGACCAAGGGCATCCGCCGTCTGGCGTACATTCACCGGGTACTCATGTACCTGCCCGCGGTGCTGCCAATGCTGGTGATCAGCCTGGTCTTC
This sequence comes from Caldilineaceae bacterium, assembly GCA_041391205.1. GTDB lineage: Bacteria > Chloroflexota > Anaerolineae > Caldilineales > Caldilineaceae > JAWKOK01. Next base: position 5,844 of record JAWKOK010000104.1, read on the forward strand.
AAGTCGATCCTCAACCCGGCCACCGGTCTGCTCAACACGGCTCTGCGCAGCGTCGGCCTGGACTTCATGGCTCAGGCCTGGCTGGTCGACATTCACTGGGCCATGCCGTCGGTGATTGCAGTGGACACGTGGCGCGGCGTGGGCTACATCATGGTCATCATGATTGCCGGCTTGAATGCGATTCCCGAAGAGTACTACGAGGCCGCGGCCATCGACGGCGCCAACGGCTGGGCCGCCTTCCGCCACATCACCATTCCGCTGCTCATGCCTGTGCTCACGGTGACGACCGTGCTGAACCTGCTCTACGGGCTGCGGGTCTTCGACATCGTCTTTGTGCTGACCAACGGCGGTCCCGGCCGCGCCACCGACACGGTCTACACGGTAATCTTCGACGAGTTTTCCAAGGGGCGCTACGGCGTGGCGACCACGCTCTCCACGCTGCTCTTTTTCATCATGATCGTGCTGGGCTATTTCGTCATTCGCATTATGCACCAGGAAGAAGCGGGGTAAACGTCATGTTGCTACGTCGCCTGCGCGGCCTCCTCAATCACTCCTTGGCGGCAATCGCCAGCCTGATCATGTTCATTCCGGTCTACCTGGTCGTGGTCAACTCGGTCAAGACCCAGGCCGAGGCTGCGTCCATGAACGCACGGTTGCCCACCTCGCTCAACTGGAGCAACTTCACCACCGTCGTCGAAAAGGGCAAGCTGGTGACCGCATTCGGCAACAGCGTGCTCTACAGCGTCAGCGCGACCGTCCTGGGCATCACCCTGGCTGCGCTGGCCGCCTATGTCCTCTCGCGCAACCGCACGCGCTTCAACCGCGCGGTCTACTTCTTCATCATCATGGGCATCGCCATGCCCACCAACTTCGTCACGTTGACCAAAGTGATGCAGATGGTGCATCTCATCAACACGCAACTGGGCATCATCGTGCTCTATGCCGCGTCGTCAATCCCCTTCAGCGTCTTCCTGATCTATGCCTTCGTGGAGACCATTCCCCGGGAGTTGGACGAAGCCGCGATCATCGATGGGTGCAGCCCGTTCCGGCTCTTTTTCGCCGTCATCTACCCGCTGCTCACGCCTGTGCTGGTGACGGCCGGCGTGCTCAATTTGCTGGGCATCTGGAACGAGTTTTTGCTGCCGCTCTACTATCTCAACCGCAGCACGTATTGGCCCATGACGCTGGCCGTCTACAACTTCTTCGGCCAGTTTCAGTCGGATTGGAGCCTGGTGTCAGCCGACATCCTGCTCACAATTCTGCCGGTCATCATCATCTATTTGTTTGCGCAACGCTTCATCCTCACCGGCATGACCGCCGGTTCCGTCAAGGGGTAACATGTCCAACCTCGATTGGAAAGCGAACTGGGAAGAATCCCGCCGGCACTATCTGGACTGGTGGGCGCGCAAGGGGCTGGTCATCACCATGTGGGAGCACCTGCGCAAGGACGGCCCGCCCCACGCCCCGGTCGCGCCACCACCGCCGGCGCGTGATCGCGCCCAGTATTGGTTCGACCCGGAATGGCGCGCCGCCAACATTCACTACAACCTGGCCCACAGCTCGTTCAAGGCCGACATTTTGCCGGTGGCCAACACCCATCTCGGCCCCGGTTCGCTGGCGGCCATCCTCGGCTCGCCGCTGGAAGGTGACGAGGAGACCATCTGGATTCACCCGCGCCCGGAGGACAGCGACGACATCGTCTTCGACGAGGCCAATCCTTGGTGGCAGCTGCATCTCGACCTGATCCGGGCCTGCAAACGCCGGGCCGACAGCCACTACATGGTCGGCTGTCCCGACTTGATCGAAGGCCTCGATACCTTGGCCGGCCTGCGCGGCACCCAATCCGTCCTGCTCGACACCGTGGACCGGCCCGAGGAACTGGCGCGCCAACTCCAGGCGGTCAACGACATCTGGTTCACCGTCTTCGACCGCATCTACGCCGAGATCAACGAGGACGGCGCCATGGCCTTTTGCTACTTCTCCATCTGGGGACCGGGCAAGGTGGCCAAGTTGCAGAGCGACATTTCGCTCATGATCTCGCCCGACAGCTTCCGCCGCTTCGTCCAGCCCTACATTCGCGAGCAGTGTCGATTTTGGACTATTCGCTCTATCACCTGGACGGCGTGGGCGCCATTCGCCACCTGGACGCGCTGCTCGAGATCGAGGAACTGGACGCCATCCAGTGGACGCCGGGCTACGGCCAGCCCCAGGGCGGCGACCCGTGTTGGTACGAGCTGTACCAGCGCATCCGCGCCGGCGGCAAGTCGGTCATGCCCGCGTGGGTGGAAGTGGACGAACTGGCGCCGCTGCTGGACGCCGTCGGCCCGGAAGGCGTCAACGTGCTCATGCACTTTGAGACGGAACAGGATATTGACGCCGCGTTAGAGATTGCCGAACAGTACCGGTGAGGCATGCCGGCGAACACGCAATCCGTTTCAACGGATTTCGCCACATAGCCGCCAGAATTCATTCGGCGGATCCATATGAAAACGCAACATACATATGTCAACTTTCAGACACACCATCCTACCCGACACCCTCCTGGTCGACTGGCCCGACCGCACGGCTGGCGCTGACGGTCTATGCGCCCGGCGTGGTGCGCGTCCGCTTTGCGCGCAATCCCGATTCAGCCCGGGCGCGAGCTTGATGGTCGTCGCCCAGCCGGACGCCAGTATCCCCTTCTCGGTGGAGGAAGGGAGGTCGACCGGCTGTGCTTCGCCACCGCCGAATTGACCATACAGATCGACCGCGCCACGGGCGCGCCCACCTACCGCGACCGGCTGGTTCGGCGTTGACGCGCGAGCCGGCCGGCGGCGGCAAATCCCTGCTGCCGGTGGACGTGGCGGTGTCGGTCTTTGACGACGACGCCGTGTTGGAGACCGGCGTGGGCGCGGACGGCGTACGCGTGCGCGCCCAGAACGTGCGCACGGTGGTCGACCGGCAGGCGTACCAGGCCACGCTGGCCTTCGACTGGGCCGCGGACGAGGCGCTCTACGGCCTCGGTTCCCACGAGGAAGGCATCCTCAACCTGCGCGGGCAGCGCCAACACCTCTACCAGCAGAACATGAAGGCCGTCGTGCCGGTGCTGGTCTCCACCCGGGGCTACGGCATCCTGCTGGAGTGCTACTCGCTCATGCGCTTTCATGACGACGAGGCCGGCTCCTTCCTCTGGGCCGACGTGGTCGATGAGCTGGATTTCTACTTCGTCCACGGCCCCGACTTCGACCGGATCGTGCACCACATCCGCGCGCTGACCGGTGCGGCCACCATGCTGCCCAAGTGGGCCTTCGGCTACATCCAGTCCAAGGAGCGCTACGTCGAGCAGGCAGAGTTGCTCCAGGTCGTCCGGGAATATCGTGCGCGCCGGTTGCCGCTGGATTGCATCGTGCTGGACTGGAAGTCGTGGACGGGCGACCTGTGGGGACAGAAGACGCTGGACCCCGACCGCTTCCCCGACCCCGACGGGATGACGGCCGCGCTGCACGCCCTCCACGCGCGGCTGATGATCTCCATCTGGCCGACCATGAAGGCGGGCGGCGCAAACTGGCAGGAGATGTCTGCGCACGGTTACCTGCTAGGCAACCAGGCCACCTACGACGCGTTCAACCCTGCGGCCCGGGCCTGTTACTGGCGTCAGGCGCGCGACGGCCTCTTCGCCCACGGCATCGACGCGTGGTGGTGCGATTGCACCGAACCATTCGAAGCCGACTGGCGCGGCCCGGTCAAGCCGGAGCCGGAGGAGCGGCTGCGTATCAACGTGGATGAGGCCAAGCGCTACCTCGATCCTCAGTTCATCAATGCCTATTCGCTGCTCCACTCCGAGGGCATCTATGCCGGCCAACGCGCCGCAACCGACCGCAAACGGGTGCTCAACTTGACCCGCTCCGCCTACCTCGGCCAACAGCGCTACGGCGCCATCACCTGGTCGGGGGACACGGCGGCAAGCTGGGAGACGCTGCGCCGGCAGATCGCAGAGGGGCTCAATTTTTGCGCCACCGGCCTGCCCTACTGGACGCTGGACGTGGGCGCGTTCTTCGTCAAGCGGCGGCCGGAGTTCTGGTTCTGGGCCGGCGACTTCGTGGACGGCGTGGACGATTTGGGCTACCGCGAGCTCTTCCTGCGCTGGTTCCAACTGGGCGTCTTCCTGCCCATGCTGCGCGCCCACGGCACCGACACCCCGCGCGAACTCTGGCGCTTCGGCGCACCCGGCGAGCCGGTCTACGACGCGCTGGTCAAGTTCCTCCACCTGCGCTACCGGCTGCTGCCCTACCTCTACAGCTTGGCCGGGTGGACGACCCAATCGGCCTACACCATGTTGCGGCTGCTGGCGTTTGACTTCCGCGCCGACCCGGTCACCTATGACATCCGTGACCAGTTCATGTGCGGGCCGGCGCTGCTGGTCAACCCGGTGACCACGCCCATGCACTACGCCGCCGGGTCCACGCCGGTGACCGGGGTTCCGCAAAGCCGGCCGGTCTACCTGCCCGCGGGCAATGATTGGGTCGATTTTTGGACCGACAGACGCCATGCAGGCGGACAGACGATCACCGCAGCCGCGCCGCTGGAGATCGTGCCGCTCTTCGTGCGCGCCGGCGCGATCGTGCCGTTGGCGCCGCCCATGCAGTATGTGGACGAATTGGCCAATCCGGCCATCGAGTTGCACGTCTATCCGGGGCGGGACGGCACGTTCCTGCTCTACGAGGATGCGGGCGACGGCTACGGCTACGAGGCCGGTGAATTTTCCACCATCGACATCCAATGGCACGATGGTACCCGCCGCTTGCGGCTCGGCGCACGGACCGGTGCGTACCCGGGGATGCCGGCGCGACGCACATTCCTGGCCGTGCTCCATGACGGGCCCGGCGCCATCACATCCCAAGAAATCGACTACGCGGGCGCTCCCGTCGACGTCGTCCTATGACCCGCCCGTGCGGGTCTCTGCCTGGAAGGCTGCGAGCACCGTATGTCCAAGAAGACCACGATCTTTGACATTGCCAAAGCGGCGGGCGTCTCCGTCTCCACCGTCTCGCGCATCCTCAACGACAAGCCCGACGTGGCCGAGGCGACGCGCCTGCGCGTCCTCCAGGTGATCGAAGAGCAGAATTTTGCGCCCCACATCACCTGGCGGCAGTTGGGGTCCGGGCGCAGCCAATTCATCGCGCTGCACTTCCCCCAGGACTTCAACCCCCCGTCCCAGGAGATCATCACCAGCGCGGCCCAGGGCTGTGAGGAAGCCGGCTATTCGCTCAACTTGCTAGTAGGCGCGATGACCGACGCGGAGTTTCTGGCCCTCTTCCAACGCGGGCAGACCGACGGCATCATCCTCATGGAAATCTTGACCCACGATTGGCGCGTCGACCTTCTACGCGCGCAAGAGCGCCCCTTCGTCATGGTCGGCCGCTGTGTCGACAGCACGGGGCTGTCCTACGTCGACATCGACATCGGCGCGGGCGTCGCCGATGCGATCGACCATCTGGTCGGCCTGGGCCACCGCCACATCGGTTTTGTGACCCTGGCCGCGACGGTGGCGGACAAGGAATACGCCTACACCGCCTGGGCGCGCCGCGGCTATGAAGAGGCCTGTCGCCGCCACGACCTCCCGGCCTACGTGAGGCCGGCCGGCCTCACCGGCGCCAGCGTGGACGCAGTCGTGACGCAGTTGTTGGACGCGGAGCCCCAGATCACGGCGCTGGTTACGCCACAGAACACGTGCGTTCCCGGCATTCTGCGCGCGGTCCAGGCCCGGGGTCTCTGCATCCCCGCCGATATTTCCGTGGTCGGGCTGTTGGAGCAGACCTTTGCCGAGCTCACCGCGCCGCCGCTGACCGCGATCAGCTTCCCTGCGCTGGAGATGGGGCGGCAAGCCGCGGCGTCCCTGATCGCCCAACTCGAGGGGACGGCCACCACACCCCGCCAGATCCTCGTCCGGCCTCAGTTGCACGTGCGCGGCAGCACAGGCCCCGCAAGGACGGGTCCGCTCGCACCGGCTCCGGTCGAATCCGCATTGGAGAATCGAGATTGACGGTTTAAGATGGTGCCCAGTCAATCCCGGCGGAAATGGACCGACAGATCGGATCCGTCGTAGAGAGGCCGAATTTCCGCCGTGGGATTTACGCCGCAATGAACCAGTCCGACTGTCGTATGCGGACACGAATCGTGCCGGCGCCAATCTTCAGTCTTGAATCTTGAGCTTCACCTCATCCCACCCAGAAAGCGAATCACATCCATGCCACCACTCGGATTGGGGGTGCTCGGCCTTGGCGAAGGCCGGAGCATCATTTCGGCGGGCGTCGCGAGCCCCTTGTGGACCGTGGCCTGTCTCTGCGATACCAACGAAGAGCTTTGCCGCACGCGCTGTGACGAGTTCGGATTGAGCCGCTACACCACCGACTACGCGGCCATGCTGGCCGACCCGGCGGTGGATGTGGTCGGCATCTACACGCCCGACCATCTCCACGCCGACCATGTCATCCGGGCGCTGGACGCGGGCAAACACGTCATCTGCACCAAGCCTTTCATCAATGACCTGGCCCGGGCGGCGGAAGTGCTTGCCGCGCAACGCCGCAGCGGTCGAGCAGTGATGGTGGGCCAGAGCACGCGCTTCTTCGCCCCGTTCATGCGGCAGCGCGACCATTTCACTGCCGGTGCGCTGGGAGAGTTGGTGACGGTGGAGGCGAGCTACAGTGCGGACCACCGCTGGTACCTGGCGAAACCGTGGGCCAAGCAGCCCGCGTTCAAGTGGCTCTACGGCGGTCTCAGCCACCCGGCCGACCTGGTGCGCTGGTACCTGCCCGCGGTAGACGAAGTCATGGGCTACGCCTACCTCAGCCCCAACGGGCGCGAGGGCGGGCTGGTCAACCCGGACACGTACCACTTCGTACTGCGCGCGCCCGACGGCCGCATTGCCCGCATCAGCGGCACCTACTCCTGCCCCACGGTGCCGGTCGAACGGGACAGTCCCATGACCTGCATCCTGCGCGGCACCAAAGGCGCGAGCCAGGCCGACTATCACGAGTTGCGCTATGCGTGGAAGGTGGGTGCGGCCGCGGCCCTGGAATCGTTTGAGTCCCAGCGCGACTACTACTTCCGTTTTGGCGGCAATAGCCACCACGCGGGCGAATATCAGAATTACATCGAGTACTTTGCGCGCTGCGTGGCCGACGGCGTCACCCCGCGACCGGACGCGGTGGAAGGCATCCGCACCGTCGCGCTGCTGCAAGCCATGGACGAAGCGACGGTGGCCGGGGCCGCGGTGCGGGTCGACGACGTCCTCAAACGCCATGACCTGACTCTTGAGCTATGACAGGACGGATTGAATGACACCCAACGAAAATGTGGTCACTTACGAAGCGTTCGGCGCGACCGGCGACGGCGTGACCGACGACTTGCCCGCCATCTGCGCGGCCCATGAGTACGCCAACGCGCACGGGCTGCCCGTCGTGGCCAAGCCGGATGCGACTTACCACCTGGGCCGCCGTGCCCTGACCGCGGTCATCGCCACCGACGTGGATTGGAACACGGCGCGCTTCACCATCGACGACACCGATGTGGAGGACCACAAGGCGCCGCTCTTCGCCGTCCGGTCGCTGCTGGCGCCGGTGGACGTGGAGATCGACCGGCTCACGCGTGATCAGCGCCGGGTGGACGCCCGGCCGGAGGTCGCGTGCCATGTGCGCGTGGAAGACGCGGGCACGCGGCTCTACATCCGCCGCGGCCTCAACCAGAACGAAGGCGTGCCCCAGCACGACAGCTTCATCCTGCGCCAGGACGGCACCATCGAGGGTGACATCGACTGGGAGTACGAAACTATCACCAGCCTTGACGCGCGGCCGATTGACGCCACGCCGCTGCGCATTCGCGGCGGCGTCTTCACCACGGTCGCCAACCGCATGCGCCAGGAGATCGGCTACAACTACTGGGCGCGCAACATCGTCATCACCCGCTCCAACGTGGAGATCGACGGGCTGGTCCACTACGTCGTGGGCGAGACGGCCGTCGGCCATCCGTATCGCGGCTTTTTGAGCGCGGAACAGTGCGCCAACTTCACCCTGCGCAACTGCTTTGCCACGCCTCACAAGATCTATTCGACCATCGGCGCGGCGGGTCTGCCGGTCAACATGGGATCGTACGACATCCACGCCAACGACGTGGTCAATCTCCGCCTGATCAACTGCCGCATGAACCACGTCTGCGACCGGACGCGCTGGGGCGTGATCGCCACCAACTTCTGCAAGAACATTCTGCTGGACGGGTGCGTCTTCTCGCGCATGGACACGCACATGGGCGTCGCCGGCGCCTACACCATCCGTGGCTGCACCCTGGGGCACATGGGCCTCAACGCCATCGGCCGGGGCACGCTCACCGTGGAGGACTCCACGCTCTACGGCAATGCACTCATCAGCTTCCGCAGCGACTACGGCAGCACCTGGGAAGGGGATGTCAACGTGCGCAACTGTCGCTGGATTCCGGCCTGCGGCGACACCACGTGGCCCCACCTGTTCAACGTGCGCAACGACGGCATGCATGACTTCGGCTACCCCTGCACCATGCCCACCGCCATCACCATCGACGGCCTCTTCGTCGACGATACCAACCATCCTGACGACTACACAGGGCCATA
>JAWKOK010000105.1:0-14040 GCA_041391205.1 Caldilineaceae bacterium
GGGGCTACTACGCCTTCGGCAGCGAACATCGTGCGGACGGTCCGCATCTGGCCACGGATTATCGCTTCACGGGGCAGAAGGTGGGCCGATGTCTCACGCCGCCGCTTGCGGAGTCCGCATCGCCCGCCAGACGGCAATGCTCACGGTGAGCACCGTCAACGGCACGGCGAAGTAGAGCATCACATCGCCGAAGAGGGTTTGCCAGCTGCTCTCCTGCGCGGCCATGACCACGTAGGCGGTGTACGCGACGTAGTAGCCGAGGAAGATGAGGCCTTCCCAACGCGCAATCACATGGCCGGTGAAGAAGATGGGCAGACAGGCCAGGGCCACGACCACCATCACCGCCATGTCGAAGTAGAGCACATGGGATGCCACCGCCACGCCGCCCGGCGCGGCCATGCCCGCCAGCCCCAACACGGCCAGCAAGTTGAAGAGGTTGCTGCCCACCACGTTGCCCACCGCGATGTCCCGTTCCCCGCGCAGACTGGCAATGACCGACGTGGCCACCTCCGGCAACGAGGTGCCTGCGGCGATGATGGTCAGGCCGATGACCAGTTCGCTCACACCCAGCCATGCGGCAATCTCCACCGCGCCGTTCACCAGCCAGCGCGAGCCGAGCACCAGCATGGCCAACCCGGACACCAATAGCCCCAGATTGACGAGCCACGCGCTCACCGTGCGCGGCGGCGACGCGCCGAACTCGTCCGAATACTCGTCCTGCACACTCTTCTGCTCGCGCCGGCTTTGCCACACCAGAAAGACCGTGTAGGCCACGATGCCGCCGAAGAGGAGCACGCCCTCCCACCGGCCGATGTTCCCGTCCGCGGCCAGCAACCAGACGACCACCGACGCGCCGATCATCAACGGCACGTCCAGCCGGATGAGCTGCTGATTCACAACCAGCGGTGCAATCACGGCGGACACGCCCAGGATGAGCAGCACGTTGAAGATGTTGCTGCCGATCACATTCCCCAGCGCAATGTCGGCCTGGCCGTGCAAACTGGACGCCGTGCTCACCGCCATCTCGGGTGCACTGGTGCCAAACGCCACCACCGTCAGCCCCACCACCAGCGGCGAGATCCCCAACGCCAGCGCCAACCGGGACGCCCCGCGCACCAACGCCTCCGCGCCGCCAACAAGCAACGCCAGCCCTGCGATCAACATGCCGATGGTCAGTAGAGACATTCTCGTTCCTCTGATAGTTGGGTTTTCGGGTGGTGGGGTATTCGGGTGGTAGGGTGGTAGGGTTTTGGGGGCGTGACTGATGCTTGACGACGTCCCTATGGACCACACATCCCATTGACGAAGGCAAACCTCACCACCCTACCACCCCAAAACCCTACCACCCCACCACCCACTCACGCCGCCCGCGGCAACTCCGGCCCATCTTCCGTGGTCGTGGGAAAGTCGAACGGCGGCCGCGGCGCGAGGTCCTCCGGGCGCAGGGGCGCCAGACCCCAGGCCAGACGCGCCCGGTCGCACTGCTCGCTGGGCGCGCCGTCTTCCCACGCAACCTTCAGTTCACGACAGGGTGACGGCCGCCGCGCGTAGATGCTGCACGACGCACAGCCGCCGATTTCACCCTCTAACGCAACACAGCGCACCGGCCGGTGTTTCGTCCCCTGCATCACCAGCCGATGCGCATCCAGTGGTTCGGTCAGCTCCACCGGTGGACCCGCGTCCTCTGCGGTCTCCAGCCAATGAAACGCCACCCGATACTGTGCACAACATGCCCCACATGACAAACAGACATGCTCCACACTCATCAATTGTCAACGTCGCGTCACCGCGCCTCCCCACCCAAACCCACACGCATCGCGCATCACGCATCACGTTTCACGCATAAAACATCACACGCAATCATATGCGCGAACCCCAGGTAACAATCTGTCAGCTTTCATGCCATCTGCGCTGCCTTGGCCGCGGCCACGAACGCGCGCACCTTGGCGTGATCCTTGCGCCCCGGCGCCGCCTCCACGCCGCTGGCCACGTCCACGCCCCAGGGCTGCACCGTCTGCACCGCCGCCGCCACGTTGTCCGGGGTAAGCCCGCCGGCCAGCAGCAGACCCGGGTGTTGGGCCGCCAGCGCCGCGGCTGCGTGCCAATCGGCCTTCTTGCCCGTGCCACCGTACTCGGCCGGATCGTACGCGTCCACCAGCAGGCCGGGCGTGCCGGCGCGGGCGTAGACCGCAGCCTCCCGCGCCGCCTGCGCCGCATCCGCGGGGCGCAGCGCCTTGTATGCGCGCCCGGCGAGTTCATCGAGCAGCGCCGCCGGTTCGTCGCCGTGCAACTGGGCCAGATCCAGCCCCGTCTGTGCCATGATCGCGCGGATCTCCGCCGCCGTCGCTGACGAAGACGCCGGCGCAGCGTGGTCCCGCCGCATCGTCCGGCGCCTGCGCGCTTCACGGCGGCGATGATGGCGGCAATCTGCGGCGGCGTCACATAGCGCGGCGATTTGGGGTAGAGGATGAAGCCCAGCAGATCCGCGCCCGCGTCGACGGCGACCAGCGCATCGTCCACGTTGGTGATGCCGCATATCTTGACTTGTACCGGTGTGGTCATATCCGGTCACTCCAGATGCTCAAGCAATTGACGCATGTCCGTCAGGTGGATGAAGTCGTCCCGGTCCGCGGGCCTCAAGCATGTACACGCCCTCGCGGTCGATGAGAAAGGCCCGGCCCAACCCCGCCCCGCATGCGCCTTCGCAGTCGTCGTCGATGCGATCGCCGACGTAGATGGTCCGCGCGCCGTCGCGGTCGAGCGCGGCCAACGCCTGCTGAAACGGACCGGGCGTAGGTTTGCGTCCGTGGCCGTCATCGCCCGCCACCAACACGGCGAAATAGTCCGCAATTTCGTGTTCCGCCAGGAAGCGTTCGGCGCCTTCCCGCCCGCGCTGGGTGATGATGCCCAACGTGTGGCCGGCATCGCGCAACTGCGCCAGCACCGGCGGCACGTCGTCAAACAGCGGCGGCACCGGGTTGGCGGCAAAGAACTCCTGCATGGATGCCGCGCGCGTGTTGTCGTCGTCGGGGATGTCCAGCGCCAGCAGCGTCAGGTGGTAGAACTCGCGGAACAACCGCTCACCCAACCCTGCTCCTCCGCCTGCGCGAAGTGTGGTTGTAGAAGTGGTGGATCGACCGAGCCACCGCCTCGTTGACTGCGTCGTAGCTGCGCGTGTAGCCCCACTCGCCAGCAGCGGCGGCATGAGCGCGTTGCCGTGGTGGACGATGGTGCCGTCCAGGTCGGAAGAGGATCGTGTCGATCATGCCACGTCCGCCGTCTGCTCCTGCACCACCTCGTCCGCCGTTGCCCGGATGAGCGTCCAGGCGTTTTCGCACGTGCTCCTGCTCGCGGTAATGGCCTGTCGCCATGGATGGTGTAGACATCGTTGAGCTTGGTGCGGGTGATGAAGATCCTCCCGTCCCGGTTCACCCGGTCCACGATGGCCGCGCTGACCGCGCCGCCGCCCACGTGGCGGAAGCAGACCAGGCTGAGCGGCGCGGGCGCGAGCAACTCGAAGTTCGGGTCATCCTCCACCCAGCGGCGGAACTTCCGGGCCAGCGCCACGTGGCGCCGGATGTGGTGCTGCGCTTCCTCCACCCCGTAGCGGGCGGGATGACGAACCAGAGCTTCAACGCGCAGCGCCGCCGTCCCAGGGACACCTGCCAATCCCGGTAGTCGATGACCGCATCCGCAGTCTGAGGCCGCGTTGCGCAGATACTCGGGCACGACGCTCAGCGTGTTGACCAGCGCCGCGCTTGGTCGGCTACGTAGAAGCAGTCGCAGTCGAAGTTGGTGAACATCCACTTGTGGGGGTTGAAGCAGTAGCTGTCGGTCAACCCAGCCCGTCTTTGTAAGTAAACTCGGGCAGACGGTTGCGGTGGCCGCCATGGCCAGCGTCCACGTGCAGCCACAGCCCGTATTCCCGGCAGATCGCGCCGATGGCCCGCACCGGGTCCATGGCGTTGGACGAGGTGGTGCCCACGTTGGCCGTGACGAAGAAGGGCGTCAACCCTGCGGCCAGGTCCGCCTCCCCGATCTGGCGCGCAGGTCGTCGGGACGCAGCGCGAACGCGCTCGTCCACGGTGACGTGGCGTGCAGGTTGTCGCGGCCGATGCCTCGCGATCATGGCCGCCTTGTCCAGCGACGAGTGGGTCTGGGACGACGTAGGCGACCAAGTTGCTGCCAGCACCGGTGTCGTTGGTCACGTAGCTGGGCTTCGGCGTTCGCGCGCCGCCAGCATGGCCGTCAACGACGCGCTGGACGCGGAGTCCTGGATGACGCCGCCGCCGGTTCCGCTTTCGACATAAACTGGGGCGGCAGTCCAGCACCTGCGCCACCCAGTCGAGCACGTGCGTCTCCAGTTCGGCGTACGCCGGGCTTGTCACCCAGAGCATGCCCTGTACCAGCCCGGTCGACAGCAGCTCGCCCAGGATGCTCTATCCACTGTTGTTGGACGGAAAATAGGCGTGGAAACTGGGCGACTGCCAGTGGGTCACCCCGGCATGATGATCTCATTCACGTCGCGCAGCGGCGGTTGAACGACTCGCCTGCTGCGGCGGTGGGGCGGGTGGCACCCATGCTTAATTTCGGCTGCACCTGGGCCAGCACGGGATACTCGGCCACATGCGCTTGATACTGGCAATCCAATCCACCAACGCACGCCCCCAGCGCCGAAACTCCTCGGGCGACATGTGGTAGGTGGTGTAGACGTAGACATGGTGTTCTCCTTAGTTCAGGGGAGATTGGGAGATCTAGAGATTAAGAGAGATTGCTGACTCACGGCGGCTGTCGCACTCCTCCCGATCCCCCCCGTAATCCCTCCCACCCTCTTAATCTCCCAATCTCTAATCTCTCGTTTCCTCTGCCTCACAAACTCCCGCACCTTCTTCGCTCTTTCCTTTTGCGGCAGCTTGCAGAACGTCTCGCCCACGAGGATGGCGTCGCAGCCCATGGCGGCCATGCGCGTGACGTCGTCGGTGTCGCGGATGCCGCTTTCGCCGACCACGGCGATGCCCGCCGGGATGCGGGCGCGCAGACGTGCGGTGTTTTCGATGTCGACCTCGAAGGTCTTGAGGTTGCGGTTGTTGACGCCGACGACGGTGGGGTCGATGGCCAGGGCGCGGTCCAATTCGGCGTCGTCGTGGACCTCGACCAGCGCGTGCATGCCCAGGCTGCGGGCCAGTTGGTGCAGCGTGCGCAATTCCGCATCGCCCAGCACGGCCACGATGAGCAGCACGGCGTCGGCTCCGGCCATGCGTGCCTCGTAAACCTGGTATTCGTGGTAGACGAAGTCTTTGCGCAGGACCGGCACGGCCAGATTCAGCGCGCGCAGCCGCTCCTTGATCGCGGTCAGATACTCCAGTTGTCCTTGGAAAAAGCGTGCATCGGTCAAGCACGAGATCGCGGCCGCACCGTTGCGCGCGCATGTCTCGGCGATGAGCACCGGTTCCCACTCCTTGGCGATCAGCCTTTGGACGGGCTGGCGCTTCACCCAGTTGATCAGGCCTGCGCCCGGCCGCGGTGAGCGCGGCGGCGAAGTCCACGGCGGGCGGAGCCAGCGTAGCAAACGCTCGACCTGCGCGAGCGGCACCTGCTCCATCTGCTTGGGCACCTCCTGCCGCTTCCACGCCATGATCTCGTCCAGCACCTTGCCCTGTACTTGGCAGTTCAACTTCTGGAATACGCCGGGCATTTCTCGGTTCTCCTTCTCAGCCGGAGAAGTCTGACTTCTGCCAGAAGTCGGACTTCTTGCGCTATTCGAAGGTCTTCGTCTTGGCACGTAGCGTGGGCCAGCACGTCGGCCGCGGCGCCGCTGTCGATGCTTTCCGGGGCCGTTGCCAGCCCGCATTGAAGTCGTCCGTCTCGGTGCCTGCGCGCGCTCGCGGCAGGAGCAGCACCACGTCGCGCTTGGGGCCGGTGTGAGGTAGCCTGCGAGCAAGTTCACCGCGCGCGACAGGTGCTCTCCTCGTCAAAAGCCGCTGCCGCTGCGGATGTCCTCGAGCGGCCCGGGCAAAGCCCAGATCCGCCGGGTCGAAGTCAAAGGTGCGCACCGTGCCGTCCTTCAGGTGGCTGATGCGGCTCGGCCCGGTGGTCAGCATCTCGTCCAGCCCGCGGCCGTCGCCGTAGGTGCCGTGGACCACGTACGCCGCGCGCCGGCCCATCTGCCCCAGCGTGCGCGCCATGGGCTCGGTCAACTCCGGCGCGTAGACGCCCACGAGCATGTTGGTGGGCGAAGCCGGGTTGGTCAGCGGGCCGAGGATGTTGAAGACGGTGCGGGCGCGGATGTCGCGGCGCGGGCCGATGGCGAAGCGCATGGCCGGGTGATACGACGGCGCAAAGAGGAAGACGATGCCCACCTTCGAGACACGCTGCGGCCTGTTCCGGCGTGGTCTGGAGCGTCGCGCCCAACGCTTCCAGCACGTCGGCGCTGCCTGCCCGGCGGTTGGAGCGGTTACCGTGCTTGGCCACCTTGACGCCCGTGCCCGCCACCACGAACGCGCGCGATGGTGCTGATGTTGAACTTGGTGGTGCCGTCGCCGCCCGTGCCGACCACGTCGATGAGCGTGCCGTCGCCCACGTCCACGGGCACCTGCACTGCGTTGCGCTTCATGGCGTTGGCGCAGCCGGTGATGACGTCCACCGACTCGCCCTGCATGCGCAGCCCGGCCAGGAACGCGCCGATCTGCGCGTCGGTGGCCTCGCCCTGCATGATCTCGGTCATGGCCGCGTCGGCCTGATCCGCCGTCAGGTCCGGCTGCCTGAACAAGTGCTGCTGATTTTTGGGCATCTGAATCTGGCTCATGCGAAACTCCTTGGCTAGGCTGGAGGGAGCTAGAGATGGACGTTCACGTCAGCCGCGCGAAGAGGCGCCGATCTGGGCGTCCGGTAGGTCGGTGGTCTCGAGTGCGGCGGCGGCTTGCGCGGCGGCCGCGGTCAGCGTCGCTGCAAAATAGGGCAGATCTTCGCGTGGGCGGCCAGTTCCTGGACGGCGGCCAACTCGCGCAGACCGTCCAGCAGAAAAGCTACGGCCCGGCACAGGATACGGCGATATCGTCGATGCGTGCCTCCAACCCGGGCTGGTCCACGCCGATATGTATCGAGCCACTGCGCCTGTTCGCCGTCAACTCCTGGCGGTGTAGCTCCAGAAATCGGGGCGGATCCTGCCGGATCGCCCACAACAGCTCCCAGTCCAACAGCACAGCCGCCCGGACCGACCACCGCGTATTCTCCAGGCGCAGGTCGCCGGACGGGCGCAGGCAGGCACACCTTGCCACAAGGGCTGCGCCTGTGTGACAGCGGCCGCGGCGTCGCCTGCTGCGCCACGGCGTCGGCCAGCGCACCAAGCCCCGGTCAGCAGCCAAGCCACGTTCTGCTGCGCTACCCGCCAACAGCCGCCAGAGATAGTCCAGGTTCACCGGATTGGGGCTGAAGCGGCGCACCGCGGTCGGGTCGCCGTCGTGCAACGCGGCCACGGCTCCGGCCAGCTCGGATAACTGACCGGCGCTGTCGGGATCTCTTCGCGTCGCGCCCTGCGCCCAACGATAGACCATGATCTGGCGGCGATAGCCCGTCGGGATAGCGGTCGTACCAGATCGGCTGGGGTGCGACGCCCACGGGCGCAAACAACTGCTGCCCGTCATACTGGCGCCGGCTGCGCACCTGCCCCGCGTCCAGAAAGAGCTTGATGACCGCATCCTGCGCCGCATTCTGCGCACCTGCCTCCACCCGCCATAGCAGATTGTCGCGCCCTTCCCAATGATCCACAACCGTCACCTCCAGCCCGCGAAACTCGCTGGTGGCCGCGTCGGTGAGATAGGTTTGGATGGCGGTGGTTAGGGTCATGGGCAAAAGAGATTAAGAGATTAAGAGATTGGCGCGCTCCGAGCCGTGCGCCCAATCTCCCAATCTCTTAATCTCCCAATCTCTCTTCCTTTTCATTCCTTCAAAAAATTCCCCAACATCTCCCGCCCATACTCGGTGAGGATGCTTTCGGGGTGAAATTGCACGCCGTAGATGGGGTAGTCTCGGTGGCGCAGGCCCATGAGTTCGCCCTCGGTGGTGAAGGCGGTGGCCTCCAGCACGTCGGGCAGCGGCTCTTCCACGATGAGGCTGTGGTAGCGCGTGGCGGTGAAGGGGCTGGGCAGGCCCTTGAAGACGCCGGTCCCCTTGTGGTGGATCGGGCTGACCTTGCCGTGCATGAGCCGGGGCGCCCGTACCACCTTGCCGCCGAAGACGTGGCCGATGCACTGCTGGCCCAGGCAGACGCCCAGCAGCGGCGTCGTCGGCCCCAGCACGCGGATGACGTCGTTGCTGATGCCGCTGTCGGTCTCGGGCGTTCCCGGCCCCGGGCTGATGACAATGTGCGTCGGCTGCAGGTCGGCCAGTTCCTCCACGTCGATCTGGTCATTGCGCCAGACGCGAATGGACTCCTTGTCCCGGACCAACTCCCCCATAAACTGCACCAAATTGTAGGTGAAACTGTCGTAGTTGTCGATTATGGCGATCATGGGTGCGCTCCGTGTTGGGGTGAGGCTGGGAGA
Source organism: Caldilineaceae bacterium (assembly GCA_041391205.1). Classification (GTDB taxonomy): domain Bacteria; phylum Chloroflexota; class Anaerolineae; order Caldilineales; family Caldilineaceae; genus JAWKOK01. The sequence goes on from JAWKOK010000105.1 coordinate 8,544, forward strand.
TTAGGAGATTAGAGATTGAGAGATTAAGAGATTGACGCACGTGCGCGGCGCATTCAATCTCCTAGTCTCTTAATCTCTTAATCTCCTAAGCCCCTTCCTTTGCCAATTTCTTCTCTCTCTTCTCATCACTCCGCCGAATCGAATTCCACACGCCGGTGAGGCCCATGGCTTTCTTGACTTCGCGCAGGGTTTCCTGGGCTTCCAGACGGGCGCGTTCGGTGCCGGTGACGAGCAGGTGGTCCACGTAGCCCCGGTCCTCTTCGTACTTGGCCCGGCGTTCGCGCATAGGCTCCAGGAAGTTGTTGAGCGCGATGGTTAGCTTCTCCTTGACCTCCACGTCGCCCACGCGGCCGGCCCGGTAGCGCTCCTTCAGGTCTTCCACCTCGGCCTTGTTGGGGTTGAACTCGTCGTGGTAGGCGAAGACCGGGTTGCCTTCCACCGTGCCGGGGACGTCGGCGGAGATGCGGTTGGGGTCGGTGTACATGCCCATGACCCGCTTTTCTACCGTGCGCGCGTCGTCGCTGAGGAAGATGGCGTTGTTGAGGCTCTTGCTCATCTTGGCCTGGCCGTCGGTGCCCACCAGCGTGCCGCCCATGACATACGGTTCGGGCAGGGGGAAGACCTCGCCGTACGCGTTGTTGAAGCGGCGTGCGATTTGGCGCGTCAGCTCCACGTGGCTCTCGTTGTCCTTGCCCACCGGCACGAGATGCGCCCGGGGCATGAGGATGTCGGTCGACTGAAGCACGGGATAGCCCAGCAGGTTGTACGATCTGCTCTAGCCTCTGGCGGCGTTGGCCATGTCCTTGATGGTCGGTGGCTGCTGCAAGCGCTCCACCGTGATCAGGCTGGAGAGCAGCAACTGTAACCTCGTAGGTCCTATGTACCGCCGATTGCAGATAGAACGTGGCCTTCTCCGGATCAATGCCAATGGCCAGGTGATCCAGCACGATGGACCGCGCATTGTCCGCAATCTTCAGGATGCTCTCCTTGTCCGGCTTGGTGGTGAGTATGTGCAAGTCTGCGATCAAAAGAAACACTCGTACTGATCCTGAGCGCCAACCGCTGCCGGTGGCTCCCCACAAAATGCCCCAGATGCAGAATCCCGGTGGGGCGGTCGCCGGTTAGGATGCGTTTTTTGTAGGCATGATAAGTTCCTCGTCTGAAAAGATGATGGCCGTGTCAGAAAGATCGGGAGATTTCTGGAGAGATTGGGAGATTCTTTGACGCCGCGTATGTGATGGGTTCCTGCGGATTTCGGTATCACTTGACCGGTCTTTCTGCTGCCGGATCGAGGCCGCGGAATTGTTGATACCAAGCGCGAGTGGGTGAATCAGTTGCGTCGGATCGTGTCGGCTTGTTCTCGCCGGATGAGTTCACGCTTTAAAGCCTGACGAAGCCAGTACCAGTCTGTAAAGGCTGCCACGGCGTAGTAGGTGAAACGTAGTTTCTCCCCTTCGTAGATAGCGACCATAGGCTTCCGCAATGTTCGCGCCAATCGAACTGTCGCCCGCACAAGTTGCTCACCGGACCGTACCCTGCTAAACCGATCCCACTTGGCCACATCATCCCAGACCATCTGCGCCAACTCTTCCGCCAGTTGAAACACCCGCAAATCCACCAAATCCGTCCCCATCACCGGCCCTCCTCAATCTCTTAATCTCCCAATCTCCAATCTCAGTAGTTCACGATTTTCCTGATGATGCCGGGATCGGAATGGCCATAACGGCCCCATAGATCTGTTCAACTGCGCGCCTGAGCATGGAAACGAACGCCTGGAACTGAAAGCGAACCGGGTCGAGACGGTGCGGGCCACGGCCAGGGATCCGTGCCACAAACCAGCGCAGAAAGGCCCAGATATTGACCAAAAGGAGTGCGAACCCGAGCAGGAAGAAGCGTAGCGCCGGATTGCGTGAGGTCGTTTTGACCCGCACACGTCGTAAGATCCGGTAGGACGTTTCGATGCCAAAGCGGGAGCGATAGCGGCGATAGACGGTCTTTTGGGCATCCAGTCGAGGCCGATGAGCACAAAGAGCAGCCACTTGCGACGGAGGCGCTTCTCCTTGTTGGGCGTCAGCGTGGCCACGACGGCCATTTCGGCGGTTGTGCCATCCGTGAAGGTATAGGTGGTGCGATAGCTTTTCCGGCCTCGGCAGAGTTGGCGCGTGCCGCCTTGCTTGCCTCGGATCGTACAGGCGATCACGGCGCGTTGTTTGATCTCCTTGAGATAGCAGATGACCGGTCCTGAACAGAAGCCACGGTCCAGATAGAGCACATCGATGGCAACGTTGAGGCACCCTGCTCTCTGGAGAAGACGCTGGACAACGTCGACCGTCTTCGTTTCGGGCCGGACGAAGGCGACCGCCAAGGTCACACGCATCTGCCGATAGATGACATACAGACTGACGATGCGGAAGAAGCGACTCGTGCCTGCTTTCGGCTTGCTTCTACAGGTATATTCCCTCAACTCAGGCGACTTACCGTAGCAGGGTTCGTCATGTTCGTCGATCGCAGCTTCCACACACCGAGAGAACAACTGCTCGGGCAGACGGGCCGCTAATGCGTCGTTGATCTCGTCCTCGTACTGCTGGAGATGCGCAACGCTCAACTGCTCATTCAGCACTTCGCGAATCCGGTTACCGCTGCCACTCTGCTCCAGATCGCGACACGCGGCGTCAATGCTGATATTCTCGCTGGCGGCCTTCATCAGCACATCGAAGAGCATTTCACTGGTACAGACGTAGCCATTTGCCTCCAGTGACAGATGTTCTTGGCTCACAGCTTGCATCGTCTCACGAATGTCCTGGGCGGTCAGTTCCGATTGCGGTATCATGGTCTCGTCCTGTTTGGTTGGTTGTGTAGGTAATGGTACCCCTGATTCAACCACCAAACAGGACTTCTGAAAACGTCATGTTCACCTGTTCACGCCAAATCGTGAACTACTGGAATCTCCTAAATTTCCCTGCACCTTCTGTTCCGCCTCCTCCACCGCCACCGCCAACGCCTTGGCCTTGTTGAGTGACCGTGGTATTCGGCGGTCGGGTCGCTGTCGGCGACGATGCCGCCTCCGGCTTCCTTGGAGGTAGCAGGTTTGCCGCGCATGACCATGGTGCGGATGGCGATGCAGGTGTCCATGTTGCCGTCGTTGGCGATGTAGCCCACTGCTCGCATAGAGGCCACGGCGAGTGCCTTCCAGTTCCTCGATGATCTCCATGGCCCGCACCTTGGGCGCACCGCTCACCGTGCCCGCGGGGAAGGTGGCGCGCAGCAGGCTGTAGGCGTCGTGCCCGGGCTGGATGTGGCCGTGGACGTCGCTGACGATGTGCATGACGTGGCTGTAGCGTTCCACCGTCACCATCGTCGGCACCGTCACCGTGCCGTACTCGCAGACCCGGCCCAGGTCGTTGCGCCCCAGGTCCACCAACATGACGTGCTCGGCCCGCTCCTTGGGATCGTTCATGAGATCGTCAGCCAGGGCCGCGTCTTCCTCCGCAGTGGCGCCGCGCCAGCGCGTGCCCGCGATGGGATGCAGATACGCGGTGCCGTCCTCCAGGCGCACGTGCATCTCCGGGCTGGAGCCGATGATACGGATGGGCTCGCCCGTCACGCCGGCAATGCCGCTGAAATCCAGGAAGTACATGTAGGGCGACGGGTTGAGCATGCGCAGCGCCCGGTAGATGGTGAAGGGATCGGCCTCGGTCTCCCGGCTCAAGCGCTGGCTGAGCACCACCTGGAAGATGTCGCCGGCCTTGATGTGCTCCTTGGCCACGTTGACGTTGGCCTCGTGCTCGGACTGGGCGAAGTTGGACTGCCAGGGGCCGCCCGGGCGCACGGGCTTGAGCTTGGGCGGGGCCAGCGGCTGCTCCAGGTCGGCGATGATCTGGTCGATGCGCGCCACCGCGTCGGCATAGGCCGCGCGCAGCTCCAGGTCGTCGTCGCTGCGGGCGCGCATGTTGGCGATGACGGTCAGCTTGTGGCGCACGTGGTCGAAGACGACCAGGTTGTCGCAGAAAAAGAGCATCATGTCGGGCACGTCCAGGTCGTGGCTCGCCGTCTCGGGCAGCCGCTCCATGAAGCGCACCAGATCGTAGCCGAAGTAGCCGACCACGCCGCCGTTGAAGCGGGGCAGCTCCGGCTGGTCCACCGGCACGCGTCCGGCCATGAGCTGCTTGACCACGTCCAACGGATCGCCTTCCTGCGTCTCCAGGACCGTGCCGCCCGCGCCGCCGATGGTCACCTCCGTGCCGCGGGAGACGACCGTCATGGGCGGATGCACGCCGATGAAGCTGTAGCGCCCCAACTGCTCGCCCTTCTCCACCGACTCCAGCAGAAAGCTCAAGCCGCCCCGGTCCTCATCCCGCCCGCGCAGCTTCAAGTAGACCGACACCGGCGTCTCCAAATCGGCCGGCAACTCGCGATAGACCGCAATCAGGTTCCCCGCCTGCGCCAACTCCCGAACCTCCGCCAGCGAGGGTTTGTAGGTGGTGGACATGTGTGTGGCTCCCTTTGGGAGGGAGATTGGGAGATTATGAGATTGAAGAGACTATTGAATCGCTGCACGCCCGTCGCAATCAAGAATCCCCCAATCTCCTAATCTCCAATCTCCCAATCTCTTTTCCCCAACAAAAAACCCCATCCCCGCGCAAATCTGCGCATGGGGACGAGGTCTGGTTGTCTACCCCGCGGTGCCACCCCGGTTAGACTGGGCAATAAAAAATCCTTGCGTGAAACGCAAGGACCGCGCCAGTCTCACTCTGTCGGAAGCGGGAGCCGTGTGAAGCTCCGAGTTCCAGCGCCCTGATAACGGTGGCGTGTCCGGGCAGGCCTACTTGCTGCGTGCACTCATGCGTTGGGCTGCCGACTCCCCGGCCCATTCGTCGTCTGCGCTGCTATCCCCTTCACACCCGCCGGGGACTCTCTGAAACCCGCTTTGACGCGTACTCTTCCGGTTCAACGTCGTGAATCTCGATTGTTGGTTGATACGATACTCGCGTTGGGGTGGTTTGTCAAGTGTGAGATTTTGGGTGCGGCGAGAGTGACACACCGGCACAAGAAGTCCGACTTTTGCCAAAAGTCGGACTTCTCCGGCGCCCGCACCGCTAGCGGCTCTGACCGCCCACCGCTCTGCCGATGAATGGCAAGTAGGCCAGGTGGCGTTTCCTCGGAGCAACCACCGCGACCGGTTCGGCGCAACAGTCCGCCTGTTCCGGATTGTTGAAACCCATCTCACCATTCCCGAGTTGCCCATCGCGGTTGAAGCCCCAACAGGCCACGACGCCCGAACTGGTGACGCCGCAGCTGTGATACCCGCCGGCTGCAATCGCCGTTCCGTCTGAGAAATCGGTCACCTTTTGCAGCAGAGGCGTCAAGTACTCTGTTGTCCCCGACCCGAGTTGGCCAAAGCCGCTGAAACCCCAGCAATAGACGTCCCCGGTGCCAACGATAGCGCACGTGTGGTTCAAGCCCGCGGCAATGACCGTTGCAACATCCGGCAAGTCGG
>JAWKOK010000106.1:0-13173 GCA_041391205.1 Caldilineaceae bacterium
TGCATGGATTCTCGGGAGGGCCGAAACAGCCCAGCGCTGCAATCATATGCCACCTCACCTGCTTTGCCAATGCAAACGGCACGACGATTTTGTATAGTCATAAATGACTAGTATACTAATGACTATGGTATACAAAGACGACAAGGAACTGTTCCTGCTCGGCCTGTTGCACGGGCACGACAGTCACGGCTACGAACTGAACACACTGCTCGCACACCCGACCGCGCCCATCCGCATCGGCAAAGCCAACGCGTATCAGATTCTGGCGCGCTTTGAAGATCGCGGCTGGACCACGGTCACGGAGACGCGCGACGGCAATCGACCACCGCGCCGGGTCTACACACTCACACCCGCGGGCGAGGAGGCCTTCAACCGCATGTTGCGGTCCCGTTTGGCCACGCACGCGCCGACCGAGCATGCCAACGTGGTTGCCTTGAACTTTCTCGAACTTCTGCCGCGCGCCGAGGTGCTGGTCTTGTTGACGCAACGCCTGGCTGCTGCACAAAGCTACGTGCGGGAACTGCGGCTGGCTGCCGGTGATGACGCCGGACAACACTACGGAGTGGACTACCTGCTGCGCCATGCCGAGTTTGAAGAACGTTGGCTCACGGATCTGATCGCCGATCTGTCGGCACAGGCCGAGGCCGATTCGTCACATGAAGCCGGCCATGATCCAAGCACCCTCGCCTAACACCTGAACGGAGCAATGTCATGAGTAAGCGTGTGATCAAGATTGCCGCGATCACTGTCGGCGCAATCCTCGCCGTGGGGCTGATTGTCCTGCTCGTCGGTCCCTTTCTGATTCCGGTCTCCCCGCTGGAGGGTTTGGCGACGCCGCAGCAGGTCGCCCCAGCCGAGAGCCGATTCGTGACGGTGCCCTTCACCGGAACCGACGGCATCGACATTCACTATCTGAGCGATGGGTCTGACCGCGCAGCTGCCGGCGGGGACGGCGCGCCCACGTTTGTACTGCTGCACGGATCTCTCTTCAACGCCTTTACGTGGTCGGAGGTCATGGATTTCTTCGCGGCCCGCGGCCGGGTCATCGCCTACGATCAGATTCCGTACGGGCTGAGCGAGAAGCTGGTTGCAGGGGACTGGCAGGCTGAAAATCCCTACGCCGGCGACGCGGCGGTCCGCCAACTGTTTGCGTTTCTCGATGAGTTGGACGCCGGCAAGGTGATTCTCGTCGGCAACTCGTACGGCGGGACGCTGGCGGTCCAAGCCACGCTGGCGCAACCCGACCGGGTGGATGGGCTGATCCTGGTCGACGCTGCCGTCTATGTGGAAGAAGGGCTGCCGGCGTGGCTCATGGGGCTGCCGCAGGTGCAGCGGCTGGGACGTCTCTTCGCGCGCCAGTTGGGCCGCAGCGAGACCTTCCTGCGCCAAACGTATTTCGACCCCAGCAAGATCGACGCGCAGCGCATGGAGCGCACGACCATCCACACGCAGGTGGCCGACTGGGACGAGGCGCTGTGGGAATATCTTCAGGTTTGGGAAACATCGGCGGACACGGCGGCGCGCGTCGGCGAGATTCAGCAGCCCACCCTGGTCATCAGCGGCGAGAATGACGCCATCGTCCCGGTGGATGACAGCCGGCGTCTCCTTGCGGAACTGCCCAATGCCGAGCTGGTGATCTTGCCCGCCTGCGGACATGTGCCCCAGGAAGAGTGCCCCGCCGCGTTTGAGGGGGCCGTCGAGGCGTGGCTTGCGCGGTTTGAAGCGCCCGGCCCAGGGTCCGACTTCCGGCAGAGGTCGGACTTCTGATCGATCATCGATTATCGGCAAGTCGTTGCTTCAGTGTCTGGATGCGCGCTGCCGATTCCTCAATGCGCGCCACCGAAACCACCCCGTCCGTCACCAGGCCGCGCACCACGTTCACGCCCGCTGTATGACCGTGTCATCGTAGATGGAATTGTTGGCGATGGCCGAGATGTCCAGACCCGCCTCGATGGCCTTGCGGATCGATTCCTCGAAGGTGTAGAACTTCGCGGATCGCCGCCCATCTGCATGTCGTCAGAGATGACCACGCCGTCGTAGCCCAACTCGCCGCGCAACAGGCCCTGGATCGCGCCCGGCGCCAGCGTGGCCGGATCTGTCTCATCCCGGAAGCGGTTGAAGACGTGCTTGGTCATGACGCTGTCGGCCAACCCCGCGTCCATGAAGCGCGGCGTACGGTTCCAGTTCTAGGGCGACCGTTGCGCTCACGTCCACGAAGCCGCGATGAATCATCGCGAACTGCCGTGGCCGGGAAAGTGCTTAGGCGTACACAAAACGCCGTGCGCGTGGTGCGCCTCGATGAGCACGGCCGCGTGGGCCGTGACCTTGGCCGGGTCGGCGCTGAAGCTGCGCTCATGCGCGGCGATGACCGGATTGTCCCGGGTTGACGTTGACGTCGACCACCGGCGCCAGGTTCTGGTTGATGCCCGCCTCCGCGAGCACCTGCGCCATAGCCCGGCCTGCGCCGCAGTCTCCGCCACGTCATCGAGTTCGCCGAGCGCGCCGTGGGAGACGGTGGGCGGAAAGCCATGTAGCGCTCGCGCAGGCGCACCACCACGCCCCCTTCCTGATCGGCCGCGATCAGCGCGGCGGCGTGGCTGCGAGGCCTTGCAGGTCGGCCGTCAACGCCTTCACCTGCGCCGGCGACTCGATGTTGCGCACGAATTCGCCGTTGGGCACGTCATAGTCGAAGAGCACCACGCCGCCCAGATGCCGGTCCACGATATCGGCGACGATGGGGTGCTCGCCAAATCCCACGCATGCCGCGGAAGCCGACCATGACGTATCTGCCCGATCATGTGGGCGAGTTCATCGTCCGCGATCTCAGGCAGCGGTGTTGGCGCAGGCTGCACGGTCTCCGCTGTTTGCGTTCGGTCGCCCGGCGCGGACGCGTCCTCTGCGGCGGTCACGCAGGCCGCGAGCAGAGATGCGCTCCCCAAGGCGGCGACCTGTAGCCAATGTCGTCGTGTCAAGCGGTATTGCATCGTACGCCTCCGGTTTGGGATCACGCCGGGTCGACCGCGGTGTCGTCACTCGCCAACGTCGCGACGGTCTCGACCACATTCACGCCCCGCGCCCGGCATTCGGCCATGACGAAATCGTAGCACGCCGGGTCCGCACCACCAGCTCCGGCGGGCAGATGCCCGGGCGGGCGAAGCGGCCGTCGGCCACCAGCCGCGCCACGATGGCACAGGTGTAGCCGGTGGTCCGGGCCATGGACGTGGTGCCAGTCGTCGCGTCGAAGCGGTCGAGCAGGTCGAACGTGTGGCGGACACGCTGCCCGTCCTTTGTCCCCTCGACCTGCACCTGGAAGACGGTCAGATCGGGTCTCGCCGGGTTGCAGCCGCCATTGATCGAACAGCAGCGCCGAGGTCACCGCCAACGGTTCACCGTCTGCCCGTCGACAGTGAGCGGTTCAGGTGCAGAGCCGCTCTCCCGGAAGGCATATGGCTCGGCGTGACCGGGATAGCGCAGCGTCTTTTCGATCATGAAGGCGCGTCCAGCGTGTGGCGCAGCGTGCGCAGCCCGTCGGTGTTGAATGCCTCCAGCGTGCCCACGCCGGGAAGTCCAGCAACTCCACGTCCGACAGCGCCGGGCGCACCACGTCGACACCGTGCTCCACGTAGCGGGCGGGACGCACGTATTCCTCGATGACGCGGCGAGAAGACGGCCTTGTGCGCGAACGGCCACGTGCGCACCTGCGGCAGCCCGCCCACGTAACAGACGTAGCGCTCCATGGTGTCCAGAAGCGCGCCTGCATCTGCCCGGCGATGATGTTGCCCAGCCCCGGCGCCACCCCACCAGTCCACCACCGCGGTGATGTTCTGGGTGCGGGCCAGTTCATCGGCGCGTAGGATCTTCGGCGAAAGACAAGATGTCCACCACCGGCTTCCCGGCCGCGATGATCTTGCGCAGGGTCTCGAAGCCCATGAAGCCGGGCACGGCACGCAGATCACCAGATCAACCGGCCAGCAGCTGGTCGAACGTCGCCAGCGCGCGCAGGTCACTTGATGCCTGCACCGGAGCCGTCGCGGTCAACCGCGCCAACGCCGCCGCGTCCCGGTCAATCGAGGTGACGGTAAAGCCCGCTTCTCAGGCTAAGTCTTGTGCGATGGTCTTCCCAATCAGCCCCGCACCCAACACGGCAATTTGCATGGCCAATCCTTTGTGGTTGTGGTCGTGAACGGATAAGTCGGGATCAGCCATCCATCATATGACACCGGACCGCGGAATGCCAAAGGCCGCGGCAACATGCGGACCTCGGCGGTTGCACCAGGTGCATACATCCGCTTAGTTCGCACGCCCTCATGCGAGCCGCAGAGCATTGCCCAGCTTTGCCGGCACTTCACACGAGGGCGTGCGACCGGAACTGACCGCGCAGTTGACTGCGCGCGGGCCGATTGACACGAGTGCCAGATCGGCTATAGTGATGCCGTCCCACCAACACACTGTCACACAGGGCCGTCCCGTGGCCCAGCATACCAAGGGAGAGAAACCATGACCGGCGACACGCAAGGTCACCGTCGAGGAACTGGCGCGGCTGCCTGCCTTCTGCCACGCTACCATTGCAGGCGACTTCATCTACGTCTCGGGCACATTGGGCACCCGACCGGCACCGCGATCTCGTTCCCGGCGGCGTCGGTCCGCAGACCACCCAGACCCTGCACAACATCGCCACGATCCTGGCTGCGTGCGGCGCCACGCTGGACGATGTCGTCAAGATCAACGTTTTTCTAGCCGACATCGACACCTTTGCCGAGATGAACGACGCGTACCTGGCCGTCATGGGTGCGCCCCATGTACCGGGACAGCCCGCCCGCGCATCACCGTCGGCCGCGCTGGCCTGGGCGCCGCCGTCGAAATCGGCACGATCGCGTACAAAAAGCAGTAGCCACAGATGCACCACAGATGAACGCGGATAACTACAAATGATATGATTTTGCCGCTCGATTCGAACTGCTGCGGGGGAAAAATGATTAAAATCTGTGTTGTTGTTTAATCTGTGTCTATCTGTGTCCATCTGTGGCTCACCCTTGGGAGGCTTTCATGTCTGACATCAAGATCACGAAGATCGAAACCGCCATGCCCCAGCACGTGATGCCGGGGCTGCTGGCGCTGCGCATCCACACCGACGCCGGCTACGTGGGCTGCGGCGAAACGTACTACGTGCCCCACGCGGTCGCGGCCATGATCCACGACTGGATGGGGCGCCGTCTGCTGGGCGCGGACCCGTTGCAGATCGAAGGCCACTTCCGCTTCCTCTACGAACGGGCCACCAACTTCGGCTCCCGCGGCACCGAACTGCGCGCCATCTCGGCCATCGACCTGGCGCTGTGGGACATCCTCGGCCAGGCCACCGAGCAGCCCGTCTGGCAGTTGCTGGGCGGGCGCACGCGGAGCGGCATCCCCGTCTACAACAGCAGCGGCGGCCCGGCCTACGGCGGACGTGGCGACCGCCCGGTGGGCGACTACGGCTGGCCCGGCCACGGCATCGTGGGCAACGAAGGCCCGCTCAACGACTACTGGTCGGTGGTCAACAAGCCGGTGGACTATGCCAAAGAGCTGCTGGACGAGGGCATCCGCGGCCTCAAGGTGTGGACGCTGGACTTCGCCGCGCACAAGCCCGGCGGCCCGTTGTACATCAGCCAGCGCGACGTGGAGGAGGGGCTGCGTCCGCTGCGCGCCATCCGCGACGCGCTGGGCAGCGACATCGAACTCATGCTGGACGGCCATGGCTTCTTCCAACTGGCCGCGGCCTTGCGCATTGCCCGGGCCGTGCGCGACCTGGACATGTGCTGGCTGGAGGACATCATCCGCCCCGACTCGGTCGACACCATTGCCGACCTGCGCCGCATGGCCGACGTGCCCCTGGCCGTGAGCGAGATGCTGGTGGGCTACGAAGATTACCGGCTGGTGCTGGAAAAGCGCGCCGCTGACTACGTCATGATCGACCCCACGTGGGTGGGCGGCATCTCCCAGACCCGGCGCGTGGCCGAACTGGCCCAGTTCTACAACGTGCCTGTGGTCATGCACGACTGCACCGGCCCGTTCACGCTGCTCACCGGCATCAACGTGGCCACGGCCGCGGCCAACGTCGCCTGGCAAGAGACCCTGCTTGCCCACATCCGCATCCTCTACCGCAGCTCATCCGGGAGCCGATCAACGTGGTCGACGGCCTGGCGCAACCACCGGCAACGCCCGGTATCAGCGCATCCTGGCGTCGACATCTTTGAACGCAGCGGCGCGGGCGTGCGCGTCTCCGCGTTGTAGGGTTTTGGGGTGGTGGGATCGCCGGCACACGGCAACGGTTGAAACCGTCGCCTGCTACGGAAAACAGGCTGCAAGCCTGCTGGGTCGACTATCTATCAACGTGCTTGAGCACGTTTTCTGTAGCAGCGCCGAATTGATTCGGTGGGCTTGTCCACCACCCCACCACCCCCAATCCCCAAACCCAGAAAGGACTCATTCCATGACCCAATGGCAACGCTCGCAAGAGCTTCTCGAGCGGGCAAAACAGTCGCTGGCAGGCGGCATCAGCAGCAACGTGCGCCTGCTGGCCAAGCCGTACCCGCTCTTTTTCGACCGGGCAGAAGGCGCCGTCATCGTCGACGCCGACGGCAACGAGTACATCGACTACGTGCTGGGGCAGGGACCCATGCTGCTCGGCCACTCCCACCCGGCCGTGCTCGATGCGGTCGACGCGGCCATGCGCCGCGGGCAACTCTACGCCGGGCAGCACGAGCTGGAGATCACCGTGGCCGAGGCGCTGGTGGACATCGTGCCCTGCGCGGAACTGTGTCGCTTCGGCCTGAGCGGCTCGGAGATGGTGCAGGCGGCCATGCGCGTGGCGCGCGCCGCCACCGGCCGCACCAAGATCCTGCGCTTTGAAGGCCACTACCACGGCTGGTTCGACAACGTGCTCATCAGCGTCGCGCCGCCGTTGGATGAGGCCGGCGACCGTGCCCATCCCAACGCTGTGCTCATGTCCAAGGGCCAAGTCCCCACCGTCGTCGATGACTTCTTCGTGCTGCCGTGGAACGACCTGGCCCTGGTGGAGCAGCTCTTCGCCGACCACGGTGACGAGATCGCGTGCGTGATGATGGAAGGCATGATGTGCAACACCGGCGCCATCCCGCCCGCGCCCGGCTACCTGGAAGGCGTGCGCCGCCTCTGTGACGAGCACGGCGCGCTGCTCTTCATGGACGAGATCATCACCGGCTTTCGCCTGGGGCTGACCGGCGCGCAGGGACGCTTCGGCGTGACGCCCGACCTGGCCACCTTCGCCAAGGCCATGGCCGGCGGGTTTGCCAACGCCGCGCTGGTGGGCCGCCGCGACGTTATGGAGCTCTTCACCCAGGGCGTCAACCACTCGGGCACCTTCAACAGCAACGTGATCTCCATGGCCGCGAGCGCGGCTGCATTGGCCGAATTGACCCGCAACGGCGGCGCCATCTACGGGCAACTGGACGTTATCGGCGCACAGCTCATGGAGGGGATCCGCGCCATCGCCGCGCGGCGGGGGCTGCCCATGCTGGTCCAGGGCGTGCCCACCGCGTTCCATGTTTCCTTCACCGAACTGTCCGCCATCCGCGACTATCGTGACTTCGTCACCGGCTGCGACCGCGAACGCTACAGCCGCTTCAGCGTGGCCATGCTGCGCCAGGGCGTGCGCCTGATCGAGCGGGGCATCTGGTACATTTCCGCCGCGCATACCGAAGCCCACGTGGAACAGACGCTGGCCGCGGTGGACGCGGCCCTGGACGAAATGGAGGCAGACGCATGAGCGACAGCACAGACAACCGGCCCCGCATCGCCGTGGGCGGCATCGCCCACGAGACCCACTGCTTCGCCACCCACTTGACCGATCTGGACGACTTTCGCAAACAGGCGCTCTTCTTCGGCGACGACATCCCGGCCCAACTGGCGAGCACCAAGTCCGCCACCGCGGGCATGTTCGCCAACGCCCGCGCCGACTGGGAGATCATCCCCACCGTCTACGCCGGCGCGCTGCCCGCAGGCGTGGTGACGACCGCCGCGTTCGAGACGATTTTGGGTGAATTGCGCCAACGACTATCCGCCGCCATGCCGCTGGACGGCGTGCTGCTCGCGCTCCACGGCGCCATGGTCACCGAGGACGAGTTGGACGCGGAGAGCCGCATCCTGGCCGATGTCCGCGCCGTGGTGGGCGCGGACGTGCCCGTGGTCATCGTGCTGGACATGCACGGCAACATCTCGCCGCGCACGGTGGAACTGGCCGACGTGGTCATCGCGTTTGACGAAAATCCCCACATCGACCCCTATGAACGGGGACGGGAGGCGGCCGACGTCATGGCGGACCTGCTGGCGGGCAGCATCACGCCCACGGCCGGCTACGCGCACCCGCCGCTGATCCTCGCGCCCCAAGCCACCGGCACCGCCGACTTGCCGTTGGTGGCGGCCCACGCCCGCGGCCAGGAGATGGAGGCCGAGGAGGGCGTGATCTGCGTGGCCATTTTCGGCGGCTTTGCGTATAGCGACACGCCGGACATCGGCGTGAGCGTCATCGTCACCACCGACGACGACCCCGCCCGCGCCCAGCGCTACGCCGACGAGCTGGCCGCCATCATCATGGACAACCGGGGCGCCGCGCTGCCCGAGTTCGTCACGCCGGACGCCGCCGTGGCCCAGGCGCTGGCCATGCCCGGCGGCCCGATCGTCCTGGTCGACTCGGCCGACAACATCGGCGGCGGCACCCCCGGCGACGGCACCGACGCGCTGCGCGCCATGCTGGCCGCGGACGTGCAGGAAGGCGCGGTGGTCATCGCCGACCCCGAGGCGGTGGCCGCATGCTGGGACGCGGGCGCGGGCGCCACCGTCACGCTGGACGTGGGCGGCAAGGTCGATACGTGGCACGGCGCACCGGTGACGGTGACGGGCGAGGTGCGCCGGCTGTGGGAGGGGACCTTCACGGCGGAGTTGCCCAACAATCACTTCGCGTCGTTCTTCGGCAACACCATCCGCATGGGGCGCACGGTTTGGCTGCGCGTCGACGGCGTCAACGTGGTGCTCACCGCGCGCAAGACGCCGCCCTTCGATCTGGGCCAACTGCGCGGCGTCGGCGTCATTCCCGAGGAGCAGAAGATGATCGCGGTCAAGTCGGCTGTGGCTTACCGGGCCGCGCACCTGCCCATCACCGAGGCCGTCATCGAGATGGACACAGCCGGGTTGTGTACGGCGAATCTGAGCCGCTTTCCCTATAAGCACATCCGGCGGCCCATCCTGCCGTTGGATGAGATCTGATGCAGAAAGGGGACGGACGCCGTGCACGGCATCCGTCCCTTTCCGCAGCTCGCGCCATCAAGCCGACGTGCGCTTGATTCACTCCTCGGAATCGTCCGGCATCTCGTAGCCACCCCACTTGCTGCCGTAGGATGAGGCAAACATCTCCGCATTGGTCTGCTCGGCCTTGCGCACCGCTTCGTCCAGCTTGGCTTGCCGGGCCGCGGCATCGTCCGGCGGCGGCGCGCTTCAGCGCCGTCACGCGCACGATGCGCACGGCCGTGATGTCGCCCATGGCGTAGGGCACCGTCGCGCCCACGCTTGCCGAGGATGGCCTGCGCCAGCGGCGATGTGTCGCTCACGGAACCGGCGTCGATGTCCGCGGCCTGGGCGCACGAGGTCGAACTCCATGCGTTCCTCGCCGCCGCCGGCCGCGATCAATTCCACCGTCACGTGGGTATTGACGCCCACCTGTGTCAACGTCTCGTCTGCGTCCATCTCACACCTCACCCGCGCATCCGTCAACAACGTGTTTGAACACGTTTCGCAACCTAGCCGTCGGATTCATCCGACGGATCCGTGGCGCACAGCCTCGTCATTTTCACCCGCACCACCATCAGCCAACGCCGCTATGCCGCTTCGAGCACTGCCACGATCCGGTCCACATCGTACACACAACCGCCCCACGTGCCGCCGCTGGCCTGTTGCAGCGCCGCCCACAGCCGCGTGTCATCCGGCAACTCGGGATGGGACGCCAGGTCGGGATGAGGCGCTCGTTCGTGTAGCAAAGCCTGTGCGGCGTCGGGTGTCAGTGCGCCGTCGGCCGTGCCCACCAGGTTGATCTGCCCTTCCAGCGTATTCCGGTCCACCACCATGTCGATGACATCGCCGTCCCGCAGCCGGCCGATGGGACCGCCCGCCAGCGCCTCCGGCCCGATGTGGCCCACGCACGCGCCCGTGGACACGCCGGAGAAACGTGCATCCGTCAAGATCGGCACCGTCTTGCCCCACGGCAGGAACTTGAGCGCCGACGTGAGTTGGTACGTCTCCTCCATGCCCGTGCCCGCGGGCCCGCCGCCCATGACCACCAATACGTCGCCCGGCTCCACCCGCGTGTCGCCCAGTCCCTTGATGGCCGCGATGGCCGCAGCCTCGCTGGTGAAGACCCGGGCCGGGCCGCGATGGCGGTAGACGTTGTCCGCATCCACCACGCTGGGGTCAATGGCCGTCGCCTTGATGACCGCACCCTCGGGCGCGATGTTGCCCACGGGAAAGACCACCGTGCTGGAGAGCCCGGCCGCGCGCGCCGTGTCCGCGTCCATGATCACATGGTCCGGGTCGATCTGTCCCGCCGCGCTGAGACGCGCCCGCGCTGCGTGGCGTCGTTCGCTGCCGGCCCACCAGTCCAGCACCTCGTCCAGTGTCCGGCCGCTCGCGGTGAGCACATCCAAGTGCAGTAGCCCCATTTCGCGTAGATGTAGCATCACTTCGGGCACGCCGCCCGCCATGAAGACCTGCACCGTGGGATGGTTGCGCGGCCCGTTGGGGAGTGCGTCCACCAGCCGGGGCGTCAGACGGTTGATACGCTGCCAGTCCGCCACCGTGGGCCGGGGCAGCCCCGCCGCGTGGGCGATGGCCGGGATGTGCAGGAGGAGGTTGGTCGAACCGCCGAACGCCGCGTGCACCAGCATGGCGTTCTCCAGCGCTTTCCCGGTGAGAATTTCGGATAGCGAAATGTCGTTGGCGGCCAGATTTAGCAGTGCCAGCGCCGACCGGCGCGCATTGTCAAACCAGATCGGTTCGCCCGAAGGGGCCAGCGCGGCGTGGGGCAAGGTCATCCCCAGCGCCTCGGCCACCACCTGCGCCGTGGCCGCGGTGCCCAGGAACTGGCAGCCGCCGCCCGGCGACCTGCAGGCGCGGCAGCCCATCTCCGCCGCGCAGTCCAGCCGATCATGTCGTGGCGAAGCGCACCGATGGTCTGCACGGTGCCTGCATCCTCCGCCTCGTGACCGGGCAACGTCACGCCGCCGGGCACGATGACGCCGGGCAGATCTGCGCTGTCGGCCAGTGCGAGCATGGTGGCGGGCAGGCCCTTGTCACACGTGGCGATGCCGAGCACCCCTGGTGCAGCGGCAGCGAGCGGATGAGCCGGCGCATGGTCATGGCCGCGCCGTTGCGATAGGGCAGACTGTCGAACATGCCGAAGGTGCCTTGGAGCGCCTGTCGCACGGGTCGCTCACGGGCCGCAAAGGAGCCGCGCCGTGGTTGCGCAGCGTCTCCGCTGCCTCCTTGCACCAGCAGCCCGATCTCCCAATGCCCCGTGTGATAGCCCAGCGCAACCGGCGTGCCGTCCGGCGCGCGCAGGCCGCCCTGGGTGCTCACGATGAGAAACTGGGGATCGCCCGTCCGGTCCGGGTCCCAGCCCATGCCTGCGTTCTGGGTCATGCCGAAGAGGTTGCCGCTGGGCTCGTTGAGTAGCATCTCCACCGTAATCGGCAGGCTGCCCGACGGTCCGTGTCCTTCCAGCCGGGTCTCGCCCACCAGCCCGGCGTCGCCCACAAGTTGCTCAAATGGAATTGACGATATGTTTGTCATGGTCGGTTGTGGAGTCTACGCCACGCTGTTTTGCAGCGTCATGCCGTCGATGTCGATGGTCACCCTATCGCCCGGTTGCAGCGTGAAGTCGTCGCCGGGGACGATGCCCGTGCCGGTCATGAGCAGGGCGCCGTGGGGGAAGTCCATCTCGCGGAAGAGATAGGCGGCCAGTTCCTCGAAGTTGCGCTTCATCTGCGAGGTGCGTGTATCGCCCGCAAAGACAATGTCGCCGCCGCGGGTGATGGTCACGGTGATGGGGAGGTCGCGCAGCGTATCGGGCGCGGCCAATTTGATGGCCGGGCCGATGGCGGCGGCGCCGTTGTACATCTTGGCTTGGGGCAGATAGAGCGGGTTCTCGCCCTCGATGCTGCGCGAGGAGACGTCGTTGCCCACGGTGTAGCCGACGATCTCGCCGTGCGCGTTGATGACCAGCGTCAGCTCTGGTTCCGGCACATTCCAACTGCTGTCGGCACGAATGCGAATGTCGTCGCCGTGTCCCACCGCGCGCCACCCGACGGACTTGAAGAATAGCTCCGGTCGCGCCGCATCATATACTTTCGTGTAGACGTCGGCGCTGGATTCCGATTCCTCCTCGCGCGCCACCCGGCTGCGCAGGTAAGTCACGCCGCTGGCCCAGATCTCCTGGTCGGCTTCCATGGGCGGCAGGAGCGCACCGTCAGGCTCGCCGTCACCGACCAGCGTTTCCAGGGTCGGTCCCAGCTTGGCCGCGGGCAACTCGAGCAGCAGCCCCAGTGTGACACCCGCCGGGAGCAGGCGGTCGCGATAGGCCCAGCGCGGGCCGTGGGATGTGAGATGGCGTGTCAGTTGCATGGTTCGCTCCTTGACGTTGTGCGCATGGATGATGGACGTGGCGTGCTCTGTCGACGCCGTCCCGTGGTTGGTTTGGTCACGCGGAAACGGTCTCATTATCGCAGCAATCCGGCATGGTGGCAATCTGACTGCTTTCGCATAGAGCTACGATGCCGGTGCATACCCCTGGATGCCGCTTTCGCATAGACAGCGTTTGGAAACATTTTTCGGAAAAATTGCCTCTTGCGCAGCGAATTGTGCCGTGCTAACCTCGAAGACAGTTCACGCCCCCCGGTGGGAACACGCAGTCGCAACGAACTTTTCGGAGGTCAGACCCGACTCACGTATTGATCCGGGACACCCAGTCTGAACGCTTGCTTCAGAAGATGTCGGCGTGAATCGCAGATGTGTTAAATCGGACGTAGGTCATTGTTGGTGGACCGCAGCAGCCCCAGGATCGTCTGGTCAAACCGGTGGCGCCACCAGAGTCCAAGGAGATGAACGATGCGA
>JAWKOK010000107.1:0-12913 GCA_041391205.1 Caldilineaceae bacterium
CTGGACACGTTGACGCCGACCAGTTGGCAGGGCCGCGGGCCGCTGCCGACCCACGTGGACGGTCTGCGCCAGGTTCACGTGGTGGATGCCATCATTGCCTCGTCCGCGCGCGGGGAACCGGTGACGCCGGCCGGCTGAGTGCAGTGGCACGAGTTTCTGCGCTGACAAACCAGTTTCTCTGAGAAACCCGGTTTGTGACTGCTTGCTGTGATCGATCTGTCCGAACGTTTTGTCCAAAAGGAGGAAACAGCGTATGTCCCTGAAACAATCGTACTCACGCCGTACCGTTTTGAAGGCGATGGCCGGCGGTGTGGCCATGGCCGGGCTGGCCGCGTGTGTGGCGCCGACCGTGCCCGCGGAGATGGCCGAGGGCGGCGGTCTCCCCGCGGCCGAAACGACCGACATCAGCGTGCTGGTGGTGGGCGATCCCTTCCAGTTCGCGCTGGAGAAGATCGTGGGCGAATACGGCGAGACCAGCGGCGTCAACGTCAACCTGGAGAGCCTCTCCTACGACGCACTCAACGCGCGCCTGGCCGCGTCCTTCGTCAGCGGCTCGTCGGACGCGGACGTGGTCACGGTGGACCAGATGTGGAACAGCCAGTACTACGACAACGGCTGGATCGTCGAACTGGACGACTTCATCGCCAACGACTGCGACGTCAACCTGGGCGACTTCATCCCCGAGGTGATTTACTCGTCCAACACGTGGCGCGGCCACATTGTGACGCTGCCCATCGCCGCCTACGCCCAGGGCACCATGTACCGCACCGACGTCTTCGACGAACTGGGGCTGACCGCGCCGCCCAAGGATGCGGCGAGCGCAGGCGACTGGACGTGGGACGCCTACATGGAGCAGTTGCAGGCCATCAACGGCCAGACCGTGGGCGACAAAGAGATGTACGGCACGGTCATCTGCGGTGCGCAGCCGGTGCCCGTGGTCCACATGTACACTCAGTTGTCGGCCAGCTTCGGCACGAAGTGGTTCCAGAGCTTCCCGCAGGCGCCGTGGGACTTCACGCCCACCATCAACTCGCCGGAGAATGTGGCGGCGCTGCAGATGTACAAGGCACTCTATGACATCTCGCCCGCGGAAGCCATCAACTACGTCTGGTTCGATGCGGGCACCCGTTTCTCCCAGGGCGACATCGGCATGTTCTTCTGGTGGACGCCGTACTTCTACCTGATCAAGAACAACGGCTACATGACGGGCGAAACCTCGGTCATCATCGACAGCTATGATGTGGGCATGTTGCCCCACGCCGAGGGACTGGATCCGTTGGTGAGCCTGGGCGGTTGGAGCTTGGGCATTCCCAAGGCCACGGCCAAGCAAGAGGCGGCCTGGGAGTTTGTGAAGTGGGCCACCGGCCCCGAAGCGCAGAAGAAGATGGCGCTGGTGCCGGACTACAACTACCAGTTCAGCGACTTCGCGCGCCTCTCGCTCTACGAGGATCCGGAACTGCGCGACATCTATCCGTACCTGGACGTGCAGCTGGAACTCATGCGTCAGGGCAACGGCAAGGTTGCGCGGCCGCCGGCGCCCATCTACACGTCGCTGGAGGCGGTCTACGGGCTGAACATCAACCAGGCGCTCACCGGCAGCGCCACGCCGGAGCAGGCGCTGGCCACCACCGACACACTCTTCACCAACGTGCTCCAGGGCAACTTCCTGCTGCCCTACCAGCTCGAGAGCTACGACGACACCATGGAGAACACCGAGACGCTCCTGAGCAACTTGACCTGCTGAGCCCGCGCCTTCGTGCACAGGGCCGGCGTGTAGTCCCTCACGGTAACAGTCATGGGCGCGGGCCGGGCGGTGTTCCCGCAGCCCGCGCCGGTGATTGCTACCGTGAGTCTATGTTTTCGCTGCGTTTATCTGTGGCGCTCGGCTTTGATTTGAAAGAGACCCTTCATGTCGCAATCGCGGAGACGTGCGCGCCTTTTTCCGTATCTATTCGTGTTGCCTTCCGTCGCGCTCCTGTTCGCCCTCATCATCTATCCGACGGTCTTCGTCATCTCCAACAGCTTCTACTTCTGGAATTTGCAGACCAGCCCGGTGCCGCTGCAATTTGTGGGCTTGGGCAATTTTCGCCTGGTCTTCACGGCGACGCCCTTTGTGGAATCGCTGATCAACACCTTCATCATTGCGATTGTGGGCACGTTCATTCAGTTTTGGTTCGGCATGGGGATCGCGCTCCTGCTCAACACCCACGTGCGCGGCATCAACCTCTTCCGGGCGCTGCTCATCATGCCCATCACCATCGCGCCGCTGGTGACCGGCTTTCTCTTCCGCTACATGTACTATCGGGAAGGCGGCCTGATCACGTGGCTGCTGTTGAGCATCGGCATTCCCGTCTCGGAGCGCGGTCTGCTGGGCGAGGAAAGCACCGCGTTGGCCAGCGTGCTCCTGGCCGATATCTGGCAGTGGACGCCCTTCGCTGCGATCCTGCTTTTTGCCGGGCTGCTCTCCATCTCCGATGAAATCCTGGAGGCCGGGCGCGTCGACGGCGCGTCCGGCCTCACCCTCTTTCGGCGCATCATGCTGCCGTTGATCAGCGGCCCCGCGGCCATCTTCGTCATGCTGCGCTTCATGCAGCTCTTCAACATGTTCGACCTGGTGCTGGTCTTGACCCGCGGCGGGCCGGGGACCTCCTCGCGCACGCTGGCGTACAACCTGTACCAGGAGGGGCTGGTTAACTACAACATCGGCATCGCCGCGGCCATGACGGTGCTTATCGTCATCATCGTCGCCGTGTTGATCAACATCTACATCCGTATCGCGTTCAAGGACTGGGAGTGGTGACATGCGTTTGAAGACGGTCCAAACCGTGTTGGTCTACGTGGCCTTGGTCGCGATCCTCCTCTTCTTTCTGGTGCCGATCGTCTGGTTCTGGATGCTGGCCCTGCGTCCCCAAGCCACCGCGTTCGCCATGCCGCCGGTCTTCCTCTTCCCGCCCCAGTTGAAGGCCTTCTACTACACCTTCGTCGAGCCGGGGGTGAACGCCGCCCAACTGCGCAACAGCCTGATCGTGGCCATCGGCGCCACCTTGCTCAACCTGCCCTTCGCCCTGCCCGCCGCCTACGCACTCTCCCGCTTCACCCTGGCGGGCAAACGCGGCTTCATGCTCTGGTACCTGAGCCTGCTCATGGCGCCGCCCATCGTCTACCTCATTCCCTACTTCATTTTGATGACCCGGCTCCACCTGCGCGGCACCTATTTCTCCATGATTCTCATCCTCCAGACGCTGACTATTCCCATGTCGGTCTGGCTGCTCAAGAGTTTCATCGACGAAGTGCCGTTGGAACTGGAGGAAGCGGCCGCGGTGGACGGGGCCGATTGGTGGCGCATCCTGCTGCGCATCACCCTGCCGCTGACGCTGCCCGGCATCATCGTGACCTCCATGTTCGCCTTCGTCTTCAGTTGGAACAACGTGGTCTTTCCCCTCATCCTCAGCAACCAGCGCACCATGACCTTGCCCGTGGGCACGCTCAACTACTTCGCCACCGCCGGGATCACCTGGAACTACATTGCCGCCACCTCCGTGGTCGCCATGATCCCGCCCATGATTATCTTCCTGGTGTTGGGGCGCTACATCGTGCGCGGGCTGACGTTCGGCGCGGTCAAGGGCTAGCGGCTACCGCCGCGTCTCCGCCGCGTCACGGCAACGCAATCGCATTCAGCCGCGTCCCTGCGCCTGTGAAGATAGCGTTGGGTCGGGCGCTGATTGCGCCTGCGCACCACCGGCGCAAGCCCTCGCTTTCGCTGGGCTTGCGCAAAAATCTGATCCCCATTATGATTCTGCCCCAGATTGCCGGGGTCCCCCATGCAGTGCCGACAGCCCGTTCGGTCGATCCATCCACCTTAACCAAAGACAGCAAGGAGACACCATGAAACATCGCGTGCGTACAGGTCCGAACTTGCGGCGACTCTTCAGCCCCTTGGCGCTGATCGTCGTCCTTTCGCTATTGCTGAGTGCATGTGCTGCGCCCGCCGCACCGGCTGGTGAGGCGCCGGCCGCTGATACTGGCGGCGGCGACGCGGCCATGAGCGAAGATGCCTATACCACCGTCTACGGCACCAGTTGCCCGATGACGCGCTGCCCTACGATGAACAGGTCTTCGCGCCCCGGTCGATATCAACGAAAGTCAGCCACAACGTTTGACTTTGCCACGGCCGTCTACCAGCGCTTTGGTTACAATCGCTTCTGCTCCGATATGTTCCAGGACACCCTGGTATCGTTGGACAAGGATTTCAATGTCATTCCGGCAGCGGCGAGAGTTGGTCGGTGTCGGAAGACGGCAAGGTCTGGACCTTCAAGCTGCGTCCCGGCCAAGTCTGGAGCGACGGGACGCCGCTTGACCGCCTACGACTACGAAGCGACCTTCGCCTGACGGCCACGCCCGAGCACGCCTGGGACTTCTCCTGGTTCTACAGCTTCCTGGCCGAAGGCGGCATCAAGAACTGGAGCCAAGATCGTGGCCGGCGAGTTGCCGCCCGAGGAATTGGGCGTGCGCGCCGTGGACGATCTCACGTTGGAAATCGAGACCGAGGGTGTCTTCCCGCCCCTTCCCGGTGTCATGAAGTTCGCCTATACCGCTGCAGAAGAAGGCGCTGGAGGAGTATGGCCCATTCTACAACAGTTCCGATCGAGACTTCCGTTTCCTCCGGGCCGTTCATGCTGGAAGAGTTTGATCCCGGCAACAAGATTGTGCTGGTAGCCAATCCTACGTACAATGGTTTTCGCCCACCGCGGCTTCAACGGATCGAATGCATCTTCATGGATCCCAGCACTATGTTTGCGGCATTCCAAAACAACGAGATTGATACGGTCAACTGGAGACGTACTTGACGCCTGCCGACTTCGAGATTGATTCTCAACGATCCGGTTTGAGTGAGAACTACCTGCGTCACTTCGGCGACTTCCGCACGCTCTACCTGCTCTTTGACACCTTCAATCCGCCGTTCGACAATCTGGACGTGCGCAAGGCCTTTGCCCATGCCGTGGATACGGATAGTATCGTGCCTGCGGTCTACGGTGAAATCAAGGGTCATGCCCGCCCACTCCATGTTGATGCCGGGCTATCCGTCCTCCGACACTGAAGGTGTATTGAAGGAATACCAGGCCTTTGATTGTGACTTGGCCCACGAACATTTGGCTGCAATGCCGGCTATCCCGACGGCGAAGGTTTCCGGATCAGGTGATGATGTTGCGTGGTGAAGGACCGGCCCGTGCCGCCCTATCCAGGCCGTGGCGGCAGGCATATGCCGAGTGTCTCAACATCAACATCGAAGTGTCTAACGTGGATCGCAAGGTCTACATGGACGCGCTGAACGCCAAGCCGACTGAGGTGACCTTCGGCGCCATCGACTACGGCATGGACTTCCTGGACCCGGCCAACCTGTTGGGCAACGTCTGGAAGTCGGGCGGTCGCCATTCGTGGAAGAACGACGAATTCGACCAGTTGGTCACCGATGCAGCGGGTCTCGTCGGTGATCCCGAACTGCGCGATCAGATGTTCCGCGATGCCGAGCGTGTCCTCGTGGATGATGTGGGCGGCGTCTTTATCGCCCATCGAGTGGGCCGGTGATCTCTTCCAGCCCTGGATCCAAGGCGAAACCATCCGCGAACCTGATTCAATCGGGCATCGCAGGTATGCACTGGGGCAACGATCAGAATTACATGGGCGATTTATGTTTCTACATCTCCAAGCGAAGGTGAATAGATCGAAGTCCGGTCCTTCACTCCTCTGCTAATGGTCACATTTTGACTTCGTACAGTCCTCCAGATGAAACCAGCCGGATTGTACGAAGTTCAACTATTTCTATCAAAGTCATACCTCCGAGTCTGAATGTCCAGGGAGTGGTCGTTGGCCACCCCTGGTCATGTCTTCCGCAGTGGGATGATTTTCATGGCAAGATACCTAATTGGGCGAGTTTTGTCTCTCATCTTTGTCCTCTTTGTGGTCTCCGTGATCACAGTTGTCCTCATGCACTCCGTCCCCGGCGGTCCGTTCGACGAGAGCAAATCGCCGCTGCCGCCCGCCGCCAAGGCCAATATCCTGGCCAAATACGGTCTGGACAAGCCCATGCATGTCCAGTACTTGAACTACATGAAGAATGTGATTCTGCACTTCGATTTCGGCATCCCCTTTCAGCAGCCAACAACCACGGTCACTGCGCTGATCGCCAAGAGTTGGCGGATCACGCTCCAAGTCGGCATCATGACGGTGTTGCTCTCGTTTGGACTCGGCATCACCTTGGGGGTGCTGGCTGCCTACCGTCAAAACACGTGGATCGATACGTCGACGACGTTCGTAGCCATGTTGGGCATCACCACGCCCAATTTCGTGGTCTCCATGTGGCTGATCCTCATCTTTGCCGTGCGCCTCAACTGGCTGCCCATGGGCGGCTGGAACGCGTCGGGCGACTGCCTCATCGGCAACGACTACATCTGCACCGACTGGATCATGCCGGTCATCGCCTATTCGCTGGCGCCACTGGCCATTGTCGCCCGCTACACCCGCTCCAGCATCGTCGACGTCATGCGCCAGGACTACGCACGCACGGCCAAGGCCAAGGGGCTCAACGAACGCACGGTGATGACCCGGCACGTCATGCGCAACGCGTTGATCCCCATGATCACGGCCTTGGGCGTGATCATCCCCAACTTGCTCACCGGCAGCATCTTCATCGAAGCGGTCTTCCGCATCAACGGTCTGGGCCGCTTCTTCGTGACGAGCATCTTCAACCGCGACTATCCTATGATCATGGCGCTCTTCCTGCTGATTGCGTTCCTCTGGAGCTTCACGTACCTGATCACGGACGTACTCTACACGTTTGCTGATCCACGCATCCGCTTGGGCGGCAAGGGGGCGGCGTAATGAGCACCGTGGCTGCCTCGCAACGCCCGCCTCTGGCCGAGAAGGCGCAGAGGCCGCATCGCACCCTCATGCAGGATGCCATGCGGCGGTTTTCGCACAATCGCCTGGCCATGGTCGGTCTGGTCATCGTGGTCTTCTTCGTAATTCTCGCCGTCTTCGCCCCGATCTTGGCGCCGCATCCCTACGACAAAGTCTACCTGGATCGGGTGCTCATGTTTCCCTTTGAGCATCCCGCGCATCCGCTGGGGACGGACGAGGTCGGGCGCGATTACTTGAGCCGGCTGATCTACGGCGCGCGCACGTCGATCACGGTGGGCGTCTCGGTGATGACCATCGCCGTGCTCATCGGCGTGCCGCTGGGCAGCCTGGCCGGCTACTTCGGCGGCCGCGTCGATTTCGTCATCTCGCGCTTCATCGAGATCATGACCGCCTTCCCCGGCTTGATGTTCTCCATTCTGGTGGTGGCCGTCTGGGGCGGCGGGATGACCAAGGTGATCTTCGCCTTGAGCATCACTGCGTGGATCGAGATTGCCCGCCTGACGCGCGCCCAACTGATCTCGCTGCGGGAGAAAGAATTTGTCGAAGCCGCGCGCAGCATCGGCGCCAAACGGAGCCAGATCATCATACGCCATCTCATTCCCAATTCGCTGACGCCGCTGCTGGTGGCCATCAGTTTCGGCATTCCGGCCGCCATCTTCGCCGAGGCCGGGCTGAGCTTCCTCGGCATCGGCATCAACGATCCCATCGCCAGTTGGGGCAAGATGGTCGGTGTCAGCAACGCCTATGTCCGTGTCTATTGGCATCTGGCTCTCTTCCCGACGATTGCCGTGGCGCTGACCATGCTCGGCTTCACCTTTGTCGGCGACGGCTTACGCGATGCCCTTGACCCCAAAATGTTGGAGTAATCAACCATGCTACTGACTCGCTCTCGTTTCGCGCCACTTTGCGCACTGTTTCTGGTCGTGCTCCTCTTGGCGGCCTGTGGCGGCGGTTCCCGCACCGATGACGGCGCCGCCGGCGCTGCGGCCGGTGAGTCTGCCCAGAGCGGGCGGGTCCGCGGCGCCGCACCGACCATGCCCGCGGCCCAATTCGCCGCACCACCTCCGTCGTTGACGCCACCAAAGTCGCCGAGACCGCGGCCACGCCGGGGACGACGAACCCGACCTGGACCTGGAAAGCGCGTCCGCGTACGCGCCTCTGCGCCGAATGTCACGGCGCCGCGGGCGAAGGCGTGGCCGACAAAGGCAGCGCGGTGACCGGTCTCGCGCTGTCTGAAGCGGAGGTTACTGACCTGCTCCGCACCGGCGGCGGCTACGGCAACGAGCATTTTCCGGACCGAGCAAGATCAGCGAGGATGGGATTGCCGGGTTGACCGCGTTTATGGCGACGTTGGGGGAGTAGGGCAGGATTTGAAGAGTGAAGATTAGAGATTGGGAGACTGAAGAGATTGGGGATTGGGGTGAGTGAGGTGGGAGCGCGGCCGCATATTGTTTTTATCATCACGGACCAGCAGCGGTTTGACACGATCCGGGCGCTGGGGTTTCCGTACATGGACACGCCCAACCTGGACCGTCTCGTCAACGAAGGCGTGACCTTCACCAATTGCCACATCACCGCGCCGTCGTGTGCGCCGTCCCGGGCCAGCATCTTCACCGGCTACTATCCCCACACCACCGGCATCCTCAAGAACGCGGACCTGTGGCGCCACTCCTGGGTCGAGTCCTTGGCCGCGGCCGGGTACACCTGCATCAACATCGGCAAGATGCACACCTATCCGTACCACACGCCGCTGGGCTTCCACGAACGCTACGTGGTCGAAAACAAGGACCGCTATCTGGAGGAGCGCTACTACTTCGACGAGTGGGACAAGGCGCTCCACGCGCGCGGGCTGGTCAAGCAGCAGCGTGAGCTCTACCGGCAACTGCCCGACTACGCCGACCGCCTCGGTGCGTTCGAGTGGGAACTGCCCGAGGACATGCACTCGGACATGTTCGTGGGCAACCTGGCCCTCTGGTGGTTGCAGACCAAGCCCATGCCCGCCGGCCCGCTCTTTATGCAGATCGGCTTCCCCGGCCCGCATCCACCTTACGACCCCACGCCGGCGTACGCCGCGCCCTATCTGGAACGGGATTTGCCGATCTCACCCGTGACGGACGACGATCTGGCCGGCCAGCCGCCGCCCTTCCAGGCCATGCGCATCCACAACAGCCAAGTGGACCACGACTCGGTGGTCCATCAACTGGAGCCCACGCCGGAACAACGTCATCGCCAACGTGCCTACTACCTGGCCAACGTCACTATGATCGACCACAAGATCGGCGAGATCCTCCAGACGCTGGACGAGCGGGGCTACCTGGACAACACGGTGGTCATCTTCACGTCGGACCACGGCGACGCGCTGGGCGACCACGGCCACAGCCAGAAGTGGACCATGTACGACATCATCACGCGCATGCCGCTCGTCGTCTGGTCGCCCGGACGCTTCGACGGCGGCCGCACCGTGGATGACCTCTGCCAGCTCATGGACATCGGCCCGACCATTCTCGATCTGGCCGGTGTGCCCGTCCCGGAGAGCATGGAGGCCCAGTCGTTGCTGCCTGCGCTGGCCGGCATCTCGTGGGAGCCGCGGCCCTACGTCTTCGCCGAGCACAGCCGCGACGGCATCCTCCAGGAGACCGAGTTCATGACCATGGTGCGCAGCCGCACGTGGAAGCTGGTCCACTTCCTGGACGAGCCCTTCGGTCAACTCTTCGACTTGATCAACGACCCGGGTGAAATGCACAACCTCTGGGACGATCCGGCCTACGCGGACAAGCGGCGGGAACTGCTGGACGTCCTGCGTGAGTGGCGCATTCGCAGCCAGTATCACACGCGCGCCTGGGCGGCCGACGCGCGCTAGGAACGCCGACATGTCAGACGCGTTGGCGTTCATTTGAGCAACTATGCTTTCGTCAAACGAGGTCGTCGAGACGGTCCACAGGTGACCGATAGCGATTCCGCACCATCGCTGCGAGATATTGGTTCGCCTCATCAAGGCCGAGATGTTGGCGGCGAACAGACTGTAGCAGCAGTCCAAGCGTGCCTGTCAGTGCAACATTATGCAGCGTCGCAACACGCCGTGCACGCCGATCATCGCTCGCGGCACGCACCGGCGGACCATAGCCAGCGCCAAGCATGAAGCCTCGCCCAGGCCGAAAGGGCTAAATCCGTGAAGAGTTGCTGCTCTTCCACGGTGTGAGCTATGACGGTAGCCAGCGTCGGTTTGTGGTGCGTGAATCGGCACTGGCTGAAGTTGGTGATAGCCGCTGACCACGCCGTAAATTCTTCGTCACTTGCAGCGAAGTGGCGATCCGTTCGACGTAATGTTTGCGTAGCAGCAACAGGTCGGCCTCAGCGAAATTCGGGGACGGTCGTGTCGATGAAGGTCAGGCGTTGTCGGCATCCGCGGTAACTCCTCAATGCTCGAGGGCCAAGATGAATGTCCGCCGGATTCGCGCAGGATCTCCTTCATCTCTTCTTGCGAGACGCCCATCAGCTCCGAGGCTCACATCACCGCGTTCGTAGGCACTGGCGAGCATGTGTCGCTTCTCTTCCGGACGAGCCTCGAAGAGTGCCCGCAGCGAACTGCGCCATACGCTTTGTGGGTCGGCGTAGAGACCGCTTCTGACGAGTTGATCGACAAACCAGTCAATCTGATACGGCTTTGCCTGTTCTTGTTCTGGAATCATCTGATCTCCTTCCCGCTTCGTGTATACCGACCACCACAATGGTATGCCGATTAGTTAGAAAATGCAACGTCTATGCAATCCGACCTGACTCTCTGGTATGAACACCCCGCGCGCCAATGGGTGGAAGCGCTGCCTGTGGGCAACGGCCGCCTGGGCGCGATGGTCTTCGGCGGCGCGACCGAGGAACGCCTCCAACTCAACGAGGATACGCTCTGGTCCGGCGGCCCGCGCGCGGCCGACAACCCCGACGCGCCAAACGTCCTGCCCCAGGTGCGTGAGGCCGTGTTGGCCGGCGACTACGTGCGTGCCGACGCCCTGGCCAAGCAGATGCAGGGCATCTTCAATCAGTCGTATCAGCCTCTGGGCGACCTGCGGCTGGACTTCGCCCACGCCGCGGCGGTCACCGACTACCGCCGCGAACTGGACTTGGACCGCGCGCTGGCAACGGTCACCTATCGCGCCGACGGAGCGACCTATACGCGCACGGTCTTCGCCAGTGCGCCCGCCCAGGCGCTGGTCATCCGGTTGACGTGCGACCGGTCCGGCGGCCTCGTCTTCCGCGCGCGGCTGGACAGCAAGCTGCGCGCCGACACCACACCCGCCGACGACCGGACGTTGGTCCTCGCCGGGCGCGCACCCAGCAACGTGGTGCCCTCCTACAAACCCGCGGACGAGCCCGTCACCTACAGCGATGACCCGGCCACGATGGGCATGGCCTTTGCCGCCCATCTGCGCATCCTCCCCGACGACGGCACCGTCACCGCGGACGGCGACGGTCTGCGCGTAACCGGGGCCACGACGGCCACGCTCATCCTCACGGCCGCGACCGGCTTCAACGGCTTCGACCAGCCGCCGGGTCTCTCGCCCGTGGACCCCCATGCCCGAGCCCGGACCGCGTTGGAGACCGCGTGCCGACAGACCGTCAACCAGCTTGAAACCGCGCACGTGGCCGACCACCAGGCGCTCTTCCGCCGCGTCACCCTGGACCTGGGGACGACGCCGGCCGCCGCCTTGCCCACCGACACCCGCATCGCCCGCTTTCACGATCACGGCGATGATCCGCACCTGATCGCGCTGCTCTTTCAATACGGGCGCTACCTGCTCATCGCCTCTTCGCGGCCGGGCACGCAGCCGGCCAATCTCCAGGGCATCTGGAACGACGAAGTCCGTCCGGCGTGGAGTTCCAACTACACGGTCAACATCAACACGGAGATGAACTATTGGCCGGCCGAGACGACCAACTTGGCCGAGTGCGCCACGCCCCTCTTCGCCATGCTGCGCGACCTGGCCGTCAACGGGGCGGCGACGGCGCGCACCAACTACGGCGCGCGCGGCTGGACCGCCCATCACAACGCCGACCTGTGGCGCCAGAGCGCGCCCGCGGGCAACTTCGGCCAGGGCGACCCCGTCTGGGCCATGTGGCCCATGGCCGGCGCGTGGCTCTCCCAACACCTCTGGGAGCACTACGCGTTCGGCGGCGACGAAGCCTTTCTGCGTGAGACCGCGTACCCGCTCATGCAGGGGGCGGCCCAGTTCTGCCTGGATTGGCTCGTGGAGCACGACGGCCGGCTGATCACCGTGCCGTCCACCTCGCCGGAGAACAAGTTCACCACGCCCGACGGTCAGCACGCCGCGGTCAGCGCTGCGTCCACCATGGACATGTCGCTCCTGCGCGACCTCTTCGCCAACTGCCTGGATGCGGCCGCCGTGCTCGGCATCGACGACGACTTCTGCGCCGCGCTGCTGGATGCGCTCCCGCGCCTCTACCCGTTTCGCCTCGGCCGCCTCGGCCAGCTCCAGGAGTGGTGGCAGGATTGGGACGACCCCGACGACCACCACCGCCACGTCTCCCACCTCTTCGGGCTGCATCCGGGCCGGCAAATCACCCGGCGCGGCACGCCCGGCCTCTTCGCCGCGGCCAAACGTTCGCTGGAACTGCGCGGCGACGGCGGTACCGGCTGGTCCATGGCGTGGAAGATCTGCTTCTGGGCCCGCTTCGAGGACGGCGACCACGCGCTGCGTATGATCCGCAACATGCTCAAACTCACCGACGAGACCGGCGTGGTCATGGAGCGGGGCGGGGTCTACGCCAACCTCTTCGACGCGCACCCGCCCTTCCAGATCGACGGCAACTTCGGCGCGACCGCCGGCATCGCCGAGATGCTGCTCCAGAGCCACGCCCGCGAACTCCACCTCCTGCCCGCGCTGCCCCAATCCTGGTCCACGGGCGCGGTGACCGGGCTGCGCGCACGCGGCGGCTTCACCGTCGACATAGCCTGGGACGGCGGCGCGCTGCAAACGGCCAC
>JAWKOK010000108.1:0-12693 GCA_041391205.1 Caldilineaceae bacterium
TCCGCGCACGGCCAGCAACAGGGCCGTCATGCCCGCGAACACGAGCATGGGGTCGGTGAACGCGGTGGGCGCGAAGCTGACGGCGAAGGGGTTCAAGGCCATGAGCGCGGCGGCGGTCACACCCGCGGGCGCGCCCCACAG
Source organism: Caldilineaceae bacterium (assembly GCA_041391205.1). GTDB lineage: Bacteria > Chloroflexota > Anaerolineae > Caldilineales > Caldilineaceae > JAWKOK01. The sequence goes on from JAWKOK010000108.1 coordinate 142, forward strand.
CGTGCGCGCCGTCACACCGGCCACGGCGATGGTCAGGGTGCTGAAGCCGATGTTGAGGAATTGGGCCGCTTCGGGGCGATTGCCCAATGTCATGAACGCTGCGCCCAACGTCCACAAAAAAAGCGGCGGTTTGTCGGGCCAGACGGTGAGGAACCACGGGTCGCCGTGGAAAGCGTGGCGCGCCCAGGCACTGTAGACGGCTTCGTCCGCGGTGAAGGCAAAGCGGCCCAACGCGCGCAGGTATACACCGAAGCCGAGGAGCGTCGCTGCGAGCAGGGCGACACGGTCAACCGCGACGAGCCGGGCGGCGCGTTCAGTCGACGAAGCGATATTTGACCAGAGTGGAGATGGCGCTGAAACCGTCGCGCCACGTGATCTTCTTGCCTTCGTGGAACTCGCGACCGTTGTAGCTGATGGGAACTTCAAAGATGGAGTAGCCACGTTTCAGAATCTTGGCGGTAATCTCCGGCTCGATCTCAAAGCGGCGACTGTGGAGCGGCATGTCGACGATGACGTCGCGGCGGAAGCACTTGTAGCAGGTCTCCATGTCGCTGAGCGAGGTGCCGAACAGGATGTTGGTGAAGACCGTCAACATCTTGTTGCCCATGGTGTGGCTCAGGCTCATGGCCGAGCGCGGGCCGCCCATGAAGCGGCTGCCGTAGACCACCGGCGACCGTCCTTCCAGCACGGGCACCAGCAGTTTGAGGTAGTCGCGGGGATCGTATTCCAGGTCCGCATCCTGGATTACCAGCATGTCGCCGGTGGCGTGTTGAAAGCCGGTGCGCAACGCCGCGCCCTTGCCGCCGTTCTGCGCGTGAAACACGATGCGCATGTCGTCCGGTTGGGCCTGCCGCCACTCCTCGAGAATGGCACGCGTGCCGTCGGTCGACCCGTCGTCCACGATGATGATTTCGCGCTCGAGGGTCAACGGTCCCCGGATCAACGGGTTGATGCCCTCTCTGTCCACCGTCAGATCGACGGCCCGTACGCGCTGGACGATCTCCTCCAAGGTGGCCCGTTCGTTGTAGACGGGCATGATGATGGAAAGACGCACAACGCCCCTCGCTACTCGCTCACCTGATGCGCCAGGATGATGGCCTCGGCCACGGCGCGCATGGGCTTGCGATTGTTCATGCTCATCTTCTGGATCTTGCGGAACGCGTCGGTTTCGTTCAGCCCCTGGGTGTCCATGAGGATGCCCTTGGCCCGATCGACCAGTTTGCGCGTTTCCAGCGCGTCTTCCAGCGTGTCCACTTCCCGTTCCACGGCGCGGAATTCGCTGTACCTGGCCAGGGCCACTTCGATGGCGGGCGTCAGGTCGCTTTCGCGGAAGGGCTTGACCAGATACCCGGCGACGCCGGCTTTGCGGGCGCGCTGCACCAGATCCTGCTGGCTGTACGCGCTCAGGAGCAGCACCGGCGCGACCCGTTCCTCGGTCAGCACCTGCGCCGCTTCGATCCCGTCCATGTCGGGCATCTTGATGTCCATGATCACGATGTCGGGCCGCAGTTCCCGGGCCAAATTCACTGCGCTGCGACCGTCACCCACTTCGCCGACCACCAGGTAGCCCAGGTTGGTCAGCATTTCACGCAGGTCCATCCGAATGAGAGACTCGTCATCGGCGATGATGACACGTGTTCGCTCCACCCTTGTTTCTCCTTGTAGCAATGAGTTCAAATTCTAGAAAATCCCGGCGGAAATGACTCGGCACATCCTACCAGTGGTCGGGGAGCAGAATTCCCGCCGAGGTTTTTTCGCCGCATTATAATAGGTCAATCTGCACGTAGCGAACGTTTGGGGAAGGTGACGATTGCACGAGTGCCGCCGGCACAACCGTCGCCGTTGGTCTGCGCCTCCGCGTCGGGCGTGATCGACTCCAGACGGAACTCCCCTTTGAGATCGTCCGTGACCAACGTGTGGACGATCTGCAAGCCCAGGCTGTGGCCTTGAGCCGGGTCAAAGTCGGGCGGCAACCCGAGGCCGTTGTCCTCCACCACGATCTCGACGCTGTCGCCCCGGTCCAACAACTCCACCTGGATGCGGCCGCCTTGATCGTCGCGGGCGCCGTGTTCCACCGCGTTCAGCAGCAACTCGTTGATGACCATGGCCGTGGGCGTCGCCTGGCCCGCCGGCAGACGGATGTTGGGGCCGGAGACTTTGATGTCCACCTGCTGCTCCGGGCTGGCGGCCACCTGCGTCACCTGATTGGCCACCCGCTGGCAGACTTCACGCACGTTGATGGGCCGGTGTTCGTCCTGGCTCAGGAACTCGTGAATCACCGACATGCTCAGGATGCGGTTGACCGCTTCGGTCAGATGCTGGCGCGCTTCGTCCGTTTCGCAGCGCCGTGCCTGGATGCGCAAAATGGCGGCGATGGTCTGCAAGTTGTTCTTGACCCGGTGGTGCACCTCCTGGATGATGGCCGACTTGACGTTGAGCTCGCGCTGTTTCTGCACGGCCTCCGTCGCGTTGTGCACCATCACCATCACCGCGTCGACGTCCCGCTCCGGCAAATCCGGCCGCAGCAGGACGTTGTACCAATTTTGCCAGTAATTCTGCCATGTTACAGGGGCCATGCGCAAAGGAATCACCTTACGAATCCAAATTCGCCCATCCTGGGATTCGTGGCGGCGTTCCAACGGTTTGCCGGCTTGATACGCCTGCTCCACCATCTCGGCGTCGATGGGTTCCAGCGTGCCGATGGTCTGCTCGCGCAGGTCCGAGACGATGCCCACCGAACGAAACATGTTGGCCGCAATGCCGTTCATGTAGACGACCTTGAACTGGGGATCCACCAGGTAGACGCCGTCGTACATGCCGAAGCGGCTCAGGGTGGAGGTCTCTTCCAGCAGGCCGTGGAGGCACATGTCTTGCAGCCAGCGCACCGCCTGGCGGAAGGAGCGGTTGCGCCGGCGATGGCGCTCGTACGCCACCATGTTGGTCTCGAAGACCAGCGCGGCGATGACCTGCTGTGCGTCGCGCGAGATGGCGTAGCAGTCTTGAATCACGGGCGCACCGTTGGTGAGCACTTCCTTCTGGCCGTGGCCGCCGCTGCCGCTACGAAAGGTGCGGAAGAGCAGCGGCTGCTCTTCCGGCGTGAAGACGCGGCCGCTGGCGTCGTTGCGGTAGAGTGACGCGGTGGATTTGGGCATGGTGTGGCGCAGGATCAGGGCGCGGTCCGGCGCCAGCAGGCAGCAGAGCAACATGTCGGCGCGGCTCACGTCGGCGGTGATGGCCATGCCGGCTTCGATCTTGCGTAGGAAAGCGATATCCTGTTCTTTGAGTCCGGGGCACTCGTGGATGCGTTTATCCATGGTCTGTCAACGCTGTCTGAACACACTGTGTGAACGCCGTGCTTGGGCAAAGCGGGCATGCCGCAAAAACGAAACGGCGACGTGCGCACCCGGGTGCGATCACGCGCCGTTGATGGTCGATCATCTTCACAGTTGTCAACGGGAAATCCCGCCGGAATGGTGCCGGTCGGGCCTTTCCGCGGCAAGGGATGAAGCATCGGTCTTCGTTGACGCTGTCTTCTTCGGCGTCTTCTTCGGCTCTGTCTTCATTGACATGGACTTGCTCTGTCCGCTGCTACACTGGGCTGCAAAGGTCGCCTCTCGGGGCCGAGAAGACTTCTCTGGTTTGCCCGCGGTCGGCGTTGACGTGCAGTGGCTTAGTGTCGATACGACAGTATATCAGAGGGGCGTAAGGCTGGCAAGTGAATTGCGCGTTGCCGGCTACATCTCCATGAAGAGGCCCAGATCCGTTGAGTTCGCACGCCCTCGTGCGAACCGCTTTGCCAAAGCCGAGTCTAGCCAGCCGTTCGCACGAGGGCGTGCGAACTCAACGAATTATTCGGCTCGAGTTTGAGATGGGCGCCCGAACTCCTCCCATCGTTTGACACTGCTTCTGAATCGGCTATAGTAGGGCGACACCACCGTGCACGCCGTGACGGCCGTGTGCGATTCACCGCAAGACAACGGGTGTATGCCGGATTTGGGGGCAACCGCTCCGGCGAATCGGGCGCATCCAACCTGAGGGGGTATACAGATGGCATCCCTGGTCGAGTTGTGGGAAAAGCCGCAAGCCGCTGAAATCTACATGTTGGCCGGATGGCATCAATGGGCCGACGCCGGCGCCATCTCATCCGAGCTGCCGGAGTATGTGATCGACCATTTCGGCGCCCGCAAGATCGGCGAAATCCACGACGACAGCTTCTATCTCTTCCAGATTCCGGGCACCCACCACTTTCTGCGCCCCGAGATCAAGCTCAAAGACGGCTACCGTGAGGGTCTGTCCCGGAACACCAACGAGATCTACTACATGGGTGACGAGCAGAAGGGCCTGGTCATCTTCCTGGGCACCGAGCCGCATCTGAACATCGACCGCTACGCCGAGGCCTTTTTCGAGGCGGTGCAGGCCGTGGGCGCCAAGCGCGTCGTCTGCGTGGGCGGCGTCTACGGTTCCATGCCCTACGACAAGGACCGGGACGTCTCCTGCACCTACAGTCTGCCCCGTCTGCGCGACGAGATGACCAACTATGCGGTGCGCTTCTCCAACTACGAAGGCGGCGCCACCATCGGCTCCTATCTGCTGGACGAAGCCGAGCGGGCGCACGTGGAATTCGTCACCTTCTACGCGTTCGTCCCCGCGTACGAGTTCGGCGAAAGCGCGGCGTCGGTCCAGGGCATCCGGCTGGAGAACGACTACCGCGCCTGGTATGAACTCATGCGCCGCATCAACCACATGTTCGAGATCGGCCTGGATCTGTGGAGCCCACGCCGGACGACGATAAAGCAACTGGCCTTCCGGCCGCCTGCTCGCCATCGCCCAGAAGTTGGACCTGCTGGAACGCGCACGTTGATGCCCACGTGGCGGCACCCACTTTCGCAACAAAGGTCGGCGATGGATTCCATCGCCGACCTTTTCTGGTCGGGGCGAGAGGATTCGAACCTCCGACCTCTTCAACCCCATTGAAGCGCGCTACCAAGCTGCGCTACGCCCCGACACCGGACAGGAAGTATAGTACAGTGGTGCGGGCGTTGCCGCAAATCGTTGGACGCAGAGAACGGGTGTAGAGGGAGCGGGGGACTTCCGGGAAGGGCCGACGAACTCGGTTCATGAAGATTTTATTGACCCCTTCCCGGAAGTCCCCTCGCCTCACGTTTCCAGATCCGTCCCCACAAAATCGGGCGCCCCGTTGAGGAAGCTGGCGACTTCCATGGCGCTTGCCCGCAAGGTTGCACTTCGTCCAGTTGCAGGAGACCATCGCCCGTGCCCACGGCCACGCCGCCGTCCGCCGCCACCACATGCCCGGGCGTCGCGCGCCTGGCACGACCCGCTCTCCGCAGAATCTTAAAATTTTCACCCTGCCACGTGGTGAAGGCGCTGGGCCACGGCGCATAGGCCCGGTCATGCGTTCGATCGTCGTGGCCGGGCTGTCCAATCGATGTGCGTCCGTCCTCCTTCTTGATCAGGCGACACGTGGAGACCTCGCCCGGCAGTTCGTCAACCACCGGCGATCGGTCTGGCCAGCCACTGTGGCAACGTGGCCACCAACAGGTCCGTTTCTGGGTCGCTAGCCGTGCCGACAGGCCGGCCGCGGTAGTCGTCGGGGGGCAATGGCTTGGCGCGCTTGCGCCAGCATGGGCCCGGTGTCCATGCCCGTTCCATCAACATGATGGTGACGCCGGTCTCGGCGCGGCCGTCGAGCAGCGCGGCCGTGATGGGCGACGTTTCCCGGTACGCGGGCAGGATGCTGGCATGCACGTTGACGGCGCCGAAGCGTGGGATGTCCAGCACGCTGGGGCAGGATCAGGCCGTACGCCGCCACCACCAGCAGATCGGGCGCCAAAGGGGTACAGCGCGCCGACTGCGGCCGGGTCCTTGCGCAGACCGGCCGGCTGCAGCACCTCGATGCCGTGTTCCAGAGCCAACGCTCACCGGGCTGACGGGCCGGCTTTTTGCCGGTGCCCGGCGCGCCGATCCGGCTGGGTGGCCACGGCGACGATGCGCCAGTTGTGAAGTTCGGCCCGGCCGCGATGAGGCGCGCCAGGCTCGGCACCGCAAAGTCGGGCGTGCCCATGAAAATGATACGAGTTTCGACCATGCCGTTCTCCACTTCCCCAATTCACGTCCCATTCTCCATGCCATTCTAGCGCCCAGCCCCCAATCTCCCAATCTCCAATCCCCCAATCTCTTCTCTTCCCGTTTCTGAAACTTTCCCCGCGGCGCCACGTACTGATGAGCACAACATGATGAATTTTGGAGGACCTATGGAAGACAAAAATACGACCCAGAACAATCCCGAGACCAATGCGGAACAGCGCCAGACGCAGACGCCCGGCCAGACGACTGCCGGCGACGGCACGACCGGTGCCGGTGACGAATTTCGCACGCCGTTCGAGCAGGTGATGGACACGGCGCGCGATCAGGCCACGGCGGCCGCCGGCGCGCTGCGGCGCGGCGAATTCGTCCAGGACGCGAGCATCGATCCCGCGGCCAGCAGCGACGACCGGCTGATTGCGCTCCTGGCCTACATCTCGCAGATCTTCGTGCCGGCCATCATGCCGGTCATCATCTTGCTCAGCGAAAGCAGCAAGAAGCGCCCGTTCCAGCGCTACCACGCGGTCCAGGCCCTAGCCTTGAGCGCGGTCTTTGTGGTGGCCGGCGTCGCCGCGGTGATGGGGACGGTGGTGGCGCAGATCGTGCCCTTTGTGGGCGGCATGTTTGCGTTGGCCGTGGCCTGTCTCTCGCCGGTGGCGTTTTTGATGTACGTCATTGCCATGCTCTACTACGGCTACCAATCCTACCAGGGCAAGCGCTTTGCCATTCCGGGACTCACCAGCTTCCTGCGTGATCAGGGCGGGATTGCCTAGGAAGTCGGGTAGCGCAGACAAAAGAGTGCCGAACCGGTCGCGGCGGGGGATTCCCCCGCCGCGACTTTTTTTATTGGCGCGCCCGGCCCGATGGCCGTTTGTGTTTATCCTCCAGGTTTTTGAGGCGGACCTTCAAGAATCTTAGGTTCTGCCTCGGGAAATCTGCGCTAGTTGCAAATCGATATCCAGAAAATTGAACTTTGGTATTGACTTTTTTGATATTTGGAGTATGATGGTTTTGAAAACAGCAAGCGCACTTTCGAGTTTTTGAGGAGGAGACCCGATGATCATCCCCAATCCTGAATTGGTTGTCGACGAAGCCCGGGCGCGTCGTCAGCGCCTCATCGATGAAGCGGATCGGGTGCGTCTGCAGCGGCTGGCCCGGACCACGCCGCCGGCACGGCTGCTGGGCGTGCGCCGTCACATCGGCGGCTGGTTCATTGCCCTCGGCCGCCGCTTGAGCGCCGACACGTCGCTGGCGCCGTCCAAGTCCATCCCGTCCGTCTGATCGTACCTGAATCGATTTCATCAAGGAGCCAATCATGAATCCATTGCCCACCCGCTGCCCGTTCAGCGGCGGCGACATCGTCGTCACCCGTTTCTACTGCCCCGACGTCGACATTTCTGTGGACGGGCGTTTTTCGGTGAACATTCCCTTTGCCCAACTTTCGGTCGAGCAACTCCAATTTGTGGAGTTGTTCCTGCGCAGCGAAGGCAAACTGAGCCGCATGGAAAGCGAACTGGGCATCTCCTATCCCACGGTGCGCAGCCGGCTCCACGACATCATCCGGGCGCTGGGCTACGAGCCGGGCAAGGAGGAGCCCGCGCCCATGGACGAAGACGTACGCAAGCAGGTGCTGGCTGATTTGGATGCCGGACAGATCACTTTTGACGAGGCCATGCAGATCCTGAAAGGCGGTGACTAATGGCCGGTCCGCAAATTCTCGAAGTCGGCGCCAATCCCATCATCCACCTGGGCACGGTGGCCGGCGATCTGGTCGTGAGCGGCGCGCCGCAGAGCCAACTGCAAATGACCGGCGGCGTCCGCCAGGAAGTGACCGTGGACGCCGCTGACGTTGACGGCGCCAACGTGGTGCGCCTTGTGAGCGATGACGATTGCGTGCTGCGGGTGCCCTACGGCAGCACGCTGCATGTGGGTCATGTCCACGGCGACGCCAGTTTTCAGGGCATCGGCGGGATGGTGCATGTGGCCCAGATCAACGGCGACATGAGTTTGAACCAGAGCGCCGGCGTGGTTATCCAGACCGTCAACGGCGACCTGTCCGTGAACGGCGTGGACGGCGACCTCCACATCGGCACAGTCGCGGGCGACGCCGCGGTGACGCGCATCGGCGGCGACTGTCGGGTGCACACCGTGCACGGCGACCTGGCGCTGAGCTTCGTGCGCGGCAACATCGACGCGGCCGCGGACGACGATCTGTCCCTGCGCATTGCGTTGACGCCGGGCACCGCAGTCAATGCCCGGGCCGGCGGCGATCTCTCCTGTCGCGTGCCTCAGGACGTGGACGCGGTCGTCTCCCTGCAAGCGGGCGGCGAGATCGAGTTGAAGCGCTTGCCTGTGGACGTTGAACACGCGCCGGACGGGGCGCACGCCATGAGCTTCACCTTGGGCGGCGGCGCGACCACGCTCAATCTGGTCGCCGACGGTGATGTGGAGTTGATCGGCGTCGATCCGCAATTTACCGGTTTCGGGGCCGATTTCGGCCAGGAGTTCGCCATGAACGCGGCCGAGTTCGCGCAACAGATCGCGAGCCAAGTGGAGGCCCAGGTCCAGTCTGTGACTCGGCAACTGGACGAGAAGCTGTCCCAACTTGCGGCCGATGAGCAATTGGCGACGCGCATCCAGGAGAAGGTCCAGTCCGCCATGCGCGCCGCCGAGCTCAAGATCGCGGAGGCCATGCGCAAGGCCGACGAGAAGGCCCGGGCCGCGGAACGCAAGGCCGCGCAGCAGTCCAAGGGACGGCAAGGCGGCTACGCGTGGACGTGGCAAGCGCCGTCACCGCCGCCCAAACCGGCCAAGCCCGAAGCGCCCACCCTCAGCGACGAGGAGCGCATGATGATCCTGCGCATGGTGGAGCAAGGCAAGCTGTCGGTGGAGCAGGCCGAGCAGTTGCTCAGTGCGCTGCGCAAGCGCTGACCCAATCACCCCGTGTTCACCCGGAAAAGGAACGACTATGCCAACCAATGAAGAGCGTTTGACCATCTTGCGCATGATCGAGCAGGGGAAGATTTCGGCCGAGGACGGCACGCGCCTCATCCAGGCGCTGGGCGGTGACGCGACGGATGTGGCGCCGGCCGCCGCGTCCAAGGCACAGTTTATGCGCATCCGCGTCACCGACAGTGTGACCGGCCGCCAGAAGGTGAGCGTCAACGTGCCTCTGGCCATCGTGACGCTGGGGCTCCGCTTTGTGCCGGACAGCGCCGACCTGGACAAACAGGCGCTGCTGGATGCCATCGACGCCGGGCTGATCGGCCGCATCGTGGATGTGGAGGACAGCGAAGACGGCACGCACATCGAGGTCTTCCTGGAATAGGCGGACCACGATAGCGGCAGTGCAGTAGATCACCGACGAACAGCGGCTGGAAGCGGACCGGCTTCCAGCCGCTGTTCTATTTGTAGGAGAATCCGGGTCTCAACATAACATCGGCTAGCTATGACGTCCTAAGTGCTGGTATACTACGCCTCACCGACCTTGGCTTGGGTTTGGACGGAGAGACGTGATGGTAGACGGCACCAATCTGATGCTCTGGCTCTGGCTCGTGCTGGCGTTGCTGGCCGCGGTCTTTGCGGTCCTGCGGCGCAATGCCATGCTGGCCGGGATCACGGTGGCGGCCCTGGTGGCGGCATTCGCCGCAGCGTTGCCGCTCGCCGTCGGCTGGCAACTGCTCACCTTCCTGGTCATTGCGCTCTTGGGCGGTCTGTTGGCGCGGATCGCACCGGCGCGCAGCAGCGGACCGTCGGAGACACTCTTCGGCGTCGAGCGCGTCGTGGGTCGGGATGCCATCGTGATCGTGCCCATCGACCCCAAGTCCGCGCAAGGCCGCGTGCGCGTCGAGAACGAAATCTGGCATGCCGATTCCGAGAGCGGGCAGCCGATCCCCGACGGCACCATGGTGCAGGTGCTCTCCGTGCGCGGCGACCGGGTGCTGGTGCGTCCGCTGCCGGTGCGACCGTCGCGCCAATCCCGTTTCGACTTCGACACGCGCTAAGTTCTGTTGACATTTCGTGCCGCTGGTTATGGTTCGTACGCAGCGTGCTCCCCGCATCTCGTTGACACTCTTGCTCACCGTCATGGCCGTCATCCTCGGCTTGACCATGGTGGTGACGCCGCTGGAACCCTTGACGCGACTCGCGCTGCTGATCTCGCCCCGCGACATTCTGGAACCCAAGACGATTCTCCTGTTGGTCTGGCTGAAACGAGCTCTGCCGCTGCTGAGCGGGGCCATGTTGCTCTGGCTGTTCGCGCCACGCCCGGTTCAGGTCAATGTCCGGAGATGGGCGGCCCGTCTGTTGCACAACGCATGGACTTTCCCCACAATTTTGGTCCTGGCCTACGGCGTCCGCCTGGCCTGGATCCTGGTCTATCCCACCCAACCCTTCGCCGATTCCGAATGGTACTACCGCACCGCGGTTCAACTGCGGGACGGCGCCGGCTTCGTCTACGACCTGCAGACGCGGCGCCCGCTTGTGTCGTGGCCCGTGGGCTACCCGCTCTTTCTGGCCACCATCTTTCGTGTGACCGGTCCCAGCGTCTGGGTGGCCAAGCTGGCCAACATCGTGCTGGCGGTGGCCTGCGTCGCGCTGACCTATGATCTGGCCCGGCGGCTCTTCAACGTGTATGTGGCCGCGCTGGCGGCGTTGCTGCTGGCGCTGCTGCCGGGGCTGGTGGTCTACACCAGCCTGGTCTCCACCGATTTGCTCTTCATGACCATCTTCACGGGGGCGTATGTGGCCAGTCTGCGCAGCTGGGATGCGCCGCGGCCGGGGCGGGCCGCGTTGGCGGTGGGCATTGTCAACGGGGCGCTGGCGTTGGTGCGCGGGCCGGGGCTTTTCATGGCGCCGGCGTGGACGTGGCTGCAATGGCAAGCGACTCGGCCGCGGTTGTCGCTGCCACGGGCCTTGCTGCTCACCGTGGCCGGCACCTTCCTCGTGCTCGCGCCGTGGATGGTGCGCAACTATCTGCTCTTCGACCGGCTCATCTTTGTCTCCGCCAACACCGGCGTCAATCTGTGGATCGGCAACAATCCCCACGCGGACGGCGCATACGCCTTTCCCCGGGATCTGTCGAACCCACTCTTTATCTACTTCAGCGATGCCCTGGCCACCGAGGACCACGCGTACCGACTGGCCTTCGAGTTCATGCGCACCCAGCCGGGCGCGGCGTTGCGGCTGCTGCCGGCCAAGCTTTTCTATCTCTTCAATGCCAACGATTACGGCCTGCACTGGAACCGGCTCTCGGCCCGGGATCCGGCGCAGTGGGGCGGCGGCGTGGCCGCATTCGCGTTCGTCAATCTCGTCTACGTGATGGTGGTGCTGGCCGCGGTTGCGGGCATTCTGCATCTGTTGCTGGGACCAAAACGGACACGACTCGTCAACAGCGGGCTCTGGATTGCGCTCTACTGGACGCTGATGCACCTGCCGTTCTTCGGTCAGGATCGCTTTGTCCTGCCGCTGCTTCCCGTGTTGACCATGTACGCGGGCGTGGGCATCGCGGCCCTGTTCGGCCTGCCCACCACCCCCGTCGCGGCGACGGCAGACGCGCCTCCGGCGTCCGTGTCAGATCAGACGCAGCCCGTGCCCATGGGCTAGCGCCCGGGCCGTGGCGATCTCCTCGGCGTGCAAGCTGCGCGCCAACTCGCCGCGCACGTGGGCCGGGGCGAGGTACTGGGTCAGCAGGCTCACCTCCAGGCCGGGCTCCTGGGCCAACCACGCCAGCACGGGCCGCGTGCAACAGTCCAGGTGCCCGGGCATGAGCAGATGGCGCACGATGACCCGTCGCCCGGTCGCCCGCACCCGGCGGATGTTGGCCGTCACCACCGCCCAGTAGTCGGGCATGCCCCCCAGCCGTTCCCCACAACTCGCCGGACCCGTGGCCGGGCCGAACTTGAGATCGGGCAGATAGATGTCCATGGCCGGCGCCAGCAGATTCAGCGCGGCCGGGGTGAGGTAGAAATTGCTGTTGAGCACGGCGGGCACCCGGCGGTCCGCGCCCAGCGTGTGGAGGGTGGCGAGGATGAACGGGATGTGGGGCGCGGGGTCGCCGCCGATGAAGCAGACGCTGCGTGCGCCCTCGTCCTGGCGCCGGCGGATGCGCGCCGCCAGTTGCCCGGGCGTGACCGCGACGCCGTAGGTCGGCCGGAAGGCGAAGCGCGCCGCGGTGCAGAAAGTGCAGGTCGCGGTGCAGCCGCTGAAGAAGATGGCGTGGGCCGGCTGCAACGGCGCTTCCTCGCCCATGTGCACCATCTCGCTGGCGATGTAGCTCGTCCGGCCGACGCGGCAGACGCCCTGCGCGTCTTCGCGGGCAGGGCCGCAGCGGTGCGGGCATAGCGTGCAGTCGGCGAGGTGCGCGGCTGCGGCGTCCGCGGCCTGGGCCAAGGTGAAGCTGCTCATGACAGCGCCCAGCGCTCCCGATAGGGCGTGTCGAGCATGCCGAGT
>JAWKOK010000109.1:0-12475 GCA_041391205.1 Caldilineaceae bacterium
TACGCCGCGCCGCTCAGCCAGTGCCTGTACCAGGGCGCCTACTACTGTCTGCCGTGGGGCACCGACACGTACGCGCTCTTCTGGAACAAGGATCTTTTTGAAGATGCCGGCCTCGACCCTGACCAGCCGCCGCAGACGTTGGAAGACCTGGTCGCAATGGCCAAAGAGTTGACGATTGTCGCCGACGACGGCACGCTCACGCAGATCGGCTTCGTCCCGGACTTCTCCTGGTCCCATCTTGACCTGTACACGGCGATGATGGGCGGGTGGTGGTACAACGAGGACGGCACGGAGTTGACCTTGACGTCCGACGCCGTGGTCAATGCGCTGCTGTGGGAGCAACAATTCTATTGCAACGATGACTACTCGGTTGACGAAATACAGCGCTTCAAATCCGGCTTTGGCGATTACTCGTCGCCGGACAACGGCTTCTACGGCGGCAAGATCGCCATGATGGTTGAAGGGGAGTGGCAACCCGGTCCCAACTTCATCCAGAATTACAAACCGGAGCTCTACTACGACGTGGCCCCGTTCCCCTATCCCGCGGCCAATCCCGAGCGGGCCAACACCAGCGTGGTCAGCGGGAGCACGGTCATGGTTCCCAGTGGCGCCAAGAACAAGGAAGCCTCGGCCGACTTGCTGGCGTGGATGATGTCGCCGGAGATCGTGGCCGAGGAGATGGTGGCCAACTTCAACCTGCCTTCCAGCGCCAAGGCCGCTGAAGATCCCCGTTTCCACGAAAACGCCAAGTTCGAAGTGTTCCTCAACCTGATGGGAAATCCCAACGCCGTCGCGCCGGTCATGTCGCCGATCAACGGTGAGGTGAGTACCGCGCTCGGGCAGATTGAAGAACAGGTGCTGGCTACGTGCGCCGATCCGCGGCCGTTGCTGGAAGCGGCCCAGGCCGAATTGCAGCCACTCTTGGACGCAGCGTTGCAGTAGCAACAATTGCACATGTGTCGGGATGCGCGCGTCAATCCCGGCGGCAATCTGGCAAGGCCCATCGCCAAATTTCCGCCGTGGATTGACGCCGCGGCGTGCGGATGCGTGTCCCGGCGCATGTGCTTTCCTGTACAGGCCAAATGCCTATGACTGCCTCAACCACCGCGCGGCGCCGTTTCTGGACGGGGATTTCGTTCATTTCCCTCTGGATGATCGGCTTCTTTGCCTTCAACCTCTACCCGATGGTGGCGTCGCTGTACTACAGCTTCACCGAATATCACATCAAACAGCCCCTGGACTGGATCGGCCTGCAAAACTATGTGCGCATGGTCAACGACGATCTCTTCTGGCGCGCGCTCTACAACACCCTGTACATGGTCGTCTTCAGCGTACCGCTCTCGCTGGCGATCTCGTTTATCTGCGCGCTCTTGCTCAATATCAAGATTCCGGGCCAATCGATCTACCGCGTGATCTACTACCTGCCCGCAATCGTGCCGGTGGTGGCCAGTACGCTGCTGTGGCTCTGGATCCTGAACCCCAACAGCGGCATTCTGAACACATTTCTGGCCCAGCTCGGCATCCGCGGCCCTAATTGGACCCACGATCCGTTTTGGTCCAAACCGTCCCTCATCTTCATGGGGTTGTGGGGGGTCGGCAATACCATGGTGATCTACCTGGCCGGGCTGCAGGATATTCCCTCGACGCTGATCGAGGCCTCCGAGTTGGACGGCGCGACCTGGTGGCAGCGGCTTTGGCGCATCACCATTCCGCTCATCTCGCCCATCACGCTGTTCAACTTGATCATCGGCGTGATCGGCACGTTCCAGTATTTCGCCCAGGCGTATGTGCTCAGCGCCAACATGGGGTCCGTGGGCAGTGCGTTGGGCGCCCCGCTCAATTCGACGCTCTTCTACAGCGTGTATCTCTACCAACAAGGGTTCGTCTACCTGAAGATGGGCTACGCGTCGGCGCAAGCATGGATACTGTTCATCATCATCATGTTCTGCACGATCCTGCTGCTGCGCCTGTCGGAGCGTTGGACGTACTATGAGGGCGGATGACATGAACGATGCAACGACGCCCCACGTATCCCCGATGCAAGCAGCACAGGCCAGTCCGTCGCGCCGGGTGTGGCTCGGTTCACATCGCCGGCAAGAGCAATTGCGTCGCGCGGGTGCGTTTGTGGCTATCGTCGGCGTGGGGCTCTTCTTTCTGGTGCCCTTCCTGTGGATGCTCTCGACGGCGCTCAAGTCCGACCAGGATGTCTTCCGCACGCCGCCGACGCTCCTGCCCCATGACGTGCGCCAGGTGACGGTTGCCGGCGCAACCTATCCGCTCTATCGGGTGGAGATGGACGGCGTCACGCGTGAACTGGCGCTGCTCAACATCGCCGAGGGGCACGGGGATTTCATCGACCCGGCGGTTCCGGATGAAGTCCTCACGATCCGCATGCGCTATGCCGAACCGGTGCTTGAGATCGGCTTGCGCTGGCGCAACTTCCCCGATGCGCTGAATCGCGCCACCCGCGCCAGCCTCAACGTCAACTTCTGGACGTATATCAAGAACAGCCTGATTGTGGCCATCTTCTCGATCATCGGCACGCTGGTTTCCTGCGCGCCGGCGGCGTATGGCTTTGCCCGCATCAGATGGAAAGGGCGCGATGTCGTCTTTGTGTTGGTGTTGACGACGATGATGCTGCCGTTTCAGGTGACGATGATTCCCCTCTACATCCTCTTCACCGGCACGCTGGCGTGGGGCAACACCTTTTTGCCGCTCATCGTGCCGACGTTCTTCGGCAACGCGTTCGACATTTTCCTCTTGCGCCAATTCTTCCTGACCATCCCCGAAGAACTGGCCGACGCGGCGCGCATCGACGGTGCGTCCGAATATCGCATCTTCTGGTCGATCATGCTGCCGCTCTCCAAACCGGTGCTCGCGGCGATTACGGTCTTCACCTTCCTGTGGGCATGGAACGACTTCACCGGCCCCCTGCTCTACCTGACGGACCCGCGCCGTTTCACCATGGCCCTGGGGTTGCAGGACTTTCAGGGGCAGCACGGTCTCGTGGAATCTGCTCATGGCCGCATCCCAGTCTTCACCATTCCCATCGTCATTCTCTTCTTCTTTGCCCAGCGCACCTTCATTCAAGGCGTCAAACTGACCGGGTTGAAAGGATAGCGCTGGCGACGTATCCAGAAGTGGCGCCAGCACGCCTGCGCCAACGAACGCCGCCGTTGCCGTCCACCGGCTGAAGGCGACGCCTATTTGGCCACGGTTCCGCGCACCACGTCACGCGTCCAGGCGGCCGAGGAAGGCTGCACTGCGCTTGCGCAGAATCCGCCAGGGCCGCCGCACATATGCGCGGCCGGCACCGTCGTCTGCTCCGTGTGCAGATCCTGGAAGTTGAGGGAGAACAGAAGGTGTCGGATGTAACGTAGACGCTGTGCCAGGCCGTTCGTGCAGTTGCATGATGTAACGAACTTTGGCCGTCATGTCCGGCTCCTGCGCGGCCTCGATCTGCGCGATCACCTGGGGTGCCAGGGGCGATGTCACCGCGGCCCCGCAGGGAAATCCCCAGCAGTTGGGCGCTCAGGAAGCGTGTGAGCACGAGGCTGCGGGAGATGCCCCACTGCTCCGCGCGTGACTCGAATAGACTCCAGTCGAGCGCGGGCGCCTGTTCCAGCAGCGCGCCCACATCCACCAACCATTTGAGCACCGTCCACTGATGTTTGCTGCCGTGCAGGGCCAGCAACAGGAAGAGATCGTCCGGGGACGGAAGCCACGCCGGCGCGCCTTGCCACGTGCCGGCCGTGCTGCGTGCCCAGATGCCGGGCCAGTCGGGCGCGAAGCCATCGGCGCGGCCGGTGGCGTCCCAGTGGACTTCCACCATGACGGGGCGAGTGGTGCACAAGGTTGTAGTGGTGAATGTTGCGCATGTACTGCTGCTCTTGCCGGGCGGAGTGGAAGGCGTAGAGCGACGTGTACTGCCGCGCACTTCCTGGAGCGCGTGGACCGCGGCCTGGCGCTGCGCTGCGGGCACGATGACGTCGATGTCGCCGCTGACGCGCAGCCCGGCATCGCCGTAGAGTTGCGCGGCCAGCGCCACGCCTTTGTACGGCATGGCCGGAATGTCATGCGCCGCCAGCACGTGCAGCACGGCGCGCAGCTCGTCGCCCAGCATGAGCACACGGGCCGCATTGAGGCGCGCTGTCTGTTGCAGGCGCGCGCATCGTGGCGGGAATCAGCGCGGCCAGCTCCGCATGGTGGGCCACGTGGTGGTGGAGCAGCGGCCCCAGCCCGTGGTAGGTGGCCATCTCTTCCAGCCGGGGCCACGCCGGCGGCTGCGTCAGGAGACGTCGGGCCGCGTCCACGTTGGCTGCGCGAAGCGTGGGGCGGCAACATTCGAGGAGAAACGCCAGTTCGGGGCGACAGGCGTTGGTCCATGTGTCGGGCTTGATGTCGGGGTCTTTTGCATGGCAAGAATGGCGTCAGTGCAAGTCGGCGTCCGGTGATTGATGCTCGATGGACACCCGGTGAGTGCGGCGACTTTGCCGCGCACTCACCGGATGAAACGTGCTGCGCCTACATCCGCGCCGCCGAGCCGTCGCGCGACGGGCAGCGGCAGGCTCATCCCCGCTGGGCATGCGATAGTCGGGCAAGTCGATTGCGCCCAGCAACGCCGCGACATCCACCGCCTGTCCCGAAGCCATGGGCACGTTGGCCGCAATGCCCACGCCGATGGACCACGCCGGCCCGTTGATCCGCGGCGCGCAGGTACGGGTCGGCTTCCTGTGCGCCGGGCGCAAAGATGTAGCTGAGCATGATGGGGTCGGCGCCGCCGTGGCCGCCGCCGGCCTGCCACACCTCCACCTCGCGCGCCGCGCCCCAGTGGGGATAGACGCGGATCCACGTGCCTTCGGACTTGAGTGCGCCGGGCACGGTGCCGTCGCCGTTGATGTAGGCCGCTTCCTCCATCTTGTGCTCGATGCGGCCCTTGGTGCCGTTGAAGCTGATGATGTAGCCTTCCCACGGCGCAAACGCGGTGAGCGAGTAGCTCATCTTGGTGCCGCCGGCGTAGTCCACCACCACGTTCATGTTGTCCTCGATGTTCATCTCCGGGCTGAAGACGCAGCGGTCGCGGAAGTAGCCGTCGTACTGTTCGTTCTCCAGATAGAGCGCCTTGAGCGACGGGATGGCGGCCATCTTCAGCGCAAAGGGACAGCGGTCCGCTTCGGGACAGGTGTGGCAGCGCTCCGTGCGCGCCGTCAGGCCGTAGCGGTCACCGGTCTCGGGGCGGTAGAAGTAGCGCGCCCGTCGGCATAGACGCGGGCACGTCCGACAGCCACCAGTTGACCAGGTCGAAGTGATGGGTGGCTTTGTGCACCATCCGCCGCCCAGTTTTCCTTGTTGCGATGCCAGCGGCGGAAATAGTCGGCGCCATGGTGGGTGTCCAGCAGCCAGTGGAAGTCCACCGAGGTGATTTCGCCGATCACGCCCGACATGAGCAGATCCTTGATCTGGGTGCGCGGCGGCGAGTAGCGGTAGTTGAAGGTGACGGTCATCTTGCGCCCGGTGCGCGCTTGCGTGTCGAGGATGCGGCGACACGGCGGCGTCGGTGGTCATGGGCTTTTCGGTGATGACGTCGCAGCCCAGTTCCATGGCCCGGCAGATGTAGTCGTCGTGGGTCGCGTCCTTGGTGGTGACGATGACGGTGTCCGGAAGCGTCTCTGCGATCATCTGCTCGAACTCGTCGGCGCGGTAGCCGGGCACCGCGAGATCGGCGTCATCGCCGGTGGACGCGAGCCCGGCCGCGTCCATGGATTTGAGGACCTGTTGGTATTGGGCGCGGTCGGTCAACGCCAACTGCGCCATGCGCCGGGAGAGGGCGACGCGCCCCGGGTTGACGTCGCAGAGCGCGACCAGTTCGGCATGGTCGGCAAAGGTGCTCAGGATGGCTTCGTGGAACATGTAGTGGCGGCCGCCCAGGCCGACGATGGCGTAGCGGGTGCGTGGCTGGCTCATGGTGGATACAAACTCGTTTCATGTGAAGGGTCGACAGATCGGCGCGTGTAGTGTACCCGGAAATCGGGCGAAGGGGAAAGCCGGACTTCAGAAGCAAGGACGTAGTGACGCCTTCAGTCGTAATCGGCGCCTACGCCCGAAGGCGTCACTACGGTACCTCATTGCGCGGCGATTGTTGCAGGGGAATCGCTATCGGGACGCTGACATGCGCACCAGAAACGCACCGTGGATCGCACCCACCGCGGCGCCGGCGAATAACAGCGTCATGATGACCACCGGCACAATCGCTGTGACCGGCGCGCCGCTGTCCGCGGCAAACCCGACACCCGCGAAGATGGCGACCATGCCAACGGCCCAGGCCAAGGAGTTGGCCGGAATCCAGCGCCAGGCCCGGTCCACAAAGCGGCGCAAGACCCACCACTGCGGCATGGCCAGCACCGGTCCCAGCACCAAGCCCATGCCCGCGGCCAGCGCGTAGACGACCAGCGCCGGCGGCTCCGCCACGGGCGCTGCCTCAGTGCTCGCCTCGCCCAGGGAGATGAGCGTGCTCGGGACCATGCCCAGCGTCCAGGCCACACCCGCGCCTAGCGCGGTCATGGCCCACCAGGCGCGCAGCCGCAATGCCGGGAAACGTCCGCGCAAGACGGCCCATTGCGCCACGCCTACGGCCGTCCCTTCACAGAGCGTGCTCAACAGCACCACTGCGACCGCCGACCAGATCACGCCCCAGGTCGCTTCCCACTGTACCAAAAAGGCGAAGGCCACCAACGCGGAACCGCCCAGACCGACTGCCTCGGCCAATGCGTTGGCAGCGACCCAGCGGCCCCAAAAGGTGCGGTCGTCGTGCCGGATGCGCTGCGGTGCAGACGTATGCATGCTCATCATGGTTGCGCCCCCGAATCGATGGAATTGACGGTGTTTTCAGTATGCGCTCGCCTGTGGTTTTGGACAAGGGACATTTGCCCCTCGATTCTGGAGCGGATGGACGTGTTTGGGGTACAATCGTTGCGATCGGTCAAAAGCGCGGTCGCAACCCAATGCATGTGCAACGAGAGGAGACGATCATGCCGTTCTGGCGCAGCTACGCCCACCTGATTTGGGGGACAAAAGAACGCAAGGCATTCATTGTTCCACCAATCGAGAGGCCACTGCGCGCACAAATCGTCAGCAAGGCTGGTGAACTAGGCTGCTATGTGTACGCGATCAACGGCATGCCGGATCATATTCACGTGGTACTGACGATCCCGCCCAAGATCAGCGCGGCCGATGTGGTGAAATCGCTCAAAGGTTCAAGTTCACACTTCGTCAATCATGTACTCAGGCCAAGCTCGTTTCATTTTGCATGGCAGCGCGGCTACGGATTTTTGACGCTCGGGCAGACTCAGTTGCCAAAGGCAATTGCTTACGTCGAAAATCAGGAGGAACATCATCGCAGCGGTACCTGGAACATCTGGTTGGAGCGGCACGACGAACTGGATGACGGCCCTGAGGCTGAGACAGATTCACCGCAATCGTGCCGAGAGTCAGGCGTGTACGGCCGATGATGACGGTGCTGATTTTCCGTTTTAGCGAATGCTGGAAACATCACCGAATGAATTCGGCGCTGGTACGGCAAACGTGCTCAAGCACGTTGCGAACGGTCACCCCAACAGGCTTGCCGCCTGTTTGCCGTAGCAGGCGGTTTCAACCGCTGCCGCCGGCTTGCCGCCGGGACCGTTTCACGCAAACATCACCGAATGAATTCGGCGCTGGTACGGCAAACGTGCTCAAGCACGTTACGGACGGTCGCCCCAACAGGCTTGCAGCCTGTTTGTCGTAGCAGGCGGCGGTTTCAACCGTTGCCGCCGGGACCGTTGCCGCCGTGGCCGGTCGGAGCACACCGAATGAATTCGGCGCTGGTGGGAAACGTGCTCAAGCACGTTACGGGCGGTCGCCCCAACAGGCTTGCAGCCTGCTTGTCGTAGCAGGCGGCTGGCGCCGTTGCCGCCCGGACCGTTGCCGCCGTGGCCGGTCGGAGCACACCGAATGGGTCATTCGGCGCTGGTACGGGAAACGTGCTCAAGCACGTTACGGGCAGTCGCCCCAACAGGCTTGCAGCCTGCTTGTCGTAGCAGGCGGCGGTTTCAACCGCTGCCGCCAGGGACGTTGCCGCCGTGGCCGGTCGGAGCACACCGAATGAATTCGGCGCTGGTACGGGAAACGTGCTCAAGCACGTTACGGGCGGTCGCCCCAACGAAGCTTGCAGCCTGTTTGCTGTAGCAGGCGGCGGTTTCAACCGCTGCCACCGGCTTGCTTGCCGAGACGTTATTTCCCGGAGACCCACCATGCTCGAACCGCCAACCCTTCCCCGAGGCACAGATCATCGCGACCCTGGACGCGGCCTTCGACCTCCGCCCGCGCAACTGGATTTTCTGCCGGTGGGCAACGACGCCACCTCCTGGGCCTTCCGCGGTGGGATCAAACCGGCGCGGCCTGGTTTCTCAAGGTGCGCCGCAGGCCTATCGCCCCGGCCGGGCTGCTCGTCCCACGCCTGCTGAGCGACATGGGCATCGCCGGCGTCGTCGCGCCGGTCCCGGGACCGACGGAAGCGCTGGCAACACCCGTGCCGGCACCGACTTTGCCGCTTCGTGCTCTATCCGTTTGTCCACGGCGCCCAAGGGATGGGGCCGGCCTCACCCACGCGCAATGGCGCACGCTGGGGCAGACGCTGCGCCGCATCCACGACGCGGCGCACACGACCGCACTGCCCGCCGCCATTCCCCGGGAACCCTTTCGCCCGCCCTGGCGTGACACGGTCCTGCAGGTGGATGCCCTGTTGGCCGCCGATGTATGGGACGCTGCTGACCCGACGGTCGCGGCCTTTGCCGCGCTGTGGCAAGCGCGGCGTGACAGGGATCCTCGCCCTGGTGGCGCGCACGGAGGAATTGGGCGCGCGCAACCGGGCGCAGCAGACGCCACCGGTGCTCTGTCACGCCGACATCCACACCGCCAACGTGCTGGTGGACGCCGCCGGCGCTCCGCATCGTCGACTGGGACAGGGCGCTGCTGGCGCCGCGCGGACGAGATCATGTTCATGGTGGGGGGTGAGGTCGAGCCGGCGCCTGCGCTGACCGCTGCCGCGTGTGTTCCTCGAGGGCTACGGCCCGGTCACGCTCGACCGCTCGCGCTGGCCTACTATCGCCACGAATGGGTGGTGCAGGAGGTGGGCGACTACGGCGCGCCTCTTGCTCACGCCCGATTTGGGGCCGGCCGGCCGGGAACAAGCCCTTGCCGAATTCGAGCAACTCTTCGCCCCGGGCGACGTGGTGGATGAGGCGCATGCGACTGAAGGCATCATCTCCGGTAACGCCCGTCGCCTGTGGCAGAAACGAAACGAGGCCGCCGGCGAAAAGCCGGCGGCCTCTGTGTTGATGGCTTAAGTTGTCCGCAATCGGCGCCCGAGATGGGGCCCCTACCAGCTCTCCAGCGCCTCCCTTCACCGCCGCACGCAGAATGCGTCCGCGGTGGCGCCGTCCAGCACCCGGTGGTCGTAGGAGAAGCCCAGCGTCGTCATGGGCAGGAACGCCATGTAATCGCCGGTGTTGGCCTCCAGCGGATGGCCCTGGCTGACCACGACCGGGCGCTTTTCGATGGCGCCCACGCCCAGGATGCCCACCTGCGGCTGGACGATCACCGGCGTCTGGAAGCGGCTGCCGGAGGTGCCGTAGTTGCTCAGCGTGAAGGTGCCGTCGGCCAGATCCTCGCCGGTGAGCTTGCCCGCCCGGGCCTTTTCCGCCAGCTCGTTCACCTGGCGCGCGATGCCCATGAGGTTGAGGTCGCCCGCGTTCTTGATGACGGGCACGATCAAGCCGCCCATGCCGTTGGCGTCCATGGGCAGCGCCGCGGCCATGCCGATGTTGTAGTAGCGCTTGATGATCACGCCTTCGTCGGTCCAGGTGGCGTTGGCCGCGGGCACGGCGCGCAGCGCGTCCACGATGGCGGCGATGAAGTAGGCCGTGACGGTCAAGTTGACGCCGGCGGCGGCGAATTCCTTCTTGCTGGCCTTGCGGTGGGCCAGGACGGCCGCCATGTTCACGTCCCACATGGTGGTCACATGGGGGGCGGTGAAGAGACTGGCGGTGGTGTTCTTGGCGATGGCACTGCGCATGCGCGAGTGCTTGACCAACTCCTCGCCGGCCTTGGGTTCGCCGGCCTTAGGTTCGGGCGCTTTGGGCGCGCTCGCTTTGGCCGCAGGCGCGGCAGCCGCGGCTTTGGCCGGCGCGGCAGCAGATTTCGCCGGTGCGGCCGGGGCCGCGGCTTGTGCTGACGCCGGGGCGGTTTGCTCCCACCCGGCGGGCGGCAGATAGGTGGTGGCGTGGGGGTGGCCCACCGCGCTCATCACGTCGTAGCGGGTCAGCGTGCTCAACGGGCGGCCCTTGGCGATCTCGTCCAGCTTGACGCTGTAGAGCGCGGCCAGCCGCTGCACCGCGGCCGGCGCCACATTGGCCACGTCGCCCGGCAGCGCGCGCGTGGGCGTGCTTGACGTCTCGGCCGCGGCCAGCACGTCAGACTTGGTGATCTGGCCGCCCGGCCCGGTGCCGGTGACGCCGCTGAGCGCGACGCCTTTGTCCGCCGCCACCCGGCGTGCCACCGGTGAGGCCTTGGCGCCGTTTTCGCTGGGCGCGGGTGTGGCGCTGGGCGCGGCTGCGGGCGCGGCTTCGGGTTCCGGCGCAGGCGCGGCTTCTTCCTCGGGCGCGGCGGACGCGGAACTGGACGCGGTGCCCGAGGCGCCCACGTCCTCGCCCGGCTCGCCGATGACGGCCAGCACCGCGTCCAGCGCCACGATCTCGCCCTCGCTCGCCAGGAGCTTGAGCACTGTGCCGCCGGCCGGCGCGGGAATCTCCGTGTCCACCTTGTCGGTGGCCACTTCCAGGATCACATCGCCTTCGTTGACGCTGTCGCCTTCGCTGACGCGCCACTGGCTGATGGTGACGTCTTCAATGCCCTCACCCAAGTCGGGGAGCTTTAGTTCAGTAGCCATGCATGTTTCTCCTCGTGCAGTGTCGGTGATCTAGGCCGGAACCTGTTCCCGGAACATCTCCAGCACCGCGGCCTTGATGTTCTTCTTCCACGGCAGCACCTCTTCCTCCAGCACCTGGGAGACGGGAATGGAGACCGGCGCCATGCCCAGCCGGCGCGCCGGCTGCTTGAGCAGATGGGGCGCTTCTTCGTAGATGCGCGCCACGATCTCCGCGCCGATGCCGCAGTTGGACTGGGACTCGTGGACGGCCAGCAGCCGCCCCGTCTTGGCCACGGAGCCGTAGATGGTCTCCATGTCCAGCGGCACGATGCTGCGCAGGTCCACCACCTCCACGCTGATGCCGTGCTCGGCCTCCAACTCCTCCGCGGCCTCCAGCGCCTGCAAGAGGTTGTAGCTGAAGGTGGCCAGCGTCAGGTCACTGCCCTCCCGCTTGATGTCGGCCACGCCGATGGGCACGACGTACTCTTCGTCGGCCTCGGGCATGTCGCCGCGGGTGAAGTAGAGCATCTTGTGCTCCAGAAAGAGGACCGGGTTGGGCTCGCGGATGGCGGAGACGAGCAGGCCCTTGGCGTCGTAGGGCGTGGCCGGCGTCACCACCTTGATGCCCGGGAATTGGGCGAACGAGCTTTCCACGCACTGGCTGTGCTGGGAACCGTAGCGCTTGCCGCCGCCGTGCTGGCCGCGGATGACCAGGGGCACGTTGACCAGCCCGCCGGTCATGTAGTGCATCTTGGCCCCCTGGTTGAAGATCTGGTCGGCGCAGACCATGAAGAAGTCCATGTACATGAGTTCGACCACGGGCCGGAGGCCGACCATGGCCGCGCCCACGGCCATGCCCATGAAGCCCTGCTCGCTGATGGGCGTGTCGATGACGCGGTTGGGCCCGAACTCGTCCATGAGCTTGCGCGTCACCCGGAAGAGGCCGCCGTAGTGGCCGATGTCTTCGCCGATCATGAAGACCGACTCGTCGCGGCGCATCTCGTCCCGCAGCGCCTCGTTGATTGCTTGAATGTATGTCGTTTTGCGCATCTGTCTTTTCCTATGCGAGGGGCGAGGGGCGAGAGGCGAAAATCTCCCCATCTCCCCCGAATCTCTCAGTCTCCCGACACCCCAATCTTCAATCTTGATTCCTCAATCTCCCCAATCGCCCGCGGCCGCACGGCTTTCCCGTCCTCCAGCACGCCGAACGCGGCGGTGAGTTCCAGCAGCTTGACTTCGCCGCCGCCCAGCGTCAGCGCGAGGCCGAAGTCGCCGCCGAAGGTGCTGATGCCGGCCTGCCCGGCAATCTGCTGCAAGGTCTCCACGCCGATGCGGTCGAGCACCTTGACCGCGGGGATGTTGTAGCTGTTGGCCAGCGCCGTGCGCACACTGACCGGCCCGTGGTAGGTGCGGTCGTAGTTGAGCGGCGCGTAGGGCACGTTGCCGCCGTCCTCGTCTTTGACGTAGAAGGTGGTGGGCAGATCGGCGATGACCGTGGCTTCGGTCAGCGGC
>JAWKOK010000110.1:0-12182 GCA_041391205.1 Caldilineaceae bacterium
CCGTCTCCCGGTCCAGGAGCAGCAGTGCTTTGCCCGCGGCCAGCAGATCGTCGCTCTGGGGTGTGACCAGCAGGAAGTCCTGCCAGACGGCAAAGGCCTGGGGCATGCGATAGCCCGCCGGCAGGGGCTGCGACCAATGCACCCGGCCCGCGTCAGGGTCGACGGCATGAACGACACCGTCGCCGCTACCCACGTAGAGCACGGCGCTTCTTCCGTCGTCGACCGCCAGCGGTGTCTGGCCCAGAAAACCGATCTCGCCCATGTTGGCCGGACGGATGCCGGGCACCTGGAGTTTGCGCACCGTGCGTTCCGGCGCGGACGTGGCCGCGACCGGCTGCATGGTCAGGAGCAGTGCTTCGATGCGACGCAACGCGGTCCGGATGTCTTCATCCTCGGCCACGACTGCTGTAGGCGGGCTGGCCGCGGCATCCGCCAACGCCTGGCGCATGTCCGTCAAGGTACGGCTGTCCAACAGGTTGCGGAACTGGGGCACCTCGCGCAAGTGGCGCACCAGGTTGTCCACGTAGCTGCGCACATAGTCTTCGAAGCCGTCGTCGGGTGTGTCGAAGCCGTCCCGAAGTTGCTCCCGCCAAACATCGATCAGGGCAGCCGCGACTTGGTCGGGTGTGCCGGTTTGGGTGGGCAGGAGCAAACCGGCGATGAGCGCGGTCACCGCGTCTTGGCGCAGAAACGTTTCGTCAAAAGCGCGCGGCTTGAGATTAGGCGTGTGTTCGAGCGATTCCTCCAGCGCGTTCAGCAACGCGCGGTGCATCGCGACCTGCGTGCCACGGCGACGCAACCACTCGGTGTCCGTCGGCGGAGGTTGCGCCGTTTCGATCACTCGCTCAATGAAAAAGTTGATAACAGCTTCAACCGCGGCCTGCACAAAGGTATCTTTCGTAACCATGACACTGAATTCCTTGCTTCACTCGCGGTTGTTGCGGCGCACCGGCTGCGCGCCGCGCTCGATATCCCACGCCCCACGCAGGTTGTCGGTGAGATCGTTGTCCCTGAACTCGCCGCCGCCCTGGGCGTGCACCCAGATCGCCTCGTAGCCGTTGTGGTTGATCCGGTTCCGTTGCACCACGGGCGCGGCGTGCGCGCCCACCTCCATGCCGTTGTTGACGTTGTCGCAGATGACGTTGTCCACGTAGCGCCCGCGCGCCCGGTCGGCCAGAACGATCCCGCCGGCGCGGCCGTGGTGAAGCCGGTTGTTTACCACTTCGGGGGCGGCGTCGGCCTCCACCAGCAGACCGGCGCGGGCGTGGTTGCGGATCTCGTTCTCCTCCAGATGGGCACGGCTGCGGGCGCAAAGCTGCACACCCACGTCCGCGCCGTCGTAGATGAGATTGCCGCGCACCTGCGCGTCGGCCCCTGCGGCGACGGTTACCACCGGACCGGCGGCCGAGGTCAAGACGCAGTTGAGGATGTGACAGCCGGGCGCGGCCACATAGACCGCGCTGTGCGGTTCGCGGCTCGCGCCCAGGCGCACGGTGATTCCCTCCAAGCGACAGGGCGCGGCCATGTGGACCGCGTGGGTCCGGCTTGCCTCGATGACGACGCGTTTGGCATCGCCCTCGCCCACAAGCGTCACCGGCTTGGTGAGGCGCAGCGCTTCCATGTAGACCCCCGGTTTGACCACGATCACCGCGTGGTCCGGGGCCGCGTCGTGGGCGGCTTGGATGGACCGGTGGTCACCGCCAAAGGACGCCACCACCAACCGGGTCGGCTGTGACGCCGCGGTTTGGCCGGCCTGCGCGGCGTGGACCGGGCGGGAGGCGGCCGCGGTTTGGCCCGTGTCGTTGCCTCAGGCGCCGGTTGTGACGCAGGCGATCCTTGGCGCGGCCGCGCAGCTTGCCCGGCATGCGGCGTGGACGCGGCCGGCGACGCGGACACGGCGTCCAACGCGGCCGCCAACGCGGCGGCATCGGCATAGCGCGCATCGGGCTGTTTGGCCAACAAGGTGTTGACGACGGCGCGCAGCGGCGCCGGGCAGGTCTCCGGCAGGGGCGGCACGGGCTGGTTGGCGTGGAGCATCATCAGCGAGAGGGGATCGTCGGCGGTAAAAGGCGGGCGGCCGGTGAGCAGTTCGAACGCGACCACGCCCAGACTGTAGAGGTCGCCCGCAGCGCTGTGGCCGGTCAGCGCCACCTCGGGCGCACGATACAGCGCAGTGCCCAACATCACCTGGGTGCTGGTGCTGCGACTGCTGCCGCCGCTGACGGAAACGGCCTGGGCCAGCCCGAAATCGGTGACGAAGACGCGCCCGCGCGCTGCTTCCAGCATGAGGTTGGCGGGCTTGATGTCCCGGTGGATGACGCCGCGACCGTGGGCGTAGGCCAGGGCCGCGGCCACCGCGTGCAGCCAGGCCGTGACGCGCGCCGGCGGCTGCGCGCCTTGGGCCGCGCTGATCGCGGCCAAGGTCGGCCCCTCGATGTACTCCATGACCAGGTAGCGCTCACCGTGCCAGATGCCCGCATCGTAGATGGTGACGATGTGGTCGTGGCGCAGCGCCGCCAACGCCGCAATCTCGTTGTCGAAGAGTTGCAGGGTGGCCGGGTCCGCGCCCAACGCGGGATGCAGCCGTTTCAACGCCACCATGCGATCGTGCAGGCGCGTATCCTCGGCCGCGAAGACCGCGCCGAAGCCGCCCTGGCCCAGGTCGCGCACAATGCGATAGCGGTCGGCAAACAGCCGTCCGTCGTCACCACTCACCGCGAATCTCCCTTCATGCGTGGTTCGGCCGTGTCTCATCGTAGTGTCTCATCGTAGTCGCATCGTAGATTTCCACGGTTGGAAACCGATGCTGACACCGAAAAGTCGTCTCAGCGACTACAGAACCAGTGCCTGAGGGCACTTCTCGCTGCCAGTGCCGGGTTTCCAACCCGTGCGGCACGTAATGTCAACACGACTAAAGTCGTCACTACGACACGAAGCTACCCAGGCTAGACGCCCGGCAGGCGCGTGGCCAGCGCGGCCGGCACCAAGTCCACCACCGCGCATACGCATCGTGCCACAGCCCGCTGGCCGAGTAGACCACGTCAGTGAACTCGGGCAGGGGCGCCAGGCGGCTGGTGAAGATGGTGAGCGCCAAGCACGAAATAGAGAATGGCCCAGGTCCACAACGCCCAGGAACTGCCGCGCACCAGCCAGACCACGGCTTCGCTGACGGCAGGCAACACCGGGACCGGACGTTTCCAGCCGGGCGTGGCGCGTCCGGTGCGCGAGGACCCAATATTCCAGCGCCAGCCAGAGCATACCCAGGATGATGACGTAGAAAAAGAGCGGGAATGGGCAATTGCTCCCAGGCAATTTCCAGGCTGGTCAAGATACCCTGTACGTTCATACATCATCCTCCTCTGCGGACGCATCCTCGGCGTCGAATTGACCGGGACCGGCATCCGGCAGCGCACGGTCGGCAGGCGTGCCGCCTTGGGCCAGGTTGCGCACCAGTTGCTCGACCACCGTGACGGCTTGGTAATCCTCCAGCATGTCCTTGTCGATGAGCGTCCGCAGCACGGCGATGTCGGTGTCGATCTTGCGTTCATGCATGGTGGTGATCATGTCGCTCACCTTGTTGATATCGCCCGGATTTTGGGCGAGTTGCTGGGCCAACACCGACCAGAGACCGCCTTCGATCATGGGCTTGTAGACCTCGTCCAAGCGCATGCGTTGGATCTGCAATTCCATCTCCACCCGTTGGCGGTCCAGTTCGTGCTCGAAGCGGCGGCGCTCCTGTTCCAGCTTGATGTCGTACTGCTGCTGCAACATGCCGGTCTCGCCTTCGGCCTCGATCAACTGCCTGCGATCCGCGGCCAGGAGCGCGTCCTGCCGCTGCTGCCGCCGCGTGCGCAGGAATTCTTTGGCCTGTGTATCCAATTGCAAGCGCACGGTCACCGCGCTGAGCACGAAGGGCAGCTTCTCGGTGAACTTACCCTTGTCCAGCAACTCGCGCACGGCCTTGGTGGCGGGCTGCACGTCCTCAATGTCAAAGTTCTCGGTGACCCGGCTGATGGTCTCCAGCAGCACCCGGCGCAGAATGGGCGTGCCGTCGGTGATGTTCTCGTTGATGACCAGCACCGGATCCCTCACCCGGTAGCTGGCCGAGAGATCGACGCTGAAGAAGACGTCGCCGCCCTTGGCCGGGACGCTCTCGTGCATGGAAAACTCGCGCTTGCTGGTGTCGATGCGGTGGACGGTGTCGTAGCCGTTCCAGGTCGCTTCGCCGGGCGTGGTCTTCTGGCCCGGCCAGAGCACAATCGGCGCGCCGCCCCCCGTTAGGACCAGCACTTCGCCCGGCTCGGCGCGCGGCCGGTCGACCTTGAGGCCGAAAAAGCGGCGGCGCAGATGTTCGACCTGGTAAAGTTTTGTCGCCATGGTGTGACTCCTTAATCTGTGTCCGTCTGTGTCTATCTGTGGCTCAGTTTTTGCTTTTTGCCGTGAACTTCTCAAAGTTGCAACAACGCATACAGGCTGCGCAAGTTGGGATCGTCGCTGCGCCACTGGCGGGCGTAGTGGTCCAGCCGGCGCAGTTCCTCCCGGCCCAGGGGACCGCTCTCGGCGCAGGTGCGGGTCAAGGCGGTGAGCAGGCCGACGAGATACTCGGTCTGTTCGGTGTCGACCTCCTGCCCCACTTGCGTCAAGAGCGCGTCCAGGCGCGCCCGGGCCAGCTTACGCGGGTGCAATTCGCGCGGCGCCATGCCGTCCCCCTGCTTGAAATTGAGCGACCGGCGCATGAGCGCCACCGCCTGGGCCTGCGCGGTCCCGGGCACACCCACGTCGGCCAGCAAGGTGCGCCAGCCGGGGTTGTCCCGCGTGGGCCAGAGGAGCACCCAGAAGGCGAGCAGAGCGGCCCGGGCGCGGGCGTAGTCGGCGTCGGTCTTGGGCCGGGGCAACTCGCTCCAGGCGACCAGCGCATCCAGCACCAGGGCGCGGCGCTCGGGCATGGCGCCTCGCGGTCAGGTAGAGGCCGGCCACGGCCTGAAAGAGGGCAGGAACAGCTCGGGCGCGTCAATGGTGCGCGCGGCGATACTTGCCAGATCGTCCCGTCTGCTGGGGGTAGCGCAGGCCGGCCAGCCCGGCGTAGGCCGTGGCCGCAGTCCAGAGATGAAGCGGGTTCTGCTTGAGCGAGGCCCAGTGGTGCAGCAGGCCCGCCGACGCGGCGCTGTGGCGGTCGTCCCACATGGTGATGCCCAACACCTGGGCCGCGGCCCGGCGCTGGTTGGGATCAGGGCTACCGGCCCAGCGGCGCAGAACCACAGCTTCGATGTGGAAGTTCTCCCCGAGCCAGCGCGCCCATGGCCGCGGCGGCGCCGCGCAGGCGATGGTTACCCCGGCTGCACGCCTCCATGAGCCACGCCAGCAGCGCATAGCGCAGGCCGGTGTACTCGCGCCAGACGTGGAGCAGGACGGCCTGCTGCCAGGCGGGGTTGCGCAGTTGCAGCGTGCGCGCCGTGGTCTCGCCGTAGTGGCTGCCCGTGATGGTCGTCTCCACCAGGTCGGCCTGGATGGCGTCCAGGCAGCGGGGAGCTATGCGCGCCGCAGCGAAAGGGGTCAGGCAGCGGCGCGATCCTCGGCCGGCGTGACGGCGGGCACGTGCGCGCGGCCAGGGCGGCGCCGGCGGCTTTCACTTCGTCGGCCAACGCCGTTATGCGCGGCCGCGGCGATGAACGCCTTGAGCCAGGTCGGGCATCGTCGGCGAACCAGGCCGCCACGTCCGCGTCACAGCGCGCCAGCCAGGCGAGGCTTGCGGCAGCCGGTCGTCGCGCACCACGGCAGCAGGGCCGCGGCCAGTCGGCCAGTTGCGCCATGGACGCGAGCGGCCAGGAGCGGAGCCAAGGCCAGGTCGTCCATGACGGCGTTGAGGCGGGCGGTGACGGGATCGACGTCGTCTGCGGGGGCGTCAGGCGCTGCTTGCCCGTCTGCGGGTGCAGGGTCCGCGTCTGTGCGGCCCAGTGCGTGCTGGAGATGTTTGACCACGACGAGGCGCTGGGCCGCGGCCGTGTCGGGCCAATCCAGCACCCGCCTGGATAGTCCCCAGGCGCGGCCGCGGGCCGCGGTCGGTGACGATGACCAGCGCGTTGTTGCCGCGGCGGCTGCCCGCAGGGGCGTCCGTCCGGGGGCCCTAGCGCGTGGTGCAGGGTTTCGAACTGGAAGCGGGTCAGCGTGGACAATCGCGGCGTGGCTGCACTCCAGGAGCAGGGCCGTGTCCGGCAGCGGCGCGTCGGGGCGCAGATCGGCCAGGTCCAGGTCGGGGTTGAGTTCGTAGAGCCGGGTGGGCGTGGGGCCGAAGGCCAGGCGACTGAGCAGGCGCAGCGCAGCGGCGCGCTTGCCCGTTGCCGCAGGACCGTGGAGCACCAGCAGGCCGTGGGCTTGCAGTTTGGCTCGGCCGCGGCCAGGCGCGGCGGGTCCACGTAGACCTGGTGCAGGCGCGCCGTTTCCCAGCGGGAGATGGGGTTGACCCGTGAGGTCGCCGATGCGGGTGGGCGGTGGTGACGCTGCCGCCGTGTCCGCGCGCGGCCGGGAAGCGGCCTCACCCGGTCAGGCTGGGTAGGTGTTGACCTGGTGGCGGTCGATGTAGATGAGCCGAGGACGTCGCGTCACAGCCCGGCCAGGAAGTCGTTGTCGCGCATGGCGCGTCCAGGATGCGGGCGGTGTCGTCGCAGGCGTCGGCGGTGGCGGCGTCGTCCTGTTCGGCGGTGGCGGCGTTGTCGGCGGCGGCGGGAGTTGGGGTTTGGGGGCGTGGTCGGACATGGGTGTTTTCCTCGTTTTGAGAAGTCCGACTTTTGGCAAAGTCGGACTTCTTGCAAACAGCGTATGGTCGAACCGTCGATCCTGCCATCGAATTTCGGTGGCCTGCGGTCGTACGCTCAGAGAGACGCTGTGCTCCACCTCGCCTGAGTACACTGAACTAGAGTTCAGAGACCCCAGATGTCAGTTGCTGGAAGACCACATAACCCGAAAGCCCGTGTTGTCGTCACGAAAGTCCGGAACTAAACCGTATCGATACGCAACGCACTAAGATATCGAACATACTAAACGAGCCGCCTTACGCACATTTGCGATAGGTTTGCTCATCATCAAACCAATCTGCACACCACTCAAACACATTTCCAGCCATGTCATAGAAGCCCGTTGACGTAGCCAGGATAACGTCGGACCTGCATTGTATCGGAAACCTACATCCAACTCATCACCGACATTGCAGAGATTGCAGTGCTGCAGTGTCGGCTCCTCATCACCCCACGGGTACTCCCGTCCGTCTGTGCCGCGGGCTGCCTTTTCCCATTGATGCTCATCCGGCAGTTGACAACTGGCCCATTGGCAGAAATCCTGCGCGTCGTACCACGAGACGTAGACCACCGGATGCTCTTCCTTGCCTTCAGGGATGGAGCCGTTCTGCCAATGGTCCGGCACCCGGTGGCCGTGGCGTCCGCAAGCGCCTTGTACTGCCGGTTGGTCACCGGCGTCTCGGCGATCGGGAACTCATCCAGGTAGACCCGCTCCTTGGCGTCGCCGTAGAGGAACTCCCCGCCGGAATCCGCACCATCTTGATGCCGATCTGCTCCCACACCGGCTTGGTCGAAGCGACGGACGGGCTTAGGGCGCTACGCGGTAGGCTTCGCCTGCAGGCTCCGCGTCGCTCGCTCAGCGCCGTCACCACGTCCTCACCCGTGGCGTAGCGCGCGGCGGCGTCCTTTTCCAGCAGACGCATGACCACCTCGCCCAGCCAGGACGGCGTCCCCTCCGGCAGCGGCGGCACCGGGTCGGTGGCGTGGGCCAGCAACAGTCCAGCGGGTCGCTGTCGGTGAAGGGCCGCCGCCCGGCCAGCAACTCGTAGCCGATCACGCCCAGGCTGTAGAGGTCACTGGCCACCGTGTGCCGTGTTGCGCACCTCCGGCGCACGGTAGGCCACGATCCCCGTCATGGCGTCCTTGCTGCCGCCGCTGCTGCTGCCCCCGCTCATCTCCACCGCCTTGGCCAGCCCAAAGTCGCTGAGGTAGAGCCGGTCGCGGCCCCGGTCCCACAGCAGGTTGGCCGCCTTCAGGTCCCGGTGGATCATCTGCTGCCCGTGGGCGTAGGCCAGCGTCGGCCGCCTGGCGCAGCCGTTTGCCGCCACCCGTTCCGGCTCCTGTGCACCCGCGTCGCGCACCACCTCGGCCAACGACGGCCCGTCCACGTAGCGCATGACGATGTAACGCTGGTTCTGCCACACGCCCGTGTCGTAGACCGTGACGATGTGGTCGTGGTCCAGCCCCGCCAGCAGCCCCGCCTCGGTCTCGAAGAGCGCCAGCGTCTGCGGGTCCGCATTCAGCGCCGGGTGCAGCACCTTGAGCGCCACCGCCCGGTTGCCCAGCCGCGTGTCCAGGGCCAGGTGCACCACGCCGAACGAGCCCCGGCCCAGCTCACGCTGGATGGCGAAATGGTCGGCGAAGAGATTGGTCATGACTGTGTGACTCCTACGTCGTTGTCCAGTGTGAGTTATGCTTGGTGCAAGACACAACAGCGAATTCAGAAAGGAACGAATTTGATGTCATGTCCGTGACGAAGCCCCGCAAGACAAGTGCCAAATCTCGTCGAGCAGGGATAATTCGTTGTTTTCCGAATTCGTTGTTGTGCCTGCTGCAACACACAATGGCTCAATCGTCCGGCGTCCACACCACGCGGAAGCCGGCGATGTCGTTGTTGGTCTGCGGGTAATACCAGTTGCGGAAGGTACAGCGCATGGTGCCCGCGGCGTTGTACCAAGAGCCGCCGCGCAAGGCCCGGTAGCTGCCGTCCAGGGGGCCGGTGGGGTTGTCAACGCTGTCCCACGTGTAGGTGTCGGCCACGTACCAGTCCGCGGTCCACTCCCAGACGTTGCCCGCCATGTCCAGCAGGCCGTAGGGGCCGGCCCCCGCGGGCAGGCTCGCCACTGCGTCGGGACCGCGGCCACGGTTGCCGAAGGTGGCCCGCTCCGGGTCGGGTGCGCCGTTGCCCCACGGGTAGAGCCGGGCGTCAGTCCCGCGACAGGCCTTCTCCCACTCGGCTTCGGTGGGCAGGCGGCCGTCGACCCAACTTGCGTAAGCCGCGGCCTGGTGCCAGTCCACGTTGACCACGGGCCGCGCGGCGTTGCCGGGCTGGTTCCAAAAGTCGTTCTCAGGCGGGGTGCACGCGCCCGCGTCCACGCAGCGGGCGTACTGGTGGTTGGTCACCTCAGCGGCCATAATCCAGAAATCGTCCACGGTGACGGTGCGCGCCGGGCGCTCGTCGGCCTGGCCGCCGTTGCTGCCCATGGTGAAGGGCCCGCCCGGCACGGGCAGATAGACGCCGCCGTCCACCGGGTTGATGCGCACGTCGTCGGCGCGGTCGCCAGCCATCAGCGTCTCCATGACGCGCGTGGCCGCCACGTCCGGGACCGGTGTGGACGTCACCGTGGGGGTGGGGGTGGGCGGCGGCAGCGGCGTGTCGGTGGCGGTTGGGGGCGGCGTCGCCGAGGCGGTGGCCGTGGGCGTTGACGTCGGCGCGGGCGTGTGGGTGGGCGTCGCGGTGTTGGTCGGCGTCGCGGTCGGTTGGGCCGTCAACGTCAGGGAAACAAGCTGCACCGCGGATTGGGCGATGGCGTTGGTGTCGATGGTGGGCGTGGGCTCGGGCGTGTCGCTGGGGGCGGGGGTGGCGCTGGGCGTTGCGGTCGGCGGCTCCGTGGGCGCTTCCGTGGCCGTAGCGGTGGGCATGGCCGTCAGCGTGGCCGCCACCGACGCGGCCTGGGCTGTGAGCTCCGCCGCCGGGTCCACGGTCGGCGTCGGCGGCGCGATCGGCGACCCGAATGGATCCACAATGATCCACAGACCGGTGCCGACCACTGCGAGCAGCGCCACCAGCAGCAGGCTCCACAACAGCCCACGCCGGCGTTGCGTCACAGCAGGCGGCCGCTCGACCAGACGCGCGCCGCAGACATCACAATATTGTCCGGTTTGGTTCGGATGACCATGGGGGCAGTACGGCATGATCTTGCCTCACTTGCGCTGTTGGTGGAGGTTGATGGGAGACGACAACGGCTAGGGAACAACAACGAATTCGGGAAGGGAACGAATTAAACGCTCGGTAAGCGGGTGAAATTCGTTCCCTTCTGAATTCGTTGTTGTTGTCTACGTACTGAAAAACTGATGTCCGCAGTTGTTGCAGAACTTCTCGCCCACCGGCGACTTGCGCGGCAGTTGGGGCAGACCTGCACCTCGCCGCCGCTCGCAGCAACGCTGCCGCCGCCCGTGCTGATCGGGCCGGTGGGGACCGGGCCGGTGGTCATTGGGCCGACGCTCGGCGCGCTGCCGCCGGGCGGGTAGACCACGGTCGTGCCGCTTTGCTCAGGGCGCTGGGCCACGGTCTTGGCCACGTCGGCCATGTTGTCCATGGCCGCGCTGCTGATGCGTTCCTGGCGTTCGGCGGCCTCCTTAGCCATGCGCTCGATCTGTTCATTTTGCGCCGCGCTGCGCTCCGTTTGGGCGTCCATCTGCGCCTGCATCTGGTCGCGTAGCGCTTCCTGGGCCTTGACGCGTTCGTCAGCCAGTTTTTGCCACATGTCCGCTTCGGCCGCTTTGAGTTTGCCTTCGGTAGCCAGTTCCTGCTTCTTGATGAGTACCTGGGCGAGTTCCGGGTTGCGCTCAGAAGCCAGAGCCAGGATTTTGTCTTCGCTGAAGTCCTTGAATTGCTCCGTCCGCTTGATCTCGGCAAGGATCTTGGCCTGATCGGTCGGGCTAAGCGCGATGAGGGCCTCGGTGGAGAGCGTGCCCATGAGCCGCATGCGCTCCAATTCATGGGCCTGGGTCTGGGCTTCCCGTTCCATGGCCAGCCGCTCCTCGTGTTCCTTGGCGGCCAACGCGGCTTCCTGACGGGTCAACTCGTCCTCCCGCGCGATGCGGCGGGATTCCTCGTCGTGCTTGCGTTCGATGGCTTGGCCGGCCGCCAAATCGGCGCGGCGCACTTGCTTCATCTGCGCCAACATGGAGAGGGCCAATTCCGCGTCCTTGCGATCTTCATCCCGCTCCAGCTCACGGATATCGGCCGTGATTTTGGCGTCGCCCAGCCGCATCTCCTGGCTCAGGTCATGATCCCCACGCAGGAGCGCACGCCGTAGCTCGGCATCGTCGCGTTCTTTTTGGCGTAGGAAGTCTGCGGCCGCTTGTGCTTGGGTCAGGTCATGTTCCAGTTGCTTCATTTCCTCGCTGCGGCGGCCCTCGTTGCGCGCAGCGTCGCGCTTGCGTTCCAGCTCGTCCGCCTTCATCTCGGCTTCTACCACGTCGGCACGCAACTCCAGTTGCCCCAACGCACCAGCTCGGGCCAGAGCCAGCGCTTCGTCAAGCTGCTGTTTCTTGTTCTTGTAGATGAAGGTCAGTCTGGCCGCATCGAGTTCGTACTGACTCTGGAGATCAGCCATGGCCACCAAATGCGCTCGGGCCTTCTGCGTATCCTGCTCCTCCCACGCAAGTTGATCGCGGAAGGCGGCCAGTTCATGATCGCGCAGCAGCTTTTCCTTGTCCGCCTCGGCCACAAACGCATCCCACTCGTCGTCGGTAGTGCGTTGGTTGATGCGATCCTCCACGACCGCCTTGCGCATGGCCTGCCAGACCTGGGCACGCTTGACAAAATGGGCCGCCTCGTGTTCCTCCTTGGCAATGTCCAGCACCTGCTCCTGGGTGTAGAGGTCGAAGAGACGGCGCTGGTGCTCCAGCTTCACCGGCCCCAGGAAGAGGTCCTCTTCCACCTGCTTGAGTTCGTCGACACGCGGGTGGCGCAGGTCGAAGAACTGCACGCGCTGGAAGGTGAGCCCGGTCTGGGCGAAGAGTTGGCGCAGCCGTTCGGCCACGTCCACGGCGAAGTCCTCGTTGCGCTGGGCCGCGCCCTGGTCCAGCTGCTCGATGCTGTGCTCGGCGGTGTAGGCCTGGGCCGCGCTCTCCAACTCCGGGTAGATCCGGGCGCGCAGGTCACGCTCGGTGTAGGTGGGGCTGTCCTTGACCACGTTGTGATAGAAGCGCACCGGGTCGTCCGCCTGCACGGCGATGCGGCAGTCGGCGTTCAGCCGCAACGGGTCCATGGTCCAGAGATCGCTCAGCGCGAAGTCCAGGGAGATCTCGCCGCTGTCGATGAGCAGGATGGTGATGTCCTCATCCCGCGGCCCGCTCCGGAAGCGGTCCCAGAAGCCTGCA
>JAWKOK010000111.1:0-11871 GCA_041391205.1 Caldilineaceae bacterium
GTCCAGCCAGGCAACATGGGCCGCGTTGGTGTTGCTCACGACTGCGACCGTCACGTCGGGGCGTTCCTGGAGCGCGACCGCGTAGGCCAATGCCGTGGCGTCCGGGCGGATGCCGGCGGCGAAGTCGGCGATGAAGGTGGCGAAGTCGCCCTGGTAGCCGGTGCGCGCCGCCAACTCGGCATGGAGCTGGGCCGCGTCCAGGTGACCGACTCCCGCGGCCGCGCCGACGGCGGCAAATGCGTCCTGCACCGCGGCGGCGTCGACGGACGTGCGCGCGGCCAGCGCGGCCAACGTCGCCTGGTGGTCGTAGCCGACGAGGACATTCCCCAAATCGAAAATTACTGCCTTCACGGGCGTTCTGCCTTGCGTGGGTGGTGGTTTGCATAAGAAAGAGCTTGACCCAACGGGCCAAGCTCAATGAGGTCACAATATCCCAATGTCAAGTACGGGTCAAACGGTTCGTGTGTTGGGCTGTCGTCCGGCGAACTAGCCGCCCAACATGGCGAGCACGGCAATGAGCACGAATCCTGCGCTGCTGACCAGCCCGGCGACCACGGCCACGGTAAAGGCGGGGCTGCGTTGCGATTGCGAGATACTGTTCGGCTTGCGTTTTCGGGACGACTTACGGGCACGGCCACGCGCGGCCGTCCGTTTCAATGGGTAGCTGGCGTCATAGGTCCGCTCGCCGTATCTCGCTGTCATGGCAGGTTCTCCCGTAGGGGTCAGGTATGAGTTCGATGAAAAACTGTGACGGCACCGAAGTGGATCTATCGACTGGGTGACGTGGCCAAATCGACGGGCATACACGGGATAAATGCATCAAGCGTAATGTCGCTTCCAGTATACTGAGGTGGAGTCGGCAGTGTCAACGCCACAGCCTCGTTTCCTCCCTGTGAAAACCTTAAAATTTCCGGCGCAGGTGCCCCGTCAGTCAAGGCGTAGGGAAAACGTAGGTTTCGTGTCGCTGGCCGCCCGGTCATGTTGGCGTTTCGTGATGCGCGGGTGCCCAACCGTGGAAAGCAGTTACTGGGCCGTCAATCGCCGGCTTGGGGCGTGACCGCGTCGCGGCTGTGGGCGCGGAGGGCGGCGCGAGGTTTGCTGTTGAGCAGCGCAATGCCCGTGAAGATGATGACCATGCCCAGCAGCATGATGGGCGTGACCACCTCACCCAGGACCAGCGCGCCCAGCGTCGTGCTGATGACCGGGATGATGTAGGACGTTTGGGACGCGGGCGTGGCGCCGAAGCGTTTGACCACGTAGAACGAGAGCCACATGCCCAGGAATGTCCCGACCAGCGCCGCGTACAACAGCGCGGCATAGCCCACCGCGTTCACCCGGGAGAGGTCGAAACCGACCGTAAAGTACGTCACCGGCACGATGGTG
The DNA here is from genome assembly GCA_041391205.1 of Caldilineaceae bacterium. GTDB lineage: Bacteria > Chloroflexota > Anaerolineae > Caldilineales > Caldilineaceae > JAWKOK01. The sequence goes on from JAWKOK010000111.1 coordinate 1,384, forward strand.
GCCGCCGCGGCGATCATGCGCACGCTGGCCACGTCCCACGTATCCATGGTGCGCATGAAGCGGCGCGCGTACACGCTGGCCGCCGCGCTCCCCAGGATGCCGACGCCGGCCCACGCGTAGCCGCGCCAGTCGGCCTGGGCGAAATCGGCCAGCCCGGTCTCCCCCTGCAACAGGAGAAACGCCGCGCCCACCAGCGCCACAATCACGCCGGCGGTCTTGCGCCAGGTCATGGGTTCGTCGGCCAGGAAGATCTGGGCCAGCACCACGGTGATGGCCGGATTCAGCGTCAGCAACATGGAGGTGACGCCGGTGGACTGGTATTGCAGCGACGAGACGATGCTGGTCATGGGAATGGCCGTGCCGATGATGCCGAGAATGGCGGCGTGCAGGAGGACGCTGCGGTCGCGCGGCCAAAGCCGTTTGGGGCGCCCGCCCCAGATGCTGGTCCAATAGACCACGGCATAGGCCACGGCGGCCAGCGACAGGCGTAGGCTGATGTAGGCGCGCGGGTCGTATTGCCCCACGCTGAAGCGCGAAATGACGAGGGTGGATCCGTAGAAAACTGGCAACAAAATGTAGGTGCTGAACGGGAAAGCATGCTTGATCCTGTCAAGATAGCGCAAACTGAAAACTGGACAGCAAGATGGGCAAGTCATCGGGAGTGGAGCGAGCGCAAAAAGCCGTCCCAAATACCGCCGCCTGCAGCCCGGATTGTCAATGATGACCAACGATTTGTGTAAAGATGCACAATTGCGATTCTGTGCCGGCTGATGTATGCTACACGATGATTTCACTTCCTGCTGCTTAACATCGTTCACGCCCACGCACCCGACCGACAATGGCTGTCGACTATCCCCGGCGCCGCCGATTGCCCCTCTCCCAGATCCGCTGCAACATCATTGATGTCGTGGTCGCACGTTGCGGAGTCCGATGGCCCCGTCTGCCGACGTAGCACAACCATACGCGGCCGACGCCACTGCCCAAAGAGTCATTGTAACACGAGTCGTGCATTCCGGTGAAGCGCGTGTGATGAATTATGGACGGCACTGCCGGGAGCACGCAACACTGGCGTGGTTGCGCCAGAGGATTGACCAAATATTGACGGCATCGCCGCGCATGGGCGGCGGGTCCCGATTGACAATCAGCGAGAATCTGTAACAGAGGTCGACATGTCGAATCTGCGTCGTGGTAGTTGCGTCCCAGGTAAGTGCGCGAGGAATCGCCACGCACATTCCACCAGGGTAGGTGCGCCGGAATTCTATCTTCGTCTTTGCGCAGGAAACGTGCACTTCTACTCGTCGAGGCGTCTCCCATGCCGGTGTTGCTGTCCCTGATCTTGCTCGCGGTGACCCGGCCTGGTGTTGTGGCTGGTGAAACCGCACCGTTCTCCTCTCTTCGGCTGGCTTGCCGCCATCCCACCCTTGCTTGTCACCATTTGGCTCATCACCCCAGTTGCCCGCGGTCGGCGCCGGTACCTACCTGTTCGAGTCGTATCCGTGGGCGCCCCAGGTCGGCCTGGAACTCAGCTTCCGGCTGGACGGGCTTGCCCTCTTCTTCGGGTTGATCGTCGCCGGCATCGGCAGCGGCGTGGCGCTCTACACCGCGTACTACTTCGAGGGCGACGAGCGTCAAGGGTTCTTCTATCTCCTGCTCTTCGCCTTTATGGCGTCCATGTTGGGGCTGGTGTGGGCCGACGACATGTTGGCGCTCTTCGTCTTTTGGGAAGGAACGAGCATCACCAGCTACGTGCTCATCGCCTTCAAGTACTACGACAAGGGCGCCAAGGAAGGCGGCCGCCGGGCCTTTATCGTCACCGGGCTGGGCGGGCTGGCCATGCTGGCGGGCATCGTCTTGCTCGGCTGGGACATGGGCACCTACTCCATCAGCCAACTGGTGGCCATGCCCGACTTGACCCCAGAGTCCGGTCTTTCCCCGCGGCGCTTGCGCTGATTCTGTTGAAACGTTCACCAAATCGGCCCAGTTCCGTTCCACTTCTGGTTGCCCGGGCGCCGATGGCCGCCGCCGACCCCGGCAACGCCTACCTCCACTCGGCCACCATGGTCAAGGCGGGCGTCTACCTGCTGGCCCGCCTGCGCAGACATGAGCGAAAGCCCGCTCTGGTTCTGGAGTCTCTTCATTGCGGCGGCATCACCATGGTGCTCGGCGCGGTGAGCGCGATTCGCTACTACGACATGAAGGCGCTGCTGGCCAATGCCACGCTGAGCCAGTTGGGCATTCTGGTCATGTTGCTGGCGTTCAACACGGAAGCGGCGTATGTGGCCGTGGTGGTGGGCACTCTGGCCCATGCGCTCTACAAAGGCCCGCTCTTCCTCGTGGCGGCATTGTCGACCACGCCACCGGCACGCGACCTGCGGCGGCTGGCGGGGCCTGCTACGGGCCATGCCGCTGGTCGGGATCACGGCGCTGCTGGCGGGGCTCTCCATGGCGGGGATTCCGCCCACGTTCGGCTTCGTGGCCAAAGAATACCTGCTGGAAACCTACTACCACTTCTTCGAGCACGACAGCGCCCTGATCGGCGGCATTGCGTTGGCCGCGGCCCTGGTCACCGGCGCATTCTTTGTGGCCTATTCGTTCACGCTGCTCTGGGAAGCTTTCTTGCGCCGCGAGTCCACGTCCAAGACCGCGGCGCAGGTGCATCATGCGCCGGCGTTCGGCTTCGTGCTGCCGCCCCTGGCGTTGACCCTGATCGGCACGGCCATTCCCTTCGCCTTCCCGCTGGTGGACAAGACGCTCTTCGTCCCCACGGCCGCCTCCATCGCCGGCGCACCGCTCGATTTCTACGTCAAGCTGTGGCACGGCATCACGCCCGTCTTCCTGATGAGCATGGGCGCGATCGCGACGGGGACGTTGCTCTTCCTGGTGCGGGGGCAGCTCCGGGCCATGTTGCGACGGACGCCGCGCTGGCTCAACGGCGTCTATCTTTTCAACAAGGTCAATGACGGTGTCTATGGGCTGGCCAACTGGGTGACGCGTAACGTCCAGGGCGGCACCATGAGCACCCAGGCGAGCATCATCTTCCTGGCCGCATTCACGGTCGTGGCCTACTCTACTTGGCTCGGGGTGCAGGGGGCGAGCTTCGGCGTCAACTGGGCGGCCGCGCCGCTGCTGCCCGAGGCGATCACCGCGGTGCTGGCGGTGGTGGCCGCATTCACCACGCTGCGGGCGCGCACCCGTCTGGGCGCGATCATCAGCCTGGGCGTGGTCGGCGTGACGGTCACGCTGCTCTTCATCTTCTACAGCGCGCCCGACCTGGCCCTGACCCAGTTGCTCATCGAAGTGCTCTCGGTGGTGCTGCTGGTGCTGGTCTTCTTCCGGGTGAAGCCGGACCTCCTGCCGCCCATGCCGCGTCTGCGCAACATGCGCACGATTCTGATCTCCATGGCCATGGGCTTCGTCGGCTTTGCGCTGGTGGTGCTGAGCGACGCCGTGCAGGTGGACAAGACCATCAGCGACTACTTCCTCTACTACGGCGTCCCCGAAGGGCACGGCGCCAACATCGTCAACGTCATCCTGGTCGACTTCCGCGGCTACGATACGTTGGGCGAAATCACCGTGCTGGGGATCGCAGCGGTCGGCGGCTTTGCGCTGTTGCGTGCGCCCCGTGTACGTGCCTTGCGGGCCCGGCTCGCGGCACGGCGCGGCAACCCTGTGGCAGGACAGATCCAAGGAGAATGAGACGCCATGACTGAACTCTACATGCGTCTGCTCGATCGAGTGTTGACGCCGGTCATCCTGCTGTTGACCATCTTTCTCTTCCTGCGCGGACACGACCTGCCCGGCGGCGGTTTCATTGCCGGCTTGATGGCCGCGGCCGCATTCTACTTGCAGATCCTGGCCCGGGGCAGCGACTACGTCCGTGAAGAATTGGGGCGCTTCCTCCAGCCGGGCATCGGCGTCGGCCTGCTGCTTGCGGTGAGCGCGGCGTTGATGGGATTCTTGTGGGGCGGCTTTTTCACCGCGGGCTGGGGACCGGCCATCTCGCTGGGGTCGCTGGTGATCAAGCCCAGCACGCCGGTGCTCTTCGACCTGGGCGTCTTTGTGACGGTGGTCAGCTTCGCCGTCTCGTACCTGCTCGGCCTGAGCGAAACCATGGCCGACGTCGGCTCGATCCCCACCAAGCCCGGCGAGGATCTTGACCTGTGAGGATGATGCTCCACCCGCACTGCGGCGACGGCTGCGGTGCGCCAAGCACGGTTGGAGGAACGATTCATGGAATTGTCCATTGACTTGACAGCATTGATGCTGGCGCTCGTGGTCGGCTGTCTCATGGGGACCGGCACCTATTTGATTCTGCGCCGCGGCCAGATTCGCCTGATCCTGGGGCTGGGGCTCTTCAGCCACGCCATTAACCTGCTGCTCTTCGGCACGGGACCGTTGACCCGCGGCCAGCCGCCGGTGATCGCCGACAAAGCCAATTACCTGGACAGCGTGGCGCAGATGGCCGACCCGCTGCCCCAGGCGCTCATTTTGACCGCCATCGTCATCAGCTTCGGCATGACGGCGTTCATCGTGGTGCTGGTCAGCCGGCGCGATGCTCTCACCGGTAGCGACGTGCTGCCGGGCGAAATGGCGCCCTTCCTCAACACGCTGGACCCGTTCGACCCGTCGGAGAGCGTGGCGCAGCAACTGCTGGCCAGCGCCGACGAGGACTACGACATCCTCCAGTACGAGTTGGATGAAGTGTACGATCAAGCCGAAGTTGCATTGCCGTTCCACGAGAACGGGAACAACCACGAAGAAGAGATGGAGTAGGCGCGGTCATGCAACTACCTTCGAGTTTCCTGACGTTGGCCGTCGCGGTGCCCATGGCCTTCGCGGCCCTGATGTTGGCCTTTTCACGCTGGCGCGGCGTGCGCAACATTCGCTTGCAGCAGACGCTGCTGGTCACGGCGGTCACGCTCAATCTCGGCGTGGCGCTCACGGTGTTGACCTACACGCTCCAGGGCAACCGCATTGTCTATCAGCTGGGGCTGTGGCCGGCGCCCTTCGGCATCACCGTGGTGGCCGATGCGCTGACCGGCATCATGCTCACATCCACGGCCACGCTGGTCGCGGTCATTGCGCCCTACGCCTTCGCCACCATGGACTATCATCGCGAGCGCTTCGGCTTTTACCCGCTCATTCTCTTCCTGGTCATGGGCGTGAACATGGCCTTCATCGCGGGCGATCTCTTCAACCTCTACGTCTCGTTCGAAGTGATGCTCATGTCCAGCTTCGTGCTGTTGACACTGGGCGGCACCCCGAACCAGATCAACGGCGGCATCCGGTACGTGCTTCTGAACCTGCTCGCCTCGCTCACGTTGTTGACGGCCGCGGGCATGGCCTACGGCACGCTGGGCACGCTCAACTTCGCGCACCTGGCCCAGCGCATGGACGAAGCGCCGCTGGCCATCCGCACGCTGTTGGCCGGGCTGATGTTCATCGCCTTCGGCGGCAAGGCCGCGATCTTCCCGCTCTTCTTCTGGCTGCCCAGCAGCTATCACACGCCGCCGCCCGCGGTGACCGCGCTCTTCGGCGGCATCCTGACCAAGGTCGGCGTCTACACGCTCTACCGCACCTTCCCGCTGCTCTTCCCGGATCTGCTCATCCAATGGCAGACGTTGATCTTCATCATCGCCGGGCTGACCATGACCATCGGCGTGCTGGGCGCCTTTGCCCAACCGACCATCCGCCGCCTGCTCAGCTTCCACATCATCAGCCAGGTGGGCTACATGATCATGGCGCTGGGTGTGGCCGTCACCGACACGCGGCTCGGGCTGAGTTTCGGGCTGGCCGCGGGCATCATCTTCGTGGTGCACAACATGTTCGTCAAGACCGCGCTGATGATGGCCGGCGGCGCCGTGGAACTGGAGATGGGGAGCGGCAACCTGAGCCAGATCGGCGGCCTGGTGGGGCGTCAACCGGTGCTGGCCACGCTCTTCTTTGTGGCCGCGTTTTCACTGGCCGGCCTGCCACCTTCCAGCGGTTTCGGCGGCAAGCTGAGCCTCTTGCAGATTACCTTGGGCACGCAAAACTACTGGATCGCGAGGTGAGCGTCTTCGTGAGTCTGCTCACAACCATGAGCATGATCCGCATCTGGCAGTACTCGTTCTGGGGCAAGTACGCGGGATCGCGAACGGCCATTGCGCCGCCGCTGTCCGCGGTCATCATTACCGTGAGATCCTCATCCCCACGGGGTGCCTGGTCGCGTTGAGCCTGACCATCGGCATCGCTTCTTCGGCCAGGCGCTGAACATTGCGACATCGCCGGACCAGGTGGTGGACCGGGAAGGCTACATCGCTGCCGTGCATCGCAGGACACCTACGCGCTGCCCGACGAGCATGAGGCAAAGGAGTAAGTCGTGGCGCTCTTTCTGATACTGAACCTCTCCATCGCGATCTTCTACACGGTGCTGATCAGCGGCAATACGGCCACCGATATCATCGTCGGCTTTATCCTCGGGGTGCTGATCCTCTCTTTCGTGGAACTGGATTACGGCCGGTTTTTGTCCGCGTGTTCCCGTCTTCGTGGCGATCGTGCTTTGGCAAGTCTGGATCAGTGCGCTCACCGTGGCATCCTACGTGCTGCGGCCGGGCATCGTCTTCCGCCAGGCCGTGGTGGCCGTCCCGCTTGACGTGACTCAGCCGCTGGAGATCACCGTCCTGGCCTCGGTCATCACATTGACGCCGGGCACCATCAGCGTTAACCTAGGGAGGGACAGCCAAGATCGCCAGGTGCTCTTCGTCCACGCGCTGATGTTGGATGACCCGGAGACGCTGAAGACGCAGATCAAGAACACGTTTGAGCGCCGCATTCTCAGCATTTCGCGCGGCAATGGAGGAACCGTATGACGCCGCTCTTTTCCGCGTTGATCGAAGTGCTGCTGGTGACGCTCGGCATCTCGCTGCTGGTCTGTTTCGTGCGGCTGTACAAGGGCCGAATCCGCCCAATCGCGCCGTCGCGTTCGATCTCATCGCCATCCATGCGGTGGGCATCATCGCCCTCTTTGCCGTACGCACTGAGGCGCGCGCCCTCCTGGACGCGGCCATCATCACCGCCGTGCTCGGCTTCCTGGGTACCATGATGCTGGCCCACTACGTGGAAGCGCTCGGAAGTCAGGATTGGCGTTTCACCGACGAGCGCATGGAGGAGAATGATCAGGCTGGTGAACAGGCGCAATTTTGTAGATGCGCACAGACGGAACGCCGCGAAACCTGGTTTGTCACCACTCGACAGTCCCGGAACAGTCCAGACATTGTCACCCAACGTGAGGCGGCGATACTAGAAATACCGTTGCAGGTCCAGGGAGCAGCGAGTTTGGTGGACGACACCAGGGAAGAGCGCTTCCATGCCGCATCAATTTCTGAACTTCATCTTGGCCGTGGGCATCATCATCACCGCGGCCAAATGGGCCGGGTACCTAAGCACCAGGATCGGCCAGCCGTCGGTGCTGGGAGAACTGCTGGCCGGTCTCATCTTGGGGCCGACGGTGCTGGACATGTTGCACGTGTGGCCCGTGTTCGCCCACGACGAGCAGTTGGGCGAGATCATCCGTATGATGGGCGAACTGGGCGTCATCTTCTTGATGATGCTGGCCGGCCTGGAACTGCACCTGTCCGAACTGTTGCAGTCGGGCAAGGTGTCGGCGCTGTCGGGGACCATCGGCGTGATTCTGCCCTTCGTCTTGGGCTGGGCCACGGCCCGGGCCTTCGGCGCCGGCAACGTGGAGTCGGTCTTCATCGGCCTGGCGCTGTCGGCCACCAGCGTGAGTATTTCGGCGCAGACGCTGCTGGAGTTGAACGTGCTGCGTAGCCCGGTCGGGTTGGCGCTCTTGGGGGCGGCCGTCTTTGACGACATCTTGGTCATCTTGTTGCTCTCCATCGCCACGCTGGTCTTCAACGGCGGCGCCGGCGGTCTGGTGAGCGTGCTCTTTACCATCGGCTCCATGCTGTTATACTTGGTCGGTGCATCGTTGTTGGGTCTCTATGTGCTGCCCCGTTTGACCGAAATGTCCAACCGGCTGCCCATCAGTCAGGGGCTGATCGCCTTCGTGCTGGTGGCCACGCTGCTGTACGCCTGGTCGGCGGAGATCATCGGCGGCATGGCGTCGATCACGGGCGCCTTTCTGGTGGGACTCTTCCTGGCGCGTACGCCCTACAAAGCGCGCATCGAGACGGGAGTGGCCGCGTTGGCCTACGGCTTCTTTGTGCCGATCTTCTTCGTGGACATCGGCCTCAACGCCAATCTCCGCGCCGTCACCGGGAGCGCGTGGCTCTTTGCCATCGCCATCACGGTAGTCGCCATTGCCAGCAAGATTGTGGGCTGCGGCGTGGGCGGCCTGTTGAGTGGCTTCAGTCGCAAGAACGCACTGCGTCTGGGCATCGGCATGGTCTCACGCGGCGAGGTCGGGCTGATTGTGGCCGCCTTTGCCGCGGGGCAGGGGCTGATGACCCAGGACGACTTTTCCATCACCGTCTTCATGGTGATTGTGGCCACGCTGGTCACGCCGCCCATGTTAGCGCCGCCTATGCCGGTGAAACGGCCGCCAGGGCGAGCCCAGCGGCGGCCTAGACCGGCGCCTGGGTGGCCGACCGGGCCGAAGCTGGACATTCCGATGAAGGAGGTCCGCAATGATTCGCATGGTCGTATTGGTGCTCGACGGTCTGGACAAGAGCGCGGCGGTCCTTGAAGCGTGGGAAGAGGCCGGTGTATCGGGAATTACGATCTTGGAGAGTACCGGCATGGGGCGCGTGCGCAGCCGGATGGCCATGCGCGACGACGCCCACTGATGCCGAGCCTGGCCTGGTTGCTGCAACATCAGGAAGAGCAACATCGCACCATCTTTACGCTGGTGGAGAGCGACGAAATGGTCGACCGGCTCATCGAGGTCACCCAGACCATCACCGGTGACCTGAACGCGCCGAATCGGGGCATCCTGTTCGTGTTGCCGGTTTTGCAGGCGGTCGGGCTCGCGCACCCACCGGCAAGTTCGGGTGCGGCTGAGTTGTCCGCGGCGGAGTAAGTTTCGTTGACATGTGCCGATTTCCACGGTTGGAAACCGATGCCGACAACGGAAGGTCGCCTCAGCGACGCCAGCACCAGTGCCTGAGGGCACTTCTCTTTCAGCGTCGGGTTTCCAACCCGTGCATCATCGGACACGATTGAAGAATGAAGGACGAGCGGTGATGAAGAACACGCCGGTGGCGGTTGTGAGCAAAATTTCGACCATGAAGGCATTGATGGTCTCGCGGCAGATGCCGATCGTGGAGGCGGTGGGCGCTTTTCTTCCAACGAAGGGCAGCACGGCATCTTCCTGGTTGACGACCGGAATCGTTTGACCGGCGTGGTCAACAACTCGGATCTGCTGGACTGGAAGCGGGTGCAGTTCAACCTGTCGCCGGGGTCGCTGCCGCTGCCGGTCCACCGGGTGCGTCGCCTGTTGAAGGCGCAACAGATTTCCGATCTGGCCGCGGCCGAAAGCCGGCAGATGTCCGTGAAGCTGACCGACACGCTGGCGCAGGCGCTGGACACCATGTCCCGCTATGATTTGGAGGACCTGGCCGTGACCGATGAGGACGGGCGGGTTGTGAACGATCTCCGTCTGAGCGAGGTGTTGGCCTTCGCCTTGAAGGTGTACGGGCGGGCCAACGGCATTGATGAGTAAATGCGGGCGACAAGTTCCGTCGGGCAGCTATCCGAGGCCGCCAAGCCGGATTTCCGTGAACAGATTTGCACCGAACGACAGTGAGGCAGAGGCAGAATGACGACCGTTGAATGGCTGATCTTTATCATTGCGACCATTGGCACGCTGTTCATGCTGGTGAGCGCGATTGGCATTTTGCGCTTGCCCGGTGTGCACGCCAGCATGCACGCGGTGGGCAAGGCGTCCACCGTGGGCATCACGTCGATCCTCGTGGCCGCGGGCATCTTCTACGGCGGCTCGTCGTTCTGGCTGATGGCCTTCTTGGCCGCGCTGTTCTTTGTGACGTCGCCGATTTCCACCACGGCCCTGGCGCGGGCGGCCTTCCGCGCCCTGCCGCAGACCAAACGCTTCCTCGTCTACAACGACATGGACAACCCCGAGTATCGCCAGGACGACCCTCTCTCGCTCCAGGAACAACTGGCCGATAGCGCCGACGCCTGATTCCTGAATGCCCAACGCCAATCAACCAGAGGATGCCAACGATGAATTTCGATTTTGACCAGGTTGTCGATCGCCGCGCCAGTGACAGCGCCAAGTGGACCTACTTTGATGAGGATGTGTTGCCCATGTGGGTGGCGGACATGGACTTCCGCTCGCCCCAACCCATCGTGGACGCGCTGCGGGCGCGGGTGGAAGAGGGTGTCTTCGGCTACAGCAACGATGTCCCCGGCCTGCGTGACGCCATCTGTGCGCGCCTGGCCGCGCGCAACCAGTGGTCCGTGGCGCCCGACGACCTGATCTATCTGCCCGGCCTGGTCTGTGGTCTCAACGTGATGACGCGCGCC
>JAWKOK010000112.1:0-11470 GCA_041391205.1 Caldilineaceae bacterium
GCTCCTGGAGTTCCAGCAGCAGGTTGATGATCTGCGCCTGGACCGAGACATCCAGCGCCGAGACCAACTCGTCGGCCACCAGCACGTCCGGCTCCAGCGCGAGGCAACGGGCAATGGCCACACGCTGGCGTTGGCCGCCGGAGAACTCATGGGGCAGACGCCCGGCCGCGTCCTGGGGCAGGCCGACCAGATCGAGCAGTTCGGCCACGCGCGCGTCGGCTTGGGCGGCCGGACGCAGCTTGTGGACGATGACCGCCTCGCGCAGGGTCTGGCCCACACTCATGCGCGGGTTGAGCGAGTTGAACGGATCTTGGAAGACCATCTGCACGCGGCGGTTGTAGGCGCGCAGCCGGCTGCCGCTCAGGTTGGAGACGTCGGTGCCGTTGAAGGTGATGCTCCCGGCGTTGGCGTCATAGAGGCGCACGATGCAGCGGGCCAGCGTCGATTTGCCGCAGCCCGACTCGCCGACGATGCCCAGCGTTTCGCCGGTGCGCACCGCCAGCGAGACACCGTTGAGGGCGCGCACCGCACGTTGCGGCCGCCGGCGCAGCCAGTCGATGGGCGAACGCGCCACCGGAAACGACTTGTGCAGGTCGTCGACGTTGAGCAGCACCGGGTGCTCGTCGTAGTGATGAACGTGGGTGGACTGGGGCAGCGTCACGGCGTCACCTCACGGGGATGGGCCAGCAGATCGTGGTGAATGCAGGCGGACAGGCGGTTGGCGCCCACCGGCACCAGGGGTGGACGTTCGGCGCGGCAGGCGTCGGTCACGTAGCTGCACCGGGGCGCGAAGGGACAGCCCGGCGGCAGCGCGGTGAGATCCGGCGGTGCACCGGGGACGGGCAGCAGGGGCTGGCGATTGGCCCCGCCCGTGGGCACCGAGTTGAGCAGCCCCAGCGTGTAGGCGTGGCGCGGCTGGCGGAAGAGGTCGCTCACCGACGCCACCTCCACGATGCGCCCGGCGTACATCACGGCCACCCGGTCGCACGTCTGTGCCACTACGCCCAGGTCATGGGTGACGAGGATGACGCTCATGCCCAGCTGCTCCTTGAGACGCAGGATGAGCTTGAGGATCTGGTCCTGGATGGTCACGTCCAGCGCGGTGGTCGGCTCGTCGGCCAGGAGCAGTTGCGGGTTGGAGGCCAGGGCGATGGCGATCATGGCGCGCTGGCGCATGCCGCCCGAGAACTGGTGGGGATAGCTGTTGACCCGTTGTTCGGCCGCGGGGATACCCACCAGTTCCAGCAACTCCACGGCGCGGCGATCCAGCTCGCGCCGGTCCAGGGCGGTGTGTTCGCGCAGGGTCTCGCGAATTTGCTCGCCCACCGGCAGCACCGGATTGAGCGCGCTGATGGGCTCCTGGAAGATCATGCTGATCTCGCCGCCGCGCACGTCGCGCAGTTCGTCGTCGTTGAGCGCCATCAGGTCTCGGTCCTGCCAGCGGACGCTGCCTTCCACCACGCCGGGCGGGCGGATGAGGCGCACGATGGAGCGCAAGGTGACGCTCTTGCCCGAGCCGCTTTCGCCGACCAGGCCGAGGACCTCGCCGGGGAAGAGGTCAAAGGTGACGCCGTCCACTGCGGGCAGGAGACCGCGCGGCGTGTGAAACGTGGTGCGCAGATCGCGCACGGCCAGAATCGGCTGCGGGTTCCCGTTGGCTGCGGGTGTGGCTATGTGCTTCATCGGCGTGGTCTCAGCAGTTCGGCCAGGCCGTCGCCGATGAGGCTGAAGGTCAACCCGGCGATGGTCAAGGCGATGGCGGGGAAGGTGGAGATCCAGGGCGCGGTGGTCATGAAGTTCTTGCCGTCGGCCACCATGACGCCCCATTCGGCGGTGGGCGGCTGCGCGCCCAGGCCCAGGTAGCCCAGGCTCGCGCCCAGGAGAATGCCCAGGGACATGTCGGTCATCCAGAAGACGATGGCTGGGGCGATGACGTTGGGCAGCAGGTGGCGGCCGATGATGCGCGCCGGCGTGTAGCCCATAACCCGGGCGGAGAGCGCGTACTCGGCCTGCTTCTGCACCAGCATTTCGCCGCGCACCAGCCGTCCGTAGGCCACCCAGCCCACCATGCTGACCGCGATGTACATGTTGGTCAAGCCGGGGCCGAGGAAGGCGACGATGGCGATGACGAGCACGAGAAACGGGAAGACGATGACGATGTTGACGACGATGCCGAAGAGGCTGTCGAACCACTTGCCGTAGTAGCCGGCGACGGCCCCGACGATGCTGCCCACGATGAAGGGCACTAGCGTGGTGAAGAGCGCGATCTGCATGTCGACCCGCGCGGCCCAGACGACGCGGGAGAAGATGTCTCGCCCGAAGTTGTCGGTGCCGAAGGGATGCTGCATGCTCGGCGGCTGGAGGATGGCCTGGTAGTCGAAGTCGGTGGGACTGTAGGGTGCGACCAGGCCGGGAAAGAAGGCCAGGAAGAGCAGGAGCGCCAGCAATGCCAGCCCCGCGATCAGGGTGCGGTTGGGCCGGTAGCGGCTGCGGGCGCGCGGCTTGATGACGGCGGAGGCGGTGGCAGCGGTCACTGTGCGCCTCCCATGGAGCGTGCGTTGTGCGTGAGCTGAATCATCATGCCATCTCCACGCGCGGATCGAGTTGGGCGTAGACCAGGTCGGTCACCAGGAAGACGATGAAGACCAGGATGGCGAAGGTCAGCGCCAACGCCTGGACCACGGCATAGTCGCGGCCGTAGATGGCATCCACCATGAGGCGGCCCACACCGGGAATGGCGAAGACCGATTCGGTGATGACCGCGCCGCCGAAGAGCGCGCCGATGTTCAACCCCAGCAAGGTGACCGTGGAGATCATGGCGTTGCGCAGCACGTGCTTGGACATGATGATGCGGCTGCGCAGTCCCTTGGCCCGGGCGAAGTCGACGTACTCGGCGGTGAGCACTTCGACGATGGCGGCGCGCAGGTTGCGCATGAGAATGGCGGCCAGCCCAAAGCCCAGTGAGAGCGCAGGCAGGAACAGATGGTAGAAGTGCTGGCCGACCGTGTCACCGTAGCCGCCGATGGGGAAGAGGTTGAGTTTGGCGCCCAGCACCGTCAGCAGGAGCAAGCCCACGTAGAAGACCGGTAGCGAGAGGCCCACCTGAAAGACGGCGCGGATGGTGTTGTCGACGAGCGAGCCTTGCCGCACCGCGGCCACAAAGGCCAGCGGCACCGAGATGATCACGGCCACCACGCCTGCGTAGAGCGTCAGGAAGATGGTGACGGGCAGCCGCTGCCAGATGAGCTGCGACACGGGGATCTTGTAGCTGATGGAATCGCCCAACTCCCCCTGGAAGAAGTTGCGCACGAAGTAGCCGAACTGCACGGGCAGCGGCCTGTCCAGCCCCATCTGTGCGTTGATGCGGGCCACGGCTTCTTCGGTGGCGCGGTCGCCCAGGATGGCGCTGGCCGGATCGCCCGGCAGCAGCCGCACCAGCATGAAGACCAGGAACATGATGATAAAGAAAGTCGGAATCGCCTGCAGCAGACGAACCAGCGCGTAGTTCCAGCGGTTCACTCGCTCCTCCGGTCAACGGTCACGATTCAACAGCAAGGGCTTGAGGCTCTGCCAAAGGAATACATCCCCGATCTCGTAGGGGCGTCCCCTTGCGGGCGCCCGCAAGGGGACGCCCCTACGAGAATCTATTGTCTTGGAACACCCTAATTCGCGACGATTCAGACGTTACTCGGCGATGGATGCACGCACGAAGAGGTTCTGGCCCAGCGGAATCTGGTAGAAGCCTTCAACGTTGCTGCGCAGCGCCACCGGATAGGGCGTCTCGTACAGGAAGACGATGGGGGCGGCGTCCACGTAGATCTCCTGGATGCGGGCGTACTGGTCGGCGCGGGCGGCCGGGTCCAACTCCGCCTGGCTCTGCTGGAAGAGATCCTCCAACTCCGCATTCTGGAAACCGGTGTGCAGCGACTCGACCACCTCATAGATGGCGAAGTACGACGTGATCTGGCTCGGGTCGTTGATGTCGTTGGTCCACGCGGCCGTGCGCATCTGGAAGTCGTTGTTGCGATAGCGCTCGGTGCGGGTGGCAGAATCCACCGGCTCGATGACCAGGTTCACGCCGATCTCGGACCACATCTGCTGCAGCGCGGTCGTCAGCGCAGCGTCGTCGGCGTTGCCGGCGATGGCAAGGATCGAGACGTCAAAGCCGTCGGGATAGCCGGCCTCTTCCATGAGCGCCTTGGCCTTCTCCAGATCGAACGGATACATCTCCTGCTGGGCGAAGAGCGGCGTGGTCGAGGACATGTAGGAGCCCATGGGCTTGCCCGTGCCGAAGGTGACGACCTGGATCAGCGCGTCCTTGTCGGTGGCATAGTTGAGCGCCTGGCGCACCTGCTGGCTGGAGAGCGGGTTCTCCGTGCCGTCCGGCAGCGTTTCCCGGTTATTCATCAGGATGTCGTTGACCTTGGTGGACGGGAAGAGCTCCATGTTGATGTTGGGATCGGCGTCCAGTTCGGCCACACGGCTCAGCGGAATGAACTCGGCCGCGTCGATTTCGCCGCCCTGGAGCTTGAGGATGCGGGTCGCGTCCTCGGGGATGATCTCGTAGCGGACCGCGTCCAGATAGGGCAGTTGCACGCCGTTGTCATCGGTCTGCCAGTAGTACGGGTTGCGTTCCATGACCATGTAGTTGCCCCGTTCCCACTCAGTGAGCATGAACGGGCCGGAGCCGATGGGCTTCTCGGCAAAGGCCTGGGCCTTCTCCTCGTCGGTCTCGCCGGGCATGGCTTCGAAGAGCTGCTGGGGCATCACGGCCGAGTTGAACATGGCCAGCGCCGCGGGCAGCGCCGGGTCCGGGCGGGACAGGTTGATGACGATCTGGTTGTCACCCTGCACTTCGACCGAGTCCACCGCCTCCAGCGAGAAGCTCCAGATGCCGTTCTCGGGATTGCGGGCGCGGTCCAGCGACCACTTGACGTCGTCGGGCGTGATGGGCGAACCGTCGGCGAACATGGTGTCCGGGCGCAGCGTGGCTGTGAAGGTCAGGCCGTCTTCGGAGACCTCGTAGCCCTCGGCCAGCATGGGTTCAATGCCGGTGCCGTCCAGCGTGGACTGGAAGAGGGTGTCGTAGAGACTGTTGAGCACCCAGATGTCCAGGTTGGCGTCGTTGAGCACCGGGTCCAGGAAGAGCGAGTCCGCGTAACGCCCGAAGCGGAGCGTGCCGCCGCTGGTGCCGGCTTCCGCGGCTGCTTCGGGAGCCGCCGCTTCTTCTGCGGCGGCGGCAGGCGCTTCGGCAGCTTCGCTGCCGGTGTCGGCCGGCGCGGGCGCAGGTGAGGCGCACGCTTGGAGCAGCAGCCCGAACACGAGCACCAGGCTGAGCAGCAGCCCCAGCCGGGACCAGCGAGTCTTGGGACCATAACGTGAGTCGTACATGCAATCTCTCCTTGTCTGGCAACTTAACTAATGCACGGATAGAGGAAACTTGACAACGGACGAAGAGCAACAGTTGCACACGACGGTGTGGCAACTGGAACGACAACAATGTGACGGAATGCGGGCGGCTGCGCTCTACGCAGTCATCTCAGCGACCTTCGGCACCGACGGCGCCACAGGTCCACCCACGGTCAACCACTGCCGGATGCGCGCATAGGTCGTGGCGTCCGGCGTGTGCAGATATTCGATCAACGGCAGCGACGCGACCGCCGGCATGGCGGTGAGCAGCTCCCTCACCGCCGGTTCGGCCCCCGTGGCAAAGACGATGGCCTGGACCTTCTGCACCAGCGTTTCCAGCCCGGTGCGGTCCTCGGACAGGCAGATGACCGGCTCCCGTTCCAAGGGATGAATGGCACGAATTCCCTGGAGCATGGTGTTCACAAACTCGGGAAAGCGGGAGACGACCCCGATGACGGCATCCGGCGGCAGGGCGGCGATTGCCTCGCGCGCCGCCGGACGGAGTACAAAGCTGAGTCCCAGCACCGCCCCCGACCACGCCAGTTGCTTGGTGCGAATGAGGCGGCGCACCGTCTGGATCTGGTGCAGCGGGACGAGCAGCGCGTCCGCGTGATCCAGTTGCGGCTGGTAGAGATCGGGGCGCGCGGCCAACTCGTCAAAGGTGATGGCGTCGACCGTGACGCGGTCCGCGGCCAGGTTGCGTTCGATGTCGTCGGCGTAGACGTGCAGCGCCGACGCGAACAGGCCCAGGAGGATGAAGCGCCGGCTGGCCAGCAACCCGTCGGCCGCGGGCAGCAGCGACAGGAACGCTTGCTTGATCTCGTCTTCGGCAAAACCCTGCTGACGCGCTTCGCCGATGGCCCGCTGCACGATCCGCCGCAGTTGTAGTTGGCGGTTGGGCGTCACGCTTTCCACCCGCGCCACGCCGAAGTCGGCCACGAAGGTGCCCGAGCCGTGGCGCATTTCGATCAAACCCAGTTGGCGCAACTCCTGGTACGCTTGGGTGATAGTCATGGGCGCGACGGCCAGTTCCTGTGCGAGTTCGCGAATGGACGGCAGTTGCGTGCCCGACGGCAGGCGCCCGCTGACGATGTCAAACTGAATCTGCCCCACGATCTGGGTATAGATGGGGATCGAGATCTCCCGATTGATCTGAATCGTCATAGATCGGCGTCTGTTGTCGGCTGCGCGGCTGGGTGGCGGAGTCGTCCCGCCAGGTCGGTAGTACACTGTCCTCGTAAATCTCGGCGCACTGTACTAGTGCACTAGAACAGTATGGCACTACTATAAAGTGCATCGGGCTGCTTGTCAATGCGCGGTTTTGCACAATGCGGAGCCGCCGACTCGCACACTTGAGTTTGGCTTTTTGCCAGGTATTGAAGCTAGAGCCTGGCTTCAATACCTGGCTGAAGCCAAGACCGAGTTGAAAAGGTTGTCCCACAACGGCTCATTTATAGACCAGTTGTCGCGGGACCAGGTCCAAGTGGCCCGAAAATGGGGCTGTTGCCACATTTCAGAGCGGAGGGCCTGCCAAAGCACGTTGAAGGACCAGCGCTGCGGTGCACCACGCCAAAGTCCAGGCGGTTTGGTCCCAGGGTCATTGCCCCAATGGCGGTAGCCTGCCAACATCATCAACGCATAGAGCCAGACGGACCATTGCACAGAGGCCACGGTTGCTTGCGCATTCCAACACTGTTTTTCACCCAGGCCCAGTCCGCTCTTCATCTGACGATGTGCCACTTCTAGCTCCCACCGTTGCCACAACCAAGCCAGCAGTTCGGCGATAGGCAATGGGAGCGACCATTCGCCATCAATCAGGAGCGCAGAGACGAGGAAGAAGCAGGGCTTGTAGTTCTTGCGTCTAGAGCCGGTTGGCCGTCTGCCACCGCCAATCACGATCAGGAAGAGCGGGATGTCAGGCAATCCATCGCGCACATAGGGGCCTTCGACCCGATAGCGCATGGGGCGAAGGCGCCCCCGCACCTTGACATCCTGGCACTGGAACCCTTTGCGTTTTCGCAGCCAGGTGTGTGGCGCCGGCGCTTTCTCCCCATATTTACGATTGCCATGGGCGTCCTCTGCCGGCAACTCGTAAAGACAGCGATTGCGAGCCGTGCGCACCACACCGACCGTGCGCGCCGGCAGTCCTGGCCAGAACTGCAACGTGTCGTAACTGCCGTCATTCAAGGTCATCAGCGTCTGTTCACTGCGCCCGGCCTCATCCAGTTGCGCTCGGGTCCAATGCAGAATGCTCAAGGCTGCCTCTACTTCGGTGCGGGGACCGTCCTCGCTGACAACCGACTTGGTCGTGAAGGCTGACAGACAGCGGATCGGGATGGCTCGGCTATACCCATTCTCCATCCGGGGTAGCCAAGACCCTTCCACAAACCGTTGTCCGCGTTGGATGCCTGGCTTGAACTTGGCCGTCCTCAACCCTTGCATCCAACCGCTCCCTGGCATCTGCAGACTGCAGCGGGGCACAGGAAAACCATCCTCACCCACCACAAACGGTTCTTCCTCCGCCACTTCCGCTATCATCTCCTGCAGCAGGATTGCGCTGACGGCTTCCTCGTCAAATCGCCTCTTGCTGAATATCCGATACCAGGCGCTCCAGTCCTCGTCGGTCAGACCCAGCGTCAGCAGCAGTTGCGTCACTGTATGGCGTCCAAAGGCAAATATCTCTGCCATCACTAACGCTAGTACACGATTGAAGACCCGCTTCTGACCAAACGCCGGCTCACATTGTTCCAGCAAGCTCATCAACTCGGCAAACAGCCCTGGCTTTTCTCCTGACTTTCTGCTATCGTTCATTTGGGGCGCTCCTTATCGTCTGGTGGTTGCTTTCTACAAACACCTTACAACAGGTGCGCCCTTCTTTCTACCCTCTGCCGCAAAGAGCCAAACTCAAGGGTTTGTCAGTCGCATGCATCAGAATCCGTTGACGTGGAAGGTTGCCCCTTTACCCACACTGCGATACTGGAATCCCAGGGTCAGCATGGTGTCGGGATTGTAGAGATTGCGGCCGTCAGCAAAGATGGGCGTGCGCATGGCGTCGCGCACCCGGTTCAGATCCAGTTGCTTGAACTCGTTCCAGTCCGTGCAGACCAGGAGGGCGTCGGCGCCGTCGGCCAGCTCGTAGGGATCTTCCACCAGGCCCAGTTGCGGGTTCTGTTGCGCGGCATTGGCCATGGCCACCGGATCGTAGGCACGGACGACGGAGCCTTCGTTCTGCAACATGCGCGCGATGTCCAGTGCGGGCGACTCGCGGATGTCGTCGGTGTTGGGCTTGAAGGCCAGCCCCAGGATGCCGATGCGCTTCTGATCCAGCGTGCCGTCGAGCATGTCGCGCAGGTTGAGGATGGCCCACCGTCGCGCGTCCCGGTTGATGTCCATCACCGCGCGCAGCAGCGACGGGTGGGAGCCGTGGACCAGCGCCATGTGCTCCAGTGCCTTGACGTCCTTGGGGAAGCAGCTGCCGCCGTAGCCCAGCCCCGCGCTGAGGAAGTGGGGGCCGATGCGTTTGTCGTAGCCCATGCCCAACGCGACCTCCTCCACATCAGCGCCCAGCCGCTCGCAGATGGCAGCAATCTCGTTGATGAAGCTGATCTTGGTGGCGAGGAACGCATTGCTGGCGTACTTGATCATCTCCGCCGTGCGCAGGTCCGTCATGACGATGCGGGTGCGCAGGGGCAGATGGAGCTGCGCGACCTTCTCCGCCGCCTCCTGGTTGTGGCTGCCCACCACCACCCGGTCCGGGTTCATGAAGTCGTAGATGGCCGAGCCCTCGCGCGTGAACTCGGGGCAGCTGACCACCGCGAACTCCACCGGCTCGGTGCGGCTGCGGTTGACGATGTCCGCCACCCAGTCGCCCGTGCCTACGGGAACGGTGCTTTTGTTGATGATGATCAGCGGCGATTTCATGACATTGGCCACCGACTCCGCGGCCATGCGCACGTACTGGAGGTCGGCCTCGCCGTCCACACCGCTGGGCGTGCCCACGCAGATGAAGATGAACTCCGCGTCTTCCAGCGCCTCTTCGTAGCTGGTGGTGAAGTTGAGCCGCCCGGCCTTGACGTTGCGCGTGATCAGCTCGCTCAGGCCGGGTTCGTAAATGGGCACCTCGCCCCGCAGCAACATGGCGATCTTCTCTTCGTTGATGTCGATGCAGGTGACCTTGTTGCCCATGTCCGCAAAACAGGTGCCGGTCGACAGGCCGACATAGCCGGTGCCGGCCACAGCAATGGTTTTCATCGGTTTGACTCCTCTATTTGACCAATCCAAATTCCGCATGGCGGCCATGCCCGGCGCAGCAGCCGCTCCCTGTTGTTGATGAGCCTGGATGCATGCCTCAATCGTTGGGGTTGATGCCGGTTGGTGTCGTGTCTGGCGTGCGGGTCTCAACTCTATATATCGGATCAGTTGCGTCTGTTCCTTCGGCCTCGGCCACCGCCGCCTGCGCGCGCTGGAAGTCGTCCCAGTGCAGTTGATGGCGCCAGAAGAAATAGCCACCCAGCAGCGTCACCGGCAGCCACAGCGCCAAATGCAGCGTGAAGGTATAGCTGGCGGCAATGTTGCGGTTGACGCCGAACGCGGCCAACGTCTCGATGCCCGGCGTGTCGAACGTGCCGATGTAGCCGGGGGCCGAGGGCAGCGTCGTCGCCAGGTTGACCAGCCCGTTCATGAGCATGAGCACCAGGAACGAGACGCTGAAATCGAACGCATGCATGACAAACCAGTACTTGACCGTCTCCAGCAACCAGATGATCACGCTGGTGCCGAAGATCATCAGCACGGCGCGGCCGCTGCTCAGGCTCTCGATGCCGTCCATGAAGCGCGCGTAGAGCATGTCCACTTTGGGCCGGAAGCGGGCCGGCAGCAGGCGGTCGGCAAACCAGGCGTAGAAACGCTCAACCCGGGCCGGGCGCGCCGCCATCCACATGAAGACGGCCGTGGCCGCAAAGAGCAGCAGCGTCAACACGGCGACGATGCGCCGGTACAAGAGCGGGATGCTCGGCGCAAAGGGCAGCGCAATGAAGACAAAGAGCAGCATCACCAGCCCGTCAAAGATACGTTCGATGAGCGATGTGGTGATGCTGGATGTGAACGAAATGTCTTCCTGGCGCTTCAGCACGTACGACCGGATGAACTCGCCGGCGCGGAACGGATAGATGTTGTTGCCGAAGTAGCCGATGCAGACCAGCGGGAAGAGCCGCGGCACGGGCACCGGTTTGATGTGTTGCAGCATGTAGTGCCAGCGCCACGTGCGAAACCAGAGCCCCACAAAGAAGACCGCCACGCCGGGCAAAATCCACCAGTAATTGGCGGTGCGCAGCGCCGCGGTCACCTCAGCCACATGCAGGCCCGGCAGTGCCAGATAAATAAAGAAGAAACTGATTGCCAGCCCGATGGCCAGCTGTACGTATCGGTTCAAATCATATCCTCCGTCCACCGTGGACGCCATCGGGTAGAATATCATACGGTGCAGTGAACGGAAAGATATTGCCCGTTGAAATCCAAAGTCGTCCGGTCTTCCCAATGAAAAAAGGGCCACGCAGACGCGGCCCTTTTTAGAGGTTGATATGCGGTTATGCGGCGATGTCAGTTCTGGGCTGCCGTCGCATACATGGCAGGCTCAACAGAATCACCCAGGATTTCTTCCATAGCCATGACGTGGGAGCAGACGCCACGAAGTTGGAACTCCTCGCAGTCGCAGGTCCAGTCGCCGTTTTTGTAGCTGACGAAGTGTGTGGCATTTTCGCCCGCAAGCTCGACGTCGAACGTGTGTACGGTCACGCGGGTATCGCGCTCTGCTGCATACTGCTTGGCCTTGGTGATTCTGCTCGCTGCTGAATCCATGATCGGTTTGTCCTTTCTGATCGTGACAAATGGTCTGATTCGATCCAAGGTTTGTAAACAAAAAACACCCAGGTGTCAACGCGACCTGAGTGTTTACCGATAGCCTATCCAGTTGGCGTATTTCTGTGGCATTTTGAGCTGCACGCTGCCCACTCCTCGAACAAACTTCTCGTGACTTGAAAACCGAGAATTCCACACCTGTTAT
>JAWKOK010000113.1:0-10290 GCA_041391205.1 Caldilineaceae bacterium
CCGGCGCGGCCGTCCCGTCCAGCGCGGTGGGCGTGGTCAACTGCACGAAGACCGCCGTCGTCCGCGCCGGCACGGTGAAGGTTGCGCCCGCCATCTCCACGGAGGCTGTGCGCACCACCGCATCGCTGCTCTGCACCTGGTTGGGATGCAGTTGGATGGGCTTGTAGCCGAACTCGGGCACGGTGACGCTCTGGGCCTCGTCGTTGGCGTTGAAGACCACCACGATCAACTCGTGCTCGGGGTCGATGTCGTCCAGGCCCGCCACTTCGTCGGAGATGCTCATGACGATGACGCCGGGCGCCTGGTTCGGCCCGGTGTTGTGGAACTTGAGCCGGGCCTGCACCTCGTCGGCGCTGCGCAGGCGGAAGAGCGGCGAGCTCTCGCGGATGGCCAGCATTTCGCGGGCGTGAGCATTGGCCGCTTGGATCTCGGTCGAGCCGGGGGCCAGTCCGGCGTCGCTCAACAGCGCCTTGAGCGTGGCCTCCTCAGCGTTGGAGACCGGCGGCAGACCCACGCCCCAGTTGTTGGTCTGGTAGGTCCAGTCCAGGTAGTTGAACCAATCGCCCGAGTTGTAGCTGTCCCGGTCCAACGACTTGGAGCGCAGCACGTCCACGCCGGCATGGAGGAAGGGCACGCCCTGGGCCAGCAGCGTGAAGTCCATGCCCAGGTTCTGGACGCGCACCCGGTCGGCCAGTGACGTGTCCGCCGCCAGCTTGAACTGGGTGATGTCCCACAGCGTCTCGTTGTCGTGGGCCGACACGTAGACGATGTGCTCCTGGGGATCTTCGGTGTAGCCCGCGGGCGCGCCGTTGTAGTCCACCTCCGACCCCTTGACCGTGTTGCCGTTGCGGTCCACGAACTCGTAGTCGGCCAGGTTACCGGCCAGCCCGACGCGAATCTGGTCCGCGCTCAGCAGCATCTCCGCCTTCTCCGCGTCGCTACCCGAGTTACTGCCATTGGGCGCGTAGTAGATGCCGGAGATGAAGCCCTGGTTCGTCACGATGGCCGCACCTTCGTCGAACGGGCCGCCGCCGCGCACCGCGTCGCGCAGCCGGTCGTTGAAGGTGCCGATGCCGGTGCCGGCCAGGTTCAACTGGGTCGCGTTCTCGCCGCGGGCCCCGTCGGCCACTTCGCCGAAGTTCCAGCCCTCGCCGTAGATGTAGATGGTCGGGTCGATGGCCGCCAGCGCGCTCTGCACGGCCTCCATGTTGCTCACCATGTGGTGGCCCATGAGGTCGAAGCGGAAGCCGTCCACTTTGTAGGCCGACGCCCACACCTTGAGCGAATCGACCATGAGCTTCTCCATCATGGCGTGCTCGGTGGCCGTGTTCTGGCAGCAGGTGCTGGTCTCCACCGCGCCGTCCGCGTTGAGACGGTGGTAGTAGCCGGGCACGATCTTGTCCAGCACCGACTTCTCGCCCTGGCCGCTGGCGTTGGTGTGGTTGTAGACCACGTCCATGACCACGCGCAGACCCATGGCGTTGAGCGCCTGCACCATCTCGCGGAACTCGAGGATACGCGCCGTGCCATTGGGATCCGTGCTGTAGCTGCCTTCGGGCACGGTGTAGTGGAAGGGGTCATAGCCCCAGTTGAAACCGTCCTCGTCGCGCACCGCGTTGACCGCGTCGCGCTGGGCGGTGCCGTCGGGCGCGGCGCCGGCCGGGATGTTCGGCGACAGCCACGCGGACTTGTCCTCGTTGATGGTGGCGATGTCGAAGCTGGGCAGCAGGTGGACGTGGGTCAGGCCCGCGTCGGCCAGCGCCTGCAAGTGCTTGACGCCGTCGCTCTCCGGCAGGGTGAAGGCCTTGAAGGTGCCCTTCACGTCGTCGGGCACGGTGGCGTCCCGGGCGCTGAAGTCACGCACGTGCAGCTCGTAGAGCGTGATGTCTTCGGGCGCGGCCAGCGGCGGTTTCTGCAAGCTGGTCCAGCCGGGCGGCATGAGCGCCGGGTCGTCCAGGTTGATGATCTGGCTGCGCGTGCTGTTCATGGAGAGGCTGACCGCGTACGGGTCGGTGACGATGTTGTTCTCCACCTGGCCCGTGCTCGGCACGTAGACCTCCACCTCGAACAGGTAGTACTTGCCGTTCCACGCCGCGTCGCCGGTCGCGCTCCACGTGCCGCTTTCGCCCGCGGTCATGTCGACGATCTGGGCCGCGGGGGTGGACGTGGCCGTGTCGAAGATGTGCAGCTTCACCGACTTGGCCGTGGGCGCCCACAGGCGGATGGTGGGCACGTCGCCGGCCCAGACCACGCCCAGGTCACCTGTGTAGGTGAAGAGCGCGTCCAGCACGCCGGGGATCTGCACGCCGGTGGCGTCGGCGGCGAAGTCGGCCGCGGCCGCGTTGACCGCGCCGGTCTCGACGGATACGACGATCTGGCCCTTGAGCGCGGTCGCGGCGTCGAAGTCGGCGGGCAGTTTGAAGGCTGCAAACTCGGCCAACTGCGGGAACTTGGCTTTGACCGCCTCGCTCAGGCCGGCCGCGTCGTAGGTCAACGTGACGCTGCCGTCCGCGCCGGTCACCCGCGCCGTCCGCCAGCGTGATGCCGCCGTTGGCCGCGTAGTGGAGCAGGTAGGTGTAGGCCAGGTTTGTATTCCACATCCCGGGCGATGGTGTCGGCATCAACCCAGTGGGCCTGGGACTTGCCCAGATCGCCGCCGGGCTGCGCGCCGCCCTTGAGAATGGGCAGAATGTACGGACTTTCGGGGTCAGCACCCTCGAGCTGCCAGACCTGGAAGCCCCATTTGCCGAAGTCCAGGAACTGGTCGGGGCCGGGATCCTTGGCGTCGCCCCGGTGGAGGATGTAGCCCATCTCCACGGTCTTATCGGTCAGCGGCACCTTGAAGTAGACGCCGAACAGGTCCTCACCGGCGGGCTTGCGCGGCGTGGTCCAACCCGGATCCTCCGCGGCGTTCCAGGTGTGCATGCCCCAGAAGTCGTTGAAGTCCGCGCTGGTGTAGTCGCCGTAGTCGCCCGCGTCGCGGCGGTAGTGGATGATGACGAAGTTCTCGGCATCGCCCTGCTGCTTGTAGATGGTCTCGTCGCCGGAGACGATGAACGCGTGCGCGCCGTCGGCCGGAACCATGCTCTGGTCGGGGCCGGGATCCTTGTCGTCACCCTGGTGGATGATGAAGTTGACCGGCGCATTGGCGTTCTTGATGGGCACGTTCCAGTAGGCACCGAAGTCGTCGATGCCGTCGAAGGGGCGCGGGCTGCCCCAATCGGTGCCCACGCCGTCGTCGATGGCGTCGCCCCAGAGGTGCAGACCCCAGCCGTCGTACGTGCCGTCGTCGCGCTGATAGTGGATGGTGACGTAGCCCTGGGCCGCGGCTTGTGACGTGTAGAACGCGCCGTCGCCCTGCTTGAGCCAGATCTCCGGACCGTCGCTGCCCGGGTTGAAGCTGCGGTCGGCCTCGGTGCCGTCCTTGGTGTCGCCCCGGTGGACGATGAAGTTCACGTCCTTGGACGAGTCCTGCAACTTGATCCAGGCGAAGCGGCCGTAGTCGGTCTCGCCCAGGAAGGGTTTCGGTGACGTCCAGTCGGTGCCCTCGGTGGCGTCGATGGCGTCGCCCCAGAGGTGCAGGCCCCAGTAGTCGTTGTAGTCGCCGGTGGTGTGGTCGCCGTAGTCGCCGTCGCTGCGCAGGTAGTGAATCACCGCGTAGTCGTACTGGGAGCCGGGGACTTCACCGCCGCCGGCCACCGGCTTGATCCCGGTGACGGTCGCGCCGTTGTACGCGCCGCTCAGGTCGTTGACCGCGGCCGCGAAGTCCACGGTCGCGCCCTCGGGCAGCTCGCCGGCGTCGTAGAAGGCGCGGTAGGGCGGGTTGTCGTCGGTGCCGATGACGGTCCACTCATCGCTGCCGCTGACCCGGGCCGAGAAGGTGACTTCGGCGTAGACGTTGCTCGCGTCCAACTCGGCCACCACCTCGATGCGATCGGGCACCGTGTTGCCGTCGATGATCTGCACGCCCAGCGGCACTTCCGCACCGCTCGCGGGCTGGGTGATGGTCACGCCGGGGACATTGGCGGCGGCCGCGGTCACGCCGGCGGCCTGGGCCTGGTAGATGACGAAGCTGGTGGCGGGCGACCCACGGTCAACTGGCTGTTGCCGTCGCTGGTGATGGTGCCGGCCACGCCCGCGCCGTAGAGCCGGGTGAATTGGGTGTTCGGCGTGTAGACGGCGAAGGTGGCCTGTTGCGCGCTATTGGCGTTGTTGAAAGCCACCACGTACTCAACTTGCTCGTCCGGTCCATGCGGCTGAAGGCGTAGATGCCCGGGCCGTCGGCGGCGTAGCGGTGGATCTGCGCGCCCGTGCGCAGGCCGTCGTGGGCCTGGTAGATCTGCGCAACTCGGCGAAGGCCTGGTAGAGCGGGTGGGTCGTGTCGAAGTTGTCGTCGGCCGGCGTGGCGTCGGTGCCGATCATGTTGTTGATGGCCGGATCGTTGTACTCGGCCACCTGGCTGGGGAACATGTCCTGGCGCGCGTCCTTGTCGCCGCCGGTGCCGGTGAAGCCCTGCTCGTCGCCGTAGTAGATGACGGGCACGCCGCGCGCAAAGTACATCATGGCGTGGGCCAGCGTGGAGCGGGCCAGCATCTCGTCTTCGCTCATGGCGCCGCCGCTGTCCGCCACCAGGAAGTAGCCGAAGCGGCCGCGGTCGTGGTTGCCGGTGAAGAGGGGCAGCAGGGTGGCGTTGGAGTCGGCGTCGATGAAGACGTCGTCATCCTCGAAGAGATTCTGCAAGATCTGCGCGCTCTGCTGCTGAGACGCGTAGGCGCGGATGTGCTCCTGGTACTTGAAGTCAAGCACCGCAGGCACATCGGTCTGGGTCATGTAATAGCTGAGCAGATCCTCGTTGCCGCTGAAGACCTCGCCGAAGAAGAAAAAGTCGTCCTTGCCTTCGGCCGCGGCGTGCTCCAGCAGCGCCTGGGCAAAGGGCTGCCAGAACTCGATGTTCACGTGCTTCATGGTGTCAATGCGGAAGCCCGCGATGTCGTAGTTGCTGATCCAGTCCTTGTAGATGTCGATCATGCCCTCGACCACGTCCGGGTGCGCCGTGAAGAGGTCGTCCAGCCCGTAGAAATCGCCGTAGAGCGAGTTCTCGCCGCTGAACTGAATCGCCCCGATTGTGGTAGTAGATCGGATTGTTGAGCCACGCCGGCACCTTCAGGTTCTCATCGCCCGCGTTGCGGAAGACCGGCGTGTAGGGGAAGCTGGTCTCCGCGTCCAACGCCGGGAAGTCCGGGCTGTTGGCGTAATCCAAGTCGTCGAAGACGTTGCCGTCGGCGTCGGTGTAGGGGTAGTCGGTCTTGTTGCGATAGACGTACTGTCCCTCCTGGTAAGCGATGATGTCGGCGGTGTGGTTGGTGATGATATCGAAGAAGATATCGATCCCGCGCGTCGCCGCACCGTTGATGACCGCTTCCAGCTCGGTGTTGCTGCCGAAGTGGGGGTCGAACTGGGTGAAGTCGAGGATCCAGTAGCCGTGGTAGCCGGCGGACGCCTGATCGCCTTCCCCTGGACCGGGTTGTTCTTGAACATGGGCGTCATCCAGATGGAGGTGATCCCCATGCCGTCCAGATAATCCAGCTTGTCGGCCAGCCCTCAGGTCGCCGCCGTGGTAGAAGCCCTTGTCCGTCGGGTCGAAGCCGTGATTCATGCGGCCGCCGGCAATGCCGCCCGTGTCATTGCTCGGGTCGCCATTGGCGAAGCGGTCGGGCATGACGAAGTACATCACCTGGTTCTGGAAGGGGTGACGCACGGGCGGCTGCACCATGGTGGCCCAGTCGATGGGTTGCGGGTTCTCCGCGACGATGGTCGGAACGTTGGTGGCGGAGTCGAAGCTGAACGTCACGGTTGCGCCGTCGGCCGCGCTGAAGGGGATGTTGTCGCCGCCCGCCGCGCCGCCTGCACCGTAGTTCTCGTCCCAGCTTTCGTTGATGGCGACTTTGCCCTGATAGTCACCCGCGGGCAGCGCGCCCGTGGCGAAGGTGTAGACGCCGTCACCGTCGATGTCCTGGAGCCAGGAGCGCAGGCAATCCGGCAGCCAGTCGCCGGGACAGCCCAGTTCTGACTGGAAGTCGCCCGGCGCGGTGGCAATGCGGCTGTTCCGGTTGTCGGTGATCCAGTGGGATTTGTGGTCGTAGTAGAACTTGACGGTGGCGGCGTCGGCCAGATTCAGGGCGATGTTGTCGCCGCCTGGGGCCGCGCCTGCGCCGTAGTTCTCGTCCCAACCACCGTTGAGCGCGACCTTGTACTCCCAGTTGCCTGCCGGCAGATCGGCCGTGATGGTCCAGACGTCGTCATCCGCATCGTAGGCCAGCGCGGTCTCGGCGCAGTCGGGCTGCCAGTCGCCGGGACAGCCCAGTTCATCCTGCAAGCTGCCGACCAACGTCACCCCTGTGGGATCGGTGGTGTGGTCGAACAGCGCCGCGGCCGTGGCCGTGGGCGCAGCCGCCGGCAGGCCGATGACTCCGCCCAGCGATGACAGCACCAGTGCTGCGATGATGAGCGCGTTGAGCACCCTGTGTCGTGTGTGTGACTGCATTGTCAGCTCCTGTTTGAATGGGAAAGGGTGAACGAAACATGCCGACCGGCATCGGTCGGCGCGGTCCTGTGCGGATGGTGCGAGGCAAACAGTAACGAAACGTGACGCATGTGCGTCCAGCGTGCATCAGCTATGGGACTGTCGGCATGCTGCCCCGTGCGTTTCAGGACGAGCAGCCGCGCCTGGTCATGAGCCATCATCTGGATTTTTGGGGAACACACGTACCGTGAAGAGCGTCACTTGCAACCGTTTGTGCAATCGGTTGCATATCGTTTCGCTTTGCATTATAAGTGAAAGCGAAATAATGTGTCAAACTCGAGGAGACGTTTCTGCTTTAGTCGAAATCCGCCGGCAGATCGGGCTGTCGTGCATGCTCGAACAGGCGCGCCACCTGGCTCGGCATGACGCGGGTGAGCGAGAGCGGGGGCAGCGCATCCGGTGCAAACCAGTCGACCGCGTCGGTTTCGATGCTGTGGGTTGCTGTGCCGTCGAGCAGTTCGCAGATGAAGGCGAGCTTGTAGATGTGAAACGCGTGGGGCGGATGGCCGTGCAGGTTCCGATCCCACACCGCCGCCAGCTTCACCGCGCGCGTGCGATAACCGGACTCCTCGCGGATCTCTCGTTCCACGGCCTTGCTGGGCGGATCGTCCACATCGACCCAGCCGCCGGGCAACGTCCACAGGCCGTCGGACCGCTCGCGCACCAACAGCACCTTGCCGTCCCGGAAGACGGCGCCGCGCACGTCAATTTTGGGCGTGGCATAGCCGACTTCGCGCCCAAAAATCCCCGACAAGGCCTCCGCCGGCATGTCCGTGTACGTGGCCAAGATCTCCTGCGCCAGGGCACGGAGTTGCGTGTAGCGTTCCCGGTCAAAGACGCCTTCGGTGTACGTCAAGCCGTTCTGGGCGATGGCCTGAATCTGCCGCGCCCACAGCAACCACTGGGGATTGGGCATGGGGAACTCCGACAAAAAGATACGGGAGGCGAGGAGGCCTCCCGTGTGATGCGTGAAAACGTGAAACGTGATGCGTGAAATGTAGTGATTGGAGATTGAGAGATTGAGAGATTGAGAGACTGGGTGGGTACACGAATGCTTGCTCGTGCCTCTCCAGTCTCTTAAATCTCCATAGTCTCCCAATCTCCGTATCACGCAATCACGTTTCACGCATCACGCATCATCAGAAGATACCCGAACCAAACAGGCTCGCGAACACCAGGCTGACGATACTCATCAGCTTGATGAGAATGTTCAGCGACGGGCCGCTGGTGTCCTTGAACGGGTCGCCCACGGTGTCACCGACCACGGCGGCCTTGTGGGCATCGGAGCCCTTGCCGCCCATTTCGCCGGTTTCGATCCATTTCTTGGCGTTGTCCCAGGCGCCGCCGGCATTGGCCATCATCACGGCCAGCAGGAAGCCGGAGGCAATGGCGCCTGCCAACATCCCGGCCAACGCTTCCGCGCCGAGGGTGAAGCCCACCAGCAACGGCACGACCACGGCCAGCGCGCCGGGGACGATCATCTCACGCAGCGCGCTTTGGGTGCTGATGCCCACGCAGGTCTTGTAGTCCGGCTTGCCGGTGCCTTCCATGAGACCCGGGATCTCGCGGAACTGGCGGCGCACTTCCAACACAATCTGGTAGGCGGCCTTGCCCACCGCGGTCATGGTCAGCGCCGCGAAGAGATAGGGCAACATCGCGCCGATAAGGATGCCGGGCAGCATGGTGGGATCGAGGATGTTCAGCGACTCGATGTGGGCCGCTTCGGTGTACGCGCCCATGAGCGCCAACGCCGTCAACACGGCCGAGCCGATGGCAAAGCCCTTGCCGGTGGCGGCGGTGGTGTTGCCCAGGCTGTCCAGCGCATCGGTGCGGTCGCGCACTTCGTCGGGCAGATCGCTCATTTCGGCGATGCCGCCGGCGTTGTCCGCCACGGGACCGTAGGCGTCGGTGGCCAAGGTGACGCCGAGGGTGCTCAGCATACCCACGCCGGCCAGCGCCACGGCATAGAGACCGGCCGTCAACGTGCCGTCGGCACGCATGCCCAGCGTGATGCTCAGCAAAATGGCCACGGCCACGATCAGGACCGGCGCCACCGTGCTCATCATACCCACGGCCATGCCGCGGATGATCAGCGTCGCCGAGCCGGTTTCGGACGCTTGCGCGATGCTTTGGGTCGGTTTCTCGGTGTACGACGTGTAGTATTCGGTGAAGTAGGCGATGCCGTTGCCGGCGATCAGGCCGATGAGGATGACCACCCAGTAGAGGAAGCTGACGTCGGAGGTGAAGCCGGCAATGAACACCACCAGCGCCGTCAGTACCAGCACCAGGCCGGATGCGCCCCAAACGGAACGGCGCAGCGTGGCCAGCAGATGTTCCTGGGTGGCGCCTTCCTCGGTTTTGACCAGGAAGGTACCGACCAGCGCCGAGATGATGCCGACGGCGGCCACGAGGAACGGCAGGCCGACGAAGGCCAGGTTCCCCTCGACCATCACCGCACCCAACGTCATGGCCGCGATGATGGAGCCGCTGTAGCTCTCGAACAGGTCGGCGCCCATGCCGGCCACGTCGCCCACGTTGTCGCCCACGTTGTCGGCGATGACGGCCGGGTTGCGGGGATCGTCCTCGGGAATGCCCTTTTCCACCTTGCCGACCAGGTCAGCGCCCACGTCGGCCGCCTTGGTGTAGATGCCGCCGCCCACACGGGCGAAGAGCGCAATCGAACTGGCGCCGAAACCGAACCCGGTGAGGTAGGTCGGGTTGCCGTCGAAGATGAGGTACAGAATGGTGAGGCCGAGGATGCTGAAGCTCACCACCGCCATGCCCATGATGGAGCCGCTGCCGAAGGCGACGCGCAGCCCGTCATTGAGGCTGTTGGACGCGGCCGCGGCCGTGCGCACGTTGGCGCGGACGGCGATGTACATGCCCAGGTAGCCCGCTGCGGCCGACGCCAGCGCGCCGGAGACAAAACAGACCGCCGTCTGCCAATCCAGGAAGATGGCAATGACCGCGGCGACAATGACGACGAAACCGGCGAGATAGGTGTACTCGCGATTCAAGAACGCCGCAGCGCCCTCCTGAATCGCACTGGCAATGTTCCGCATGGTTTCGTTGCCTTGGTCCTTGTCCAGGACGTCTTTGATCTTCCAGACAACGTACCCGATGCCGACCAAGCCGACAATCAAGGCGAGAATAACGGCAAATGTGGCCAAGTGAAGCCTCCTTCAAAATGCGCTGAAATAGTACGTGAATTATCTCGGCGTCTGCGAATGTAGACGGTTTGATATCGAGATAAGATGGTCCGAAACAGTGGATACATGACAGACAAAAAACACTTCGTCAAGCATGCTGACGAAGATGGGCATACTGCCTTCATTCTGTTCGATGACCGTTGCCGAGCGGTTGTGATGACGTGAAGTGCATGGTGCCCAAGTTGTTACGGCGCTGACGTCTGATTGGACTGGCTTGCTTGCGCGCATGAGAGTCGGCAATTCTGCGCCAGGAATTGCGCTGACTTTCACAAACCGAGGTTTGTCGTATTGTAATTTGAGGGGGGAAATCAAGTCAAATGACACCACAACGACGTTCCATCTATCTCGACCATGCCGCGACCACGCCCGTGCGCGCCGAGGTGCAGACGGCCATGGCGCCGTACTTCGCCGAATTCTACGGCAATCCGTCCAGCATCCACGGCGTGGGGCGCAAAGCAGGCGTGGCGTTGCAGGAGGCGCGGCGTACCATCGCCGCCT
>JAWKOK010000114.1:0-10257 GCA_041391205.1 Caldilineaceae bacterium
GATGCGTGATTGCGTCTTCACGTGTCACGTTTCACGCATCACGCATCATTAAACGAGTTCTCATGCTAACCAACGACCTAATGGCCAAAATCCGGCGGATTGAGTTGCGCACGCGGCGGCTGGCCAATGACAACTTTGCGGGCGAATACCACTCGGTCTTCAAGGGCCGGGGCATGGAGTTCGACGAAGTGCGGCCCTACCAGCCGGGCGACGAAGTGCGCACCATCGACTGGAACGTGACGGCGCGCATGAACGAGCCGTACGTCAAGCGCTTCGTGGAATCGCGCGAGTTGACGGTGATGCTGGTGGTGGATGCCAGCGGCTCCAACGACTACGGCACAACCGAGCGCTTCAAGCGCGAGATCGCGGCCGAGTTGGCCGCGGTGCTCTCCTTTGCCGCGACCAACAACAACGACAAGGTCGGCCTGCTCATCTTCACCGACAAGACGGAGTTGTTCATCCCGCCGCGCAAGGGCCGCCGCCACATCCTGCGCATCGTACGCGAGATGCTGGCCTTTCAGCCCAGCGGCCGCGGCACCAACCTGGCCCACGCGCTGGACTCGGTCAACCGCATTCTCAAGCGGCGTAGCATCGTCTTTCTCATCTCGGACTTCCAGGCCGATCCCAACGACTATCGCAAGGAACTCTACCTGGCCAACCGGCGTCACGACGTCATCGCCGTGGACCTGCACGATCCCATGGACACGGACATCGCCAGCGTGGGCATCATCGCGCTGGAGGACGCGGAGACGGGCGAGATGGTGCTGGTCGACACCAGCGACCGGCGCTGGCGCGAGGTCTTCGCCGCCAATGTCGACGCCCACGAAAGCGCCAAGGTCGGCCTCTTCAACCGCGCCGGCGTGGACCGGCTGGACATCGACACGGGCCACGATTACGTGGACGAGTTAACCCTGTTCTTCCAGCGACGCGAACGGCGCATGCGGCGATGAGGGACAGACGCAGTGGTGAGATGATGAACCATACACAGAAGACCGGGCGCAGGCTGCACCGTGTCGCGCTCGTGGCCGTGCTGCTGGCGTTGGCGCTCCTGCCGGCCCTGACGCCGCACAGAGCGCAGGCCCAGGCAGAGGCCGACATCCCCATGGCCGACGACGTGACGACGCGCGTGGTCACCGGCCCGGAGACATTGACGGTAGGCGACATCGGCACGCTGACGGTGGAGGTCACGCACCCGGCGGGCTTGCAGGTGTTCATCCCGCAGACGGACGACATTTGGGGCGATTTCGAAGTGGTGGACCGCGCCCCGCTGACGACGGTCGACAACGGCGACGGCACGGAGACGACGAGCCAGACGCTGGACGTGCGTCTCTTTGCGCCGGGCCAATTTGTGACGCCCGCGCTGGTGGTGAAGATCAGCGACCCCGGCGGCAACGTGGCGCAGACGGTGGTCCAACCGGTGACGATGAATGTCGCCTCGGTGCTGACGGGCGAGGAGAACGGGCTGCGCGACATCAAGCCCCAGGCCGCGCTGCCCGCAACCGGTCTGCTCACGCTGATTGCCCTCAGCGTCGTGCTCGGGGCCGTGCTCTTCGCGCTGGTGGGCTGGCTGATCTACCGGTTGCGGCAACGCCGTCCGGCCAAGGACACGCGCACGCCGGCCCAAGTCGCCCTGGATGACTTGGAGCAAGTCGGCGCGGCCGACCTGGTGGCCGCGGGCCAGATGAAGGAGCACGCCGGTCTGGTGACCGATGCGCTGCGTCGCTACTTGACCACCCAGTACGGCGTCGCCGCCATGGACCGCACCACGGCCGAACTGCGGTCCATGCTCCGGGGGATCAACATGTCCGAGAAGAACGCACTGTGCTGCGATGACATCTTCAGCAACGCCGACCTGATCAAGTTTGCGGACGTGCACGCGTCGCCCAGTGCGGCCACGCGTCTGCTGGACGAGGCGCGCACGGTCGTCGTGGAGACCGACGCCGAGTTGGCGGCCCTGCGCGCGGCGCAAAAACAACCGGGCAACACCAATCCGCCGGCATCCAATGCCGCGGCTGCCGGCGCGTGATTGGAGGAGACCGTCGATGGATTTTCAGTTTGCATCGCCCGGATTTCTCGGGCTGCTGGCACTCATTCCCGCCTACTTTGTCTGGCGGCGCATCACCGGGCTGCGCTATCGCAACGCCGGGCTGCGCTACCCGGATCTGCGCGTGGCCAAGGGCGCACGGCGTTCGTGGCGGCTGGCGTTGCGCCCGCTGCTGCCGTTGCTGCGTTCGGCCGCGGTGGCGCTCATCATCGTCGGGCTGGCGCGGCCCCAGAGCATCCAGGCCCGCGATGTGATCCGGGGCGAGGGCGTGGACATCGCGCTGGCGCTGGACATCTCGGGCAGCATGGCGTCGCTGGACTTCGAGCCCCAGAATCGCCTGGAAGCGGCCAAGAACGTGATCGACGAGTTCGTGGGCGAGCGCCAATACGACCAGATCGGACTGGTGGTCTTCGCCAGCAACGCCTTCAACCAGAGCCCGCCCACGGTGGATCACAACGTGCTGCGCCGGGTGCTCAACCAGACCAAGCTGGCGACTGAGCTGGGCATTGATGACGGCACGGCCATCGGCATGGGTCTGGCCAACGCCGCGGGCATGCTGCGCGATTCGCAGGCCAAGAGCAAGGTCGTGATTCTGCTCACCGACGGCGTCAACAACTCGGGCCAGATCGACCCGCTCACCGCGGCCGACGCGGCCGCGACGCTGGGCATCCGTGTCTACACCATC
The DNA here is from genome assembly GCA_041391205.1 of Caldilineaceae bacterium. Lineage (GTDB taxonomy): Bacteria > Chloroflexota > Anaerolineae > Caldilineales > Caldilineaceae > JAWKOK01. Next base: position 2,730 of record JAWKOK010000114.1, read on the forward strand.
GGCATGGGCCGGCCCGGGCGCGTGCCGGTGCCCGTCACCGATGCGTGGGGGCGCGCGTCGGTCATGCTCCAGGAGAGCCAACTGGACGAGACGACGTTGCAGGCCATCGCCGACAAGACGGACGGCGTCTACTTCCGCGCCGAGGACACGGCCGGGCTGCGCCAGATCTACGACGAGATCAACTCCATGGAGAAGTCGCAGATCGAAATTGAAACCTACACCAACGCCCGGGAGTTAGTGGGCTGGGTGCTGGTGCCGAGTCTGGCCCTGCTGCTGGTGGAGATGTTCCTGCGCCAGACGCTGTTGCGCACCATTCCGTGAGGATTTGAGATGACCTTTGGAGCACCGATCTATTTGTACGCGCTGCTGATTGTGGTGCCGGCCATGGGCCTATTGATCCTGTGGGCGCAGCAACGCCGCCGGCGCGCCATGCAACGACTGGGCAACCCGGTTCTGGTCAAACGGCTGGCCGCGGGCGTCAATTGGCAGGGACGCTATTGGAAAAATCTGCTCTGGCTGATCTCCTTGGCCCTGCTGCTCTTCGCGCTGGCGCGACCCCAGTGGGGCGAGCAGGTGCAGGAGATCGAGCGCCAGGGCGTGCAGATCATGGTGGCGCTGGACGTCTCCCAGAGCATGTTGGCCCAGGACGTGAAGCCGAGCCGGCTGGAGCGGGCCAAGCTGGAGATCAGCGACCTCATGAGCCGTTTGGGCGGCGACGAGATCGGCCTGGTCCTCTTTTCCGGGGCCAGCTTCATCCAGTTTCCGCTGACGTCGGACTATAACACGGCGCGCACCTTTCTGGACGGCGCGCGGCCCGGCGTGATCTCCAAGCCGGGGACCAACATCGCCGACGCGGTGCGCACCGCCATGAGCGGCTTTGACGACAATAGCACCAGCCAGCGCATCATCGTGCTCATCACCGACGGCGAGGCCCACGAGGCGGGCACCGTGGACGCAGTGCGCCAGGCGGCGGAGGAAGGCGTGGTCTTCTACACCATCGGCTTCGGCTCGCCGGAAGGCACACGCATCCCCGACTTCGACGAACGGGGCAACCCGACGGCGACAAGGTCGACGCGCAGGGCAACGTGGTGATCTCGCGCCTGGACGAGGCGACGCTGCAAGAGATCGCGAACGTGGGCAACGGCCAATATTTCCGCGCCTCAGCCGGCGGCGGTGAACTGGACGCTGGTGGACTCGCTGGAGCAATTGCAGAAGGGCGCGGTGGGCACCCAGTTGGAGGTGCGCCGCATCGAACGCTTCCAACTGTTTCTGGCGCTGGCGCTGGCTGCACTGGTGATCGCGACCTTTGATTCCCGAGCGCATCAGCCGGCGCAAACTGGCTGCGGCGGAGCAGGGGGAACGTGATAAAAATGGACGAAGGACGATGAAGATCAAGTACCTGCTGCTTCTGGCGGCCGCCGCGCTGACGCTAAGCGCGTGCCGCAGCGAAGCGCATAAGCTGAACTGGGCCGGCAACGACGCCTTTGCCGCCCAAGAGTATGATGCCGCTGGAGAACTATCAGAACGCCAGCGCCGAAGATCCCAGCCCGGCCGCGCCGGTCTATAACCGGGCGAACGTCTACTACCGCCAGTCCCAGTTCGAGGACGCGGGCTCCGCGCTGCGCACGGCCATGCTGCGCAGCGACACGGCCTTGACCCAGAAGGGCCACTTCAACCTGGGCAACACGCTCTTCAGCACGGGCGATTACGCCGGCGCGGTGGAGGCGTACAAGCAGGCGTTGCGGCTCGATCCCAACGACATGGACGCCAAGGTCAACCTGGAACTGGCGTTGCAGCAGTTGCAAAACCAGCAGGACCAGGAGAACCAGGACCAGCAGGACGAGCAGCAGCAAGAAGACCAGCCCCAGGATCAGCAGGAGCAACAGGACGATCCCCAGGGCGGCCAGTCGGACCAGAACCAGGAGCAGAACAGCGACCAGAGCGATCCGCAACAGGATCAGCCGTCCGGCGACAGCGAGCAGCAGGACAACCAGCAGGACCAGCAGAGCGGGGACCAGAGTCAGCCCCAGGAAGAATCCCAGAACGGCGACCAGTCCCAGCAGCCCGAGCCGGAACAGCCCGGCCAGGAACAGGATGCCGGCCAGGGCGATCAGCAAGAGCAGCAGGAGCAGCCGCCCGGCGACCAGCAACAGGACCAAAACGCACCGCCGGCGGGTGAGCCCGAGCAGCCGCCCCCGCCGCAGCAGGCCGGCGCGTCCGGCGCTGATGCCCAGGCCGAGGTGCAGATGGCTCCCGGTCAGCCCATGCAACTGGAAGGGTTGACCGAGGAACAGGCCCGTCAGTTGCTCATCGCGGCGTCGCAGGGGACGGAGACGTTGCAGGAGTACTTGCAGCAGATCTACGTCTTCCCGTACAGCGATGTGGAAAACGACTGGTAGCCGCGGCGCACACGAGTCCCAGGCAATGACGCCCGGCTCCTGCAGACCGGGTTTGTAGAAGAGGAAGGGAACGATGGCGCATCGGACACGCCTTGCGCTGACAGTGACATTGATATTGGTTTTAACCGTGCTGATCCAGCCGATGGCCGCGCGGCCGCTCCTGGCCCAAGGGCCCGAGCCGCTGATCGCCGGCGTCGACCGTATGGACCTGAGCACCGACGACTCGCTGGAGTTGACCGTGGTGGTCAGCGCGCAGGGCACCAACGTCGCGCAGCCGCGCCTCCCCGATCTGGATGGCTTCTCCATCGTCGGCAACAGCACGCAGACGCAGATCAGCATCGTCAACGGGGTGATGAGCAACGACATCATCTACAAATATCGCTTGCAGCCCTATCGCGCCGGCGAACTGGTCATCGGCCCGGTCACGTTGGAGATGAACGGCCAGACTTACACGACCAATCCCATCACCATTCAGGTGAGCCAAGGCACCGGTCAGACCACCGTGCCCGGCGGCGAGGACTTCCAGGCGCCGTCACAGTTGGAAAACAAGGATCTCTTCGTGGAGGCGCTGGTCGACAATCCGAACCCGTATGTGGGCCAGCAGATCAAGTTCATCTTCCGCTACTACGAAGCGGCGGACGCGCTGCGGCCCTTCGCCGGCCTGGGCGGCCAGCCCGACTATCGCCCGCCCGCGCTGACCGGTTTCTGGAGCGAAGGCGACACCGACGTCACCAGCTACCGGCTGGCGGTGGACGGGCGCATCTACACCGTCACCGAACTGAGCAACCTGCTCTTTCCCACCACCGCGGGCGACGTCAGCATCGAACCGGCGACGATCACGATTCCCGGCTTTGGCGTGCAGGGCGAAACCAAGTTGCAGACCGACCCGGTGGCGGTGGATGTGAAGCCGCTGCCCGCGGGCGCGCCGGCCACGTTCAACGGCGCAGTGGGCCAGTTTACCATCGACGCACAGGTGGATCTGCCGCAGACGCGCGTGGACGAACCGGTCAACCTGCGCGTGACCGTGGCCGGCCAGGGCAACATCGGCACGCTGGGCGACCCCGTGCTGCCGGAGCTGCCCGGCTGGCGCACGTTCGAGAGCGATGCCAGCACCGATGCGCGGGTGGAGAACGACGTCATCGTGGGCGAGCGGGTAGTGGAAGAGTTGATGCTGCCGACCACGGCCGGCGATTTCACGTTGTCGGCCATCGAGTACAGCTACTTCGACCCGGCCACGGAGAGCTACCAGACCGTGAGCACCCAGCCCATCGCCTTGGCCGTGGCGCCCGGCGTGGACGGCGCGGTGGCCCCGTCACCGCTGGTGCAAGCCCCGACCACAGCGCGGTCCAAGTTTGCAGCGGTGCCCCCTGCGCCCGCTCCAGCCGAACAAGCGCCGGCCATGGGCGCACTCAAGACCGTGCCCGACGAGTTGGCCCGGGTGGAGCCACCGGTCACGTCGGCGTGGTGGTACTGGGCGCTGTGGACCATGCCGCTGGCCGTCATGGCGGGCGGCTTCGTGTGGCAACGGCGGCGGCACTATCTGCACGCCAACGCCGCGGCTGTGCGCAGTTCCCGCGCCCACAAACAGGCCCGCCGCGCGCTGGCCGACATCGGCCGCGGCTCCGGCACGTCGGATGCAGCCTTCGCCGGCGTCTACGCAGCCATGACCGAGTACCTGAGCGCCAAGTTGCGGCGCCCCGTCAGCGGCATGACGCGGCCGGTGCTGACCGGTGCGCTGACGACCGCCGGCGTGGATCGCACCGATGCCCAGCGCACCGCCGCCCTCCTGGACGCAGCCGAACACGGTCGCTACAGCCCCGCCGGCATGGAATACGCGTCACCACAGGCACTGGTCGATGAGGCCACGGCCGTGGTCGACTTGTTGGAAAAGGAATTCGGCAGATGATACGCTTTGTGAAGTATGCGTTTGCGCTGGTGATTGCGGCGCTGCTGCTGTCGCTGGTCTACGCCGGCCCGGCTGCGGCCCAGAGTCCATCGCCCCACGCCACGCTGGTGACGGCGGAACAACTCTATGCGCGCGGCGAATACGCGCTGGCGGCCCAGGGATATCAGCAACTGGCCGACCAGGGCTACGCCGATAGTGCGCTCTTCTACAACATGGGCCTGGCCTACTGGATGGCCGGCGATCTGGGCCGTGCGCTGTGGAGCTTCAAGTCGGCCCAGGCCATCGACCCGCGCGACGCCGCCGTCGAAGGCGCGCTGCAGGAGGTACGCGGCCAAATCGCGGCGGCCAACGCCGAAGCGGCCGGCGACCCCGCGCCCATCGAACAGGTGGTGGCCATGGCCCGGCGCGTCTCCACCATCAACGAACTGGCCATGCTCGGCCTGGGGCTCTGGTTTCTCTTCACGGCATTGCTGCTGGTCTTCATCCTGAAGAGCCGGAGCCGCGCCCTGCGCCGGATGGCCGCCATTGCCGCGCCCCTGGTGGGCGTGCTCTTGTTTGTGGTAATGCTTGCGGTGGGTAGCCGCATGTATGTGTATCATTCAATGAAGGATGCCGTGGTCGTGGCCCCCCAAGTCGAAGTGACCAATGGCCCCGGTCCCCAATATAGTGTACAATTTGCACTCCCCAGCGGCGCGGAAGTCGAGATTGTGGAGACACGCGGCAATTGGGTACGTATCGTAGAAGCAGGAAATCGGGCCAGCGGATGGGCTCCGGTCGAAGCCGTGGCCGCCGTACAACCCAGTGGTAGAGGATGACAGATCTGATGAAACGTTTGACAAAGGTTGTGGTAATTGGTTTGGTGGCGCTGCTGGTGGCGACCGGCATTTTCGGCGCCGGTGTATTGGTGGGGAGCAACACCTCACCGCTGGCCCAGGCCGGCAGCTTCCGCCCGCAGGATGCGCCCGAAGATTTCCCCAAAGAGTTCGACATCTTCTACCAGGCCTGGGACATCGTAGAGGAGCGCTTCGTCGATCAGGAGGCCCTCGATGAGACGGCCATGACCTACGGCGCCATCGAAGGCATGCTCAAGGCGCTGGGCGACGAGGGTCACACCGATTTCTTGACGCCGAAGGAGCTGGAGTATCAGCGCAGCGACATCTCGGGCACCTACAAGGGCATCGGCGCGCGCCTGGGTGTGCGCGACGGGCTGCCCATCATCGTGACGCCCTTCGACGGCTCGCCGGCGGACGAGGCCGGCGTCAAAGCGGGCGACATCATCATGGCGGTGGACGGCGAGGACACCACCGGCATGGAGCTCAACGACGTGGTCGATCGCATCCGCGGGCCGGAGAACACCCAGGTCACACTGACCCTGCTGCGGCTGGATGAGACCAAGAACGAGAGCTTGGACATCGTCATCACGCGCCAGGAGATCGAGGTACCGGCCACGGATTGGGCCCTGGTCCCCGGCACCAACGTAGCCTACCTGCGCCTGACCCAGTTCAGCGCCAACGCCACCGACGGCATCCAGGCCGCCGTGGCTGAAATCAAAGATGCGGGCGCGGAGGCCATCGTCCTCGACCTGCGCAACAACCCCGGCGGGCTGCTGGAGCAGGCGGTCAAGGTGACCAGCCAGTTCCTCACCACGGGCAATGTCTTGCAAGAGGAGGATGCCCAAGGTCAGCGGCGCGTCTACCGCGTGCAGCGGGGCGGTGTGGCCACGGACATCCCCATGGTGGTGTTGGTGAACGCGGGCACGGCCAGCTCGGCCGAGATCATGGCGGGCGCGTTGCAGGATTACGACCGCGCCGAATTGGTGGGCGAGACGACTTTCGGCACCGGCACCGTGTTGGAGCCGTTCATGCTCAACGACGGCTCGGCCCTGCTGCTGGGCACGCGTCAATGGCTGACGGCCAAGGGACGCCAGTTGCGCAAGCAGGGCGTGACGCCGGACGAGGAACTCAAGCTGAGCATCACCACCGACCTGGTCGACGCGCCCACGCTGGAGGACACGACCTACGACGACCTGTTGAAGAGCGACGATCTGCAGTTCTTGCGGGCGCTGGAATTGCTGGGCGCCGTGCCTGAAGGCACCGTGGTGCTGGACAACGAGAGCCTCGACGTTCAGGCCATCGTCAACGACAGCAAGGCCGACACGACCGAAGCCGACGGCGGCACGGATGGGGCGATGGACGCCAGCACTGAAACAGAACCGGAAGCGACGCCGGTGAAGCAGTGACCGAAAAGTTAGCATTGTAGTAACGACTTCAGTCGTTTTGCCGCAAAGCCACGACTGAAGTCGTTACTACGGAAAGGGCGCTCCGCCGAATCGGTGGAGCGCCCTTTTTTGTTGCATAGAGCAAAAACGTGACCCGGTCACTCAGAACCAATAGTCGGCCACGCAGCGCCCGTCTTGCCCGAGATCCTCAAAGGTGTTGAGACCGTCGAAATGTTCGATGGGCAGGTCCGCGACCGCGTCCGGCTCTTCTGCGAGCCGCAGGTTGACGGCAATCCGGCGTCGCCCGTCCTCATCCGGCTCCAGCGAACGCCAATAGGCGATACAACCGCACGTCGGGCAGAAGTGGAACCCAATCCACTTGCCTCGAATGTAGACCGCGGTCGGGCCGGAGACGGTGATCCCTTCGCCCTCGTAGTCATAGCCCCACAACGCGCCGTAGCGGCGGCACACGGTGCAATTGCACGCCGTCGCCGACTCCGGGACGTCCGCAAAACGCCACTGCACCGCACCGCAATGGCATGAACCCTGAATCATCGTACCCTCCCTCGGTGCACTGTTGCGTCTGAGTTAGTCCGCTGCCCCGGCCGCGATCAGATCGGCAATCACGATCTTCTTCATGGCGAGCAGGGCGGGCGTGGTCTTGGCGGGGTTGACGGCCATGATCTCCTCAAGATTTTCGGGAACAATCTGCCAGGAGACGCCAAACTGGTCCTTGACCCAGCCGCATTGCTCGGCCTCCGGCACGGCCGACAGCCGCTCCCAGAAATAGTCGACCTCGTCTTGATCCCGGCAGTTGACGATCAGCGACACAGCTTCATTGAAGTTGAACTCATGGGGCCATGCCGAGTCCATGGCGACGAATTCCTGGCCGTCCACCATGAAGCGTGCATACTTCACCGTCCCCTCCTGGTCGGGTCCTTCGCCTGCGTTGTAGCGCTCCACGATCTCGGACGTCGCATTGGGGAAGACGGACGCGTAGAACTC
>JAWKOK010000115.1:0-10133 GCA_041391205.1 Caldilineaceae bacterium
CGACCTGGAAGGGCAGGGCGTGGTGCTCAATTTCTGGGCCAGTTGGTGTGATCCGTGCCGTGCTGAAGCCGATCTGCTGGAACAGACGTGGCAGCGCGAGCAGAACAACGGCATTGTGTTCATCGGGCTGGACTATCTGGACCAGGAACACGCGGCGCTCGGGTATCTGGATGAGTTCGGCATCACCTACCCCAACGGGCCGGATTTGCAGAGTGCGGCCGCACGCACCTACGGCATCAAGGGTGTGCCCGAGACCTATTTCATCAGCCCGGACGGCAAGATTACCAGCTTCGTCATCGGGCCGATCGTCAGTCAGGGTGATTTGGACCAACGGCTGGACGCGATTCGTCCGTAAGGGTGCGGATCACACGGATGTTTGGCGGCCGGCTCCCGGCGGGCCGCTGTCCAACTGCTTTTTCCGGATGTTTGTGGAACCTTGGGAGAGCGTACAATGATTTTCAACATAGGCTATCTTCTGTTGGTGGCCGCTATGGTACTGGCGGCATTTGGGATATTTGCCGGGTTGTGGGGCGGCTTCAAGCGGCAGAGCAATTTTGCCGCCGCCAGCTTCCATGCCGTCTATGCCGTGGCGGGACTCGTGGCGCTTGCCGCCATCATTCTCTGGTACGGTCTGATCGGCAACCATTTCGAATTGGCCTATGTCTGGAACCATTCTGAACGGGCCTTGCCGGTCTTCTACAAGTTCGCCGCCCTTTGGGGTGGACAAGCCGGTAGCCTGCTCTTCTGGGTCTTCGTTTTGGGCGTGTTCAGCACCACGGCGGTCGTCACCTATCGCAACAAGATGGCGACGCTCATGCCCTTCGTCAACGCCATGTTGCTGATGACATCGCTCTTCTTTTTGGTGCTGCTCGTCTTCAGCGCCAATCCCTTCGAGCAATACGGCTTTGCCCCGCCGGACGGCCAGGGTTTGAACCCGTTGCTGCAGAACTACTGGATGGTCATCCATCCCATCATGCTCTACTTCGGCTACGTCGGTTTAGCTGTGCCGTTCGCCTTCGGCGCGGCGGCGTTGCTCAGCAAGCAAGTCGGCAATGAATGGGTGCGTGTCATGCGGCGTTGGACGCTGATTCCATGGATGTTCCTCTCTGCCGGCATCATCATGGGCAGCCAGTGGGCGTACATGGAACTGGGCTGGGGCGGTTACTGGGCCTGGGACCCGGTGGAAAATGCCAGCTTCTTGCCGTGGATCACGGCGACGGCGTTCCTGCACAGTTTGATCATCCAGGATCGCCGGGGCATGCTCAAAGTGTGGAACATGGTGCTGATCTGGGCCACCTATTTCCTGGTCATTCTCGGCACGTTTACCACGCGCAGCGGCATTTGGAGAGCGTCCACAGTTTCGCCCGCAGCAATATCGGCCCGTTCTTCCTGGGCTATCTCATCATCGTGGCCTTCGGTTTCCTCTGGCTGCTCTTCCTGCGCATGCCGCTGCTGCAAAGCGAAAACCAGATCGACTCCGCCATGAGCCGTGAGGCCTTCCTGGCCAACAACTGGCTCTTCACCGGCATCGCCTTCGCCACGTTGTGGGGCACCTTCTTCCCCATGTTCAGCGAAATCGTCACCAGCCAGCGCATCAGCGTGGCCGCCCCCTGGTTCAACAAAGTGGTCGGGCCGCTCTTCCTGTTGCTCTTCTTGATGATGGGCATCGGTCCGCTGTTGGGATGGCGCCGCACCAGCAAAGCGATGCTGATCAAGCAGTTTACCTGGCCGGTTGTCATCTCGGTGGTCTTCGCCGTTGCGCTCTTCGTGTTGGGCCACAGCAGCGTCTACTCGGTGATTGGTCTGGCGCTGTGTGTGTTCGTCACGGTGACCATCGTGCAAGAATTCGTGCGTGGCGTCCTTGCCCGCCGCACCACCACCGGTGAAAATCCCTTCACGGCCATGTGGCGGCTCATGCGGCGCAACGGCCAGCGCTACGGCGGCTACATCGTCCACCTGGGCATTGTGTCATCGGCGTGGCCGTCATCGGCAACGAGTTCTACCAGACGACCACCAACGTGACTAACTGGCGAATCGGCGCAACTCGGCCGCTACACGTTCGTCTTCGACGATCTCGTGCCGGAACGCGCATCCAACCGTGACGAGTATGTGGCCTATTTGACGGTGGCCAACAGCGAAACCGGAATACCGTCGGTGAACTGGGCTCAAGCGCAACATCTACTTCAAGACGCCCGACATGCCCACCAGCGAGGTCGGCCTGATCATGCGTCCCACCGAGGACATCTATGTTGTGCTGAACGGGTGGGATCAGACGACGGCAACGTTCAGTATCTTCTTGAACCCGCTGACCATGTGGATGTGGGTCGGCGGCTCCATCATCGTACTGGGCACGCTCATCTGTGTCTGGCCTGTGCCGCCGCCGTGAAGTGACCGTCACCATGCCGCACCCGACCATCGGGGCGCGGCCGACTAACCCTTGAAAGGAAAGCCCTGTGCTTTACAACCATCGGCATCGCCGTCGTCATTGCCGCAGTGGCGCTCATCTATGTGGTGGCGCCACTGCGCAGCCGGGCGATGCCCTTGCCCAGTGAAGATGATGATCGGCGGACTTGGTCGCGCGCAAGGAGAGTGTGCTGCGTGCCATCAAAGAGACGGAATTTGACTATCATACGGGGAAACTGAGCGAAGAAGACTACGCGCGGTATGATGAGCGTCTGCGTCGCCAGGCCATCAGCTTGATTCAGCAGATTGAGAAGATTGCGCCCGAGGTCGATAGCCTGGACAGCCAGTTGGAAGCGCAGATTGCCCAGAGACGCAAGGTGCGTACCAACGGCACCCGGCTCAAGCAGGCGGCCGCTCCCGCACCCCAGCCGGTCACCACTGGAACCCAGCGGCCGCGCTTCTGCCATGAATGCGGCGCCGCCATCACCGCGGCCGACAAGTTCTGCAGTCAGTGCAGCACACCGGTCCGCCAGGTCAACGTCGTCGCCAACGCATAGTCGGGGCCGTAACAGAAGGAAGACGAAGCCACAGATTCACACAGATAAACACAGATGGTTTGAATTCGCCTGCCGGTCCGTGCTGTCGCCGGCAAGCTGAGTTAAAACCTTTGTTTTTGTTGTTCATTCTGTGTTTGTCTGTGTCCATCTGTGGCTCAGCTTTGTTTTTCACTGTTGGGATGCAGATACAACGCTTGACTGTTCCTCGTTAGCGCGCCTGATCGATCGCCAACCGCAGGCGATACTCCTCCGCCATCAAACGATCCAACTCCGCCTCCAACCGACGAATACGCCGCGGCTGCGGCTTGCCCTGCCGTGCTGCGCGAGGGTCCAGCGCCCGGCGCGTGCGCCAGCTTGCGCTGACCTCGTGTTTGCGTGCGATCAATTCGTCGCGCAGGCATGGGAACAGGAGTGGCTGAGCGGGCGCACGTCCTGCTCAGCGCCGGCTACTCTTCGTCGTCGTACTGTCCGGAATGAAGCCTTCCGAGAAGTCGCGTGCGTGGGCGGTAGAGCATGTAGGCCAGTCCGACGCTGCCGAAATAGAGCACGATCACGGACCCATCACAATGGTCATGTTGACCGGGTCCACCGTCGGCGTGATGGCGGCGATGACGGCAATCACCACCAGCGCCTGACGCCACATCCGCAGCAACTGGGCCCGCTGACAATGCCGCGCGCGCCAAAAGGCCAGGATCAGCGGGGCTTCAAACGCCACGCCGATCCAGGAAGACGACGCGCGCCACAAAACCGATGTAGCGATCAATGGTCCATTCCTGGCGAATAACGTCGCCGAGAAAGCCTGGAGAAAGCCGACCGCCAAGGCATGAGGATAAAATAGGCGAACGCGGCGCCCAGCCCGAAGAGGACCATGACGCCGGGCAGCGTCAGAATCAGGTTGCGTTTCTCGTGGGGATAGAGCCCGGGCGTGACGAAGGCGATGATCTGGTAGACGATCACGGGCATGGCCAGCACCGCACCCACGGTGATACTGACTTTGAAGAAAATGCTGATGGTATCGGTAGGACCGATGGCGATGGTCTCTGCACCCAACTCGGTAAGCGGCTGCGTGATAAAGCGGAGGATCGGGTTGACGAAGATCATGGCGATCGCCGTGCCGATGACCAGCGCGCGCGGCAACCCAAATCAGACGCGCACGGGCTCGATCAGGTGCTCCATCAGCGTCATGTTGCTCTCTTGTACGGGGTCGAAGGTGTCTGTCCCCTGGCTCACGCAACGTCCTCCGACTTATCGGGCACACCGCTCGCGGTGTCAGGATTTTCTGAGTTTGGCACGCTTCCGATTCACCGGCGCCGGCTGTTCTCGGATCTGGAATCGGTGGTGTTGTCCACGTCCGTTGCGGCAGTGCCGTTCGCGGTGGCGGGCGGGCGGTTTCGTGGAAGCCACGGCTTCGTCGGCGGTCGCGTCGTTCTGCCGTCGGCGGCAAGATGCTGTTTTCCGGTTCTGTGGTCGCTTCGGCATCACTGCCCTCACCATCGTTCGCAGCGCTGCTATCTGCTGTGGCATCGCCGGACATGGGGACGGCCGCGGCTGTCGCAGTGATCTGCTTGGTCGCCGGCTTGGCGTTTGACCCGCTGCCGTTGGCGCCGGGTTTGGGCGTGGTCGTCTTGGTGGATGTCGTTGCTTTATTTGTGCTGCTGGGCTTGGTCGTCGCCGGTTTGGTCTGCGCTGCCGGCTTCTTCTCTTCGACCGGATCTTCCGTCAGTTCGCGCAGGATCTTCTGTGGGTTGATGTCGTCCAGCGCCTTCAGCTCTTCACTGAACTGGCTCGTCAACTCACTGGATAGACTGCGCAGCGTGCGTGCATGTTTTGCGACTTCGCGGATGGCGCCGGGCAGGCGCTCGGGTCCCATCACGATCAAGGCGAGGACCGCGATGAAAAACAGTTCCATGAAGCCGATGCCAAAAAAGCTGTTCATAATGGTCTCAGTCAAACATACGGCGATAGACTTGTTCCAGGGCAGAGCCAAGTACACCGTTGACGAATCGAGGACTGCTGTCGCTGCCGAACGTCTTGGCCAGTTCCACGGCTTCATTCAGCACGACTTTGGGAGGCGTGTCGGCTTGCTTGGAGCCGATTTCGAAGAGCGCCAGCCGCAGGATGTTGCGGTCGATGATGGCCAGTTGGTTGACCGGCCACGCCGGCGCATGTTGGGCAATCAGCGCGTTGAGCGTTTCCATGTTGGTCACCACGCCGCTGACCAGCCAGCGCAGATATTCCGCGCCGTGCGGGCCGAGATCCTCCACCGCCAGACGTTCATCCACGACGCGGCCGGGAGCATGCCCGACGCTGTCGATCTCAAACAAGGCCTGCACCGCGATGCGGCGGGCCCGTTTGCGCTGCTTGATCAGCTTCTGATGCGAACGCGCTTCCTGGTGCTGGTCGACGGACGGCGTGGCATGCGCCTCGGTTGCAGCGACATCGGCCGTCTCGACGGCTTCTGCCGCGTCGGCTGCCGTTGTCTCAGCCGCGGCGTCGCCGTCCGGTTGGGCTGCAATTGTCCAGCTCTGCGTGTTGGTACGGGTCATTGTGCCTCGCTCATGTCGCCGCTTACTCTGCGTCGTCATCCCAAGAAACGGTCCTGCTCAAATTGGGGCGTGCTCACTGTGACGAGGATCCGGCATCGTACTGCGGCCGGCGCCGTCACGGCTACATCATCACCAGGCCGCCGTCGACGCTCAAGACCTGCCCGGTGATGAAACTCGCGCGGTCCGAGGCGAGAAATGCCACGGCCCAAGCGACCTCTTCGGGCGTGCCCATGCGGCCCAGGGGCGTGCCGTCGATGATGCCTGCGCGCTGCTCTTCGGTCAGCACGTCGGTCAAGGCGGTGGGGATGAAGCCCGGCGCCACGGCGTTGACGGTGATGTTGCGGCTGCCTACCTCGCGGGCCAGGCTCTTGGTGAACCCCACAACGCCCGCCTTGGAGGCCGCATAGTTGGTCTGACCGGCTTGTCCGGACAGGCCGACCACGCTGGTGATGTTGATGATGCGGCCGCCGCGTTGGCGCAGCATCTTGCGCAGCGCCGCCCGGGTGACCGCATAGACGCTCTTGAGGTTGGTGGTGATGACCGCGTCCCAATCCTCTTCCTTCATGGTCATGAGCAGCGTGTCACGCGTGATGCCGGCGTTGTTGACCAGAATGTCGATGGGGCCGAGTTCGCTCTCCACCTGCTTGACCAAGTCCGCGGCCTCGGCTGCGTTGCTGACGTCGGCCTTGAAAATGCGGCATTGCCCGCCTTGGCTGCGGATGGCGTCGGCCACCTGCTCCACGCCGTCGGGATTGCTGCGATAGTGGAGCGCCACGTTGGCGCCGCCGGCCGCCAACTCCTGGGCAATCGCTGCGCCGATGCCACTGCTGCTGCCGGTCACAAGGGCAATTTTGCCGCTAAAATCCATCTCGTCCATCCTCAACCTTCGTGGTCCATCTCCCGGCAACGACGATCGCCATTATACCGCCGATGGTGGGAAAGTGCGAATGCCTGTGGTGGGGTCAGACTTGTGCCGCTGCCACAAAACTCCTGCACGCCTTCGACGCTGTTGACGGCGCGGCCGCTCAGCCTTGCGGTCAATGCGCTTCATCAACGTGGCCAGGACATCGCCCGCGCCCAGCTCGACGAAGCGGGTCATGCCCTGGGCCAGCGCGTACTGCATGGATTCGGTCCAGCGCACGCTGCCGGTCAACTGCGCGGTCAGTTCGGCGCGAATGTCCGCGGCCTTGGTGATGGGCGTGGCCGACGTATTGGCCAGCAGCGGGACGGCCGCATCCTGGATCGGCGTCGCTCGATCGCGCTGCGCAAGGCGTCGGCCGCAGGCGCCATCAAGGGGCTGTGGGCGGCGATGCTGACGGCCAGCGGCACCACCTTGCGCGCCTGCGGCTGCGAGCGCCGCCATGGCCGCTTCCATGCCCGGGCGATCTCCCGAAATGACGATCTGGCCCGGACAGTTGTCGTTGGCCACTTGGGCCAGGCCGCCGGCTTGGGTTGCCTCGGCGCACACTTGGGCCACCACCTGTTCGTCCAGCCCCAAAATGGCGGCCATCATGCCCGGGTTGCGTTCGCCGGCTTCTTTCATCAAACGGCCGCGCGCGTGTGCACCAGACGCAGCGCATCGGCATAACCCACGCTGCCGGCTGCCACCAGCGCACTATATTCGCCCATGCTGTGGCCGGCCACCATGCTCGCCGCCGTTCCCGCTTGAACAGGTTTGCCCAGGGCCGCGAGTTCCGCCTCCACCGCGCAGGACGGCCACGCTGGCGGCCAAGAGCGCGGGCTGGGCGTTGACGGTGTCGGTCAACGCTTCTTCGGGGCCGTTGCGCCAGATGTCGCTGAGGGCATAACCGAGGACGTCGTCCGCTTCTTCCATGGCCGCCCATGCGGCGGGATAGGCTTCCAGCACATCGGCCACCATGCCGACGGCCTGACTGCCCTGCCCGGGAAAGAGGAAGACGGTGGCGGGGCTTGCAGAGATAAAGTCAAATGTTGCCATAGGTCACTTGCATGTGATTGTCACGATCTCCGCCCGGGAGCGTTTCATCGTGCCTTATGAGCGGTGGAGCGAACAATTGGGACAAAAAGGGGAACTGGACAGATTGCCAGATCCCCCTTTTGCTCGGATGTCACGACGCCTGGTCGTAACGCAGATTCATTCGCCCTGGCCATGCGCAACGGTGCGCTCCACCCCACGCGGGCAGGGCGGCATGAATCAGGGATGCTTATTCGGCATCCACGTCAATGATCTGCCGGCCCTTGTAGTAGCCGCAGGTGGGGCAAACGCGATGGGGCATCATCGGGGAGCGCGGCAGTTGGAGCACGCAACCAGCTTGGGCGCGCCGATGGCATCGTGGGCGCGGCGGCGATTGCGCCGGCCTTTGCTGACTTTTCGTTTTGGAAGCGGTCCCATTTCTTTTACTCTCCTCTATGAATTGAATCATCGTCGTCACCGTAGCTGCAATAATGCGGCCCAACGCGGATCAATTTCGTCCGGTATGTCTGCCTGCTCTTTGTCACCCGGGCCGAGCGCCAGCCCTTGAAGTTCGCTCAGGTGCTTCTCCAGGTTGGGGCATTGGCCGGCGCCTTCCCAATTGCAACCGGGCACCATGGGCATGGCGACCCAAATATTCTGACGGATTACTTCTGACAAGTCGAGAATATGCTGCTCGTTGATCAAAAGCGCAGGATCTTCCAGGTCATCGTCTTCGCCCTGAAACTCATCCGGACGGATGTACCGTCCCGTGGCGACTTCTGTGAGCGGGCGAAAACTCTCCTCAATCTCGAACCGTACCGGCAGGGCGATGGGAACAGGCAGCGGTTGCACGTCACTTGCATGGCCGTGCTGAGCTCACCCGTGACCAACACGCCGCTGGGAATGCGCAGAAAGTGCACGCTTCCGACCAGAGGTCCGAGCGGTTCGAGCTCGTCGTCTAAATCGTCGATCTGTTCGACCATTTCGTACGTGCGAGTCGAGCCAATTGGTTCCATCAACAACTGCGCGACATTGTACTGCATGGTCATTCTCTCTTTGCGTAAACACGCATTGTCCAAAGTGCGAAATTGGCGCTGGACTGCTGACGCCGCCGAGTGCCACAGCGTACGCGCGGCAACAAACGGACATTATAGCCCTGCGCAGCCCGCATGTCAAAAGCGCGGGCGAAACCGGCTTCTTCCCCATGCGAGAATCCGGGCTCGCGAGCGGGCGCTGCGGCTACTCGCGGAACCCATCGCGCCGTGTCGTCCTCATCTCGTTGGGCACGGGTCAGCGAATTTTCCTCGAGCATTTTGATGCCGTTGCCGACCTGCTGCGAGATGACGTCCAAGCGCTGGCCGAGCTGCTTGAGCACGTTCATGGCGTAGTCGTCCGCCTCTTGCGTGCGCTGGTAGGCGAGCTGGCGGCTCGTCTCCACGATGCGCCGCGCCTCCTGTTCGGCAGCTTCCACGAGGGCATTGTCGCTGATCAACTCGCGCGCGTGGCGTTGGGCGTCTTCCACCATGCGCAACGCTTCCGAGCGCGCCTCGCTCAGGATCTTGTCGCGTTCGGCCAACATGCGCTCGCTCTCGCGGATCGAACTGGGCACGTTGATGCGGAGATGTTCCAACAACTGCCCGAATTCGTCGGCATTGACCATACGATACGAGGAGAGCGGCACAGGACGGCCCTGCTCCAGCAGTTCTTCAAGCTTGTCGACGATCTGTAAAATGGCGATGATACACCTCCGGGGTCATGCATGGATGCCGAGCTCTGTGTTGTCCCGAAATGGTCAGTGGCACGCGCGGCGGCCAGACTCAGTCAGCCAAACTCAGTCATAGTGCGCCAACTTGCCGTCCGAGCGCGTCACGTTTTCGGCGGCGGGCACGTTGTCACGGGCGAACTTGCGCTGCAAAGCCTGGCGGACATGGGGCTGTGTCCACGCGGTGTAGTCGCCGTTCAAGCTGGCGACTTCCTTCAAAATGGTGGCGCTCAGGTATGCGTACTGGCTGGAACAGAAGAGACAGCACAGTTCCACATCGGGCGCCATCTGATGGTTGATCCAGCCGATCTGGTGCTCAAATTCGAAATCGGCCACGTTGCGCAGCCCACGCACGATCACTTGGGCATTGACGTCACGGGCGCAGTCGACCGTCAGGCCTTCGTAGGTGATCACGCTGACGTTGGGCAAGTGGGCCAGGGCGACGCTTGCCAACTCCAGGCGTTCCTCGGTGCTGAAGAGCAGCTTCTTGGGCGGCGCGTCGTAGACCGCAACCAACACCTCGTCGAAGAGGGTGCTCGCGCGCGTGGCGATATCCAGGTGGCCGTTGTGGATCGGGTCGAATGTGCCGGGATAGAGGACCCGAGTCATGGCGTCAGACCTTTCCGTCGTTGGCAGAGTCGTGGTTGCACTGAGTTTGGTGCGAAAGATTTGTGCCGGCTAGGCGGCCGCCGGCTCGGCAAGAAAGCGCATGAACACCTGGTTGCCCAGCATGAGACCGTGGTGCGTCAGCCGGACACCGTCGGCATCCACCGTCACCAGGCCGTCCTGCTGGAGTTGCGCCAGCGTGTCGCCGTAAACGTCCCGCATGTCGACGCCGTGCCGCCGCCGGAAGCGGGCAAAGGTGACGCCCTCGTCGATCAGGCGCAGGCCCAGCATCATCGTCTCGCCCATGCTGACGGCCGGCGGCAGCG
>JAWKOK010000116.1:0-10121 GCA_041391205.1 Caldilineaceae bacterium
ACTGCAATGAATGCGCAGCGGCGCCGGTCAGATGAGCGAACTGCGACCCTTGAGCGCCATGAGACCGTCGTAGGCCGCGCCGTGGAGCGTCACTTCCGGATCCACGATGACGTGGACGGGGATGGTGTCCAGCAGCGTCTGGAAGCGCCCCTTGCGGCTGATGCTCGTCAGGAAGTCGGGCTCCTGCAGCCGGGCGAGGATGCGCGGTGGGATGCCGCCGCCCAGGTAGACGCCGCCGGTGGCCAGCATCTTGAGCGCCATGTTGCCGACTTCGCCGCCGAGAATGTGGGTGAAGAGATCCAGCGTCGCCACGCAGATCTCGGCCTTGCCCGCCAGCGCGGCCTGCATGATGATGGGGTTGGGGTCGGGCGCGTCCTGCAACGCCAAGTGCAGCCACTCCGGCTCGGCCATCCCTTCGCCCTCGCGCAGGAAGCGATAGATGTTGGGGATGCCGCTGCCCGAGGCGACCCGTTCGTAGCTCAGGTGGCCGAAGATGGGGAAAAGGAAGTCCAGCAGCCGCACTTCGATCTCCGAGCCGGGCGCGAACGAGGCGTGGCCGCCTTCGGTGGCGTGGGCCCGGTACTGGGCGCCGTCCCACACCAGGAACGATTCGCCCAGCCCTGTGCCCGGGGCAATGACGGCGATGGCCCCGTGCTTGACGGGCGTGCCCGGGCGCAATGTCACCACGTCGTCCTCATCCAGCGCCGGGACGGCCGCGGCCGTGGCCTGGACGTCGTTCATCAAGTGGACGGCGCCAAAGCCGTGGGCCTCTTGTAGCGCCGCCGCACTGATCACCCACGGCAGATTGGTGATGCGGGCCGTCTCCTCCACCACCGGCCCGGCCACGGCAAAGCTGGCCACTTCCGGCCGTTCATCGCCCGCGGCCAAAAACTCGGTCACAATCTCTTCCAGGCGGCCGTAGCGCTGGCTGGGAAAGCTCTGCTGACGCACCGGCTCCTTGAGGTTGGTCGCGTCGACAAAGAGACCGAGCAGCGTTTTGGTGCCGCCAATATCGCCTGCCAAAATCATGGTCGCACTCTCTTTCCGCAGGTTCAGGCGAGCGGCCCGAGGATGGCGTTGACTTCGGCTAGCTCGTCCGCGCTCAGCGCCCACGCCGCACCCTTGGCGTTGCTCTGGACGTGGCTCAGCTTGGTCGCGCCCGAGATGACGGAACTGACCTGGGGCTGGGCCAACAACCACGCGTGGGCCAACTCGGTCATGCTGTGGTCGCGCGCCTCGGCCCATGCTGTCAGCGCGTCCAACTTGTCGTAGTTGGCCGGCGTCATGTACGCCTGCACGTAGGCGCTGGACTCGCCGCGGGAACCGGCCGGTGCGGGCTCGTTCCGCTGATATTTGCCCGTCAAAAAGCCGCCGGCCAGCGGGAAGAAGGGGAGGATGCCCACGTTGTGCGCATTGCAGTAGGGGATCATCTCCCGCTCCAGATCACGCTCGAACATGTGGTAGTGGTTCTGGATGCTGACGAAGGGCGTCCAGTCGTGCATCTCGGCCAGCAGATTGGCGCGCGCCAGTTGCCAGGCCATGTAGTTGGACGCGCCGATGTAGCGCACCTTGCCGCTGCGCACCAGATCGTCCAGCGTGCGCAGGGTCTCTTCCAAGGGCGTCTCGGGATCCCAGCGGTGCATCTGGTAGAGGTCGATGTGATCCGTCTGCAAGCGGCGCAGGCTGTCCTCGACCGCGTGCAGGATGTGATAGCGTGACGCACCCTTGTCGTTGGGACTGTCGCCGGTGGCATTAAATACCTTGGTGGCCAGGACGACCTTGTCCCATTTGCCCGCGAGCGCGACGCCCAGGCGCTCCTCCGAGCGGCCCTGCTGGTAGACGTCGGCCGTGTCGATGAAGTTGATGCCCAGGTCCAGCGCGCCGTCGATGATTTCGTTGACGCCGGCCTGGTCGACCTTGCCGCCGAATTGGTTGGTGCCCAGGCCGATCGCGGAGACTTTCAGGCCCGATGCGCCCAGTGGTCGGTATTGCATTCTCTACCCCTTCTCTGTGGTAGCGCGGATCGATGTGTTGTCGGCAGCGTCGCGGGAGGATGGAGACCGGCACAGGAACCCGCTCCGTGACCGGATGATGGAACGTGCGTCGCCGCCATGGTCATAGTGTACCAAGAGGCAGGGCAGCCGCAAACTATCTCACGCGGGCGGAGTTTCGTTGTGGACTCCAACAAGGAGGACGCGTGTGGCATCGATCAAAAAGCGACCATTCCGAAGCCGTGAACAGGTCACGGCCGGAATGGTCGCCATTGGCAAATGGAGTGCTGCGTTGGAGAGCTGTCAAAAGACGCGGGACACGCAGCACCCCACCTGCGCCAAAGGGAGGAAGTAGGCTGAATTCGACGCACGGCTCAACGCATCTTGCGCGGGTCCAATGCATCGCGCAGGCCGTCGCCGATGTAGTTGATGGAGATGACCGTCAGGAAGATCATCAGCCCCGGAAAGAAGGCCATCCACCAGTTGCCCTTGCGCATCTCGTCCTGGGCCGCGTTGAGCATGTTGCCCCAGGTGGGCGTCGGCGGCTGCACGCCGAAGCCCAGGAAACTCAAGCCCGACTCGGAGATGATCGACCCGGCCACCAGCAATGTGGCGGCCACGATGATGGGCGTGGCCGTGTTGGGCAGCACGTGACGAAAGACGATGCGCATGTTGCGGATGCCCAAGGTCTGGGCCGCCTCCACGAATTCTTTCTCCTTCAAACTCAGAAATTGGCCGCGCACCAGCCGGGCCACGCCTGTCCATGAGAGCAGCCCCAGGATGAGCACAATGCCGCCCACCCCGCCGTACGCCTGGAGGATGGGCACCTCCACGCTGCGCAAGAGGAGCGACATGATGATGAGCATGAAGATGCGCGGCAGCGAAATGAAGAGATCGGTCAGCCGCATGAGCAGATTGTCGGTTGTGCCGCCGTAATAGCCGGCGAGCGCGCCGATGACCGTGCCGATGGTCACGCCGAGCAGGGTGGCCAACAGGCCGATGGTGAGCGAGATGCGCCCGCCGTAGAAGAGCCGGGTCATCATGTCGCGGCCCAGGGTGTCCGTGCCCATGGGATGGGTCAACGACGGCGGTTCGCGCCGTTCGCGCATGCTGCTCTTCTCCGGGTCGTAGGGGCTGACCACGGAGACGGACACGGAGCCCAGCACCAGTCCGGCCAGCACGAGCAGGCCGACCAGCGCCATGCGATGACGCCGAAATTGCCGCCAGATCATGCCGCGCATGGTGCGCTCTTTGACGTTGGTCCCGCTCAGTTCAAGAGGTGATGCAGTGGTTGTTGCCATAGGAAACGCTCAGCAATGCACGGTCGTCGGTTAACGGCGGTCGAAGCGCACGCGCGGGTCCATATACGCGTAGGCGACATCGGCCAGCAGATTGAACAGGATGATGAGCACCGCGTTGATCATCACAATGCCCATGAGCAAGGGATAGTCGACGCGCTGGGCCGAGCGGTAGAAGAGTCGCCCCATGCCCGGCCACGAGAAGATCGTCTCGGTGAAGAGCGCGCCGCCGAAGAGGCCCGGCAGTTCCAAGGCGATGATGGTGATGATGGGCGTCATGGCGTTCTTCAGCGCGTGGCGGGTGACCACCCGGCCTTCGGAGAGGCCCTTGGCCCGGGCCGTGCGCATGTAGTCGAGATGGATGACTTCCAACATCTGGCCGCGCATGTAGCGCGTGTAGGTGCCCGCACCGAAGAGCGCCAGCATGGTCACCGGCAGGATCATGTGTTGCAGCCGCTGCCAGAAGGTGGGATTGTCCACGCCGAAGGGCGCCATCCCGCCGCCGGGCAGCAACGGCGCACAGTCCGCGCAGTTCGTGAAATTGCTGAAGGCGAAGCCCGTACTCGGACTCACCGGATTGTTGAGCCAGACGTTGAAGACGATGATGAGAATGAGACCGAACCAGAAAATAGGGATGGCCTGCCCCACGAACGCCAGGAAGGTGGCGACGTGGTCAAAGATGGAATATTGCCGCAGCGCCGACAGGATGCCGATGGGAATGGCAATGAGCAGCGTGACCACGAAAGCCGTGGCCATCAGTTGCAGCGTGTTGGGCAGCCGCTCGCCGATCTCGGTCAGCACGGGGCGCCGCGACGCGTTGCTGTAGCCCCAGTCGCCCACGACGATGCGACCGGCCCAGCGCAGATAGCGCTCGTGGACGGGTTGGTCGAGGCCAAGCTGCTCTTCCAGGCGTGCCAGGTCTTCGGGCGAGAGATTGGGATTCTCCTCGAACGCGGACATGGGGCCGCCCGGCGCAAGGGAAATCATGCCGAAGACGATGATGCTGATGACGATGAGCAGAGGAATCGCCTGGAGCAGACGGCGCACGATGTAGCCGGTCATGGTGCACCTCCAACCGCGGTGGATGGTAGACCCGCGTCACGTACCGGCCACGCGCAGCCGGCGTTGCGCAACACGCAATGCGGGATCATGCCGACCCGAACGTGAGCGATGGGGCATCGTTCGCCCCACCGCTCACGTCCCGGGCAAGGATGATGCGTGCCCGGCGGCGCAGTCGCCCGCAGGCACGCATCAAACAGCTTCACGAATTACTCAATGTCCCACTCGTACGAGTTCCACGCCTGACCGAACCACGGATTCACTTTGTAGTTCATCACGTTGCTGCGGGTCAGGTCGATGGTGGCACGATCGTACAGGTAGATGTGGGGCAGTTCCTCGGCGATCTGCTCACAGACCGTCTGGTACGCGGCCTTGCGCGCAGCCGGATCCGGCACCGATGCCGCTTCCGCCAGCGCCGCGTCGGCGGCCTCGTTGATCCAGCGGCTGTAGTTGAAGCCCGTGCCGCCGTTGGCTTCCGTGGGAATCGCCGCGCTGGAGAAGTAGCCTTCCATCTGCTCCTGCGGATCGATGCCGTCGCTGGTGGTGTACATCAGCACGTCGAACTGGCCGTGCTTGCGGAAGGCGCCGCTGGACCAGCTTCCGAAGAGTTCGGCGCTGGGCACGTTCTCGATGTAGAACTCGATGCCGATGTCGGACATCATCTCGGCGATCAACTGCTGCGAGTTCCTCGCGCAGTTGGTTGCCGGTGGTGGTCTGGTACTTGAGACGCAGCGGCGTGCCTTCTTCGGCGTACATGCAGTCGTGACACTCGCGCACGCCGTCGCCGTCCTGGTCGGTGAAGCCGGCCTCGTCGAGCAGCGCCTCGGCCGCGGCCGGGTCATAGGCCGACGGTTGGATGTCACACTTGGCCCAGCCCAGGCTCAGCTCGCTCACGCCCACCGTGCTGGCGCCGAAGAGCAGCTCGTCGACGATGAACTGCTTGTCGATGCCCAGTTCGATGGCCTGGCGCACACGCACGTCACCCAGCAGCGGATGGGGATTGTTCAGCGGATCGTCGGTGGCGTCGATGGTCGGGTCGGCCAGGTTGAGCACCAGGCGTTCCGTGCCGGGGCCCGGGCGGCCCTGCACGGTCACCGCGGGATTCTCTTCAAACTCGGGCACGTCCGCCTCGATGAGATCCCACAAAATGTCGATCTCGCCCGACGTGATGAGCGCCTTGCCCACCTCGCGGCTGGGGATGATGCGCACGATCACCTTGTCCAGCAGCGGCTGGTCCGGATAGCCCCGGTAGTTCTCGTTCTTGACGAAGATCATCTGATCGCCCGAGGACCATTCCTGGAGGACGAAGGGGCCGGTGCCCACGGGCATCCAGTTGTACTCCCACTCCTGCATGTTGGCCGGGTCGCCGGTGGCGTGGCGCGGCATCACAAAGTCGAAGCGGCTGAGGAACGGTGCGTAGAACGAGCCGTAGGTGACGACGGCGGTGTAGTCGTCCGGACACTCGACCGAGGTGATCTGGTCGTAGCCGGTGGTGGCGACCGCCGCTGTCCGGGTTCACGATGGCTTCCCAGGTGAACTGGACGTCGTCGCAGGTGAAGGCTCGCCGTCGGACCAGAGCACGTCGTCCCGCAGCGGATAGGTGATGACCAGGCCGTCGTCGGACACGAGACCGTTCTCGGGGCTGGGCACTTCCGTGGCCAGCAGCGCATAGTAGTTGCCGTCGGGATCCACGCCGACCAGGCCTTCCTCGGTCAGCTTGGCCACGTCATTGGCGACGGTCTGGGTGCGAATCGCCGGGTTCAGAATTTCCGGCTCCTGGTAGACGCCCCAGATGATGGTCTTCTCACCGTCACTGGCCGCGGGCGCCGCCGCAGCATCACCGGTGTCCGCGGGAGCAGACTCACCGGCGGTGCTGCAGCCGGCGCGGCGCATGCACCAAAGATCACGGCCAACAACACCAAGAGGGTGCTGAGCAGGAACCATTTTCGCTGGTTTTGCACGGTTTTTCTCCTATTCATTGGGTTGGATCGTAGAACTGACGTCGAAAAAGATCGGCTGAATCCGCGCTGAGACGCGCACGTGTGCGTTTTCTTCCGGGCGGGCAGGTCAACCCTACTGTGACCGGATGATTGGGTTTGGGATCTCAGGCGCGAGGCGTTGGGACCCGAGGTACAGCCGCGGTTTGGGTATAGCACCATGGTACGGATGGTTACCGGCACGGGCGGTCACACCGTCAACATCATCTTTCACGCGCGAAGAAGGGGCTGGTCAACAGGACGAAGGCGAGCGAACCTGTGGTCCGAGTCTTCGTCGGTCGAGTTATGCGCCACAGAGAATTTTCGCACAGATTCAGAGGGTGAACCGCTGCGAACACTATAGGCCATCGCACTTTGATTGTCAATCCGCGAACAAAATTTGGGGCGCATCACAGATTTGGGGCAGACATCCGTCCAGTTCGCACGCCCTCGTGCGAACGGCTGTGCCAAAGCCGGGTCGATGCCACCGTTCGCACGAGGGCGTGCGAACTAAACAGGCAGCGCGTGTCGTTGCCCCAAATTGAGATGCACCCTCAAAATTGACGTGGTCCCCCAAAGGCAGCCGTAGGTTCCTGCAAGCAAAAACGGGCGCAACTTGCGCCCGCTTCTGTCGAAACCTGTCGATTGGCCGGTCAACCCGTACCTACGTCCGCAGATTGCCGGGTGCTTGCTTACGGGGCTGCGGAACTGACCGGGATGAAGATGGCGACGCCGCCTTCATTCTCGCCCAGCGTCACATCGAACGTGTCCTGGCTCAGCAGTTCGTAGCCCAGAGAATCGTCCACCTTCACCTGGTAGGTGCCGGCATCCAGTCCCTCGAAGATGGCGCCGGCATCGCTGCTCACCGCGCTCGTCACACTCTCGCCGGCGTCGTTGAGCAACGAAACGCTCATGCCGACCAGGTTCGTCTCCGTCGCGTCCATGACGCCGTCACCGTTGTTGTCGGCAAAGAAGACGACCACCACGCTGTCCGGACCCAGGTCGGCGTTGGCCTGCACCACGGGGAGCGGCAACTCGACGGCGTCGGTCGCGTCAGTGGCATCGGTCGCAGGTGCGCTGTCGGCCGGGGATGCTTCGGCCGGCGTGGCCTCAGGAGCCGGCGCCTCTGTGGCGGCCGGCGCTTCCCCGGCGACCGATTCCATGTCGGTCAACGCCGTGGAGAGCGCGCCCATGAAGACGTCGAACTGCTGCTGCGTCACGTCCAGCGAATCGAGCGAGTCTTGAATGCCCGCAATTTCATTGCCCTGGCCGTCCAGTTGACCTTGCAGGTCGGCCTGCACAGAGTCGAGGTTTGCGCCCAGTTGGTTGGCCTGGTTCGCCACGGTATCCACATTGGTGCTGATGGCGCCCACGTTGTCGTTGATGCGCGCCAGGTTCGCTTCAAACGCCGCAATCTGCCGCGCGCCGCCGCTGAAGTTCAGCGTGCCGCCGTTGATGAGCGCCAGGACCATCAGCGTGAGCAACATGCCGACCAGCGCGCCACCCAACGCCGCGCCGAACATGACCAGAGAATCCGTACGGACTGCGCTGTATTCTTCCTCAGGCGCTTCTCCGGTTGCTTCAGCCGCCTGCGGTGTCGTCTCAAGCGACTCTTCTTGTACGCTCATAGGTCTCCTTCCAAACGTCTCTCTGTGACGGTCATGAATGATGTCTCGGACAATTTTAACGTGAATCCCGCTGAGGGGTTTCCGCACGCAGATCCGGCGCTTCAACAACGGAGGGCAAGACGGTGCGAGTTTTCCCAGGACCCACGCATGCAATCAGCCATGTGATGCGCGTTGGTCTTTCTATTATACACACACTTGAAAATACACGTAGATCGACGGGCGGCGAAGTGACAGATCATCCGAAAAGATCGACATTCGTGCGACGACTTCCCGGAAGGGGACAAACGGACGGCGGTCACTGCGGTTCGCTTGAATCCCTTCCGGGAAGTCGTCGGATTCCGTGGGAAGACCGCGGAATTCGGTGTCATCCCGTCGACAAATCGTAGGAGAGCGCACTCGGCGGTATAATGGCACCTATGAGCCAGACCGAAACGCGTACCGAGATGACGCTGGAGGCCGCCCGCTTTGTGACGTCGGCGCCGGCCGCGGCCCTGTTGGCGACGCTCACGCCGGCGCACCTGACCGACGACGCGCTGCTGACGACGCTGGACGCGCTGCGCACCCAGGTCAGCGCGGACGAGGCTGCTGCGCTGGTCACCCAGGCGCGCCTGCGTTTGCGCGCCCGGGAGAAGTTCCCCGACGCCGACCGGCTCTTCTTCACCGCCGACGCCCTGGAACAGGCCACCCACGCGGACCCGGCCGCGCACCGCGCCGCCCAGCTTGCGCGCATGGCCCCGCCCGGCCCGGTGCTGGACCTGGGCTGCGGCATCGGCGGCGATGCGCTGGCCCTGGCCCGCCACCGGCCCGTCATCGCCTTTGAGCGCGACCCCGCCCGCGCCCACCTCGCCCGGGCCAACGTGGCCGCGCTGGGGTTGGCAGACCGGATCGAGGTCCGCAGCGACGACTGGACGGCTGCGTTGGCCGCGGGCCGTCTGCCCACGGCCGCGGCCGCGTTCATCGACCCGGCCCGGCGGCGCGGCGGTCGCCGTCTCATGCGGCTGGCGGACCTGGAGCCGGGGCCGGCGTGGCTTGATCGCGTCGCCGCCCATGTGCCGGTGGTGGCGGTCAAGGTGATGCCCGGCATCGACGACGCCGAGATCCCCGCGGAATGTAGCGTGGAGTTTGTGGGTCATGCGGGCCAGTGCAAGGAGGCCGTACTCTGGTACGGTGACGCACCCGGAACGCGCCGGGCCGCCATCCACGTGGACGGTGCGTGGCACACGCTGTCTGCAAGCGGCGCGCACCCGCCCGTGGGTCCGCTCGCCGCCGGCATGACTTTGCACGAGCCGCATCCGGCCGCCATTCGCGCCGGCGCGTTTGCCGAACTGGGCGCGCAGCTCTCTGCCCATCTCTTCGATCCGCAGATTGCGTATCTGGTGTCGTCCATGCGCGCCACCCATCCGTTGGTGCAAAGCTTTGTGATCGATTGGGTGGCGCCTTTTAGCTTGAAGCAGCTCAACCGGCACCTGCGCGCAGAGAACATCGGCCGGGTGGAGTTGAAAAAGCGCGGTTTCCCCCTGGAGCCGGAACAACTGCGCGCGCGTCTGACGTTAGCGCCGGGGGGTGCGGCGGCCGTCGTCTTTTTCACCCGGCAGGGCGACCAACGCCTGATGCTTGTGGGCCGGCGGTTGCAGCCGGCGGCTGAAACGGTCACATCCGAGGAGGTGGAACGTGTCTGAACCGCAAAAGGTTGAACTGCGCCTGGTCCCCGCCGAAGCGGACGTGGTGGCGTACGCGCGGGAGGTGGGCGCGGCCCTGCGCCAACACGGCATGGTGTGCGCCACGGCTGAAAGCTGCACCGGCGGATTGGTGGGCCATCTCATCACCGAAACGTCGGGCAGTTCGGACTACTTTGCGGGCGGCGCCATCGTCTACAGCTACGCGGCCAAGGAACGAGTGCTGGGCGTGGACCACGACACGCTGACCACGTTGGGCGCGGTCAGCGCGGAGGTGGCGCAGCAGATGGCGCGCGGCGCCCGGGATCTTTACCGGGCCGACGTGGCCGTGTCCATCACGGGTGTGGCGGGGCCGGGCGGCGGCTCGGCGGAAAAGCCGGTGGGCACCGTCTTCATCCATGCCAGCGCGGCCGACGGTTACGAAGAAGGGCGGCGCTTCCAGTGGCGCGCCGATCGCAGCGGCAACAAGCTGCTCAGCGCCATGGCCGCGCTC
>JAWKOK010000117.1:0-9015 GCA_041391205.1 Caldilineaceae bacterium
GTGGGCTATCGCTACTACGAAAAGAAGAACGTGGGCGTGCGCTTCCCCTTCGGCTACGGCCTTTCCTACACCACCTTCGCCGTGGACAATCTGCGGCTGAGCGCCGACGAGTACGCGTTGGGGCAGCCGGTGGACCTGCTGGTGGATGTGACCAACACGGGCACGGTGGCCGGCCACGCGGTGGTGCAGATCTATGTGCACGATGTGGATGCCGGCGTCATGCGGCCGGAGAAGGAACTCAAGGCCTTCGCCAAGGTCGCACTGGAGCCGGGCGAGCGCAAGAGCGTGCACCTGTCGCTGGACCAGCGCGCGCTCTCCTTCTTCGACGACGCCCGTCACGCCTGGGTGGCTGAGGCGGGCGAGTTCGACGTGCTGGCCGGTCTCTCGTCGGCCGACATCGGCGCCACGGCCCGCTTCACGTTGACCGTGCCGGCCGAGGTCGCGGCGGCCATGCCTGCGCCGGTCGCGCTCTCCATCCGCAGCACGCTGCGCGACGTCATCTCCCAGCCCGCCGGTCGCGCCGTGCTCGACGCGCTCCTGCCCGGCATGGCCGACTCGCCCCAAGCCGAAATGGCCATGGGCATGACGCTGGAGGCCATCGCCGGCTTCGTCCCCAACATTCTGACCAAGGAGAAGTTGGCGGCGATTGATGAGGAGTTGCGGGGATTAAGTGGTTAAGAGATTGAGAGATTAAGAGATTAAGAGATTGGGAGATTGAAGTCGTCGGCACGTCGAGCCAATCTCCCAATCTCCCAATCTCTCAGTCTCTCAATCTCTCCTACGCCGATATTACGGAAACCAAAGACTCCCGGAGTACTCTCATGCGTGTCTTTCAAATGCAGCGGATCAGCGCGGTGGCGCTGCTGGTCTTCCTGACCATCCACATGATCGTGGTACACTATCCGCCGTTCCACATCGACTTCAGTCGCATTGTGGACCGTATGGCCGACCCCATGTGGAAGGCCATCGACATTGCGTTCCTCTTCTTCGTGTTGGTCCATGCCCTCGCGGGCGCGTACATGGTGCTGACCGACGTGGAGCGCTTCGGCAAGATGAAACGGGTCCTGGCCGGCGTCGCCATCGTCGTCGGCATCTGGGCGATGTACTACGGCACAGCCACCATCATGGCCTTCTCGCCGCCGGTGTAGCACGTCCGCACGCCGCCGGGGTCGGGCATGGCCACGCGCGGCGGAGGACGTCCATGCAGAATCAAAACCAGACACGCCGGCCACGTCTGCGCGCACTCGGTCCGGCGCCGGGCATCTATGCACCCGGCCCGGCCAATGCCATCGTCGACGTGGCCGGCGTGCGCGTTGGTCACACCACCGTCATCGAGGGCGACGACATCCGCACGGGCGTGACGGTCATCCTGCCCCACGGCGGCAATCTCTTCCAGGAGAAGGTGCCGGGCGCGATCGTAGTGGGCAACGGCTTCGGCAAGCTCATGGGCAGCACCCAAGTCAACGAACTGGGTGAGATCGAGACGCCCATTGCGCTGACCAACACGCTGGCCGTGACCCGGGCCGCTGACGCGCTCATCGATTGGACGCTGGCGCAACCGGGCAACGAAGAGGTGGGTTCCATCAACCCGGTAGTGGGCGAGACCAACGACGGCAAGCTCAACAACATCCGGCGACGCGTGCTCACCCCGGCGCACACGCGGGCGGCGCTGGAAGCCGCGACGGAAGACAACGTGCAAGAGGGCTGTGTGGGCGCGGGCACGGGCGTGGTCGCGTTCGGGTGGAAGGGCGGCATCGGCACCAGTTCCGCGCATCCTGCCGGAGGGCGCGGGCGGCGGGACCGTCGGCGTGCTGGTCAGTCCAACTTCGGCGGCCAGTTGCAGATTTTGGGCAGCGTGGTCAGCAGCGCGGCCTCCCCGCGAGGTGCATGCGCGGCGGTGATCAGCACGCAGACGGCTCCATCATGATCGTCGCCACCGACCTGCCCCTCCCACCGCAACCTGACGTCTGGCCCAGCGGGCGCTGGCCAGCCTGGCCCACACCGGTGCGGCCATGAGCAACGGCTCCGGGCGACTACGTCATCGCCTTCTCCACCCACGAGGCCGTCCGCCGCACACCGGCATCGCGCCCAAACCTTGGCCTACCCCGACGTGCCCAACGACCGCACCACGTCCCCCCGCGTTCCAAGCGTGCATCGAAGCCGCTGAAGAGGCCATCCTCGAATTCCTGCTCGCCGCCACCACCATGACCGGCAACGGCCGCACCGTACGCGCTGCTGCTGGAGCGGATCGCTGCTCCATAGCAGTGAAAAACAGGGCCACAGATTAACACAGATGGACACGGATGATTTAGATTAAGTTTTTGATCTCTAATACTGGCGATAATTAATCTGAGTTCTGTGTTTTTCTGTCTGTGTTAATCTGTGTCCATCAACCCCCTTTTTCCGCCGTCATCAGTAGACGAGCGGCAGGTAGGCGACGTTGATCAGCAGCCGCGGTGGCCATGGTGACGGGTGGGCTTTGTCGTCGTCCCAGAGCGTGCCCAGGGTCGCCCCGTCCTCACCGCCGTTGGTCCGCAGAAAGTCGATGTACTCCTTGGACGCGGTCTGGTAGAGCAGGTCGGCGCGCACGCGCATCGCATCCGCCGGCAGCAAATACGCCACGTCATCCCAGTGCTCGCCGTCGGCATAGTCGTCGGGCACGGGCGACAGCCCCGGCGGCGAAGGCCGCCCGGGTGAAGCCGCGGCGGGATGCGGTTGTCGAGGAGAATCGTGTTGTTCGGCGCAGGAAATGAAAGCTCGGCCCTGCCTCCAGCCCGGTGACGGCGACCAACTCCAGCGTCGACACCACTTCACTTCGTAGACCACGAGATCGTCATCGGCCGGCAACTCACCAGTCGCGTGATCCTGGTTGCCCGATGCGTAGACAAGCGCCGTCCGCGGCGCATATCCCCACGCGCCGCAATACGCGCGCCGCCCTTCGGCATAAGCCCGTGGGCAGCTTGGCCAGCCGCTTTCGTTGACTACACGAACAGAAGCCAGCACGCCACCATCCTGCACCGTCAACGTGACCGAGTGTCGCCGCTTGCTGGAGCATCTGCTGTGCGCGGCCTCAGTGCGACGCAACTGGCGCGCGTACGCCAGGCCGCGTTGAGCCGCCAGCGGTCATCCTGCAACAGCCGTGCCAGGTGTTGCCGCCCACCAGCGTGTGCGCCGGCAGACAGCCCACTTCGCCACAGTCCCGCTGTGCGCCGCCGTAGGCCGCCTCGCCCGTCTGCCGGCATGTGACAGTCCTGGCAGGACGCAACGGTGCCGTCGGGCCAGCGCCCACAAACTGAGGCGCGTAAATGCCAGCCGGATAGGCACTGTTGAGCCATTCGTCGTAGGTGCGCTCCATGGGAAAAAGCGGCGGCCGGCAGCACGACTTCGCCCGGTGTGCGTGCGCGTACCAGAACTGGGCCGGGCCGCCGCCGGGCGGTTCCTCGGTCCAGACCAGCGCCGGATTGTCGATGTTGTGGCACGTGCCGCAGAGCCGTGACTCGACCACCGGGTCGCCGCCTTGGCCCTGAAAATTGGCCTGGAAGGCCGTGTGCGGCGCGTCCACCACGAAGGGGCCGCGCCGGTTGTCCGCCGGATCCACGACCATCATGGCCGAGCCGATGCGGTTCACGGGCACGGTCGTCGTCAGCGTGGCGTGGATGGCCAGGTCCAGGGCCGCGGCGGCGTCGCGCGTGGCGTCCACGGGCGGCTGCGGGTCGACCAGGCGGTGGCACACTTCGCACGCCACGCCCGCGTTGATGTCCGCATCCGTGAGCGCGCTGCCGTCGGTGACGTGGCTGCGCCCTTCCAGCCAGCCCTTGGGTGTGTGACAGCGCAGGCAGAACTCGCCGGAGCCGGGCGCGTCGTCTTCGGCCACGGCCAGCGCGGCCCAGAAGAGCGGATCGCGGCCGGCCTGCCCCATCATGCTGCCGCGCCAGGTGTCGTAGATGGGCGGCGTGTGGCAGATGTTGCACTGGTCGGGGTTGGGAATCGGGTCGGTGAGCGCACCCGGCTGCGTGCCGGGCATGGCGAAATCGTGGGGCTGGGTGGGCAGCGGCGTGGGCGCGGCCACCGGCAGCGGGACGGGCGCGGCTGCCTGCACCGGGGCACGGACCGCACACAGTGCGCCCGCACTCGCCAGGAGCAGCCCGGCCAGGAGGCCGGTGAACGTGAAGCGTCGCATGGATGTAGACTCCTTGTTTTGCAGGCCATCGGGTATAATTGGCGGCATGCAGTCATTGTAGCAAAGCCGGGCACGTTCGCCCCGCTTCACCCGTCATCGTTGCAACCCTTGAGCCCGCCCTCTGTGTCGACCGTGAAACCACCCGCACACCAGGCCAAAGCACACACCTCGCCCGCCGTCGACCGGCGCGATCTGGGCGCGGCGGCGTTGATCATCGCGACGGCCGCGCTGGTGTTATGGCCGCTGCGCACGCCGGGTCTGCCCAATCCGGTCGACTTTCTCATGAGCGTCCACCGGCTGGACGAACTGGCCGCAGCGCTCGGCCAGGGCATTCTCTTTCCGCGCTTCGGCCCCAATCTCAACTTCGGCTATGGCGCGCCGCTCTTCCAGTTCTACCCGCCGCTGGCCAGTTACCTGGGTTGGGCGCTGACGTTGCCGGGGCTGGATTCCGTCGGCGCGCTCAAGTTGCTCATGGCGCTGGCCTTGACCGTGGGCAGCCTGGGCGTCTACGTCTACGCCCGCTTCCTCTTCCAGCACCGGCTCGCCGCGCTGGTGAGCGGCCTGCTCTACCTGCTGTCGCCCTACCTGCTCACCGTCATTTTTGAGCGGGGCGCGGTGGCTGAGTCGCTGGCATGGGGCATCTTCCCCTGGCTGATCTGGGCGCTGCACGCGTGCTACGCCCACGGACGACGCCGCCACGGTCTCGTGCTCGCGCTCACCGTGGCGTTGATGATGGCCGCGCACATCGCCACGGCCATGGTCCTCGTGCCGGGGGCCGCACTCTTCATCACCGCCCTCGCGCTGTGGGAGGGGCAGCCGGGTCGCCTCAAGCCGGTGGCCGCGGCGCTGGCGCTGGGCCTGGGCATGAGCGCCTTCTACTGGCTGCCGGCCATCGGGGAACTGGGGCTGACGCGTACCCAAGAAATCATGGTGGACGGCCCCACCGCGCCGGTCAACAACGTGGTGCCGCTGCGCGGGCTGGTGCAGACGCAGATGCAGCACCAGTACGCCGGGCCGGAACGGTTCCGCTTCGGACTGTGGAGCGCGCTTCTGGGGCTGGCCGGAATCGCCGGGCTGGTGATGCGGCGGGGTCCGGCGCGGCGCACTCTGTGGCTATGGACGATTGCGTGGGGCGCTGTCGTCCTGTTGCAGACCACGTTCAGCCTGCCGTTCTGGCAGCACGCGCCCTTCGTGGACTTCATCCAGTTTCCGTGGCGGCTCTACGGCGTGGCCTCGTTCAGCGTGGCGTTGCTGGCCGGCGCGCTCTTCACACCAGTCGGCGTCAAGGCCGGCGCGCAGACATCGTGGCGGATGTGGGCCGGTGTGGGCATCGCGGCTGTGCTTCTCATGGTGAGCTATGTCACGGCCACGGCCAACCTCACCCCGGGCGCGCACCTGGCCTTTTGGACCGACGCGGACGACGCCATGCTAGGGCGGCCGGCCATGTGGGAACGGGGACGCAGCCACTACCCGCTCTTCGAGGACTACATGCTGGATGCGCTGACCACCGGCAGCGTGGGCCTGCTCCAAGGGCGCGCGCCCGATGACCCCACCATCCGGCCGCCCAGCAGCGTCGATTACATGGAAGTCATCGCAAGCAACCCCACGCGCGAGGTGCTGTGGGCGGAAGCGTCCGCACCGTGGACGTTGAGGCTGCACCGTCCCTATTTCCCCGGGTGGCATGTCTACGCCGACGGACGCCGGCTGCCCACGTTCGCGAGCGGCGCGGCCGGTCTTGTGACGGCGGAGATGCCCGCGGGTGCGTACAAGGTGGTGGCGACCTTCGGCGAATCACCGCTGCGCCTGCTGGCCGACACCATCTCGATCCTGTCCGTTGCGCTCTGGTTGACGCTGTGCCTGCCCGTCCGCAGGCCCCGTCGCCAAGCCGTGACCGTGGCGGCGCTGGCCCTCGTCCTCGCCGGGAGCGCGTTCTACCTGGCGGGGCCGGGCAAGCCGGGACGCACGCCGGTCCCCTACCCGGCGCAGTTCGCCAACGGCATGACGCTACTCGGCTACGAGCTGCCCGCGGGGCCGCTGTGCCTGGGCGACGAGATCCCGCTGCGGCTCCACTGGTTCGTGGGGCAGACGCCGGCCACCGACCTCAAGTACTTCATCCACATCGCCACGCCGGACGACGCCGATCGCGTCGCGCAGTTCGACACGCTGCCCTTCGCAGGGTTCGTCCCGGCCACGCGTTGGGACGCGGGCGAAGTGTTGGTGGATGAGCAGACGCTGGCGCTGGAAACGAGCATCCCGCCGGGGCGCTACCAACTGCTGGTCGGCCTCTACGACCCGGTGACCGTGCAGAACCAGACCGTCCTGGCTGCGCCCGACGTGCTCCCCGGCGACCGGCTGCGGCTGACCGAGCTTGACCTGGCCGCGTGCGCACGGTGAGTCCGTGCCGTGTCACGTGAGTCCCGTAGGTCCGGGCTATCAGCCGGACGTTCTTGGGCTTCAGAGAAGTCACGCTGGTAGCGGTGACCTACGACATTCGTCTTCTCATCGTGGGTCAGTTTAAGCCGGTACGGCCGCTTGCTGCGGAAAGACCCGGGGATCCTCGAAGCCCGGATAACCGTGCTCCTCGATATCGTCCAGGAAGCGGGCCGTCTGCATGGCCGCGGCGCAGCCCTGACCCACGCTGGTCGCCACCTGCTTGAAGACCTTGTCCATGATCTCGCCGCCGGCAAAGACCCCGTTGACGTTGGTGCGCATCCAGCGGTCGGTGATCAGGTGGCCGTCCTCGTCCAGGTCGAGCTTGTCCAGGAAGAGTTCGTTATTGGGCAGGTGGCCGATGAAGACGAAGACGCCGTCGGTATCCAGCCAGCCTTCCGCGCCGGTGACCGTGTCGCGCGTCTTGACGCCGATCACGCCGCCGTCCTCGTTGCCCACGATTTCGGTGACAACCGTGTTCCAGACGAACTCCATCTTCTCGTTGGCAAAGGCGCGGTCCTGCAAGATCTTGCTGGCGCGCAGTTCATCGCGGCGATGGAGCACACGGACGCGGGTGGCGAACTTGGTGAGGAAGAGACCTTCCTCCACGGCGCTGTCGCCGCCGCCGACCACGAGCACGTCTTTGCCCCGGAAGAAGAAGCCGTCACACGTGGCGCAGTAGCTGACGCCCTTGCCCATGTATTCCTGCTCGCCCGGCACCTCCAGGTACCGCGGGCGCGCCCCGGTGCACGCGATGATCGACCGGGTCTGGTACTCTTTGCCGTTCTGGGTGCGCACCACAAACGGATACGTGTCGACCACGATCTCGCTCACGTAGTCAAACTCGACGCGCGTGCCGAACTTCTCGGCCTGCTGCTTCATGCGCTCGACCAGGTCGGGACCGCTCAAGCTTTCGGGAAAACCGGGATAGTTCTCGATGTCGTAGGTGATGCTCACCTGGCCGCCGTAGTCGTTGCCGGTGATCAGCAGCGGGCTCAAGTCCGCTCGCGCCGTGTACAGTCCGGCGGTGAACCCGGCCGGTCCGCTGCCGATGATGATGACATTTTCCACCTGCGGCTCATTGCCGTTGGTTTGGCTCATATCTGACTCCTTCTGATTTTTGATCCATTTCGACCAATTATAGTCTCTCAGTTTACCCCACACCAAGCGGCGCCCACGGTAGGCGGGCGTACACGCACCGAGGCTACGGCTGTAGCGGCAGGCGCAGCGGCGCGGCCAAGGGCGTCAACTCGGGACCGGCGTACATAGTCACCAGCAGCTCGGTCGGGACCGCGCCGCCGTCGCTGACCAGAGTGTGGCTGTCCATGAGCAGCTCGCCGGGCTTCCACAGCGATGTCGGGTAGAAGGCGCCGCCGGGGCGCTTGTCGTCCTGTGCGAGCTTGGCGCCGTCTGCGTCGAACAGTTGCACGCTGGTGGTGTAGTCGGCCGCGAGCGGCGCGTCCACCTGCCAGTGAAGCACGACCGTCCAGCGGTCGCCCTCCTGGGTGAGATCGTAGCCGACGAGCGTCAGCGGGCCGTACGGCTGCCCCACGGAGACCGCGGGCGCTCCGGTCGACGCCGGGCCCGTCACCTGGACCAGGGGCGGCGTGCGCGCCTCCAGCGCAAACTTGACCTCCAGTCCGTCCATGGGTTTGACGAGATAGACGGGCTGAGCGCCGGCCCGCGCCAGGGTCGTGTCCAACGTCGCGCCGATGTCGGCGAACTCGGGTCCGGGCTTGATCAGCGGAAAGATCCCGGTGCTCCCCGGCCGGCGGCCTTCCACGTACTGGAGGTAGAAGAGCGGCACGATCTCGTTGCGGTCGTTGCTGACCAGGATCGCATCGTCCGGCGGCTGGGCGGCGAGGATGGCGTCCCACTGGGCGCGCGCCGTGTGCACGTTCGCCTGGTTGAGCACGCTGCGATAGCTGTTGACGAGCCGCAGGGGCAGCAACATCAACACCACGAAGACGATCAGCGCGTAGAGTTGGCGGGAGTCGGCTTCCCGCTTGGCGTCATCGTCCAACGCGGGTGGCGTGTCTGCTGTCGTGCCCTCGGCCACCGTTGCCGCAGACGGCAGCGCGGCGCTTGAGTCAACCGCGGGCGCGACGTCCGCATCCTCCACCGGGCCGGCATCACCGTCGTGCGGCTGCTCCTTGGGCGAATCAGCGGCCTGCAAGCCTCGCTCCACGCCGCCGGCCATGAAATCGGCGGCGAAACCGATCCAAATCGCCCCGATTACGTAGAGCGGGATGTAGTAGGCCAGGATATCATCGATGGCGTAGAAGAGGTTGAAGAGTTGCTGGAGCACGAGGAACGGCACGGTCAACGCCAGAATTCCCCGCTCCCGCCGCGCGATGAGCACGCCCAGCCCCACGGTCAGCAGCACCAGACCGGGCCAGTTGTAG
>JAWKOK010000118.1:0-8922 GCA_041391205.1 Caldilineaceae bacterium
TGACAAAGACGGTGACGCCCGCTATGGCGAGTACACCGGGGAGTGTCGCGTGTTGAAGCAGGCCCAGGTGAACGCCGTCGTCCATGCGCCGCCCCACTGGCCCGAAGAGACCGTGCCCGGTTACCCCGAGGAAATGAGCCCCAACCTGGAGGAAGCCGAAGCTGCATCGGGCTTGAAAGCCGGCACCGGCGGCGGCACCGGCCAGACGACCGAAACGTCCGTCGGCGCATCGGTCAGACTGGCGCCCGAACTCCCGCTGGAGCATGCGCCCATCAATATCGGGCCTTCCTTCACCTACGAATGGGAGAAGTTCTCAGGCTTCGAGCAATCGATCACCACGGAAGCCGTCGACGGCAGCAAGTTCATCACCCACGTGCCCTATCGCTTCCACGAGGAAGCCTATTTCGATGCGGTCGGCTTTGTGGAGACCGTCTACTGGTGCTACGACTACCACGAGGCCCAGTACGGGCGGATGGAGGTCTGTCTGCCGCGGCCCGAGTCCGAAATGACCGCCCTCAATGCGAGCCTGGAGTGGTGGTACGGCGACGGTGAAGACGAGGGGCGCGCCACCTATCCCGACTCCTGGGTGCCGCTGGGCGTCAACCTGGCGGAAGGCCGCACCGCCACCCAGTCCAGCCTCTACGGGACCACGGCCACGGCAAACCTGGCAGTGGACGGCAACACCAACGGCAACTATTACGAGGGTTCTGTCCAACACACCGCCTACGAGCAGCATCCCTGGTGGCAGGTGGACCTGGGCGGCACCCAGGCGATCGACGCCGTGTTCCTTTGGAACCGGAGCGATTGCTGCGCGGAGCGCACCACCGATTTCTATGTCTTCATCGCCGAGGAACCGTTTGACGACGTCGCTCCCGCCGAACTGGTGAACACGCCCGGCGTCTGGAGCCACCACGTGCCCGGCCAAGCCGGACGGCCCACGGTCGTCCCGGTGGGTCACGAGGGGCGCTATGTACGCGTCCAGTTGGCCGGCACCAACGACCTGCACCTGGCCGAGGTGCAGATCTACGGCGTGCCCGGCGCAGTGGATCAGTGGCCCACCGCCGCGCCTGTCGCCGCCACGGCCGACGCGTTCACGCTGCACTGGCCCTCCGGTCAGGAGCAGGAGGTGGCCGGCCAGGTCATCTACACGCGCCAGGGAACCCAGCTCGGGCTGCGGCCCGGCCTGGGCGGTCAGGACTTCGACCTGGGCCTTTCCCAGGACGGCGAACAGGTCACCGAAGGCGGCACGTCCCGCTCGTTTGCCCTGGGCATGGAGCTGAAGCCTGCCGGCGGTGGCGAACGCAGTTGGGGCAGCACGGACAAAACGTCCTACATCCTCTCGTGGAAGAACGAGCTCGAGTTCAGCGGCGCGGTCGGCGGGCTGAGCGCCCACGAAGCGGCCGATCGTGCCTACGCCTTCATGCCCTACCTCTGGCTGCAGCGAATCACGTCCGACGGCGGCGTCAACCAGACCTTCATGGTGCTCGATTACTGGGTGTCGGATCAGGGCGCGGCGGCCGCAGCCGATCTGACCGCGACAGCCGGTGCGGCCGACGGCCCGGCGGCCACACCGGTCGCGCCCGGCCTGGACAGCCCCACCCACCCCGCCGCGGACACATGGTATCCCGGCAACACCGCCACCTTTACCTGGGCGCAGCCGCCGGACGATACCACCGAACTCGCCGGCTATCGCTGGTACCTGGACCAGGCGGCGGCCACCGTGCCCGCCACGGTCAGCCCGCAGATGACGACGACCTACACCTATCGGGGCCTAACCGACGGCATCTGGACCATGCATCTCCACGCGCGCAGCACCGGCGGCCAGTGGAGTGAAGTGACCCACCGCACCGTCCGCGTGGACGCCACCCCGCCCACCGTGACCCTGCGCCTCGACCCGGCCGCGCCCAACGGTCACAACGGCTGGTATGTCACGCCGGTCGAAGTGGCCGTCAGCGGTGATGACGGCGACGGTGCCGGCGTGGCAGGAATCGAGGTGAGCACCGACAACGTGACTTGGACGCCGTACGCCGACCCGGTCACCTTCACCGCGGACACGGCGGGCGTCACCGTCTTCGCCCGTGCCCGCGACGGCGTAGGCAACATCTCCCAGGTGATCTCCACGACCATCCAGATCGACCAGACGGCGCCGGACTCCCATGTGGCGGACGGCGACGGACCGGGCGCGCTGGTGGCCCGCGTCGTCACCGGGCCCCAGGGCAACCAGGGGCTGCTGCTGGCCGGGCAGGTCGCGGACGCGCTCTCCGGGCGCGCCGGGATGCGCATCGGCATCGACGGCCTCGATTGGACCGCCGCCTCCCGCATCGGTGAATGGCAACCCGTCGCACCTGCGCCCGGCGCGCCGCAGGTGCAGGTCAACTGGATCTACACCGCCACCCACCGGCTGGGCGCGGGCAACCACATCTTCACCGGCCAGGCCAACGATGCGGCCGGCAACGTGGAAGCGCCGTACGAACTCGCGCGTGTCCTGTGGCCGCCCACGGCGTCGCCCGATCTTGCCGGCAGCAGCCTCACCGTCTCGCCGCACAGCATCCGCCCGGGCGAAGTGGCGCACGTCGTCATGGTGGCGCGCAACGGCGGCTATCAGGAAGCGCACGTCGCCATGACCGTGACCCTGCCCCTGGGCCTCGCCCCTGTCCAGGATACCCTGCCCTCCGACATGCGCTACGATCCGGCCGGACGCACCCTCACCTGGGAGGCGCCGGAAACCCTGTGGCCGGGGGAGTGGGCGCAGCGTGGCTTTGAGGTGCAGGCCGATGCCGGCCTCCCCGCAAACCAGTTGGAACCACCGCCGTGTTCCATGCCTTCTGGCCGACAGATGGCCTGACGCCTGAGCAGCGTCTGCCCTTCCTCGACCGCGAGCAGACGGTGGTCCGCGGCGACCGCTGGCAGTCGACCCCGACCTGCCCGTCGACAGTGACGTCACCCCGCCGTGGGTGCATGTCCGCGTCCTTCCGGGCAATTGGTCCACGGTCCGCAAGTGGAGATCGCCATGACCGCCGCGCCCGACGTGCGCCGGATGTTCCTGCGCGAGTGGACGCCCGACCCGTCACCGGCGTGGACCGTTGCTCAGAGCAGCGGCTGGATCGACTTCCAGTCGCCCGTACATGGTCACGCTCTCGGCGGGAGTGGGTGTCAAGTACATCGCCGTCTGGGTGCGCGACGACGCCGGCAATGTTTCCGTGTTGGATGAGGGCGGCCTGGTCTTCGTCAACCGCGTCGACGGCGCGCAGGCGCTCACCGACGGGCAGCGCGTGCAATACCGTGGCGCTGGAAGAAGGCGCGTGGGTGGTGGCCGTGCTGACGACCCTCGCCGGTGACGGACATGTACATCTGGGAGCCGTTCAACGGTTTCCAGCCCGATCATTTGTCAGCAACAGCGTGGCGCCGAGACGGAACGGAGAGCGCAGGCGGCAAACTGTCCATGCCGACCGGACTCGCCCTGCTGGAGGTGCTGGTCGTTGGTTCAAGCGAATACACGTTGTCGTTCGCCCAGGACGGCGAAGCGCTGCCGGTCGTCGCCGCACAGGCCACGGCCAACGACCCCAGCACCCGCTGACCGTCTCCGACCCGTTGAGCGCAGGTGTGGTCGAGGCTCCGGAGAGGCGCCGACGTCAGTCTATTTGCCGTGGCTCATTGCCGAGCCGTAAGGGAGTCGTCACGGAAGCGGCCGGCCTCTCGGGCAGCAGCGTGCGCAGATGCGATGCCCTGCGTCGCCTGCGGCGGCTTCGCGCAACGTGGTGGCGTCCAGCGTCGCTTCGGAAGCGGGCCATTGCTCGAGAATGGCGTTCATGTCGCGGCCGTGGGCCTGTATCATGCGCAGCAGTTTCGGGATGTCCAACATGCCTTGCCCGACAGGCGCGCCCTGCGATAACGAAGCCGAGACCGTGCGCCGCCTCCGGATGGTGAAGTCCTTGATGTGCAGGTTGACCACGTACGACCAGCACCTCCGCCCTCAGTCGGCCCTTCCTCCGCACCGAACAGGTTGGTCGTGTCCAGGCAGATGCCCACGTGCGGGCTGTCAAGTCGTTCCACGATCGCGTTAGGGCGGCCGCCTTGAAGCGATCGTGGTTTTCGATGCCGAGCACCACGCCGGCCGCGGCGAAGTCGGGCAACACACCGGCCAGCGTGGCCACGATCTCGTCCGCGTCGGGGTGATGGTCGGCCGTGTCGATGACGGCGCGCAGCAGCGGCGACCTGCACTGTTGCGCCAGCGCCAGGTAGCGCCGCAGATGCGCCGGCCTGTCTGCGCGTGCCGACTTCCAGGTCCAGTCCCAATCGGGCCGCTTCATCGAACAGCGCTTGCAACGTCCGGCGTCAAGCGGTCCAGCGGCAGGATGCCGATCTGCACCGCCCACGCCCAGGTCAACCGCGCCGCAGAACGCAATGCCGTCACTGGGCCGAACTGACGGATAGCCCGCCACCCCAATCGCCCACGGAAACGCCCACGTACTCGCCTAGTCGCATCATTCCCCCTTCATTGGTCCTCGCGCCCACGCTCCGCGTCACGCCTCCGTGATCTCCGCCACGCTCTTCTTGAGCGCGTCCAGATTCATGATTTGCTCTTTCCAATCCGGCTTGAAGATCTTGTCGTACGCCTTCTCAATCGCCAGCTTGGCGCCGTCGCTGAAGGGAAAACCGGCCAGACCGAAGATGATGGCGAACTCAATGCGCGCATGCCCGGAGAGAAACGCCCACGCGGCCTCGGCCGGCACGCCCATCTTCACCGCCTCGTCGTACGCCTCCTTGATGGCCGTGATGCACGTTGCGGCGAAGGTCTCCACCAGCGCCGGCTCCAGGATCGCCATCTGCTCCACGGTGACGCGGTAGTTGTTCATCACCGGCGCGTAGATGTCGCGCGCGAGCATGTCGCCTTTGTCCCAGTCCTCTTCCGGCCCCTGATGCAGCGCGGAGACGATGTGGTGCCGCGCGGCCACGCCGCCGAACCAGTCGGCGCGCGCCTCGGGCGAGGTCTCCTCGTTGAAGAGGGGCGGGTGGCAGGGGTGGGTCACGAAGTAGGTCAGGTCGGCGCGCATGGGCATGACGCCGGCGTAGGCCGCGGCCGGGTCCAGGCCGACGACCATCGCGCCCGGCTTGAGCTGCGGCACGATGTCGTGGGTGATGCGGCCGATGAGCCGGTCGGGCAGCGCCAGGATGACGGCGTCGGCAGCGGCCATCGCGTCGGCCTGGGGTGTGGGCGTGATGCCGCGTGCGGCCAGGTTGGCGATGCCCTGCTCGCTCACTTCCACGTAGGCCACGTCGTAGCGGTCGGGGTGTTTGCGCAGGTTGTCGGTGATGCGACAGCCCATCTTGCCGCCCGCGCCCATCAGTGCGACTTTGCGTGTCATGAAGTTCTCTCCTATGGTGTGGGAACGTTTATCGATTGCCACCAATTAAACCATGATCATATGCGATCCTCAACGGACACAAATTGAGCTACCCATTCACCGGCGGTTAAGAAATGTCGTCGCTGTTGGAGTAGAATAGGGGAAGAAGCATTCCACACGCTCAACCGGCCGGGCCAGCGCAAGCCCGGCCACACAACGGGGAGGTCGTTATGCAGGCCGTCGTCTTCCATGCTCCCGGCGCCATGGGCATCGAGCAGGTTCCCGATCCCACGTGCGGGCCGGATGAAGTCATCGTGCACGTGCCGCAGGCGGGCATCTGCGGCACGGATCTGCACATCTTTCGGGGTGAATACATGGGCGATTTTCCGCTGATTCCCGGCCATGAGTTTAGCGGAACAGTGGTCGAAGTGGGCAAGAACGTGGACTATCTCCGTGTCGGCGATCGCGTGGCGCCGGACCCCAACATCTTCTGCAACCACTGCGAATTCTGTCGCAACGACCAGGGAAACCACTGTCTGAACTGGCAGGGTATCGGGATTACCCGACCGGGTGCGTTTGCCGAGTATGTGGCCGCGCCGGCACGCGTCTGCTATCCCGTGCCGGCGAGCCTCAGCGATGCCCAAGCCGCGTTCATCGAGCCGCTGGCCTGCGTGGCCTATGCCATGCGCCGGCTGCGCGTCGGCCCGGCGGACAAGGTGCTGATCTTCGGCGCAGGCCCCATGGGATTGCTCCTGGTGCAGACCCTGC
The DNA here is from genome assembly GCA_041391205.1 of Caldilineaceae bacterium. Classification (GTDB taxonomy): domain Bacteria; phylum Chloroflexota; class Anaerolineae; order Caldilineales; family Caldilineaceae; genus JAWKOK01. The sequence goes on from JAWKOK010000118.1 coordinate 6,114, forward strand.
GCAACAGCGGTGCGTCCCAGGTGACGGTGGTGGAGAAGCAGGCGGATCGCCTGGCCCTGGCCGGCCGGTTGGGCGCGGCCCACACCGTTGCCGTCGGCCCGGAGCAGACCGAGGCGCTGCGCGAAATTGCGCCGTACGGCTTCGACATCGTCATCGACGCCACGGGCGTACCCGCGGTCATCGAGCGTGCGTTCGATTTCCTCAAGCCACGCGGCCAATATCTCCAGTTCGGCGTCACGCCCATGGGCGCCACGGTGCGCATCGAGCCGTACAAAGTCTTCAAGAACGACTGGACCATCATCGGCAGCTTTGCGGTGAACTATTCCTTCCAGCCGGCCATCGACTGGCTGGCCAACAATGTCATCGATGTGACGCCGTTGGTCAGCCACACCGTGCCCATGACACAATTTGCGGATGTGTTTGACAAGTTCGCGCGCGGGGAATCGCTCAAGGTGCACGTCCGTCCGGGGTAAAGCGGCTGATGATTGTGTGCGACCGCGCTCATGCAATGAGCTGCCGCGCCAGATACGCGCACCCCAGGATCGGCCCGTCGTCGCCCAGCGCGGTGGGCACGATGACGATGCGTGCGCCCACCGATGCGTGGCAATGCTGTGTGACGGCGCGCCGCGCCGGCTCCAGCAGCAGATCGCCCGCCTTGGCCACGCTACCGCCGATGACGTAGAAGTCCACGTCCAGCACCATGGCCATGGTGCCCACAGCCACGGCCAATGCTTCGCCGCGTGCCGGCCATCACCTCTGCGGCGACCGGATCGCCCCCTGCGCAGTCAGGTCCGCCACCTGCTCGCCTGAGACGGAGGCGGGGTCCGTACCTGCGGCCCGGGCATAGCGTTGCGCCAGCCGTGGTCCGCTGAGGAAGGTCTCCACGCAGCCCCGGTTGCCGCACGAACAGAGATCGCCGTTCAGTTCCAGCGTCACGTGGCCGATCTCGCCCGCGGCGTTGTGGCGTCCCCGGTAGAGTTCGCCGTCGATGATGTACGCTGCGCCCACACCCGTACCCACGACCACGAAGATCATGTCCTCCACATCCCGCCCCGCGCCGTAGTGGAAGTCGCCCAGCGCGGCGGCCTTGGCGTCGTGCTCCAGCACCACGGGCAGTCCGGTGCGGTCTTGCAGAAGATCACGCAGCGGCATGCCGTGGAGACCCTGGAGATTGGGCGGATCGCTCAACTTGCCGCCGATGTGGTCCACCGGCCCGGGCGAGCAGATGCCCAGCGCGCGCAGGGTGGCGTCCGCGGGGAGCGCGGCGCGCAGTGCGTCCACCGCCGCGCCCAGCCGCGCCGTGAGCGACGCCGGTCCGTCCTGGGGGTTGGTGGCGATGCGCGTGCGCGCCACGATGGCATTGTCCGGGCTGACCAGCCCCAGTTCCACTTTGGTGCCGCCGAGATCGGCGCCGATGACCCAATCCGTCATGTTTCATCCCCCCTTCGTGTGATCATTTTGGCTGGAAATCCAAGCCCAAGAAGCGGTCAAAGAGATGGTGGCGCCAGATTGTCCGCATGGCGAACATCCAAACGACGACAAGGACGAGGATGCGCAGATAGACCGTCGGGGGCTTTTCCAGCAAGCCGAAATACCCGCCAATCGTCGGGACAAAATAGAAAATCTGAAAGAGTAGAACGAGCGCGAGCGCGAGCAGGGCCGGACGCTTGTCCTTGCTCACATGCGTACGCCAGCCGGTAAAAAAGCGAAACGGCGGTTCCAGAAACAGAATGAGCAAGAAAGCGGTGTGTGAGATGAAGATCGAGAGCGCGCCTTGCGCCGCAATGGTGCCGAATGCGGTACCGAATTCGGGAGATGTCGGGTCCACACCGGTGTAGGCGCTGTAACTTTCAACCAACTTGTCCGGAATTCCTCTGTGGTCAGCCGCGTTTTCCACGTCCACGGGTGCGGTGGACGCTCGCTGGAAGTTATTTAGGTAGAGGCCGACGCCCATCAACATGGTCAGCAGTGCGACCGGAATCGCGAAGCGTGCCAACGACAGCAGGATATCCGGCTCGACCTTCCGCGGCCGCGCCCAGAGCGTCAAGAAGAACGCGGGGATGCCCACGGTAAAGGTGGTGAGCGCCACTTGCGCGGGGTCAAACGGAAATGGGAGTCCGACAGTCATCACGCCGATGATGACCAGCATGGTGGTGAGCGAGCGGGCCAGAAAGAGATAGAGAATATTCGACATGCCGGCGACAATGCGCTGGCCTTCGTGAAAGGCGGGGCGCAAGGCCGCGAAGGAATCGTCCAGCAGGATCATGTCCGCCACATTGCGGGTGGCGTTGCTGCCCGATTGCATGGCGATGCCGATGGACGCCTTTTTGAGCGACAAGACATCGTTGACCCCGTCGCCGATCATGGCCACGTGGCGGCCGCGCTGCTGGAGCGCTTCGACAATCTGCTCCTTTTGCTGCGGCGAGACGCGGCCGAAGATAGTCGCGTCCGTGACAGCTTCCTCGAATGCGGCCGTGCTCATCTCCGCCAATTCCGGCCCCGACACCAACTGGATGCCGTCCGGCAGGCCCGCTTGCTTGGCAAGCGCAGCGACGGTGAATGGACTGTCGCCCGAAATCACCTTCAAGTCGATCCCCAACCGCGCAAACTCTGCCACCGTCTCCCGAACCTGCGGGCGCAGCTCATCCCGCAGGCTAATCAATGCCAGCGGCGTGAGCGCGGGCACCTCAAGTTCGCCGGCCATGTTGTGGAAATTGACCACGTCCGGGGCGTGCGCAAACAGCAGCACGCGCAGACCTTGCTCGCTCCAGCAGTGCATCTGCCGACGCAACTCGCCGTCGTCCACCCT
>JAWKOK010000119.1:0-8755 GCA_041391205.1 Caldilineaceae bacterium
AGTTTTCTCCTTATCTATTGGCGCGCATGACGCACGCTCATCCCTGCACCAACTCCTCCAACCCCACCAACGTCACGCCCTCATCCCCTGCCCGCCGGGTCAACGCCTCCGTGAACCCCGCGCGCGCAAACAACGCGTAGCGCACCGGCCCGTCTACGCCCACCGCCTGGGCCTTGCGCTGGAGCTCCTCCCAGATGTTCACGCCCACCGGCCGGGTCGTCCACTTGCACTCGCCCAGCAGCATCCCCGCCTCGCCCACGGCCGCCACGTCGATCTCCTCCTGGCGATTCCACCAGTGGCCCACGGCCTGGGGCGTGAGGTCGAAGCGGTCGGCGGCGTGGCGCCAGACCCACTCCTGACAGATGCGCTCGAAGGCGGGGCCGGTGAACTGGTCCAGCTGCTCGGCGATGCGCCGGCGCACCTGGGCCGTCTCACCCCGCTCCAGGAGCGAATGGTTGGGATAGACGAAGCGGAACCAGAAGCGGAAGTAGTGGTCGGTGAGCTGGTAGATGCCCCAACGGCTCTTGGCGGGATTGGTCTCGGTGACCGGCACCACCCGGTCGATGAGGCCCATCTCCTGGAGCGTCTTGAGGTAGAAGGAGACCGAGTTGGGCGTGATGTGCGCGGCCTGGGCGATCTCGTTCAGGCGCGTGCGGCCGCCGGCGATGGCCTCCAGCACGGCGAAGTAGCGGCTGGGGTCGCGCAGCTCCTGCAGGAGCAGAAAGCGGGGTTCGTCGTAGAGGAACTCGCCCAGGGACAACACCTTGCGCTCGATGTTCTCCAGCAGCGTGAGCCGGTCGTCCACCTGGCGCAGGTAGGCGGGTACCCCGCCCAGCGCGGCGTAGGCGCGCACCTGGTCCACGGCGCTGAAGCCGGAGAGCAGCAGGCGCGCGTCCCAGAAACTGAGCGGCTGCAAGCGCCAACTCCCGGTGCGGCGGCCGTAGAGTGGCGACCGATAGGCCAGCACCTCCTGCTCCATGATACCTATATACGAACCGCAGAGCACCAACATGAGGTCGGCGTCCTTGAGCAGCGTGTCCCAGAGCTTCTGCAGGATGGAGGGCAGCGCGGTGTTGCCGCCGATGAGATAGGTGAACTCGTCCAGCACCACCAGCAGGCGGCCCTGGGTCTGGCGCGTCAGGTAGTAGAAGGCCGCCTCCCAGGTGGGGAACGGGGCCAGCAGGTCAGGGTCGCCGGCGGTGAATTGCCCGATCTGTTGGGTGAAGACGGCCAGCTGGCCAGCCTCGGTGCCCAGATCGGCCACAAAGAAGAGATGGGGCTTGTCGGCGCAGAAGGTGCGCAGCAGCTCGGTCTTGCCCACGCGCCGGCGGCCGTAGAGCACCACCAGTTCGGCCTGGTCGTTAGCGTAGTGCTCGTTGAGGAAGGCGAGTTCGCGGTCGCGGTCGACGAACATGGGCGGCTCCGGGCGGCGAAAATTGAATAGTCGTAACTATTATAGTCGTGACTAGGGTTTTTCGACAACCATAAGCGGCCACATGATGCGCGGCAAACAATGGCACCATATCCACCTACCCACGTCGCCACGAAGCCAATTTACCCCAGAGGGACGGCACGGCATCCGGCCTATGCCTCAATGCCAATCCTTTGACGCTGGCTTGACGTTCCGGGGCCACGGCGGGGCGCTGAGTTGACGATGGGGGTCTATCATCTGAACTGTAGGTAGCGCATCTCAAGAGAGTTCAATCAAGAAAGGTGACACCCATGTTGAAGCTGAAACTCGCCATGTTCTCCGCCCTCGCCGCAGTCATGATGACGGTTGTGGCACCGGCCACGTCGCCCGCTCCGACCTTCGGCCCTGACTACAATGTCAAGGTCAAGGCAGCGGATGGAGTACAGCCATTCGTGTTCGATGCCGGCGTCAAGGCCAAGGCGGCGGCTGATGTACAGACGTTGGTGTTTGACGCCGGCATCAAGGCCAAGGGTGGGAACAAGAAATAGCGGCAACCATGCTGCCCCTTCCCGGCGGCGGGAAGCCGTCTTCTTCAGTTGTGCGTCAACAACCTGAAAGCGCGTAGGCGCAACTTGCCGGTTCATCACAACGGCTGGTTGTGCCTACGCATTGTTATATCCCGCCGCAATGGCACCCTCAACCGCACCGATCCGGCAATCTTCCCCAAGATTCGTGACAGTTGAAAGTGAAGAGAAATGGGTCTGCACCGCGCCGCATGCTTTCCGCTTTGGAGGTGGATCCAAGTTCGGGCGGCCACGAGGAAGCAGACATGGTGGCAACAGTCGGCCGCCCTCCCGAAACGCCGACGTGGATTTCAGCGCAGCGCTTGCGCGCGGGCGGCCGACTGCGGAGTGGAGGATAGCATGGGACGGGCGGGGGGCGTCAACGAAGTACGAAAATCCTTTGGAGTACCTCCGGTCACAGATAATTAGTTGGGCAGCAACGGCAAATACACCTGTTCGTCTAGATGGGTGATGCGAACATTGTCATACCTGACCCGTATCGCAGGGCTCGAATCCAGCGTGTTGGCCTCAAGTGATATATTCCCCGTCATGATTGGATCCGGATCTATGTACTGCAAGATGAATCTGTCATCGACATAGATGAGTAGTGTTGCGCTGCTCATGACGATTTTGACGCGATAGAGCTCGCCATTGGAGAGCGCATAGTCGACAGCTTCCAGGCCGTAAGAACCTTGCCCCTCACGCGATGTACCTAGATTCACTGTGTCTGTCCCAACGTTAAGCACAAGCCAGTAGCCACGAACGTCTGTGGCGCGAAAGCCCATACCGACCAGACCACCCGTGTCGAGTGTAACTTCGAACTCAAGTACATAATTCGACCAGTCCACACTGCCGGTCGAAATACCTGCCAAGCCGTCAGCTTGTTCCAATGCGCCGACCAACTCACCGTTCTCCACCGTCCACGTAGCCGGTCCCCAAATGCCCCAACCCTCCATGTCTCCGTCATTGAAGTCATCGAAGAAATCGTCCGCGTAGGGCGCGGCCTGGGCAGGCGCCGGCAAGAGAAACAGCCCCAGACAACACACAGCAAGCAACAAGAATCGCAGGATCGTCTTCATGCTCTTTCCTCGTATTCTCTTGTTTGCGACACGGGTGAATAGGTGGTTGGTCAAGTATAGCACGAAAATGGACCGAGGAGCGGGGGAGTTTTGTACGTCATGCCATTTCCTTGCTCCACCACGTCGGAAACTCCCCATCCGGCCCGTAGCCCAACGCCGCCAGGAAGTCCGTGTACCCGTCCCCAAACGCCGGCTCCCGCGGCTGCGTGAACACGCGCGCCGCGTCCATGTCCCGCTCCACCGCACGCCAGAAGGCGACCAGTTCCTCACGCCAGCCGGGCGCGCGCTGCCGGCTCCCGTAGTAGCACTCCCACAGCAGCCCCACCCCGTCACCGGTCCACGCCTGGGCCTCACCCAGCTCATGCAGGCGCACGTCCAGCCGCTGCACGCTGGTGACGCGGCCCACGGCCTCGCCGGGCAGGGGCTCAGCCGGCCGGGTGCGCAGGTTCTCGTCCAGGCGCACGCCCAGGATGGGCTGGGGCCAGGGCTGAAAGAGCTTGTAGTGGCGGTAGGCGGTCAGGCTGCGGTTGACCTCGTGTGACAGGCCGTAAAAATGGTCGGGGTCGGGGCGCGCCGTCTGGCGGGGCCAGGCCGCCACGTAGAGCGGCGTGTCGTCGGCGCGGCGCAGGCTCTCGACCAGCGCCCACTGGTCGGCGAAGGGGACCAGGATCTCGCTTGCGTCGGGAAAGTCGACGGCCACGGCGTCGACCAGCTTCATGGCAGGTGCGTCTTGCATGGTGATCTCTCCAGGGAAAAGCAACGCCCGGGCACAGCGTCACGTGAGCCGCAGCCGGGCAAGGGCAGGGCCAAAGCGCGCTTCCTCACCGCAGCACGTTGACGCCCACGGCCAGCAGCGCCGCGCGCAGGTCGCCGTTGATTTCGTTCATGATCCACCGCAACCGGCCTGGCTGCGCCGTCTCACGCCACAGGATGCCCCTGGGCAGATCGAGCCAATGCGCGCCGGGCAGGCACCAATTCTCGCCGTGGATGACGGCCCGGATGCGCCGGCGGCCGGCCTGCTTGGCCGCGGTGGCCCGGTGGTGGCCGTCGCTCAGCGTGTAGTAGGCCTCGCCGCACAGCCAATAGCGCTGCACGTGGATGGCCGGCGCGCGCTCACCGGCCGCCAGGCGCGCGGTGCAGCGCGTCAGTCTGCCCTCATTCCAGGGCCACGCCTGCACTCTGGCCAGACTGATACTGGCCGTGTGGCCCAGCGTGCGGCCGTGCTCGATGTCGGCCAGCAGCGGCAACAGGTCGGCCATGGTCTTCGGCGCAAAGGTCAACACGTGTCATCTCTCCAGGGAAAAGGAACGGCTGAGCGCGTCCCCCGACAACGGTGCGGGTGCACCGTCCAGCGCTTGCGCGCCACGCTCAGCCGTCTTCAGTGTAGCACAGGTCGGGCCGCGCTCAATACTCGTCCGGCAGCAAAATCGTGGGGGCGCTGCGGTCGGGGTAGAAGAACAAGGGTGCAGTGGTCATGACGATCTCCTCGGGGAGAGTGTCACACGGCCACCCGGCGCCGGCACCAGGCGAAGTCGGCCAACGCGGCGCAGCGGTCGGGCCGGGCTCGAAGCCGTATGCACCAGGGCGGCCCAGCGCACCTGGCTGCGCACATCCATGCGGAAGATCGTGTTGAGTAGGCCCGGTCGCCGCGGATCGGGGCCGCCAGGCCAATGGCGCAGCGCGCCGTACAGGGTGTCCGGGCGGCTATCGTAGACCTGCAAGCGCAGCCGGGCGGGACTGCCGGGCGCGTCGGGTAAACGCCGGCGATCTCCACCAGCGTGCTGCGGCTGCCGTCGTCGTGGGCGATGCGACGCAGCTGGGCCGTGCCGTCGGCAGGGCGGGGCGCGGCGTTGTGCACCACCCGGCCGCCCGTCCAGTAGTGGGGCGCGGACAGGGTCATGCGCTGCGGGTAGACGGCGAGGCTTCCCGGTGACCGGGCACAGGCCCTGACGCGCCGGTGAGCAAGAGGATGGGTTTCATGGGCGGGGCGCTCCTTTGGGGCAAGGTTGAAGCTTGAGGGCCTGCGGGCGTCTCGTCCGCGGGTCCTGGGTTGGACTAGACGCTGGCTGTCGATGGTGGACCGAGATCGACGGGCCTCCGCTGTAGACGGCAGATGATGGCCAGGGCGTGGTCAGGGTGGATGCCACGGAACTCAAGGGTGGCGGATGCTCCGCTGTCGACGCGGGCAATCAGGTGGTGACCATGGAAGGTGGTGGTTTCACCGTGGCTGCCGAAGTCCTTCGACGCGGTCGAACGCGGCGAGGATGGCCCAGTGACGTCATCGTCGTAACGTGTTCGGTCGCGCCCAGGCCAGGGCCTCGGCGTGCCAGATCTCGGCGTCGGGGAGCAGGCGGCGGGCGATGTCGCGGGCGATGCTCTCCGGGGCCTGCGTCGGCGGCGACGGTGATCTGAGGGGCGTTGCCGTACCAGGTGTGCCGCCCGCTGTTGAGCGTGAGGTAGAGTGCGGGCGGCTTGATGACGTAGCGGCGGCCCTGGCGTTTGACGTCCAGCTGGAGGCCGTCGGCGCGGGTGAGGCTCTGCTCCTGGGCTTGCCAGTCGCCGGGCAGGGCGGCGGCGATTTCGGCGTGTAGGGCGCTGCGGCTGTCGGCGGTGATCATGGGTCGGGTTCTCCTGAGATCAAGATTGAAGAGTGGAAGATTGAAGATTGGGGGACGGTCCGGGTGGGACCGCCCCCACGTGTCACAGAACGAAGTCAGCCAGCGCGGCGCGGCCGTCGGGCTGGGCCTGAAGCCACTGGGCCAGGGCCGTCCAGCGCGCCCGGCTGCCCGCGTCCATGCGGAAGCTGATGTAGGCGAGGGCCCACGCGCCGTCGGCGGGGTCGCCGTGCCAGTGGTGCAGCGCCGCGTGCAGCGTTGCAGGATCCTGCTCGCGGACGTGCAGCGTGAGCCAGGCCGTGTGGTGACCATCGGGCAGAGAAGCGCCGGCGATCTCCACCGACGTGCTGCGCGCGCCGTCGGCGTGGACAAGACGCCGCACCAGGGCGCTGCCGTCGTCGAGACGGGGCGCGGTCCGGCAGATGATCGCGTCGTCGGCCCGCGCATCCCGGTGGAACAACGTCATGCGACGGTCGAAGACGGCGACGCGTTCCCGGCCGCCGGTCTCGATGCCGGTGAGCAGAAGAATCCGTGTCATGGCGGGGCGCTCCTTTCGGGCAGGATAAAGAGTCAGGATTGAAGATTGGGGGACGGTCCGGGATGGACCGTCCCCACGGCGTCACCTACACGCCCAGGTCATACTCGGCGGCGGTGATCTCCAGCGCACGCACCAACTCAGCGTACTGGGTGCGCAGGGCCAGCACGGCGGCGATCTGCGCGTCGTCCAGGATCCCGGCCACACTCAGCTTGATGACCGCATACTCGGTCCCGGCCCCATTGCGGCGGGTGTCCAGGTCGAAGCGGGTGAGCACGGTGAAGTAGCTCTGGCCAGGGGTGCGCTGCCGGGCGCTGGCGTACTGGTCGAAGATCTTCACCGACGTGGGCGGCAGGGTCAGAATGGCGGGCATGTGCCAGCCGGCAGGGATGACCAACAGGCGGCGCAGCGCCTTGCACGCCTGTCCGCGTCCCTCGCCGCTGCCCCACGCCGACAGCGGGCAGTGGCTGCAAGACTGGGGCCCGCGCGTCCCGTCCAACGCGCTCAGCAGCGGGTGGCGCACCTCTGCGCCCAACGCCGCCTTGACCTGATCCTTCTCCAGCTCATCCCCCAACCAGCCGTTGAGGCTGTCGGGCGAAGAGCACAGGGGCGGCAAGCCGGTCGCGTCCTTGGTGGGCCAGTAGGCACGGGCCATCTGGCTCACGGCGATGATGCCGGTCCAGCCGGGCTGGATGACGTCGCCGTCGTCGGTGGTGAAGGCCTTGACGCCACCGGAGGGCATGCGCACCTTGGGCGGCTGGAACTCGAAGGCGGTGGCCTCGATGTCGGCCTGGGTCTCGGCCATGACGGCCGCCTGGGTGTCGCTCAACTCGGTGGCGCCGTTCAGGGTGGCAAGAGCGGTATCGCTGGTCATGAGAATCCTCCTCAGGATTTTGGCGTGGATACCACGGCTGCGCCGGGATCCACTTGGGGGATGGGGGACCGGACCCGTTGCCCGGTCCCGTATGGAAAAAGAAACGGACTAACTGCTCAGGGTGCGCAACATGGCGCTGCGCAGATCGGCGGCACGCTTCATGGCGCTGAAGCGGACGGACACCTGCTCACGGGCGATCTGGGCCTCGTCGGCCGCAGTGCGCAACTCGGTCACCCGGCGGTAGAGGGGCGCCAGCCCGTTCTGCCGGGCCTCCTTCACCACGGTGTCGACCGCGGACCGGAACGCCGGCGAACTCTGGGCCACGTGGGCCAGGGGACCGGCCTTCTCGACCTTGGCCCGCGTCACCGCCTCGGCGATGCGTTCGGCCTCGGCCTGGGCCAGATACTCCTCGGCCTCCTTGAGCTCGCGCTTGGTGTTGAGATCCAGGGCGATGCAGACGCCCAACTCCTCCGCGGTCAACTCCAGCACGCGGGCCAACTGATCGCTCTCAACCAACAGGGCCTTCAATGCGTCACTCATGGGAACTGCTCCTTTCGTCGTTGGGGATGAAAAGTAACGATTTTGACAGGGTGCGCACCACACGAATGGGGCGCTCCCGTTGGTCACACAGCACAGAGAATGTCGCCGTCGTCTTCCCGGCGCACCGGCTTCTCGGCCAAGGACGCCTGCTCGCGCTTGGCGTGGGTCAAGGTGTCGGCCAGCCGGTGCAGGCGGGTGGCGTTGGGCTTGAGACCGGCGGCGGCATGGCGGTCGGCCTGGGTGCGCAGGACCATGATGATGGTCTCCATCTCGGCCAGGTTCAAGGTCACGTAGTAGGTCTGCATGATCGTCTCCGCAGGGGATGGGAGCGGGGACCGGAGTCCCCGCCGGGTCGGCTAGTCGTGGCCCCAATGGGCGCTGTGGGCGTCGAAGCGGGCGTCGACCATGTCTTCGAAGCGGGTGATCAAGCGCCGGTCGAAATGGTCCGCCTCGAAGCGTTCGACCATCTCTTTGACCAGGGCGACCATGTCGGTCAAGAGCAGGCCGCCGCACGATTCGCCCACGCTGTGAGCGTCGGGGCGACAGCGGTTGAAGAACACGGCGCCGTGGATCACGTCGATCTCAACGGCCATCTCGCTGGCGGGAAAACGGATTGTGTCTGGCATCAGGGGCTGTCCTTTCTTGGTGTTGTTTTGTCCCGTTTACAAGGACATTATATCACTTTTTCGGGACAACTCCAAAAACAGAAAGGACAAAAACACAAATAGAGTCCGCTTTTGTCCCGTTTAACTTGACACTGTGATTGCAGCGATGATACCCTATGCGCAGTGATCCTGATTCAGAACAAGCAAGGAAGTTCCCCATGATCGAGCAACGATTGAGCAATTTGATGGGTGAGTATCAACGCAAGACCGGCGAGCGGCTGACCTATCGCGACCTCGCCGAAGCCGCCGGGGTCAGCAAGACGAGCGTGGCGACCTTCGCCAATGGCGACAGCAAGCGTATCAGTTTGGACGTGCTGGATGCGTTGCTCATCTACTTCAGCGCCCAATTGGAGCGGACGCTGACCATCGATGAGCTGCTCCAGTTCCGGCCCGAATAGAAACGGGGCGGTGACCATCACCGCCCCGTCTCCTCCTCCTACTCTTCCGCCCCAGCCGCCGGGGCCGGCCTAGCC
>JAWKOK010000120.1:0-8662 GCA_041391205.1 Caldilineaceae bacterium
TTTTCGCCGTCGGTTATGTGGACCGCGCTCTCTATCCCGGCACGCCCGCCGGCGGCGGCGCGCTGCGTTTTGCGTCGGTCTCGCTCTGGTGCCCCGCGATCGAAGGGGAGGATTAGGCCTCCACGCCTCTGTTGGTACAACGCTGCCGTTTCCTCAAGTTGCGCGCAACGTCAAATCGTCTACAATTGACGCCAACCACTATTCACCACCAGAAACAGCGCACACCAATCGCCAGGGGAAACACCATGTCTCAACCGTCCGGCCGGCCGACGGGCTTGACCTCGGCCCAGGCCGAAGATCGCAGGCGCCAAGGTCTCGGCAATGACGTCAAGCTCTCCACCAGTCGCTCCTACAAAAACATCTTTCTGACCAACATCTTCAATCCGGTCAACATCGTGCTCTACGTCATCGGCTTCGGCATGGCGGCGGTCGGCGATCTGCGCAGCGCATTCGCCACGGTCATGCTCGTGGTCTTCAACGCGGTCGTCGGCATCATCCAGGAAGTGCGCGCCAAGCGCCAACTGGACGCCATCGCCCTGTTGGCCCGGGCCAAGATCAACGTCCTGCGCGACGGCGACGAGACCGCCGTCGATCCCGGCGAGCTGGTCCAGGGCGACGTGCTGGTGGTGCGCGCCGGCGATCAACTCCCAGTGGACGGCACACTCGTCGGCGACGGCAAGCTGGAGATGGACGAGTCCGCCCTCACCGGCGAATCGGACCTGGTGCCCAAGAGCGCGGGCGACACGGTCATGTCCGGCAGTTTCTGCGTGACGGGTGCGACGCTGGTGGAGGCGACCGGGGTGGGCGAGTCCAGTTTCGCCAACGAGCTAACCAAGAACGCGCGCGAGTTCAAGCTGGAACAGACGCCGCTCCAGCGCGACGTCAACCGGCTGCTGCGCATTCTCCTGCTCATCATCGCCTTTTACAGCCTGCTCTCCGTGCTCTCGTTCTTCCTCAACGACCTGCCTGTCACGGTCTGGCTCCAGGTGATGGCCGTGGTCACCGGGTCGGTCTCGGCCGGTTTGCTGACGCTGATCACGCTCAACTACTCATGGGGCTCGGTCACCATCAGCCGGGAGGGCGCGCTGGTGCAGCAGATCAACGCGGTGGAGTCGCTGAGCAATGTCTCCGTGCTCTGCACCGACAAGACGGGCACGCTCACCGCCAACAAAATTCGCTATCACGATGTCTACCCGGTTGGCATGGACGCGGACGCGCTGAAGCAGGTTTTGGGCGAGTTCGCGGTGAGCGCGTCCACCGGCAACAAGACCAGCGAGGCCCTGGCGGAGGGACTGGCGGCGACGCCGCGTACGCCCGTGGACGAAGTGCCCTTCTCGTCGGCGCGCAAGTGGTCGGCGCTGGCGTTTGACGACGCGCAGGGCCGGGGCGTCTACGTGCTCGGCGCGCTGGAGATGTTGCAGGCCCATTTCGACATCGACCGGGATGCGGTGACGCAACTCAAAACGTGGTCCGACGCGGGGCTGCGCGTGCTGGTCTTCGCGGGCAACCCGGACGTGGCCACGCTGCATGACGGGGCCGGCGAACCGGTGCTGCCGCCGTTGACGTTGCTGGGCATCGTCGCCTTCAGCGATGAGTTGCGCCCCCACCTGCAAGAGACGCTCAGCGCGTTCACCGACAACGGCGTGCAGCTCAAGGTGATCTCGGGCGACAATCCGCAGACGGTGGCGGCGCTGGCCAAGCAGGCCGGGCTGCCGGGCGACCTGCGCGCCGTCTCGGGTCCAGAGTTGGCGCAGATGAGCCCCGGCGAGTTCCGCCAAACGGCCAAGGATGCCACCGTCTTCGGCCGCATCACGCCGCAGCAGAAGGAGGCGCTGGTCGACGCGCTGCGCAGCGAAGGCGAGTACGTGGCCATGATGGGCGACGGCGTCAACGACGTGCTGTCGTTGAAGAAGGCCAACCTGGGCATCGCCATGGAGAGCGGCAGTTCGGCCACCCGCTCGGTGGCGGCCATCGTGCTGCTCAACGACTCGTTCGAGGCCATGCCCAAGGCGCTCACTGAAGGGCAGCGCACGGTCAACAGCATCCAGAAAATCCTCATGCTCTTCATGGTGACGGTCTTCGCGCTGCTGCTGCTCATCGTCGCCACCAGTGCGCTGGACGTGGGCTTCCCCTTCACCACCTTGCAGAGCACGTTGCTGTCGTTCTTCGCCCGGGGCGCGCCGCCGCTCATCCTGGCGGTGACGGCGCTGGCCGTGCGCCGGCAGATCTCGCTCATGGACAACATCATGCACTTCACCATGCCCGCGGCGATTTCAGTCTTCCTCTTCGGGCTGGTGGTCTATCTCTCCATCTTCTACATTGCCCAGAGCCACTTTGTGGCCATGGATGTGACGCCGGAGAAGATGAGCACGTTGCAAGGCTACACCGGCGGCATGGTGAGCCAGATGACGCCCGAGGTCTTTCGGCTCACCGGCACGCAACTGGCCGCGCAGACGGCGCTGACCACCTTCTTCGTCTTCGCCGGCATTGCGCTGTCACATATGCTCTTCGCCGAGCCGCCGATCCACTGGTTTGAAGGCGGCGTTTCCTATCGCGCTTATCGTCCGCCCACTGCTGCTGCCATCGTGTTGCTCATCGCCTATCTGTCGTGCTGGCGATTCCCTTCACGCGGGCCTTCTTCCAGCTGCTGCCGCTGCCGCCTCGTTTCAACCCGGCTTGCCGGTGTGACCGTCGTCTGGATGTTCGTCCAGCGCGGCCTGGCGCGGCCTCTGGTTTGAACGGTTCCTGATATGTTGCCGGGTGAGGCCGACAAAACCGAGTTCGCCGCAGGGCGCGGCGAGCACCCATCATCGAGGAGCATGCCGTGACCATCGGTTTCGTTCTCTGGGGCGCGCTTGCGCTCTATCTCATTGCTGCCGCGTTCTTCATCATCATCGAGAATCGCCGCCCCCAGTCAACCCACAAGTGGTTGCCGCTGGCCTTTTGCCGCCTTTCCTGTCATCGGGCTGATCCTCTACCCGTTCACCGGCCGCGGCTGGAAGGCATTCAGTCAGGAGAAAGAGGTGGCCCAGGAGGTCGTGAGCGGCGACCTGCGCACAACTTTGGAGAAGCGTGCGTATCGCCGGGGCAAATTGCGGGTTTCTACGCAGCGGGAGCGGCCCCAAGACGGACGCGCAGCTCATGGCTGCTGGCCCACAATCCCGGCTCCATCCTCACTGCACAACGAGGTCGAGATCTTGCAGGACGCCGACTAATTCTACCCGCTTCTGCTCGGAGGATCTTGCGGCAGCGCAGCATCACATCCACCTGCAATACTACATTTGGACCGACGACGAGTTTACGCAGCAGGTCAAGGACGTGCTCATCGAGAAGGCGCGCACGGCGTGGAGGTGCGTTTCACGACGCCAGCAGCCGCTCCATGATGAGCAAGGAATACGTCGCCGCTCACGGACGGCGGCGTCCAAGCCTCACCCGTACCTCGCCTACAACCGCTGCGCATCGCCCACCTGGCCAACTATCGCTGCCACCGCAAGATTACGGTCATCGACGGCAAGATCGGCTACCTGGGCGGCATGAACCTGACCGGGGAGCAGATGCCCGGCGTGGCCTGGCCCACCTGGCGCGACACCCAAGTGCGCGCCCACGGCCAAGCGGCCCAGGCTCTGCAGATCGCGCCCTTTCACCGCGGGGACAACTCCAAGGTCGAGCAGTTGCCCGACAAGTTGCCCTACTTCGATCTGGACGGTGAACAGATAGACCTGCTGCCCGTCCAGATCATCATGTCCGGACCCGATTCCCAGTGGCACGGCATCCGCCAACTCTACTTTCACCTCATCACCTCGGCGCGCAAACACGTCTACATCCAGTCGCCCTTCTTCATCCCCGACGAGACGATTGCGGGAAGCTATGCGCGCCGCAGCGCTGGTCGGCGTCGACGTGCGCCTGATCTGCACGCCCCGCTGGCCACAAGTACCAGATTCCATACCGGCGGCCAACACCTATTTCGAAGACCTGGCCGCGGCCGCGTGAAGACCCACTTGTACGACGACGGGTACTACCACGCCAAGACTGTGAACATGGATTCGCAGGTCTGTCCATCGGCTCCTGCAACATGGACATCCGCAGCTACAACGTCAACTATGAGCTAAACTCGGTGATCTACAGCCGGAGCAAAGCAGAGGAACTGGCCGCGCAGTTCATGCGCGACCTGGAGAAGAGCACTCCAGTTCGACCTGGATACGTACCAGGATAGTCTGGCCCCGGTTTGTGGACTCAACGTACCGGTCACGTCCCCGCTCTTGTGAGCCGGGGCGGACGGACTGGGCTAGTCTATGCTCGAGCATGTGCGTACACCTGGTCCGCACCACTTCATCGGTGGGTACGACGAGGATATCGACCCGGCTGTCCTCCGCGTGGATGGCGCTCACCTGGCCGCGCGTGACCGCGGCGTTCGCCGCGGCGTCGAGACAGATCCCCAGCCCATCCAACCCGTCACAGACGCGGGCGCGCACCAGCGCGCTGTTCTCGCCCACGCCCGCCGTGAAGACGAGCGCGTCCACGCGCCCCAGCGCGGCCGTGTACGCGCCGATGTACTTGCGAATGCGATAGGCGTACATGTCCAGGGCCAAGGCGGCCTGCTCGTCGCCCGCGTCCACGCGCGCTTCGATGTCGCGCAGGTCGTTGTCGCCGCAGATGCCCAGCAACCCGCTCTGCTTGTTGAGCAGCGCGTCGATCTCGGGCAAGGACATGCCCAGCCGCGCGTGCAGGTAGAAGACCACCGCCGGGTCCACGTCACCGGCGCGCGTGCCCATGATGAGGCCGGGCAGCGGGCTGAAGCCCATGGACGTGTCCACCGACCGCCCCCGGTGCACGGCGGTGATGCTGGCGCCGTTGCCCAGATGCGCGGTGATGAGGTTGCAGTCGCCGGTCGCCTTGTCCAGATGCCGGGCCGCCACCTGGCTCACGTAGCTGTGGGAGGTGCCGTGGAAGCCGTAGACGCGGATGCCGTGCTCGGTGTAGAGCGCGTCGGGGATGGCGTAGCGATAGGCGTGCGCGGGCATGCTCTGGTGGAAGGCCGTGTCGAAGATGGCCACCTGACGCGCCCGGGGAAAGACCCGCTCGGCCACGTCGATGCCGGCAAGATTGGCCGGGTTGTGCAGCGGCGCAAAGGGGATCAGGTCGCGGATGACGGCCTTGACCGCGGGCGTGATGAGCGTGGGCGCGTGAAAGCGTTCGCCGCCGTGGACCACGCGATGGCCGATGGCCGCGATCTCCTCCGGCGCCGCGATCACGCCGCCGTCGGGCGCCATGAGCAACGCCGCCACCCGTTGCAGGCCGGCGGCGTGGTCCGGGATGGCACGGTCTTCCACATGGGTGACTTCGTCGTCTCCCTGGAAGACCGTGTGCTTGATGCGCCCTTGCGCTTCACCGATGCGCTCCACCAGGCCGGTGCAGCGCACGTCGGCCGCGGGCATGGCAAAGAGCTTGTATTTGATGGACGAACTGCCGCTGTTGATGACGAGTATGTTCATGATTTGCGGGGCGAGTTGCGAGGGGCGAGGGGCGGCGACAGAGCGTCGTCGCCCGCGTCGCCGGCTCATTCGTGCTGGGCTTGGATGGCGGTGATGGCCACCGTGTTGATGATGTCGTCCACCGTGCAGCCGCGGCTGAGGTCGTTGACCGGCTTCTTCAGCCCTTGCAGCACCGGGCCGATGGCGATGGCGCCGGTCTCGCGCTGGACGGCTTTGTAGGTGTTGTTGCCGGTGTTGAGATCCGGGAAGATGAACACCGTGGCCCGTCCCGCCACCTTGGAGCCCGGCATCTTGAGCGCGGCCGTGGACGGATCCACCGCGGCGTCATACTGCATGGGACCTTCCAGCAGCAGGTCCGGCCGCCGCGTCTGCGCGATCTTGGTGGCCTCGCGCACGCGTTCCACGTCCTCGCCCTGACCGGATTCGCCGGTGGAGTAGGAGAGCATGGCCACGCGCGGCTCGATGCCGAACGCCTTGGCCGTGTCCGACGAGGCGATGGCAATTTCGGCCAGTTCCTCCGCGGTGGGATTGGGGTTGACCGCACAGTCGCCGTAGACCCGCACCCGGTCGGGCAGGCACATGAAGAAGACCGATGAAACCACCGAAAAGCCGGGCTTGGTCTTGACGAACTGGAGCGCGGGCCGAATGGTGTGCATGGTCGTGTGGGCCGCGCCGGAGACCATGCCGTCGGCGTCGCCCTTGTAGACCATCATGGTGCCGAAGTAGGAGACGTCGGTCATCATGTCCAGCGCCAGTTCCAGCGACATGCCCTTGTGCTTGCGCAGGTCCGAGAGCGTCTGGGCGTACTCGCCGAACTTGGGTGAGTCCTGGGGCTGGAAGACGGGCACGCGGTCGAAGTCAATGCGCAGGCCCAGGCGACTAGCCAGTCCGCGCACCTCGGCCGGATCGCCCAAGATCGTCAGATCCACCACTTCGCGGCTGAGCAAGACCGCAGCCGCACGCAGGATACGTTCGTCGTTGCCCTCGGGCAGCACGATGTGCTGTTTGTTGCTCTGGGCCTGGCGGATGAGGTTGTAGATGAACATCTTGGGCGTCATACCCGGCGTCTCGGCCGTGCTCACCAGCCGGATCAGCTTGTCCGTGTCCACCCACTCCTCGAACAGTTCCAGGCTCACCTGAATCTTGGCCGGACTTTCCGGGCTGATGTACGAACGCACCGAGCGGAGTTGCACGGCCGTGGAGTAGGTATCGTCCTCCACCAGCAGAATGGGCACGGTGTCCGACAGCCCCTCCACCAGCCGCATGACGGCCGGCGCCGGCTGGATGCCGCCCGTGAGAACCAGTCCCGCCACCTGCGGATAGTTCTTGGAATGGTGGGCCTGCACCGCGCTGACGATGACGTCGTGGCGGTCGCCGGGTGTGATGAGCAGAGAATTGGGGCAGAGATAGTCGAGATAGTGCTCCAACGTCATGGCGATGACGAGATTGCGCTCCGCCAGACGCCCCAGGTGTCGCTCGCCCATGAGCACCTCCGCGCCCAGGTGGTCGGCGATCTCGCCCAGCGCGGGTGCACTGAGCACGGCGTTCTCGGGGATGACGGAGAGGAGTTCCTTCTCCTGGGAAAGCACGGACAGAGCGGACTTCAGGTCTTCGGCGCGCGCGGGATCCACCCGGTTGACAATGGTGCCCAAGATCTGGCAGCCGCGCGCGGTGAAGGCCTCTTCGGTGGCGTTGACCGAGTTGCCGACGGTGGGAATGTCGCGGTCGGCCGCGTGCCTGACGACCAGCACCGGTGCGCCCAGGTTGCGTGCGATCTGCGTTCAAGTCAAACTCGAACGCGGTCCCCCACCCTCGAAATCGGAGCCGATGCAGAGCACGAAATCGCAGCGGGCCTCCAGTTCCTTGAACTTGGTGATGATCTGGTCCATGAACGCGCCGGTGCCGCCCTGGCTGATCAAACGCCGCGGCGGTGCGATGGAACGCGTGGGTGGCGTCGTACTCGATGGGCAGGTTGAAGTGGCGCAGCAGGAGGTCGATGGTCTTGTCGCGTTGTCCCGGCTTCCAGTCGCCGATCACAGGCCGGAAGATGCCGACCCGGCTCGTCCGGCGCAGCAGCAGTTCGGTGATCCCCAATGCGACCACGGACTTGCCGGTATACGGCTCGGTCACGGCTATGTAAATGGAGTTGGTCATGCATGGATCCTTTCCTGATTCAACTCCCAAATCTGTCTACGGCACGCACCGTGCCGCACCGGCAGTCGGAGACTCCCTTGATGCACCAGCGGAAAACCAGTGCGCAGAAGACGTTGTCGCCCGTCCAGATGCGTCTCACCGGTCTGCTGTGAATATCCGGCTACGTCCTTATTATGCGCAAAAGCGCGGGAGCATGCCAATCTACACCCTGCATCAACGCGCAGTGTGCGGCGCGTGCACAGGGAAGTAGACGACATGCTCCCGTGTTGTCGGTATTGCGGCGTGACATACAAACCGGTTTCGCGGTGACACACACGCTGTGTGCCGCGCAGCAGGCAGACCTTGGCGGCCGTCAGCTCGACTTATCGCCCAGCGCGTCCTTGAGATTGGCTTCCGCTTCGCTGGACAGGGTCGTCTGCAGGACCGTGCCCTTGTATTGGCGCAGAGTGGCCAGCGCCGCGGTCGGGTCCGTGTCGCGCACCAGCACAAAGAGTGCCGAGGAGCCGGGCTGGAGGCTGTCGGCCACATCTTTGACGAATTTGCCGTCCACACCCAGATCGGCCAAACGGCCGACCAGCGCGCCGCCGGCCGCGCCCAACAGCAGGCCGCCGATGGGGAAGAGGAAGCCGCCCAGCAACACACCCAACAGTGCGCCCACACCGGTGCTCACCATGGTGCCGTGGCTGACCTGGTTGTCCACGTGCACGCTGCCGTCTTCATCCTTGACGACCACGGCGGTGTCATTGAGCGAAATGCCGCCCTGCTTGGCCAACTGGCGCAGGCTATCCTTGACTTGTTGAGCTTCATCGGGCGAATCGAACGACAACACGATCAGATTGGACATGGTTTGCCTCCTGCAAAGGTTGGTGGTGGAGTGAAGCGTGTCAGACGTAAGCTCGATTAAGATTGTAGCTGGACATATACGGCGGCCGGCGCGAGCCACCGTCTAGCGTACCCGATTGTGGCATTGTGCGCAAGCAGATGACGCAAGTCGAGGGTGTCACAATTTGATCGTG
>JAWKOK010000121.1:0-8654 GCA_041391205.1 Caldilineaceae bacterium
CATCGACGACATCAACCGCCGCGCCGATTGCAGCGATTTCTACCTGGTCGGGCTGCTGGGCATGATGCTGCGCTTCTGGGATGAACCCGACTTCCCCGGCGAGTTGCGCATGCCGCTGGAGGCGTGCGTGCTCAACTTCCGCTATTGGATGGACGAGCCGGGCGAAGACGCCATGTGCTTCTGGTCGGAAAACCACCAGATCCTCTTTCACACGTGCGCGGTGCTCGCGGGCCAGATCTACCCCGAGGCGACCTTCACCAACACCGGCGAGACCGGGCGTTGGCACCAGGAGAAGGGCGAGCGCATGGCGCTCTCCTGGCTCAGGAAGCGCGCGGCCGGCGGCTTTCGCGAGTGGGACTCCAACACCTACTTCGAGGAAGATGTGCTGGCGCTGAGCCACCTGGCCGATCTGGCCGAGGACGCGGATGTGGCCGACATGGCCGCCATTGTGCTGGACAAGCTCTTCTTCACCATGGGCGTCAACTCGTTCAAGGGCGCGTTCGGCTCGACCCACGGGCGCTCCTACTCGCCCTTCCTCCAGAGCGCACGGCTGGAGCCGACCTCGGGCATGGCCCGGCTCATGTGGGGGCTGGGCAACTTCAACGACCGCATTCTGGGCGTCGTCAGCCTGGCCTGTGCGCGCAGCTACGAACTGCCGCCGATCCTGGCCGCCATCGCCACCGATCAGCCCGAGGAACTCTGGCACCGGGAGCAGCACGCCGGTGTCATGGAACAGTGGTGCGACTTGGACGAAGGCCCGTGGGCCATCAACAAGGTGACCTACAAGACGCCGGACTTCATGCTCAGTTCGGTGCAGGACTACAACCCGGGCGGCGCCGGCTACCAGCAGCACATCTGGCAGGCGACGCTCGGGCCGGACGCGGTGGTCTTCGTGACGCACCCGCCCTGCGTGGGCGAGGACGGATCGCACCGACCCAACTTCTGGCACGGCAACGTGGTGCTGCCCCGGGTGGCCCAGTGGAAGGACGTGCTGGTCGCGGTCCACAACTTCGCGCCCGACGACTGGATGGGCTTCACCCACGCCTACTTCCCCGCCCACGCGTTCGACGAGCACGTGCTGCGCGACGGCTGGGCTTTCGCGCGCAAGGGCGACGGCTTCGTGGCCGTTACCGCGGCCCGGGGCATCGAGCAGACGACGCGTGGCCTGCCCGCGTACAAGGAACTGCGCTCCCACGGCCGGCAGAACACCTGGCTCTGCATGTTGGGCCGCGCCGTCCTGGACGGCAGTTTCACCGACTTCCAGGACAAGATCCTCGCGCTCGACGTCAATTTGACACCCAATCGCGTCGTCACGCAGACGCTGCGCGGCCAGGAAGTCGCGTTCGGCTGGGAAGGGCCGCTCCTGGTGGACGGCGCTGAGCAGCCGCTGGCCGGCTTCCCCCACTACGATGGCCCCTACACCTCCGTCCCCCTCAACGCTGAAAAGATGGACATCCTCTACGGTGAGGATGCGCTGCGACTACATCTTGTTTAATCGGGCGAGGGCGAATTGCGAATTGCGAGGGCAAGCTTCCCGGAGGTTCGCCCCACGCCCCCGCAATTCGCCCCCGCAACTCTCCAAAAAGGATCCCAACCATGGCAACTCCCATCAAACTGGCGGGTCAACGGGCAACTTGCAGTTTTCGCTCGGTTTGGTCAAAGACATCTGTTTGACCCCGAATCTGGCGGGCGGGCAGCAAAGTGGTCTTCATGGACATCGATGAAGAGCGGCACTGGCCATGATCCGGCGGCTGGCCGAACAGTACGCGGGCAGGCTGGGCGGACCTGCGCATCAGCAGCACCACCGACCGCCGCGCTGCGCTCCAGGACGTGGACTTCGTCATCAACACCGCGGCCGTCAAGAGCCACGCGCACCAGCGCGCCATCACGCGACGTCACGGCCAAACACGGCTACTACTACGGCGGCGTCAAGCTGGGCAGCTTCTACCAGTTCGACCTCATGCTCCGGGGTGGCCCGGGACATGGAGGAGATCTGCCCGGACGCGTGGCTGATTCAGTCGGGCAACCCGGTCTTCCAGGGCTGCACGCTCATGACGCGTGAGACCGACATCAGGTCTGCGGCCTCTGCCACGGCCACTACGGCGTCTACCGCATTGCCGAAGTGCTGGGGCTTGGGGTCGACAAGATGGAGGATCTCGTGCAGGAGCTTTCCGAAACCAACCACAACATCTGGCTGACCCACTTCATCCACAATGCCCAGGATGTCTATCCGCTCCTCGGCACGTGGATCGAGGCACGGCGGCAAGTACTGGAACAGCCACGTGGCCGAGCGCACTCACGACATCCAGATGTCGGGGCACGATTCACCAGTACCGCATGTTCGGCCTCGTACCCATCGGCGACACACCCCGGCGCGGCGGCTGGTGGTATCCGCACCGACATCGCCACCAAGAAGCACTGGTTCGGCGAGCCGTGGGGGGCGGCACCCCGACACCGAACTGGCGACCTACTTCGTGGAAAACTAGACAGCGCATCGCTGAGATGGCGCGCGTGGCCAACGATCCCAAAGCCAGCCTCATCGACGCCTTCGGCGCGGGCTGCGCGAGCAGCGAAGGTGCCAATCATCGACGGGCTGGTCAACGACGAGGGCTACTTCCAGGTGAACGTGCCCAACTACGGCGCGCTGCCCGGCGTGCCCGATGACGTGGTGGTGGAGGTGCGGCCACTGGTCAACAAGAAGGGCATTCAGCCCATCCGCGTGGAGCCGCTGCCGACCAAGATCATGCTGGAGCAGATTCTGCCCGAGTGGATGGAGATGGAGAGCGCGAGTTGCTGGCCTACGAAACGAGCGACCGGTCCATGCTGCTCTACAATGCGCTGGAAAGCGGCCAGACCCGCAGCTACGACCCAGGCCGGGCCGTGTTGCGGATGACCTGCTGGCCATGCCGGTCACGAGGAGATGGCGGCGCATTACACGTGGCGGCAGATTTGGATCTGTGATGGCGCCGCGCGCGGCCCGTGGCGGTTGAAACCGTCGCCTGCTACGGGAAACAGGCTGCAAGCCTGTTGGCGGCGCCGAATCGACTTGATGGAACGACATCCCATGTCCACAAACCTGAACATCCCGGTCGCGCACGTGGACAATCGGCGCGTCCATGGGCGCGCTCTGCGCCGCGTTGCGCCTCCACGGCGACGAGTACAGGCTTGCCCTGTACAGTTGGGACGGCCAGGGGACGCTCCACGCTCTCCGGCAAGCTCACCTATGCGTTCGTCGTGCGCCGACGATGCGGCCGTGTCGCTCGCCCGGCGATCTCGTCACCGGTCCCAGCGCCGGTGGTCCCTGTGAGACCGTGACCGAATCCACCTTGCGCGTGACGGCCGCGCACACTGAGGCGCTCTGGCCCGGCGACGTGGTGGCCGTCGACCACCGGGCCGCGGACGACGGCGTGGCGCTGACGGGGGCGGCCTGGTTACGGTCCTGCATCCGCCGCCCGGCGGCTATGCGGCATAACGGCTGGCGCTGCTGCGCAACCTGGGCGACTTCCCCGGCGGCTGTGCAGCCTATCCCAGCGTTCCGCCGCAGGCCCTGCCGCCCGACCGGAGCCAGTCCACGCCGGCCGATGCGCGCGGCGTCAGCCGAGTCAACGAGCACACGCTGGACATGCGCATCGACCGCAACCCGCCGCCCATCCGCCACCATCACGGCCCGGTCACCGCGGGCACGGCGAGCACGGTCAACCACTCGGAACCGCCATCCGTGCTGCGCCGTCTACGGGCTTGCCCGAACTTTCGCGGATGCGGTCCACGGGCATCTGGTCATCTATCCGGGCTGGTGCGCGAACCCGAGCGTCGCGTCGTGATCCCGGTGCGCCCCGGCTCCATTGTCGTCACATGACCACAGCCGCGCAGGCATGGGCCACTGCTTCGAGAACACTTTCGCCGTAGCATCGTGGCCATCCCCGGCTTCGTCGCGCCGTACCACACTACGGTTAGCCACAGATGAACACGGATAAACACAGATAGAGCAGGAACACGATTTAGTCATTCGGTTCGTGCTTTTGGGGACCAATTGAACTTGAATCTGTGGTTTTGCTGTTTAATCCGTGTTCATCCGTGTCCATCTGTGGCTCCAGTTTTTTCACGAGGAGTTGCCTATGCACAGCAGTGAAATGTCGCGTTTGCCGTTGCCGTCCAACTTCAATCCTGAGACGTACATGATCGCCAACGAGACCGAGTTCGGGCGATTTCACGAATCCCGCCGCGCGGCGCGGCTGGCCAAGGATTTGTTGGCCGGCGGCCATCCCGCCGACGTCGCCCTGGCTCACGACGTGTTGGCTGCGGTGCTGGCGTGCCAGGAGCGGGATGCGCGCGACCCCCATGTGGGCAATTTCTACTGGATGCGCGAGGACGATCAGGTGGAGGATCTGAACGCGGTAGAATTTGTGCTGGAAGCGCTTATCCCCCTCATGCAGCAGCACGCCCACTTGCTCGAACTGGACCTGCGCGCTGCGGTCCTCGACGCCATTCGTCTGGGGCTGGACGAGGTGCGCCGGCTGGACGTGCTGGTGGCCTACACCAACATCACTGCGCTGGATGTGCTCAACACGTGCCTGGGCGGCGAACTGCTGGGCGACGCCGCGCTGGCGCAACGCGGCTATGCCAAGCTGGCCGCGTGGATGGCCTTCACCGCAGAGGCGGGCCATCCCCTGGAGTACAACAGCCCCACCTACACCGCGGTGACGCTGCGTGCGCTCAAGGAACTGCGCGACCACGTGCAGGATGAAGTGACGCAGCAGCGCGCGACCGCCTTCGCGGCGCGGCTGGCGCTGAGCGTGGCGTTGCACAACCACGCGGGCACGGGGCGCTGGGCCGGTCCCCACAGCCGCGCCTACCAACCGACCATCATGGGTGAGACGCCGGCGGAGATCGAGCAGTTGCAGGATTGGATCGCCGCCGGCATTGTGCCGCCGTGGCTCGAGGATTTCTTGGATCATCGCACGGACGGCGCCACGTTCACCGTCACCGAGACGGCTTCGCGGCAGTTCGATCTGAGCTTCAGCACCTACCACGCGCCCGCCTTTGCCCTGGGCATCGCCAGCCGCAACTTCAACGACCAGAACAACGTCTGCATCGCCCACTATCGGCGCCCCGGCACCGAGCGCCCCGGCGTCTTCTACACTCGCTATCTGCTGGACGACAAGTGGTTCGGCGACATCTACCACCGCACCGACCGCAGCAAGACGCGCAACCTGCCCGACGAAGGCACCTTCTTCGGCGTGCAGGACGGTGCACGCGCGCTCTGTGTCTACGCGCTCACCCGCGCCGGCGGCTTCGAGAGCGCCAAGGCCGCGCTCATCTGGACCGGGCTGGACGCCATCGACACACTGCTGGTGGGTGAGGAAGTGTACGCGCCATCCCGCCTGGCGACGTCGGATGACGCCATCAGCGTCGCGCCCGGGGAGACGGTCGTAGTCGCGAGCGGCGACGTCTTCATGGCCGTGCGGCCGCTGACGGTCACGCGGCTGTGCAAGGAGCCGCCGCTCCAGGTGGTGGACCGGGGCGGGGATCTGGTGCTGGAACTCTTCAACTATCGGGGCGTCTTCAAGCGCTTCTGGGAACTGGGCTGGCCGGGCGCGTTTTTCCAAGGGTATCCCATTGCCGCCTTCCTGGTGGAGATGGCGCCGCGCACGGACTTTGCCGACGCGGCCGCCTTCGCCCGGCACGTGGCCGCCATCCCGGTGGACGAGACGCTCGCGCCGCCGTTCACCTACGCCGGTGAGCAGGGTCGGCGCTACCGCGTGGAAGCGGAAGCGGGCGACAAACGCATGGGGCTTGAACTGGATGTGATGGCGCCCGGTTGCTGGGACGCTGGACCTCCCAAGGCGATCCGGGGTGGCCCATGCTGGATTCACCGTTTGCCCGGGAGGCGCACGACGACCGGGTGACGCTGGGGGATGCCACGCTCACCTGTGAGGATGGTCCGGCGTGGCTGGCCCGGCTGCCCCACGGTGGGGGCTACGTGGCGGGCTACATGGGACCGAGACCGACGACGCTCGTTCTGACTGCGCCGGAGGGACGTTTGGAAGTCAGGAAATGGGGCCAGGCGTGGTCGTCTGGCGCCCGGATGTCCCGGCACGTCCGGCGTGGCCGTCGACGGCGCGCACGGCACGGTTGTGCAGGGGGTGATCGCGGTAATGGTGCATTGAGGCTGGGACTTCCCGGAAGGGTCAAACAGATCGCTCCGAGAGTCAACTGTGCGACCCCTTCCGGTCTCGACGGCTGGTCTGCCCCCCGGCTACAACACCCCACCCGACTTCAGTTCGTGCGGAACATGCTTCTTCCCCGTCCACCTGGGCTTGATGCACCGCATTGAGCACCTTGTCGGAGACGCCCAGGGAGAAGACCGTGCCGCAGCGCCCCAGTTCGTGCATGGTGGGGGACAGTTCGGCGTGGTCGCAATGGACCACAAGCGCAGCTTGTCCTGGAGATGCTGCTTGAGCTTCTCCGCGGTGTCGTCGCTGATGCCGAAGGAGCCGGCCGTCAACTTGCCCGTGACACCGCCGACCAGGCCGCCGCCCAGCGCACCCGCGAGCAGCGACAGTCCACCCGTCACGCCCGCGGCGAGGACACCCAGCGCCCCGCCCACCAGTGCACCCCGCGTCGTGCGGCCGGCGCCGTAGCGTTTGGCCTCCAGCTTGCCGTCGGAGACCACCAGCCGCCCCAATGCACCCAGCTTGATGTCGTCGTTGGCCTCGTCCCACGCTTGCAGGGACGTCGCCGCGCCGTCCGCAGCGTCGGCATCGGCAAAGAATGCCACCACGATCTGTTCGTTCAAGTCTTCGCTCATCGGTTCCTCCTGGCTGGAATGGGATGCGGTCGTAGGGTCAGCCGCTCGATTGTAGCCCGGCTCGCGTGCAAACGCAATCGCGCCGCAAATTGACGCGCCCAAGGCGCTGTGGTACGCTGGCTGTCCGGGCGCAGACCACACCGTTGATCTGCGCCCGGATTTTTGACGCTCGTGATGCGTCAAGTGTGTATTGACGCAATGTTCAGTGCGCACGCCCACGTGCGCACGTGTCCGCACCATTGCGTTTGCTTCCGGGTTCACAGGTAGAGGATCGACCGATGACCGACAGTACCAGACCTGCACGTGTTCGCTTTGCACCCAGCCCCACCGGGTTTCTCCACCTGGGGAGCGTGCGTACGGCCATTTTTGACTGGCTCTTTGCCCGCCACACCGGCGGCCAGTTCATCCTGCGCATCGAAGACACGGACCAGAAGCGCTTCAACCCCGAAAGCATGCAAAATCTCACCACCGGTCTACGCTGGCTCGGCTTGCAGTGGGACGAGGGCCCGGAGGTGGGCGGTCCGTACGGCCCGTACGTCCAGAGCGAACGCCGCGACATCTACCAGCAGTACGCGCAGCAGCTCATCGACAGCGGCCACGCCTACCGCTGCTACGCTACGGCCGAGGAGTTGGAGCAGATGCGCGCCGAGCAGACCGCGCGCGGCGAGTCGCCCGGCTATGACCGGCGCTATCGCTGGATCAGCGACGAGGAGCGGGCGCAGTTGGAGGCCGAAGGGCGTCCGTCGGTCGTCCGCTTTGCCGCGCCGCTGGAGGGGACGACGGTGGTCCACGACCTGATCCGCGGCGACATCACCGTGGAGAACGAGAGCGTGCGCGACCCCGTGCTCATGAAGAGCGACGGCATGCCCACCTACCACCTGGCCGTGGTGGTGGACGATCACCTCATGGAGATCACCCATGTGCTGCGCGGCGAGGAGTGGATCTCGTCGGCGCCGCTGCACAAGCTGCTCTTCGACGCCTTCGGCTGGGAGGCGCCCGTCTTCGTCCACCTGCCCGTGATCCTGGATCCCAGCGGCAAGGGCAAGATGAGCAAGCGCAAGACCGTCATCAACGGGCTGGAGTTTTCGCCCTTCGTCCATGACTACATGGAGCAGGGCTATCTGCCGGAGGCCATGTTCAATTTCCTCACCAACGTGGGCTGGAGCTACGACGCCGAGGAGGAGATCTTCACCCGGGACGAGGCCGTCGCCCGCTTCGACCTGGCCGACGTGAACCCGTCCGCGGCCGCGCTGCCCTTCTCCAAGCTGGAGTGGATCAACGGCGTCTACATCCGCAACATGGATCCGGCCGACCTGCAGGCGCGTCTGGTGCCCTATCTCAGCCGTGACCTGGGCATCTCTGAGGCCGAACTGGCGGCCGACCCGCGGCTGGCCGGGCTGGTGCCGCTGATCCAGGAGCGCTTGAAGGTGCTCTCCGAGGCTGCGGAGAAGGTGGACTGGGCCTTCAAGACGAGCGACGAGATCACCTATCCGGACCCCGATCTGCTGTTGGGGCGCAAGCTCGACGCCGCGCAGACCATCGCCGTCCTGGAGACGGGCGCTGCGTTGCTGGCCGACGTGGAGCCGTTCGACCACGACGCGCTGGAGGCTGCCTTCCGTGCCGCCGCCGACGCGGCCGAACTCAAGCCGGGCAGCTTCTTCTCGCCCTTCCGCGTCGCCATCACCGGCAAGACCGTCTCGCCGCCGCTCTTCGAGAGCATGGTCGTCCTCGGCCGCGACGAGACGCTGGCGCGTGTGCAGAACGCCATCGCTGCGCTGCGTGCGTCGGTGGCGGAGGCGGTTGAAGAGTAGAAGGAATTGGGTTGAGGAGTTGGGCTTGAAGAGTG
>JAWKOK010000122.1:0-8609 GCA_041391205.1 Caldilineaceae bacterium
GTCACCAATGGTCGTTCCAGTTGTGTGGGCGCGATAGACACCGAGCCAAGTCACCAGATCGCCGTGCGGACCGGCGTGAAGGTCAAAACGCGTGGGGGATGGCATATAGACAATTCCTTCTACCAGTTCAGCCTTCTTGATGTAAGGAGACGCCGCGTACATGCGCTCAAACGCCACCCGTGTGAGCCGGTCGCCCGGCTCTAGCGGCGGCAGGCTCTCCGTCTCCGTTTGCTGCATGACATCGCTGTCGCTTTCCACAATCATCGCCATGGTCGACCTCAACTCCCGTTACGTCAGAACACCGGTGCCAGTAAATCCCGGCGGAAATGAACCGACGGTTCCTCCCCAAGGTACAAGTGCCGAATTTCCGCCGTGGTATTTACGCCGTGTACTCGTGGCAAGCATAGCGCACGCAATCCGTGCCGTCAATCATTCTCCCGCATAGGCCACATGATAGAGCACGCCCATGGCGTAGTCGCCCACGACCAGGTTGCCGTCCGGTGCGACGGCCATGGGCAGCGGGCGATCCAGCCCCGTGATGAAGTCGAACGGTTCGCCCCGATAGGTCGGCCCGGTGGCGGTCTCCACTTGCGCCAGCGTCACCCCCTCGACCAGATGGCCGACCACGTCCGGGCTGAAGACCTGGCCGAAGAGCGACACGTAGAGCGTGCGATACTGGGCGGGCCAGTCCGGGTTGCTCACGTAAGCGAGTCCGCTGGCACTGGCGTGGGCCGTGGCCGGATAGACCGGGCCGCTGTACGGGGCGCCGTCCTGGGCCGGGTCCGCCACCGGGCCGAACTGGTTCGGAAATCCGTAGTCATGGCCCCAGCGGATGTGGTTGACCTCGTCCGGCGCGTCGTTGAAGTCGGGGCCGTTCTCGCTGGCGAAGAGCTGCCACGCGACCGGGCCCGCAGGATCGGCCAGGTCCACGGGCACGGGCGCCCAGGTGACCATGTACGGGTTGCGATTGCCGCGGCTGACCACCTCCAGCGCGCCGGCGTTGGCCCCGTCCCGGGGGAAGCGCAACACGCTCGCGTTGAGCGGGCCGCCGGTCTCCAGGTCGCCGGTTGAGCCCAGGCCGAAGTAGATCCAGTGCGTCCCGGTCTCACCGCTGAAGGGATCGGGGTCGGGGTTCCAGTCCAGCCCGTTGTTCTGATGTCGGCCCCAGGGCAAATCGTCGACACGCAGTTCCTGCACGTCGGCCGCGCCGTTGCCGTCACCGTCCAGCGTGCGGTAGAGCTGGCCTCGTCCACCCATCCAGACCGCGCCGTCCACCGGGTCGTAGAGCAGGCCCACGATCTCGGGCAGGCCGCTGAAGTAGAGACGCCGCCGGTCGTATGCGCCGTCGCCGTCGTCATCGCTGTACCACCAGACGCGCCCGTTTTGCAGGCTGACGAGCATCTCCCCCGCGGGCGTGAAGTCGATCTGGGTCATGGTGCTCAGATCGTCGGCCAGCGCGGTGACGGCGAAACCGGCGGGCACGGTCAGACCCGCAGCCAGCGCCGCGGCGGCGTCATCCACGGCCACGGCTTCCTCCCACACGGGCACGAACTGGACCGTCTCCAGCGTCATGGTGCCCGCCATGTCCGCCCATTCGAAGACGATCTGCACCTCCACCACCTGGGCCGCGTCGACGCGGTTGCCCTCGTCGTCCTTGATCTCGGCCAGCGGAATGATGATGTCGTCCACGGCGTCGCCGAGACCCTGACGGCGCAGCGACACGGCGATGCGGTCGCCGTCCGCTTCCACCAGATAGAGATTGGGCGACAGGCCGTCGGCGTTATGGCGTAGATGCAGGACATCCGTATGTCAGTGGCGCGACCGCCGTGGGAAACTTCATGCCCAGCGCGCGAAGTTGCCGGCGTTGACCGTGACCTCGATGGTCGCCGGGAGCTTCCGGGCGGCACAGGATGGCCGCACCGCCGTCAGCAACGCAGCCCTGGGCCGCGCCGGGTTCATCGAGCAAGTTGGGCGTACAGGTCGACCGGCGGCGACGGGGGCAAGGGCGTGGGCGTGGCCTCGCCCACCGGCGCTGTGCGTCCTGGCATCCGAGGACGGCGCGGGACGGTTGCGTCCACGCAGGCGGCCAAGACCAGTACAATGCAGCAGAGAATGAGCCAAACGAAATTTCACGGAACACCTCCTTATGATCGGTAGACAAACGCAGTGTTCCACAAGCGATTTCAGAAGGCAAACCGGCAGACAAAACAGAGTGTCGGCGCTGGAGCGCCGGGCCATCATATCAACCGATCTGTTCGAGTTTGGGTGGGGTGACCGTCGTATGACTGCTGGCTTGCCCGGCTTGCGGCTGAAGCGCTGCCGCACCCGGCTCACCCGGCGGCGCACCGGCGGGAGACGGAGCACCAGGAGCAGGGCGAGCACTCCGGCATAGATGAGCGGCTCACGCTTGTCGATCTTCACCAGGATGAAGTAATGCAGCACGGCCAAGATCCCGGCGATGTAGACCAATTGGTGCAGACGCTTCCAGTTGCGGCCCAGACGCCGCATCCAGCCCTTGGTGGACGTCAGCGCCAGCGGCAGCAAAATCAGCAGCGCCGTCAAGCCCACGAAGATGTACTCGTTTCTCCAGCAGCGCATCCTGCCAGATGAAACGCCAGTCCAGGCCGTAGTCCAGGCCGATGAAGACGAGCATGCAGCGCGGCGTAGGTGAAGGCCCACAGCCCCAGGGACTTGCGCACCGTCAACGCCTTGCGCCAGCCGAAGAGCATATTGGCCGGCGTACACGCCAAGGAGAGCACCAGCGTCAGGCGATGGCGGCGGTGCCGGTGCGGGTCGTCAACGTCGCCACCGGGTCCACGCCCAATGTGTCCGTCGCATAGCCGACAACCATCTGCAGGAGCGGGTATCGCCGCGGCCGCATTCACCGCCAGCCACAGCCAGTTCTTTGCGTAGGTACAACCGGCGGCGGTTGCCATGACGCACTCTTTTCCTGTCTTCTCAAACCGAACCAACTGCACAAGCAGGGGCCACAGATGGACACAGATAAACACGGATTAAACAGCAAAACGCAGATCAGGGTTCAATTTATCAGCGACAGCATTGTCTTGCAGAAAAATCATCCGTGTTCATCCGTGTCCATCTGTGGCTCGCTTTTTACGCTCTAGAAGTTCTCGCGCAGGTCCATGCCCGTGTAGAGCGCGGCGACCTCTTCCTCGTAGCCGTTGAACATGAGCGTGTCGCGGCGGCCGCGATCGCCGATGCGGCGTTCGGTCGCCTGGGACCAGCGGGGGTGATCCACCTGCGGATTCACGTTGGCGTAGAAGCCGTACTCGTTGGGCGCGGCGGCCATCCAGGTGGAGCGGGGCATGGTGTCGGTCAACTCGATCTTGACGATGCCCTTGATGCTCTTGAAGCCGTACTTCCACGGCACCACCAGGCGCAACGGCGCGCCGTTGGGGTTGGGCAGCAGTTCGCCATACAGACCGGTTGCCAGGATCGTGAGCGAATTCATGGCCTCGTCCAGGCGCAGCCCCTCTACGTAGGGCCAGTTGAGGAAGCGACGGCGCTGTCCCGGCATCTGGTCCGGGTCCATGACGGCTTCGAAGCGCACGAATTGGGCCTCGGACTTGGGCTCCACCGCGGCCAGCAAACTGCCCAGTTCGAAGCCCACCCACGGAATCACCATGGACCACGCTTCCACACAGCGCAGACGGTAGATGCGCTCTTCCTGGGTGAAGTTCTTGATGAGATCGTCCACGTCGAAGGTGGTCGGCTTGTTGACCAGACCGGTCACCTCCACCGCCCACGGGCGCGAGACGAAGTTTTCGGACAAGCGTGCCACCTCGGCCTTGTCGGTGGAAAATTCGTAGTAGTTGTTGTAGTTGGTCACATCTTCGTAAGAGTTCAGCGGATCGCCCAGTTCGTCGGTGGCGGCACTGGCGAAGGGTTCGCTGTAGTCCAACGCCGCGGGCAGATCGGTCAGCGGCGGCGGGGGCGGCACATCGTTGGCCGCGGGCGCCGGTGTCGGCATGGAGGCCGGTGCACAGGCCGCCAAGGCCAATACGCTCGCCGCGCTCCCAGCGCCGATCATGAACTTGCGCCGATTGATGTAGACCTCTTCGGGTGTGATTTCCCACCACGGTATCTTCTGCATGAGCTTCTGTTCCTCCGTCTCAAACTAAGCAACTTGCTGCGGCCGTTCAATGTCCACAGTGTAGCGTGCCCATCTGACAGGGCGATTAATCAGGTATTACGAGACCCTTACACGATCTCGGCACTTTGCCTGTTTCCGCGTTGTGTAGCATTGTAGCGACATTCGCGCCCACATCTGTGATGCCAGATACGCTGTCGGTTGATCAACGCCATCCAGTCTCGGCACGGCAGCGGAGTGACGCGGATTGGGCGCACCAACACGGATTTTGCGGCAAAGTCCCGCGACAATCGGCCAAATCCGCCCACGCCGCGCTTGCGCGTTGACCCAGCCGTTCACGAGGTACGCATGCCGTCACTCTTGCATCTGCATCCGCCCATCGTCCATTTCCGGCCCTGCTTGTGGTCGCCAGCGCCGGCCTGATGGTCCTCTACATCACGCCGCGGGCGGACTCCGCGGCGGCGCTCACATGGTGGGCCATGCTGCTGGGCTGGATTTCAGGCCTCGTGGCGGTCCTCACCGGCCTGTGGGACCAACGCAACCTGGCGCCGGACGCGCCTTCCGCAGCGTGCTCAACCTGCACATCGGTGCGGGGCCGGTGCTGCCGCTGTGGTCACGCCGGCTGGATTCTTACCAGCGCTGGCTTTCCATGGCGCTGCTGGCCCAGCGCAGCGAAGGCGCTCGGGCCGGCTCGACGTGGATCGATATCCCTGCCCCGCCGTCGGCCGGCTCTGGCTCACCGCGTTGCTCGTCGCCGGCGCGCTGCTCGTCCTGCTCAGCGGCTGGAACGTGGGCAGTTGGCTCCGCGGGGTGAATGGGGGAGGAGGCAAGATCAAGACTGGAGTGAAGATTGGGTGGAGCACCGGACGCGGTGTCATCGTTCAGGGCCGACACCCAATCTTCACTGTGAATCTTGTCCTCCACGTCTGCGCGCAGCCAGTTCTTCCCTGCGCCGCCGCCAGTTCCGTCTCCGAGACGAGCGATGCGGGCGTCCAGTTCGTGACGGTGCGCGGCGTGTCGACGGCGGGCGTGAACGGGCGTGGCATGGGCCGTCGGCGCGGATGGTGATCACGGTGAAGAGCCAGACCGCGGAGACCGCGTGCGGCCAGTTCGTTGGCCGCTTCCGCAGACCAGCCCTGCATCGGGCGCGCCCAGCAGCAAGAGGAAGACCCGCAGATCATCGGGCCAGGAAGACCACGACCAGCACCGCTGACCAACGCCAGGCCGAAGAGGAAGATGCGGCCGTTAAGGAGGTGCGCCTTCGTCCGCTTCGCGTGACGTCATCCTGGGCGCGACGGTTTGGGCTGCACGCCAGTGGAAGATCCACACCGGCGTTTCCACGGCCAGCAGACTCAGGCCCGGTGGCCAGCGGCTGCACCCAGACGGGTCGCGCACTCCACCACGTTGCGGCTGAACCCGGTGTCGATGAGCGCCTGCAAGATTTCGATGCTCCCGATCCACAGCAGAATCAGCGCCAGGGCCGCCACCACGTAGTTGTAGATGGGCCGACGGTGATGCTCGCAGCGCTGTCGGCGAAGCGCGCCTGCTCCCGGGCCAAGGTCCGCCGGTAGACCAACCAGACCAACGCCCCCCGGCACATAGGCCAGCGGCGAAATCAGCTTGTCCAACAGGAGAGCGACAGGCTGCCGCCCTCGCCGAAGAGCAGCAGTAACTTTCGTGATTGGCGGCGGCGGGCGTCAACGGGCCACCGCGCCGATGACGACCGCGCCGTAAAGGTACAATCGCCGCCACGCGCTGGTCGCGCCGTCCGGGTTGAGGGCGATGACGGTCTGCCACTGCCGGCCCGCCCAGTGGGTGAGCAAGGCGCCGGTCAACAAAGTGGCCAGCCCGCGCCAGCGGACCGCCCAGGTGACGCCCACGCCGGGGGCGAGCCGTTCCAGCCCGAAGTCCAGCAGCACGCCACGCCCGCCGTTTCCAGCGTCAACATGACCACGCCGGCCAGTCCCGCCAAGGCCAGGAAGAGCCGACGCCAAAAGAGGCCGAGCCGGTCTCGCTTCCGTAGTCGCCGTCAGTTTGCAGCACGTGGTGGTGATAGCCCAGCAGTCCGAGACCGGCCGCCAACATGCCGATCTGTTGCAGCCACAGCAGCGGCGCCGCGGCTGCCTGCACCGGGGCAAAGAGCGCCTTCCAGCGCGGTGTTGGTCAAAGCCGTGCAGGTTGACCAGCGTGGATGATCAGCAGGGTGGACGTTAGTGTAGAGGTAGAACTTGCGATGCCGGCGCGGCGCTCGTCGTCGTCCACCAGGTTGCGCTGGATGTAGCCCCAATGCAGCAAGAAGAGCGGCGCGGTCACTACGAGCAGGCCGCCGTTGCGCGCCAACAAGGTGCGCACAAACGCGCCGTTGCCCACGTTGATCGCCTCGCCGACGCCGGACCAGGCCACCGTCAGCCCGGAGCAGGCCGTTGGAGCGCGCAGCAGGCCCGCGATCAGCGTGATCAGCGCGACAAAGTAAAAGTAGATGCGGCGAATCGCAGCAAGCCGCATGGATGTCTCTGCTCCACGAGAGGGCGCCTCCCTTCCCACGGCTGTGCGCGCTTAGTAGAAAAACTCCTGGCCGTCCAGCTTCCAGACGCCGTCCTCAAGCACCACGGGCACGGTGCGGCGACCGGTCCACGTGTTGCCGCTGCCGAACGGACCGCCGGACGCGTAGGTGTCAACCTCGAAGGTCACCGTCGCCTGGAAGTCCGGGTTGTCGGCCTTGACGTCCGTGGCGAGGATGCGCAAGCGTTGGCTCTGGTCGTTCGTGGGCCGGCCCGAACCGGTGAAGGGATCGTAGCCGTCCATCTGCTGATTTCATCCAACACGCGGCTGCTGTACTGCTCGCGCCAAGTGGTGAAGACGTCGCCCGCCTGCATGGCGATGAACGTGCTGTTGACCACGGGCGTGTCGGGCTGATCGGCCGTCTGGTAAGCGGGCGTTATCGCGCTGGCCGGCGCCGGTGCGGTTGACGGTGATCACCGCCGCCACCAGCAGCACCACCACGGCCAGCACGATCCATGTGAACTTATCCGGTTTGACGCTCACCTTCATCCTCCTCCCAGGCGCGCACGACAACGTTGCATGGTCTCTACCAAAGAATACGTCCGCTTCCGGTAGGATGTTCCGACTGACCAAGAAGTCCGGCTTTGCGAAAGCCGGACTTCTCCCCACCTCACCCGCCTCGGCGTAAACTCCATCAACTCAAACATGCCGCCGGTGCGCGTGTCCGTGTACTTCACCAGGGGATAAGGCGTCTGTGCCGATCCAGGCGTCGACCTCGCTGTCGCCCGTGTCGAGCTTGACACGCCACGTGTCGAAGGTCCCCGCGGGCACGGTGACCTCCTCGCGCCCGCTCACGGTGAGCGTGACCCGGTCCAGCAGGTCGGCCACGGGCAGGTAACTGTTGAAGCGCACGGCGTAACGCGCCGCCAGCGGGAGCATGCGCGCCATCATCAACACGGTGCGCTGGTCGCGCGCATCGCTGGGAATGTTCTCGCGCTGGTAGGTCGTCACGTCCTCGACGGTGGTCAGTTCCATGTCGACCTGGGAGCCGCTGAAGGTGGTGTTGACGCTTTCGGTGCCGCGCTCGTCGCTGCGCGTCATCGTCGCGGTGAGTGGGCGCAGGCTGTCGCCGGCCGTGGTCACTTCCACGATCTCGTTGTCACCGTGGGTCACGGTTTCGCGGCGCACGGTCCAGCCGTCGCCCGCGCGCGTGATGTCGTAGCGGATGGTGCCGGCGTACTCGTCCTCCACGTCGGTGACGGTGTAGAGGCTCACCTCGCCGTCCTGCCACGGCGGCGCGTTGAAGGTGAGCGGCTGGATCTCGGGCGTGCCGCAGGCGGCCAGGAAGAGCGCCGTCAGCATGAGGAGCGCGCCGAGGAGTTGGGGCGTTCGGTGCGCGGCCACGTTTGGACGCGGAGCGTCCGGGGGGGCGTACCCACGCGGAGCGTGGGCACGAGCAGGCACGTGATCATATGTTTGGTGAGACTGCATCAACGATGTTGCTCCATCCACGCCAACGTGGTGGCGACCAGGGCGGCGGCGCCCACCGACAGCGCGCGTTCGTCCAGCTTGAAGTCGGCCCGGTGGAGCATGTAGCGGGTGTCGCCCCACTCGGGATTGTGCACGCCCAGGCGCAGGAAGCTGCCCGGCACGGCCTGGGTCATGTAGCTGAAATCCTCCGCACCCATGACCATGTCGCCGATGGAGACCTTGTCCTCGCCCAGGAGATCGCGCGTCGCCGCCAGCATCAACTCGGCGGCTTCCGGCGTGTTGACCGTGGGCGGATAGCCCTCCTGGATGGACAGGTCGAAGCGGCCGCCGAAGGCCTCGACCACGGCGCAGGCCCGGCGCAGTTCATCGTGCAGCAGCCGGCGCGCTTCCGGGGTGAACGAGCGGATGGTCCCGGTCATGACTACGTTGTCGGGGATGATGTTGTCGGCCGTGCCGCCGTGGATGGTGCCGATGGTGACCACG
The DNA here is from genome assembly GCA_041391205.1 of Caldilineaceae bacterium. Lineage (GTDB taxonomy): Bacteria > Chloroflexota > Anaerolineae > Caldilineales > Caldilineaceae > JAWKOK01. Next base: position 8,588 of record JAWKOK010000122.1, read on the forward strand.
CCCGACTCCAGCGGGTCCAGCC
>JAWKOK010000123.1:0-8589 GCA_041391205.1 Caldilineaceae bacterium
GCGCACATAACCCTAAAAATCATCTGTGTCTATCTGTGTTCATCCGTGGCTGATGTTTGCCTGTTTTTGGCGATCTGAGATCTAGCGCCGGCGGCGAGTACGCGGCTGCAGGCGGCTGTTTAGTTGTGCGCGGATCTCGTCGGCTTCGGGCGTGGACAGCAACGCCAACGCCTCGGCCATAATCGCCACCTTGTCCGGATCCTGCTCCAGCCTGGCCGTGCTGAGCAGCGTGTCCACGAGCAGTTCGTCGCCGCGCGCGATGACCGTCATGGCCAGGTAGCGGTACGCATCCGGGTCGGCGCCTTCTCGCAGGTAGTCGTCGAGGAACGCACGGCCCAGCGGTCCCTCCCGGTGATTGAGCAGCAGGTCGAAGAGGCCCACCAACACGATGCTCTCCGTGCTGTCCGCGTGGCGGGTCAACAGGCTCGGCACCAGCGCCGTCGGCATGTCGGTCAGGCTGCGCAGGCACTCGGAGACCACGTCGGCCAGCGTGCCGCCGTGACGCATGGCGTAGGCGTAGAGCGCCACGGCCTGGTCCTGACTGGCCAGCACGCGCGCCGCGGTCAACGCGGGTTCACCGGACATGGCGTCGGCGTAGCCGTCGTCCAGCAGGCGTGCGGCGTGAAAGCGGGCCAGGGTCTCATCCAGGTCGTTGAGGATGACCAGCGCACCCGCGCGCAGCAGAATCGCCTCTTCCTTGAAATCGGGCGGCAGAAATTCGTAGGTATTGACGGCCGCCAGCAGCAGCGGCACGTCGTCCGGCCGCGCCAGGGGACGCCACGCGCGCAAGACCGACCGGCGCATGTAGCAGCCGGGATCGCGCATCTCGCCCTTGTCGGCATAGTGGCGGTAGAGCGCGAGGATCGCGTCGCGCGCCGGCGCGTACTCGGCCTGAGCCAGCACGTCCAGCGCCGCCTGTAAGACGTCGCGGCGATGGCGCGGCGTCAGCAGCGTGACCGCGAAGGCGGCCTGCTCCTCGGGCCGATCGGCCAGTTGCTTGAGCTGTCCGATCTCCGTGGCGGTCTCTTTGCCGGGCATCAATAGTGTTGCTTGAGGGCGCGGCGGATATCGCGATCCGCGTCGCGCTTGGCGATGGTGTCCCGCTTGTCGTAGAGCTTCTTGCCGCGCACCAACGCAATCTCGACCTTGGCCAGCCCCTTGGCGTTGATGTACATCTTGAGCGGGACGATGGTCCAGTTCTTCTGAGTGGCCTGGCTCTGGAGACGACGAATCTCCCGGCGGTGGAGCAGCAGCTTGCGCTGGCGCGTCTCGTCGTGGTTGTAGCGGTTGCCTTGGGCGTACTGGGCGATGTGCACATTCATAAGCCACGCCTCACTGCCGCGCACCAACACAAACCCGTCGCCCAGGTTCACACGCCCGTCGCGCACGGACTTGATCTCCGTACCGGTCAGGGCAATGCCCGCCTCGAAGGTCTCTTCAATGAAATATTCATGCCGCGCCTTGCGATTGGTGGCCACCGTGCGCGGACCTTTGGGGCCGGTGGCATCGCCTTTCTTCTTCTTCGCCATTCAATTCTTCTGCTTCTTATGGTCACATTGTTTTAACTTCGTACAATCGTCCAGGGTAGAACGACGTCGATTGTACGAAGTTAAAGTGACCTATCTGTTAAGTGCGGCCAGCGCCGCGTCCAACTGGGGATCGCGCTCGGCGTCTCGGTCCTCTTCGGTCAGTTCCACCACCTCGTCCGGCTCCAGGCCGCTGCCGTCGATGGAGCGGTCCAGCGGCGTGTACCAGCGGGCAATGGTCACGCGCATGATGCCGCCGTCGCTCAGCGTATGGGGCAGTTGGACGCTGCCCTTGCCGAAGGTCGTCGTGCCGATGAGTTGCGCCCGGCCCGCGTCCTGGAGCGCACCGGCCACGATCTCGCTGGCGCTGGCGCTGCCGCCGTTGACCAGCACGACCAAGGGCACGTCTGGCGCCGCGGCTTTGCCGCTGGTGGCGTAGGTCTCCTCGCGGCCATCGCTGAAACGCTCGATGAGCACGTCCTGGTCGTCCATGAAGACGCTGGCCACCTTGACCGCCTCACGCAGGAGGCCGCCGGTGTTGCCGCGCAGGTCGAAGACGATGCCGGCCGGGTCGTTCTGCATGGCCTGCTCCACCGCTTCGCGCACCAGTTGGCCCGCGTTTTCGTTGAAGGTGTTGAGCTTGACGTAGGCGATGTCGCCCGCCGCGCCCAGAGTGTCGGTGCTGATGGTGGGCAACTCGATGCGATCGCGCACCACCTCCACGTCGAAGGGTTCGGCCTCGCCTTCGCGGGCGATGTTGAGCAGGACCGTGCTGCCCTTGGGCCCGCGGATGCGCATGACCGCGTCGGTGAGGCTGGTGCCGACCACGGTTTCGCCGTCCACGGCCAGGATCAGGTCGTCGCGGCGGATGCCCGCGTTCCAGGCCGGCTGGTCCTCGAACGGTTCGACCACCTGCACGGTGTCGAAGTCGTCGTTCCACTGCACCCGCGCCCCGATACCCTCGAACGCGCCTTCGATGCTGGTGCGGAAGAACTCGGCCTCCTCCGGCTCCATGAACGAGGTGTTGGGATCGTCCAGTTCGCCCAACACGCCGCGAATGGCGCCGTAGGTCGCGTCGTCGTCGCTGGGCAACTCGCCGTAGAAGTCCCGGTAGAGCAGGTTCATGGCTTCCCAGAAGACGCCGAACTTGGGCTCCAATTCCGCCGCGGCCGGACCGCCGGCGGCGTTGGGATTGAGCGCGCCGGCGACCACGTTCTGCGCCGTGACGCCCCCGCTGTTCCAGCGCCCCAGGCCAAAGCCGACCGCGGCGCCGATGAGAAAGACGGAGATCGCGATCAACACGCCCACGCAGCCGAACATCAACGAACGGTTGGCGGCGTCGCTCACGTCGGGTGAGCGGGTGGTGTCGACGGGGGCTGGTGGTGTTTGCGTCTGTTCAGTCATGCGTACCTTGCAACTCGCTTCACTTGCTCAGTAACTCAATGGCGATCGGCACCGGATCCACGCCGTCGTCCACCACGCGGTCGGGCGTCAGTCCCTGGCCGCTCAGTTGATGGCCGCCCGGTGTGAACCACTCGGCCGCGGTCACATGCAGACTGCTCTCGTCCGAGAGTTGGTGGATGAGTTGCACGCTGCCTTTGCCGAAGGTTTGGCTGCCGACCAACTCGGCCCGGCCCGCGTCCTGCAGCGCACCGGCCACGATCTCGCTGGCGCTGGCGCTGCCGCCGTCCACGATGACCACCAGCGGATAGTCCACGCCAGGACCGCCGGCGGTCGCACTGTACTGCTGCTCGGCGCCGTCGGCCCGCTTCTCGGTGAGCACCACGCCGCCGTCCAACCACATGTCGGCGATGGCGATGGCCGAATCGAGGATGCCGCCGGGGTTGCCGCGCAGATCCAGGATGAAGCGGGTCGCGCCGCCGTCGACCAACTGGGCGATAGCCTGCTCCATCTCGGCCGGGCTGCGCTCGGTGAAGAGCGTGTGCTTGATGTAGCCGACGTCCGCCGTGGCCGGGTCGCCGTCCAGCAGATGGGCCTCGATGCTCGGCGTTTCGATGACCGCGCGTCACGGCAAAACGCAGCTCCTCGTCGGTGCCGTCCTCGCGTGCGCTGCACGGTGAGCACCACCTCCGTGTCCACCGGCCCGCGGATCAGCGTGACCACGTCGTCCTCGCTCATGTCGGTGGTGACGGGCGTGTCGTCCACGCCCACCAGCAGGTCGCCGTCCAAAATGCCGGCGCGGGCGGCCGGTTGATCCGCCATGGGCGTGAGCCGGAAGCCGGTCTCATCCTTGACGATGTAGGCGCCGATGCCGCCAAAACTGCCGCGCAAATTGTCCTGTTCCAGCTCGCGCGGCTGCGGCTCGACGAAAAGGTGTACGAGGTCGCCGTACGCCTCGACCAAGCCGCGCACCGCGCCGTAGCGCGCTGGTCCGTCTCGCTCGGCTTCTCGCCGTAGAAATCCTGATCCAGCAGGTGCCAAACTTCCCAAAAAAGCTGCAAGTTCACCGGGTCGTCGCCGGCCCGGATTTCCGACGCAGCTTCCACAGGGATCGGACCGCTGATGGGATGGATGAGCGGATAGGCGACGTAGCCGAGACCGAAGGTCAGCAGCAACACCGTCAGGGCCACCATCATCATGGGCACTCTACGCAACGTGAACATCCTGCGAATTCTACCACACCCGCGCACCGCGTCCGCAATCACGCCGACAAAGGGGCATCTCAATCTCGGGGCAGACTTCCCGGAAGACCTCCGGTACAGTCCTCCCACTGAACATCCAGTGAGGTCTTCCGGGAAGTCTGCCCCTGCTTCTGGGATAGACCCGACAAAATGGGGGTAGAACGCAGTGATCGCACATGTTTTGCCTGTGGCGGCGCCCGTGCTACACTCGCGGGCTGTATGAGGAATGCGGCGCCATGCGCCGGCAGCAAAGGACCGCCACCCATGTCGACCGTACTCCACGTGAGCTATTGCCCCACACCCATCGGCCTGCTGGAGATCGAAGGCGATGACCGCCATGTGCGCGCCGTCACGTTTGTGGGCGCTTCCAAGGGGCGCCGGGAGGTGAGGGCCAATGCCGTCACCGAGGAGGCTGCAACCCAGTTGGCCGCGTACTTCGATGGTGCGCGAGCGCACGTTCAGGCTGCCGCTGGCGCCGCAAGGAACGCCGTTTCAGCGGGCGGTGTGGGCGCAGTTGCTCCAGGTGCCCTTCGGCGAGACCGCGACCTATCGCGACATTGCGCTGGCCCTGGACAATGCAGATGGCGTGCGCCGTGAAGCGGCCAACGGGCGCAACCGCATCGCGGTCATCGTGCCCTGTCCCATCGCATCATCGGCAGCAACGGCCGGTTGACCGGCTACGGCGGCGGGCTGTGGCGCAAGGAGTGGCTGCTACGCCACGAAGGCGCGCTCTTGTTGTGAAATCCGGCTGTGGTGGGCCGTTGCCTAGGGCGACCATCACCGCAGCGCACCACACGGAAAGAGATTGTGATGACGACTCGGAACGCGGGCGGGCTGCTCGCCGTCCTGGCGCTGGCGGTTGTGGGACTGCTCCTGTGGATGCCGCCCGAACAGACGCTGGGTGCGGTGATTCGACCGGTCTTCCTCCACGGCGCGCTGGTGCGGGTGGGGCTGCTCACCTTTGCCGCGGCCGGGCTGCTGGGCCTCTTCTACTTGGCACAGATGACCCGGGCGCGGCTGACGTGGTGCGTGGCCACCCAGCAGGTGGCCGTGATGGTGTGGCTGGTCTATGCTGCATCCAGCACCGTGACGACCAAGCTGGCGTGGGGCCAGTGGATCGCGTGGGACGAGCCCCGGGTGCGCGCCAGCCTGAACGTGCTCTGGTTCAGCATCGCGGCCTGGTTGCTGGTACGTTGGGTGGGCAGCGGCGTCTTCACCGCGCTGGCCAACGTGGCCGTGGCCGCGGTCACGTGGCTGTTGATTCGCAGCGCCGGCATCATCCGCCATCCGTTCGACCCCATCGGCACCTCCGGCTCCCAGCTTTACCCCATCATCTACTGGCTGCTGGTGCTGGTCATCGGCGCGATGGCGGTCGTCGCCGTCATCTGGCGCCGGGAACAACTCGTCGAAGAAACATTAACTGCAGAAACGTTAGCCACAGATGGACACGGATAAACACAGATAAAACAGCCGAAAATGAGAGCGCATTTTCCCATATTTGCTTTTCAATCTGTGTTCATCTGTGGCTCGATTTAGCTGTGTGCAGTGACGTCATCTGTTGCTCAACCGAAGGGAAGAAAGGACTATGCCGAACAACGTTCTTGGGACCGAGCTGGAGCCGTGCAGCGATGAGCCGCTGACCGGCTTTTATCGCGACGGCTGCTGCCGCACCGGGGCCGACGACGCGGGCCTGCACGTGGTCTGCGCGCGCATGACCGCCGAATTTCTGGAGTTTTCCCGCACGCGCGGCAACGACCTGATCACGCCCCGGCCCGAATTTCTCTTCCCCGGCCTCCAACCCGGCGACCAATGGTGTCTCTGCGCCGCCCGCTGGCAGGAAGCCCTGGACGCCGGCGTGGCCCCGCCCGTCGTCTTGGAATCGACCCACATCTCTGCGCTGGAATTCGTGCAACTGGACGATTTGATGCGGCATGCGGCGGATTCGTTGAATGCGTGAAACGTGATGCGTGATGCGTGATGCGTGAAGACGTGATGCGTGAAGGCGTGATGCGTGAAGACGTGATGCGTGAAATGTGAAGGCGTGAGACTGTGTGAGACGATTGAGGGATTGCGTCTTGTGTGCGTGGCAATTGCCGGATTCATGGCCCTCCACGCATCGTTTTACGTTTACGTTTCACGTTTCACGCCCTCCCCAACTCCACCACAAACCGCGTCCCCTCCCCCACCACGCTTTCCACCGCAATTTGACCGCCGTGGGCTTCCACCACTGGGCGCACGATGGCGAGACCGAGACCGCCGCCTACGCCGTCGCGATGGCTGCGCGCACGGTCGCCGCGCCAGAAGCGGTCGAAGATGTAGGGCAGGTCCGCGGCGGGGATGCCGCTGCCGGTGTCGGCCACGGTGATGCGCACCCGGTCGCCCTGCGCACCGGCCGGCGTCGCGGTCAGGGCGATGGCGCCGCCGGCGGTGTGTGACGCAGCGCGTTGACCAGCAGATTGGCGAGCGCCTGATCCAGGCGCCCGGCGTCGCCCAGCACGATGAGCGGACCCTGACCATCGTCCACGGTCGCGCAGCGCGATATCGGCGCCTCGGCCCGGGGACCGAACGAGGTGACCAGATCCGCCAGCAACTCCGCCACGTCCACGGGCGCGGTGACCAGCGTCAGTTGACCCGTCTCCGCGGCGGCGATCAACTGCAAGTCCTCCACCAGCCGGGCCAGCGCTGGGTCTCGTCCAACGTGGCGGCGATGTGTTCGTCCGTGGAAGCGTAGACGCCGTCGAGGATGCCCTCCAGGTTGCCCTGGACGATGTGAATGGGCGTGCGCAGTTCGTGGGCCACGTCCGCGGTGAGGTTGCGCCGCTGCTGGTCGCTCCGTTCCAGTTCCGCCGTCATGCGGTTGAAGGAGCGGGCCAGCCGCCAATTCGCCCGGGCCACGCTCGGCCCGCGCACGCTCAAGTCGCCGTCGGCCACGGCATCGGCCGCGGCCATGACGTCCACCAGCGGCACGGCGTAGCGTCGATAGGTGCGCGCACGCCCAGAGCCATGCATGAGGGGGATGGCGATGAGCAGGCCGCAACCGCCGATCCAGACCAGGAGGACATCGTGGCCGGTGCCGTCGAAGAGGGTGGTGATGAGATAGGCGAAGAGCGCCATGCCGCCCAGGACCAGCAACGTGAAGACGGCCAACACCCCCAGAAACCGGCGCAACACGAAGCCGCTTACGTCGCCATTCGGGGCCGTGTTGCGCCACGGACGGCGTGGGAACTGATCGTGGTCATCGCCCGGCGGCGGCGACCCGGGGAACGGTTGGGGTGGCGGCTCACGCGCCTTCGTCTCCCGTGAACTTGTAGCCGATGCCGTAGACGGTGACGATGTAGCGGGGTCGGCCGGGTCCGGTTCGAGCTTGCGCCGTAGATTCTTGACATGCGCATCGATGCTGCGGTCGTAGCCGTCGTGGCTGGCGCCGTAGAGCCGGTCCATCAGTTGTTGGCGCGACAGTGCTTGCCCGGGGTGGCGCGCCAGAATGGTCAGCAAGTTGAACTCGATGCGGGTCAGATCGACGGGCGTGCCGGCGCGGGTCACCTGGCGGCCCGCCTCGTCGATGGCCAGGTCGGCCACGTGCAAGGGACCCGGCTGCACGTCGTTGCCCTGCACCCGCCGCAGTACGGCTCGCACCCGCGCCACCAGTTCGCGCGGCGAGAAGGGCTTGGTGATGTAGTCATCCGCGCCCAGTTCCAGCCCGATGAGCCGGTCCATCTCCTCCACCCGGGCGGTCAGCATGATGATGGGCACGTTGGACTCGCGGCGCAGCGTGCGGCAGACGTCCAGCCCGTCCATGCCGGGCAGGTTCAGGTCCAGCACGATGAGGTCGGGCCGGTCACGCCGGGCCGCGGCCAGCGCGGTGACGCCGTCGTCCGCGGCGATGACGCGGAAGTTGTTGCGCTCCAGGTAGTCCCGGGCCAGCTTGACGATCTTCGCTTCGTCGTCCACGACCAGGATGAGTTCGTTCATGGTTGGATGCTTGTCGCTTGCTGTGCAGCCGCCCCGCAGGTTGGTCTCCGTGGGACGGCTGCTTTGTTGCTTGCTGTGTGTGCGCACAAACCAGGATTCTCGGAGAAACCTGGTTTGTCTACCCGCCTTCGCACTTGGCGCTGCGCTAGACCTGCGTCACGTTAGCCGTCGGCGCGGCCGGGTTGGATGGCGGCGCCTGGGGCGCGGGATTCGGCGCAGGCGTGGCTTGCTCGCTATGGTGCGGTCCATGCCGGCGCCAGTGGTCGGGGCCGCCGTGCATGCGCCACATCCACATGCGCCCGATCTTGGCCACCGCAACGAAGCCGAAGATCAGCAGCAGGACGCCGAAGAAGCCGCCTGGGCCGTGGCCGTGGCGTCCCAGCGCGCCGCCATTGTACAGCAGATACTGGGTGAGCGCATCACCGCCGCCGTTGCCCGCCATCGCGCTT
>JAWKOK010000124.1:0-8493 GCA_041391205.1 Caldilineaceae bacterium
CCCCGTACACAACATCCACGAGCTGGATATCCTGGACCACCAACCGGTTGCCTTCGATGGCATATTGAACGCGACTCACGATCAGGCTGCGCCGCCTCCAAACACCCATCGTTTCATCATAATCGGGTTCCACAGGCGACCACGTGTTGACCCGGAGATCTGCCAAACCGCCCCCTGCGTACCGCATCGAGACATCTCCATGGGCAGTCGGCGAAAGCCACATGACGCCGACATCACTCCAATAGTCGGCATTTGCATCGTAGTCGAAGGCGATCCAGTATGCATCATTCGAGTAAGCCGGATTTTGCAGGTACGACAAAGGCGCGGTAAGGGCCTCCTCACCTGAGCCGTCAGCATTTGCCAGCATGAGCACGCCCTCGGTGTCGCTTGTTTGACGAACCCACAGGATCTTCCGGCCATCCGGAGACCAGGTCGGGTTGAAATCATCCTCGGCGGCAAACGTGAGTTGTGCTTGCCCGCTTCCGTCCGCATTCATGACAAAGACGTCCTGGTTGTCCGTGCGCTCGGAGACAAAGAGAATCTGTCTTCCGTCGGGCGACCACGTGGGGGAGTGGTTTGATCGTAGCCCGGAATTGGTGAGAGCCGTCAACCCGCTCCCGTCGAGTGCCACGGAGTAGATATTGTACACGCCATCATTCCCGCGGTTCGACTCGAAGACAAGCTGGGTACAACCACGGTTGACGTCCGGGGCCGCATCGATTGCCGGGTCGTCGGTATAGCGCACCGGTTCCGGCGCGCCGGATGGCCGTGCATAGATCTCCCAATTCCCGTCGCGGTAGGACTGGAATGTCATGCAGGTCCACGTTGGGGCGGAGTTCTCAGATGTCAACTGCGCGCTGGAAACGGCGATGTCGGGCTGGAGTTGCCCTGCGCGCGGGGGTGACGCATATGGGTTGTGATGCAGAGCCGGATTCGATGGACCCGCGGACTGAGCCCACAACGGGGACGGGGACGGCCAGCAGCAAATTGTCAAGATGAGACCCAACGAAATGTACCCGAGGGCGACGTAAGCAAGGCGTGACCGTAACAACCATCGCGTGTCCCGAGCAGCAACAATCCGAACGACCTGTGACATATGACACCTCACGTGTTGAGACAGTGCGCATTGAACGCGCCATGTCGGCGTGACGGGCCGATATCGGATGTACCAGGAAATGTCTACGGACGGCTGGAGGAATATCAACGAGGAATCCAGCTTGATTATAAGCGTCCGTGCCGCGGAAAGCAATGAGCAGACAGTACATGATTTTCTTTGAGTGATGTCAGAATCCGCTCCGCCGCCGCATACAGCGAGGATGACGTCGAGCTCAAAAATCGATTGCTTTCACCGCTTGCCCACGAAGCAGACACTGCGACCATCCCACCTTCTCCGTCACCACCAACGATCGCAGCAACAACTCCTGCGGCCAATGCCCACAAGCATGTTCTCCTTGGTCGTGGGTTCCTGTTCAAAGCTGAAGGTACCGAGTTGCAGACTTTGTCGAAGCCGAGTAAACTGCAATCCCAGTCCGCGCCGCCGATACATTTGTTCATGAAACCGCACCATGTTGCTCACCATCGAACGCGTTGCCATCATGAAATCGGTCGATATCTTCGCCGAGACGCCGGACTACATCTTGGCTGCGGTGGCCCGGATCATGGAGGAAGTGACGCTTGACGCCGGCGACACGCTCATCCGGGAAGGCGAACCCGGCGACTGTCTTGTACATCGTCGTCGACGGCGACCTGAACGTCCACAGTGCGGGCCACACCTCATGCAGCTGACACCCGGCAAAATCGTCGGTGAACTGGCGCTGCTGGACCCTGCGCCCCGGTCCGCCTCCGTCACCGCAATCACCGACGCGTTTCGTGTTCCGCATTGACAAAGACCCCCGACGAAGTCATGGCCGATCGGCCGGAAATTGCGCGCGGTGATCCGCAGCTTGACGCGCTGCGCAAGTGCGAACAGGGTCAGGCCATTGCCGGCAGCTCCGCCTGCCGGCCAACCGCAAGCAACTACGAAGCCCCATGAGATCGACAGCCGGCATCATCACCTGCGGTGAGGGCGACCTGACTGTTCGTTTAAGCCTTTCCGATGATCGGTCAGGCTTTTTTTCTTGGACTCACGCTGGGCTGCTCATCGCAGCCGCCTTTGCGCTCCTGGTTTCCACCTACGGTGCGGGCATTTTGCCACGGGTCTACATCGCCGTGGCCGTGCTGGTCCGCCCTCTACGGCTTCTGCTGAAGCACAGCGACGCTGGTCCTTTATCTCGTCGCCGTCGTCGCTGAACTGGCCGTCGTCGCTTTTCTGGTCGTGACTTGGGCAGGTTTTCTACCCAGGCGCATCAGCTCGCCTTTCCGGCCATGGTCGTCTGGTTACCGCTCCTTCAGATCGGCTTTGCGGATTGTGGGCGGGGCAGGCCGGCCGCTTGCTGACGTGCGTGAGATCAAGCGGTACTTTGCCCGGACGTGCCGTTTGTATCGGCTTGCATGGCGCGGCTGGCCGGGCCGCTGCAACAGATGCTGGGCCGCACCGAATCCCTCTTGCCCGCAGCGGCGGCGGCAGCCACGGTCATGCTGGGCCTGTTGTTGGTGACCAATGCCCGCTACCATGCGCCGCTGGCGCGCCGAACAGACAGGCCTGAGCATCCAAGCGCCGCCGCTGCGCAAGGTGCTGGCCAAACGCTTCGTGCTGCTGATTTTTGCCTACCAGATGCTGTCTGCCATGGCGACTCAACTGCTGGAATACCATGGTGATGGTCATGCATCGACCAGCGCTTTACCGGCAGCGACGCCTGCCCACTTCTACGGCAATTTCACCTTCTTCCTCAATCTGGCCGACTTGATCTTCCTGGTGCTGGTCGCCGGTTTCCTGCTCAGCCGGTTCGGCCTTAAGTTCGGCCTGACCTTCAACCCGGGCGCCGTGCTCCTGCTGCTGGCCGCCATCGTTGCCGTCGGTGTCACCACAGGACCGGCGGCGCCGCTCTTCTTCGGCATGGTGCTCGTGACGCGCATCTTGGACCTTTACCTTCACCGATGGCGCCACGCGACATCGATCAACGCTGCGCACCAGGCACTGCCGCCCCATGAACGCATCACCGTGCAGACCGGCGTCGAGGGCGTCGGCGTGCCCCTGGCCCTGGGGTTGACGGGCGTCAGTCCTGCTCATCTTCGGGGCGATGAACGGTGTGACGCTCGTGCACGTGGCTGCGTTTGGCTTGATCTTGTCGGTGCTCTGGCTGGCGGCCGTTGCCTGTCTATCGGGACTACGGCGCCAATTTGCTGAAGAGCATGCGCCGACGCAGCTTGATCCCCGCCGCGCCGACGTTGGATGAGGCCGGCCTGGAGGTGGTCCGCTGCCTGGCCGGCAGCCCCAAACTGAGCGACGTACGACCGGCGCTCGATCTACTTGAGAGAGCGCCGAACACCCGGCGTTGGGTGAACTTCTGCCGGCGCTGGCAACGTTCGCGGCGCCGGAAAATCCGGATCGAGTGCGTTGCAGCGGATGGAACGTCTCCGGCTGGACGGGGTGCTGCCATTGGTCGTGACCTTGTGCGCAGGATACGGAGCCCGGCGTGCAGGAGCCGCGCTGGCACGCCATGTTGGAAGAGGCGGATGCCGTGGAGGCGGTGGCACCCTCCTTGGACGCGCCGCAGGACGCAGCGGCTGGGTGCGGCCGTCGTCCCTGCGCTACGGGAGCATTCCCGGCATTCCCCAAGCTGCGGGCGCGCACTTTCCGTCTTGGGGACAGCCGACGATCCCCAGACCCGCTCTTCGCCCGTTATCGCCACAACCGGCGCGGAGCAGTTGTACCAGCCGCTCCAGCCCCTGTTGGCCGACCCCGACGCGGATGTGTGCCGGGCAAGTGCTGCATGCAGCCGGGCGTGTGCGCCACCCCGGCTGCTGCCGCTGATACTGGACAATCTGGACGGCCACGCCACCCGGTCCGCCGCCGTGGACGCATTGGCGGCCTATGGCGATCGATGCCCCTGGTGGAAGAAGCGCTGGCCGACGGCGCGCGTGCGCCTGAGCATGCGGTGCGCATGGTGCGCATCTGTCTGCAGGTGACGGGTGATGCAGTCGTGGAACCTGCGCTGTCACCTGGACCATCCGGTGGATGACGTGCGCGATCAGGTGCTTGCAGTCCTCAGCGCGCGCGCGGATATCACGCTGGCCACAGGACTGCGACGCCTTGGACGCGGCGCCCTGCACGAGGTGCGCCACACCAGCGGTCTCGTCCAGGCCCAGGAAGAGCTGGGCACGCGTGCGCAACCGAAGCGCTGACGCGCGCATTGCGCGACGAAGTCCGCCTGACGCAACGGCGTCTGTTCCGGCTGCTCGTACCATGTACGAAGCCGATCCATCCTGCGGGCGAGTACTCAGCTCAGCCAAGGAGCCCAAGCACAGCAAGCGCTCGCGGTCGAACTTCCTGGACGTGACGGGCTCACGCCTGCGCATAAGGCGCTCGTCCTGCCCTGCGTCGACCTCGAAGTTGACGCCGGACCAGCGGCTCCGGTCGTTGGAGCGCCGGCTGGGCGAGAAGTCGCGCCGCGCCGTTCCGCGCATGCAGGATCTGATTCGTCATCACCCGCGGGTTGGGTGCGTGCGTGCTCTATGCCATCGCCCAGGAAGAGGACACGACCATGGCGCCTTTGGCCGAGGTTGCGCTGGCCGACCGGGATCCGGTCGTGCGGGAGACGGCGGCGTGGTGCGTGGCGCAGTTGGCGCCGGAACGCTGGCGCACCCTTGCCGCAACCCTCGCGGCGGACGAGGACGGTATCGCGCGGTGGGCGGCTGGCTTCACCGACCTGTTGCCCACATAGCACGAACCCTGCGTGCGCTCACATCCCGGCGATGGTGCGCACGTTTGGGTCCAACTGCGTCCGCAGTCGTTGCAGTTCGGCTGTCTGCTCATCGATGTGGGCCGGCCAGCATGCGCATGGCCGTTATGGCGATGTCGCCGTGCCGGCTGACCAATGCGCGCAAGTCGACGTGGGTCAATTCCAGCAGATGACAGTGTGCCCCGGCGGTGACATCTTGGTGCGCGGCCTCCGGCATCAACGTGCCGCCAACGCGCCGCACACTTCCCGGGTCCCAGCGTACGTCCGGGCCCTTCGCCGTCCCGGAACCGTGAGCGCACCCGACGCCACCACGAAGAGACTGTCCCCTACGTCCCTGTGATGATGACAGGCTCGTGCGCAGCCGGGTGAACATCCTTGCGCATGCGGCCAGCGCGGCCAGCGGCCCGTCCGTCGATCTTGAACAAGGACGTCGCCTGGAGGATCCCCATTTTTTCCAACCGGCTGAGGCATCCACCCCGGACGGCGGGTCGTTCCGCACCTGCGCTTCACGGCAGCCTGAAACTCTTCGAGCGACAGGGTGTGATGCCAGTGGGCAAGATAGACGGATTTGGGGATCATGATCACCTGCACATCGCGCTCGGCGACGATGGTGGCGCTGCGTTCCGCACCGCGGACGACGCCGGTCGTTCCGAGCAGCAACCACGGCGCCGCCGGAAATGAGTGATAGCCGCCCAGCGGGGCGATCATCAGGCCTGACCCCAACGGCAGGTAGACGAACGAGGAAGGCGTTGCCGCCTCGATCAGCACGTCGCCGGCATGGAGCGTGGCGATGCGCACATTGACGAACGCCTGCTCCACATCGATGCGCGCGGCCGGATGACCGGTGCGGCCCAGGCGGTCCAACAATTCGCGCCGCGTGGTCACGTCCCAGGTTACGGGCGCGGCCGCCAGATAGCGCGCCCGCTCGGTCGGCTGCACCCGGCTCAGTGACGGCGTCACGCGGATGCGGGCGGCGCCCGCAGGGTCGATCGCGGCGACAGCCCGCTGCACCATCCGGGCGAACTCGGCATTGTCGTCGGTCTCTTCCACCAGAATCGCGATGTCGTCGGCTCCTTTCAGACCGGGGACGTCCGTTGCGCGGCGAAAACTGTCGATGACATCCTGCTGAATGTCGAGGATGACCAACGCCGCGCAGCGGGCCGCGTGTTCGGTGGCGCCCGGGTTGCGGAAGGCGCCGCGGTGAAACGAGATGCGCAGATCGCCGGCGGGATCCAACTCTGTGCCCGCAACATTGGCCTCGCCCGCGCTGATGGGATCCGAGAGTTCCAGCGCAAAGAGCCGGTCGGCGTCCAGCCGCAGCGCGTAGACGGCATTGCCCCGATGCTGATCGACAAAGACCTGGTAATGTCCCGACGTCTCCAACACGGTGCCACGCTGGCGCAACGCGTCGGCGGCGCGCAACGCACGCGCTGTGTCGATCACGTCCTCCGCCAATTCTCTGAGTAGTGGGTGATCGTGCGCGAGCCACCCGTAGACGGCGTGGGGGAACAGGTGGGCAAAGCGGGCCATGTGCGGATTGAGGCCGAAGGGAGGATTGACGCCGGAGGGGGCATCGACGTCCGCTTGTGCACCGGCGGCCTCCGGTATGCGCGCCCCTTGGGTGGCAGCCAGCACGCGCAGATCGGTGCTGATGACATCCACCATCCGGGCGCGCAGGGCCACGGGATCGTTGAGCAGGGCGACCGGAATCTTGCTCTTGCTGTGGCAAATCGACAAGGACAGCAGTTCCCGCAGCGTCAACTTGGGATCCTGTTGCAGGACGCCGCGCTCGGCCAGCAGCAAGAGCTGCCACGCCAACCCGCCGCTGTTCTCTTGCCAGATCCAATCAACGAGATCGTCCAGCGCCGGATCGACCACGGCTTGGGCTGCGAACTCCGGGTGCATGGCGCGCCCGAATGGGAGAAGTCGACCATGCCGATGTCGTGGAAGTAGGCCAGCAAGACGCCCAGTCCCTGCATCAAGGCGAACCGGTGGGCGCTGGCGCGGCGGGATGAGCGTCCCGTGGGCCGTCGTCAGCACGTCCAGGATCTGGCGGGCCACATCGCGCACATGGACCACGCCATGGTCGGCGAAGAGACCCACATGGTGGTGCGGAGCGGCCATGAAACCGGGATCATCGATGAGCAGGCGCAGGTCGGCGCAGGCGTTGATCTTGGCATAGAAGCGACGTTCAATTTCGAGCGAATCAGCGCCGAAACCCAGCGGTCCAGGCGATCATTCATGGTCTGCTTCCTTGTGCGTGGGCCGGGCTGGGACCCTCCGGTTATTTGGAGGGTCGTATTGCGTGCCGTCTGCGGGGGAATCAGCGTGCTCTGCTGCATTCTACAGATTTGGCCACACGCCAAGCCCGCCGCGGCGATCGGGTCTCCCTCACATCGAAAGCGCAGCAACCGCAGCGCGTTGAGCACCACCACGATGGTGCTGCCTTCGTGGAGCACTACGGCCTGCAACTGCACCAGCCCCAGCACCGACGTGACGATGATGAGCAGGCCGATGACGCCCAGCGATGACCGGAATTCTGCCGGATCACGGCAGCCGGCGCAGCTGGGGCCCTACGGCAAAAGGGCAGCTGCTCAGGTCGTCGGCCATGAAGCGCGACATCCGCGGTCTCCAGCGCGACGGCCGTGCCCGCGCCGCCCATGGCGATGCCCACCGTGGCCGTGGCCAGGGCAGGTGCATCGTTGACGCCGTCGCCCGTCATGGCGATGGCGCCGTACTCCGCTTCCAACGTGCGAATGGCGTCCAGCTTTTGGGCCGGCAGCAACTCGGCGCGCACGTCGGTCACCCCCAGTTCCGCGCCGATGCGTTGCGCCACCGCATCGTTGTCGCCCGTCAACATGACCAGCCGGCGGACGCCCAGGTTGAGCAACTCCTGAAGCGCAGCCGCCACGCCGGGACGCGCCGTGTCAGCCAGCCCCAGGACACCCAGCACCCGATCGCCGTGGCTGACGATCATGGTGCTCATGCCCGCGTCCTCCAGCCGGTCCACCGTGGCCAGCGTCTCCGCATCCGGCGCCGGGCCGGCGTCGTCAAAGAGACGGGGCGCGCCGATGCGCACGATCTGCCCATCCACGCGGCTCGTGACGCCCTTCCCCGGCACATTCTCCAGCCCGTCGGCCTGGGGCACGGCGATCTCCTGCGCCGCGGCCGCGTCCACCACCGCCTGGGCCAGCGGATGGTTGGCGTGTTCCTCCACGGCCGCGGCCACGCCGAGCAGTTCGGCCGCATCAACGTTCGCCGCCGGGACGACCTCGGCGACGGCAAAGCGGCCCGCCGTGAGGGTGCCGGTCTTGTCGAAGGCCATGACCTGGAGACCGCCCAGGTTTTCCAGATGGACGCCGCCCTTGATCAGCACACCGTGGCGCGCCGCCTGGCCGATGCCCGCCAGCACGGCCGCGGGCGTGCCGATGGCCAGCGCGCAGGGCGACGCCGCCACCAGCAGCAGCATGGCGCGGTAAAAACTCGCGTGCAACGGCATCCAGCCCACCAGCGGCGGCACCACGATCACGGCCAGCACGACGAGCAGGACCGCGGGCACGAACCAGCGGGTGAAGCGCTGCGTGAACTGCTGGGTCGGACTCTGCTGGCTCTGGGCCTCCTGCACCAGGTGCATGACACGGTTGAGCGTGTT
>JAWKOK010000125.1:0-8463 GCA_041391205.1 Caldilineaceae bacterium
GGCGTAAAGACCGTCACGATGCGGTCGGCGTCGGCATAGTCGCGCCGGCGCAGCACCACAGCGTGGGTGCGATAGACACGATGACGTTTGGGTTTGTCGTTGGAATCGGTCATGTTGGTTGATGAGCCAAGAAAAAAGAGACGCCGACTCGGCGTCTCTTTGGTGCCCCTAAGGGGATTCGAACCCCTGTCGCAGGCTTGAAAGGCCTGAGTCCTAGTCCTCTAGACGATAGGGGCACGGGCCTGTCTAGGACTGTGCAGCAGTATAGCAGTGAGCCTGTGTCGGGTCAAATTGCGCGCGGTTTGCGAATGCAAATCTCTTGCCTGCCGGGCCGACGCTTTCGCCGGGCGTGATACGCTATGGTAGACTGGCGGGGAGACCGCGACATGGCCCGGCCGTGTTTGGTGTGCCCCGCTATCGCTCGTCTTTCATTCTTACCGAATATTCGTCGTGGAAGGAAGCATGTGTGGATAAATTGGTCGTCGCCTGTATTCAACAGCGCTTGCGCCTGCCGCAGTCGCTCGACGATCATCGCCGCGACTTGCAGCGCTTCATGCGCGCCGCTCAGAACAAGCACGCACGCCTGGTGGTCTTCCCCGAACTGGCGGGCATGATGTTGGCGCTGCCGCTCCTGGCCGACTTCCGCTCCGGGCTGCTCAAACGGGCGGACCGCGGGCGCCGGCGCAACGCCTCGTTCTGGGAACGCCTCAACGGCTCCATTGCCGACAGCATGGCCTCCATGGTGCGCGCCGATCTGCGCACCGGCGTGGCCGGTCTGCTGGACGTGGCCGCGCTGGAGTTGTGGCGCGCCTATGTGGACCTCTACGGTCCGCTGGCGCGTGAGTTCGGCGTCACCGTCGTGGGCCCGTCGGCCTACTTGCCGGATCCGCTGGACGGGGTCGTGCGCAACATGGCCGCAGTCTTCGGCCCGAGCGGAGAAGTGCTGGGCACCCAGGCCAAGGTGATCCTCCATCCCGAAGACGAAGGGCTGGCCCAGCCCGGCGATGGTTGGGCCGTCATCCAGACCGAGGTGGGCCGTGTGGGCGTCATGGTGGGCGGCGATGTGCTCTTTCCCGAGGTGGGACGTCTGCTGGCCAGCCACGGCGCCGAGATTTTGGTGGGCATGGGCGCGTGTCCGGATGTGGCGCTCTACAACAAGGTGCGCGCGGGCATGCTGGCGCGCATGCAGGACAACCAGCTTTTCGGCCTGGTCAGCTTTCTGGTGGGCGACAATCAATTGGGTACCGACAAGCGTGCGCCCTACGTGGGCAAGTCCGCCATCTTCGCGCCCCAGGAGTTGACGCCGCGCTACAGCGGTGTGCTCGTGGAGATGGGCAACCAGCGCAGCGAGGGCGTCTTGACCGCGGAGTGGGATTTTGCGGCGCTGCGCAATCTCTGGGAGACATCGGACACGCCGCTGCGCCGGCAATTGCCGTCAAGCCAGGTCAACCAACTGATGGCATCGCTCTACGCCCGCGTGGACAATTCCGAGCATCTGCAACTGGGGGCCGACATGGCCATACCTGACGACGTGCGTACGCTGGATGATCTGCCCGTGGTCGCCTCGGTGACCAGCCGGTGGCCCTTGCCGCAGTACATGGTGGACGAAGACGACTTGGACGCGGCCGAGGTGGATGACGATTGGCTGGATGAATGGGCGCCCAACAAAGGCCCCGCCGACGTTCACGCGGACCGCGATGCCCACCCGGTGAAATTCGACGAAGAAACCGACGAGATGGACGCCCTCCCCGGCTCGCCTCGGGACGAGGAGTAACGGACCGTTCGCTCGCCCCGCTCGTGTAGGCTGCGCCGGCGCTACTGCGGGGACCACGCCACAAACGTGCCGCGCCCGATCCAGCGCGGTGTCTCCTCTTCCAACTGTTGCACCCAGATCCCGCTCAAGCGCTCGCGCATGCCCGGATAGGCGAAGGCGCTGCTGTCCGGCGACCAGAGGTTCATGCTCTGCCCGTACTGGTCGAAAAAGGCCAGATAGTTCTGGAAGAAGAGGCGGGTGGGCAGGTACGCGCCGAAGTCGCGATTGGTGACGCCGTCCCACACCCACCAGCGAAAGCGCAACCCGGTTGCGCTGTTCTCCGCCGTCATGTACGCCAACTTTTGGCCGTCCGGGCTCCAGAAGAAGGCCACGGTGGGACGTTCGGTGAGCTCGCGCGTCGCCAGCGTCTCCATGTCCACCACGTAGAGCGGACCCAGCGCAGCCATGGTCACGGCGGCGTCGGTCACCACGTAGGCGGCCTGGGAAGCGTCGGCGTTGACGGCAAAGGCGATGCGGCTGCTGAAGTCGGTCAACTCCTTCTCGATCGTCCCATCCAAGCCGGCGATGACCAGACGCTGCAAACCGTCTTCGGTGACGGCGTAGACGAGCCGCTCCCCTTCGCGCGTCCAGTGGGGCGCGGGGAAGTCGCCGGGCTGCTCCGCCAATGCCGTGCGCGCCCCGTCCAGATCCTGGAGTTGCAGCGTCTCGTTGCCCACATGAGTGACCAAACGATCGCCCCCGGGATTCCAGGAGAAATAGAAGGGGCTGCCCTCGGCCACCGTGCGCACAGTGAGATCGCGCGCCGCGCTTGTATCCGCCATCGTGGGGCCGGGGACATCCGCCACGCGCAGAGCCATGGACGGCACGCTGAAGCGATCCCAGTTGCTCAAGTAGGCCAGCTTGTCACCCAGCGGACTCCAAAAAATGTAGAAGGGCGCAAAGGGGACTTCGGCCTCGGCCCGATGCGCGCCGTCGAAGCTGACTGTCACCAGTTTGGTGATCTGCTCCTCGCCCGCGGTCTCCACCTCGGTCCAGGCAATCTGCTGTGCACCGGGCGCCCAGGTGGGCTGGAGGTATTGGCGCGTGGCAGACGCGTCCGTGGTGAGGGCGAAGCGGTCGGTGCCGTCGGGGTCAACCGTGACCACATTGCCGTCGCTGTCGATGACGAGCAAGCGGTTGGCCGCGGGGACATCGGCCGGCATCAGGGCCTGCGGCTGGATCAGCGGTGTCTGCTGCAACTGCAACATGAGCGCGTCCGTGGTGCAGCCGGCCAGCGCGAGGACCGCGACCAGGGCGATCATCCGAAACGACGTGCGGCGAATCATGCGGATCATGGGACCTCCCACACCGGCCCAGTGAATGGCGTCCGGCGGCAAACGATGTACGTGTCACAGCGGGGGCAGATATCCGGCCGGTGATGGTGCAATGTCCAAGTGGTACGATGTCCGGTGGCGCCGGGCAGGATGATCTACTGCTCTGCATCCTAGGCGGTTCGGCCGTGTGCGTATGCAAATCGGCTTACAATGACCGGGCCTTGCGCCCTGTTCGACCGCGGCGTGTGTTTTACGGGCGCAATGATTTGACACTGCCGGGCGACGTTGGTATCATGCGCCCTCAGTTCACCGCACTTCACTGCATTTAACCATGTGAGCAGCGCCATGTTGATGCCCGTATCTGCCATCAATAAGAAGAGCAAGAAAGAGATGCCGGACTAATCGTCTGGATTTTTGCGCTTGCTCGCTGCGCAACCACAACGGCAACCGGCCATCCAGACGGATGAGCCGGTTTTTTTGTGCCTGCCAAAGACGGCTCTCCTGCAACGTTGCAGTTGACAACGTATGGGCCGCATGCCCTCCGGCGTACGGTAGCGGCGTGCCGTGCCGACGGTACGCCACGCTACTGCACACGCCAGTTCGACAGGAGGTAGGACCGTGAGTCTCGATCAATTCGCCATCATTGAATCCACCTTGCGCGAGGGCGAACAGTTCGCCAACGCCTTCTTCACCAGCGATCAGAAAGTGGAGATCGCCCATCTGCTCGACGCGTTCGGCGTGGAATACATCGAGTTGACGTCGCCCGTGGCCAGCCCCCAGAGCCGGGCCGACTGCGCCCGCATCGCCGGGCTGGGGCTGCGTGCCAAGGTGCTCACCCACGTGCGCTGCCACATGGACGACGCCAAGATCGCCATCGACACCGGCGTGGACGGGCTGGATCTGCTCTTCGGCACCAGCAGCTATCTGCGCGAGTTTTCCCACGGCAAGAACATCGGCGAGATCATCGACACGGCCCGCACCGTGATCGAGTACGTCAAGAGCCAGGGCGTGGAAGTGCGCTTCAGCAGCGAAGACAGCTTCCGCTCGGACCTGGTGGATCTGCTCACCGTCTACCGGGCCGTGGACGAGATCGGCGTCAACCGGGTGGGCATCGCCGACACGGTGGGTGTGGCCCATCCCATGCAGGTGCACGAACTGGTGCGCACCCTGCGCGGCGTGGTCCACTGCGACATCGAGTTCCACGGCCACAATGACACCGGCTGCGCCATCGCCAACGCCTTCGCGGCGCTGTCCGCGGGCGCAACCCACATCGACACCTCGGTGCTGGGCATCGGTGAGCGCAACGGCATCACCCCGCTGGGCGGCTTCGTGGCGCGCATGTACGCGCAGAACCCGGAACTCATCCGCCGGCGCTACGACCTGCCCCTGCTGCGCGAAATCGAGAACCTGGTGGCCAATCTGGTCGAGGTGGACGTGCCCTTCAACAACTACATCACGGGCTACACCGCCTTCACCCACAAGGCGGGCATCCACGCCAAGGCCATTCTCAACAATCCCAGCACCTACGAAATCCTCGACCCGGCCGATTTCGGGCTGACTGGCTACGTCCATGTGGCCCACCGGCTGACCGGCTGGAACGCCATCAAGCAGCGGGCCGAGCAGTTGCAACTCACGCTGAGCGACGACGCCATCAAGCAGATCACGGCGCAGGTAAAGGCGCTGGCCGACACCAAGAAGCTGAGCCTGGCGACGTGGACGTCTTGCTGCGCGATTTTGCCAGCCGCAGCGTGCATCTGGATGAGCCGGCGCAGGCAACGGTGGGCGACTGACCATGATCTCCACCGATGATAAGTACGCCGACGATCCCCAGCCCTGGCAGACGTTGCAGACGCGCGAGGCCTTCAGCAACCGCTGGACCGGCATCCTTGTGGACGAAGTGCGCTGCCCGACGGTCGCCAGCAATGAGTACACGCTCTGCGTCCGGCCGGCGTGGGGGTGGCCGCGGGCCGTGCTCAACGCCGCCGGTCAACTGTTGCTGGAGCGGGAATACCCGCCACGGCGTGGGCGAGGTCATCTGGCAACTGCCCGGCGGCCTGGTCGACCCGGACGAAGGATCGGCCGGACGGCTGCGCGAATTGCTGGAAGAGACCGGCTATGCGCCTGTCGTGGACGATGCCACCGTGCGCTACTTCGGCTACGTGTGGGACAAACTCCGGCCTCGGCCCCACCGAAAGCCACGTGGTAGGCGTGCGCAATGTGCGCGGTGGCAGGCCCCAGCAGCTGGAAGGCGCCGAGTTCATCACGCTGCACTGGCAGGACGGCGTGGGTGAAAGATGCCGTCCGCACCGGCCTCATCCGCGAGCGCACGGCCGTGGCCGCGGTGGCCTATCTCATGTTACACGACTGGATCTGAGCGCACATCAGCGACGACGCACGTGACTTCACCGCAAACCTTTGCTCCGGGTGCGCTGGCCCGCACTGCCGGGCTGGACTTCGTCGCAGTGGGCCAGGTCGTCGACGCGCTTGTCGGACATCGTGCTCAGCCACGACAATACCGCGCTATCCGCCGCATCTGGCTGGAGTTCGGCCAGGACCGCGGCGCTCATTCCGGAGCGGCTGGCCACATTGACCACGCTGTGCCTGCTCACCCACGTTTCACGCAGAACCACGCCGAGATCCGCTTCGTCGCCGAACAAGGCATCGGGCATTTCTTCGAGGTCGGCCGGCAGATCTGGCCACCAGGTGCTCAGCGAGGAGCCGTCATTTCTGCCCGGCGAGACCATCCTGGGCGCGGGATTCGCACACGACTCATTACGGCTGGCTGGGCGCGCCTGGCGCGGGCATCGGGCGCAGTGAGGTGGGCCAGCAGCTTTCCGGGCGACGGGCGAATTGCACAGGCGCGCTCGAGTCCATGCGCATCACCTTGGACGGCCCACTGCCGCTGCCCGGCGTCACCGCCATGACTTCGGCGCCGCGCGCCATCGGCGACCTGGGCGCGGATGGCGGACTCTACCGTTCCATCGAGTTCGGCGGGCGGGGATCGCACGCTCTCCCTGGCCGAGCGCATGGTGCTGCCCAACATGATGGCCGAGTTCGGCGCCAAGAATGCCTACGTCCCGGCTCCTGGACGCGGCGACGGTCGCCTATCTGGCCGAAAACTGGGCGCGCCGGCTCGGGCTTGACGCCGCCGCGGCGGACGATCTGGCAAGCCGTCATCGCGGCCGGCTGCCTCACCCGGACGCCGGCGCGGCATATGTGGCGGAGCATCACTACGCCGCCGCGACCTTGGAGCCGACCATCGCCTGCCCCCACACGGTGGACAACGTGACGCCGCTCTCCCACGTCGCGGGACGCACGTGCAGCAGGCGTTTTTGGGACATGTACCAACGGGCCGCTTGGCGATTACTGCCGCGGCGGCCGCGGTGGTGGCGGGCGCAAAGTGGCGACGGGCACCCGCTTTCTGGTCATTCCCGCGCTCCAGCTGCGGCTCAGTGACGTGCTGGCGGCGGGCTACATCCAGACGCTGGTGGAGGCGGCGGTCATCGGCGTGCCGGGCTATGGGCCGTGCATGGGCAACCACATGGGCATCATCCTGCGCCGGGCGAGGTGACCATCTCCAGCGCCAACCGCAACTTCCGCGGCCGCATGGGGCACACCCGAGGGCGGAGATTCATCGGCCAATCCGACCGTGGTCGCCGCTGCGGCCGCCATCGCTGGCAAAATCATCGATCCGCGGGAACTGTGACGGACAACAGGGGGCCAGATGACTCCACTGCAAAAACAAGGCTGAGCCACAGATGGACACAGATAAACACGGATTAAACAGCAAAGACACAGATTTTAATCCAATTCATCAGCAATAGCGCTGATCAACAGATGAATTTGAATCATCTGTGTCCATCTGTGTGAATCTTTGCTTATTAGAGAAATACAGATGAACACAGATAAACACAGATGGTTTTTGGGGAACATGTGCAACTTGTAGACCCAAAACCACTTATCCGCTTTTGTTTTTATCTGTGTCCATCTGTGTTCATCTGTGGCTGGGTTTTTTGTTAGTCAATAGTTGGAGGCTGTCTATGCTGATTTCGGGGCGGGTTTGGGCCTATGGCGACAACATCAACACGGACGTGATCTTCCCCGGGAAGTACACGTACACCGTCACCGCGCGGGACGAGATCGCCCGGCACGCGCTGGAGGACTTGGACCCCGCGTTCGTGGACAACGTCCAGCCCGGCGACGTGATCGTGGGCGGCAGCAATTTCGGCTGCGGCTCCAGTCGCGAACAGGCCGCTACCTGTCTGGTCTACAACGGCGTGGGTGCGGTCATCGCGGCCAGTTTCAGCCGCATCTTCTATCGCAACGCGCTGAACAACGGGCTGCTGGCCATCGTCTCCCCGGAGGCGGCGGCCGCGTTGCGCACCGGCGACCGGGTGGAGATCGACACGGTGGGCAACGTCATCCGCAGCGGCGCGGGCGAGTTTTCCTTCCCGCCGCTGAGCGCCAGCGTCATGGGCATCGTGGAGGCGGGCGGGCTGGTCGCGTACGTCAAGCGAAAGCTGCACGCGTCATGAGGCGACGCTTGCTGCACGCGGCGTATGGCGCCTATGTGTTGCGCAACTGGTTCACCCGGCCGGTGACGTTGGGCGTGCGGCTCATGTTGGTGCAGGCGGGCGGCGTGCTGCTGGTGCGTCCCAGCTACCGGACCCACTGGATCTTTCCCGGCGGTCTGGTGGACCGGGGCGAGACGCCCGAGCAGGCCGCGCTGCGCGAAGCGTACGAGGAAGCGGGCGTGGTGGTCCATGCCCGGCCGCGGCTCTTCGGCGTCTACACCAGCTTCGAGGAGTACAAGAGCGATCACGTGCTCGTCTTTGTCAGCGAAGAGTTCGGGCTGGCGCCCTGGCGGCGTGACTGGGAAATCGACGGCCGCGCTGTCTTCGACCTGAACGCGCTGCCGCCGCAGACATCCCGGGCGACGCGCCACCGCCTGGCCGAGTACAGCACGCAGCCCGGCCCCATCAGCGGGGCGTGGTGACAAAAACGCTTGGCCACGGATGAACACAGATGAACACAGATTTTTATGTCGCTTTCGTGGGTTTACTCTGAAGCTATAATGTGTTTTTCGGCTTTATTGGTTTTATATGTGTTTATCTGTGTCCATCTGTGGCTGATTTATTCTGTTCCTTTCCGAAATCAAATCACTGACGAGGTCGCATGATGGTGGACTCATTGTTCTTCCGGGGATGGCTCATCGGCTTGGCGATTGCCGCGCCGGTGGGGCCGATTGGACTGCTGTGCATCCAGCGCACGTTAAGCCAGGGACGACTGGCGGGGCTGGCATCCGGGATGGGCGCGGCCACAGCGGACGCGGTCTACGGCTTCATCGCCGCATTCGGGCTGGCGTTCATCTCGGGC
>JAWKOK010000126.1:0-8176 GCA_041391205.1 Caldilineaceae bacterium
CGGTGGTCTCCGGAAAGGGATCCACGGCCAGCGGACGCAGCGCCGGGAAGGCCGGCAGGTACGGCGCACCCGGCACCGTGCCGGCGTAGTAGATTGCGCTCCCCGCGCGCAGAGTCACCACGTAGTAGACCGGGATGTTCTGCAGCCCCAGCAGCACGGGCGCAAGCCGGCCCCGGACGTGCGCCCACAGGTCGCCGTTACGCTGCGCCCCCGCGTGCATGATGAAGCCGTGGCCCTGGTCGGCGGGTGCAGCCACGGTCGCGTCGGGAAACCAGCCGATGGCCAGGTTTTCGTCCAGCGAGTCGGCGGCGGTGTGGGCATGCAGCCACGCGCGCATGCGCCGGAGCATGGCCGCCTTGTCGCCCACCCGCAGCCAACGCCACAGGCGCGTGGCGGTCGCCTCGGCTTCGCTGCCGCGCAACCAGCGCAGCAGCCGGCCGCGCAGGCCGTCGGGCAGCGGCTCGAACTGGGACGTGTTGTGGCCGTTGAGCATGAAGACGGCCAGCGTCAGCCCGGCGTGCGGGTCAAACGGGCCATAGGCCACGGCTGCTTTGCCCCAGCCCGGGCGCACCATGGGCGCAATGCGCAGCGCACCGTTGTCGATGCTGATCACCCGCTCCCGGTCCACGCCGCCGCGCCGGAGTCCGTTCTGTCCGGGGGACGCGACCACGGCGCCGGGCGGGCACGGCTCGCGATAGTCATCGCGCAGCGACAGTGTCATCGAAGTCCGTCCCGCATCAACCATGGCTTCACACCGGCTCCAAAGTCCACATCAGCCACCGTGGGGCGGCGAGAAGCGATACCAATGAAAGGGTTCGTAGTCCCGAAAGAAGTGGGCCAGCCACTCCCCGCCGGCCACATCGGTGAGCGTGGACCACGACGGGTCGTTCTGCATGCGATGGAGCTGCGTGCGATGGCGCAGCAGCGCCGCCCACTTGCGGTCCAGCACGTCGCCCACGTAGATCCGCCGCCGAAAGATCCCGGCCATGCGCCAGCCGCAGCCGCTCTGCAGCGTGGTGATGACGACGTGGCGCAGGAAGCCGTCGCCCCGACGAGGGATGGGCGCCCGCGGCCAGTGCAGCCAAAACCAGACGGGATATTCGTAGACATCGACTGTGTGACCGTGGGTTTGCAGCGCGTCCCTGACCACGCGCCACGTCGCCGCGGGTCGGCTGGGCCGTCGTGGCGAAAGGGCACAAAGACGGCCGCGGGCCGGTGCGCGGCCAACAGCGCCACGATTCTGGGCCTGGCATCGGCCTGATGCGCGGTCAATTGCCCGTCCTCCCAGGCGAGACAGGTCACCTGCTCTGTGCTGACGCCGAGTTCCGCCGCCGCTGCTGGCCTCTTGTGGCGTAGTGCGGCCAGTTGCGGCGGTGCCATGTGGGCGTCGTGGGAGTGGCGGCCGTCCGTCATGAAGACAATGTGGACATCCACGCCCGCGCCGCAGCTTGACCACGGTGCCGCCACAGCCCAGCGTCTCATCGTCCGGGTGCGGGGCGAAGACCATGGCGGCAAGGGGCCGGCATAGCGTCTCGTGCCTGTTCATTCGCCGGTCGAGCCAGGCGGCAACTTGCATGCGCACGGTGTCTCCAGCCATGTCACGTGTCCAAGAGCCGCGCATAATGGCCGGCAAGGGTGGCCGTCACCGCGCCCCAGTCGTAGCGCGGCACGGGAAGGGTCGGCCGCGCATGGCCGTGTGGGCGTCGCGGTCGGCCAGCAGATCGACGAGCGTGGCGGCCAGCGCGCCTGCGTCGTTGGGCGGGACGAGTCTGCCCACTTCGCCGTCGGCCACCACCTCGGTCATGCCGCCGACGCGGGTGGTGACAACGGGCAGCCCACCGGCCATGGCTTCGATGACACTCATGCCGAACGCCCGCTCAGCGACGGGTTGACCAGCAGCGTGGCGGCGCGATAGAAGCGCCACATCGCCGTGGCTCACCGCCGTGAAAGTGCACCCGGTCGGCCAACTCGGGCCGGATCGCAGCGTCCAGCCGACGCTGATAGCCGCCGCCCGGTGGCGCAGCCGCTCGTGTAAAAGGCGGCAAGTTCGGCCACGTGCGGGTCATCGGCCACGCGCACGATGTACTCGTACGGCGTTTCGCCCAGCGGCCCGACGATGTCCAGCCGGGCCGTGAGATAGCGTGCCGCCACCTGTTCGAAGGCCGCGAGCAAGGTGTGCACACCCTTCTCCGGCGAGACGCGGCCCACGAAGAGCAGCCGGGTCCGTCGGCCGCGGGAACCGTGTCCGCAGCATCGTGGGTCGGGCGGAAACGCGGGTACGTCGACGCCGTTGACCAGCGTGTGACACTTGTGCGCCTGGGCCGGAAAACGCGCCCGGATCCTGTCCGTCAGATAGTCGCTCACGCCCAGCACCAGGTCGGTCTCGGCCAGACGGCGGGCCACGGTGCGCGGCTTGAGTTGCGTGAGCCACTCGCAGTGCATGTGCAACACGATCTTGGCCCGGGGCATGGCCGCACGCACGACCGGCACGAACTGGGAGAAGTTGTGGATGTGCACCACCGTCGGCGTCGACGGCGGCTGGGTCTCCGCCAGTTGCCGCGCCACCCGCTGCCCAAAATCGCGATAGAAGAGTGCGGTGCCGAAGAGCGGCTCGGCGTGACCGACTTGGGCCAGCATCCTGTCGGCCAAACGCAGCGGCCGGAGCGTCTGCTCGGCGCGCGCCACGCAAAACCGGCGGTAGCTGATGCCGTGCTCGTCCCGGTCGACCGCCGGCTGTTGGGCCCCGCGCTTGGCGAAGACCGTCACCGCGGCCGCGGGCGCCAGCCGCCGCGCCAGTTGATAGGTGACGATGGGAATCGAGCCGGCGCGGACCGGCGCGACCGCTTCGTCCCAAGGTTGGCAGATGAAGGCGATGTTCATGGCGGGCCGATGTCCGAACGGGCCGACACGCGGCCGCGGGCCGCCAGCAGCAGATCCTTGACCATGGCCCGATAGTGGTCACGCATGAAGAGCCAGCGCCCGATGTGGGCGTAGCAGTAGAGACGTTGACCCCATCCCAGCGGCGCCCGCATGACGGCGCGAATGTAGCCGTGGAAGAACTGCCACTTAGGCAGCGTCACCCGGGCGGCGGCCGCGGTGTCGAACCAGGCGACCCGGTTGCGCTCGACGGCGTAGACGCCGCGCGTCGACTGCTGCGGATGAACGCGCCAGAAGAAGAGCGGCACGTCCAGTTCCAGGAACGGTCCGTAGAGCGAGAGCTCGGCCAGCAGCACCACGTCGGACGACGGATAGCTGCCGATGCAACTGGTCCGGCGCAAAATGCCGGTGCGGATGAGGCCGAAGACCGGCACCGCAGTGTTGTCCCGGATCATGGCAATGCTGCGAAAGCGCTGTTCCGGCCGCGACGAATAGACGCCGGGATGGTAGCGCAGCACCGTGTCCGGCACGCCGGCCGCGTTGACCGCCTGGGTCGCGGTCTGACAGAGCACCACGTCCGGGTTGGCGTCCAGCGCGGCCACGCAATGGGCCAGGTACGCCGGCCCGATCCAGTCGTCGTAGGCGGCCCACTTGAAGTACTCGCCGCGGGCCAACCCCAGCGTCAGGTTGAAGTTGGGCGCGGCGCCGAGATTCCGGGCGTTGCGGACATAGCGGATACGGTCGTCCTGCGCCGCGTACGCGCGGCAGAGGGCCGCGGTCCCGTCGGTGGAGGCATTGTCGGCGATGATCAACTCGAAATCGTGATACGTCTGCGTAAGGATTGACCTCGATGGCGGTAGCCAGGTACTTCTCTCCGTTGAAGACGGGCAGCCCAATCGTGACGCGGCGCTGACATGCGGCAACCTCTCCTGCGTGCGGATATGATGGATCGGAACGACGGTCACCTACACGGCACGTGCAGCCCCGGAGTCCGGATGGGCGCCCACCCGCTGCAAGACGTGCCACCGCCAGGGCGGCAAAGAGCAGCAGAATCGGCCCACCGGCAGCCGGTAGCGGATCAGCGTCCACGTGAGCAGGTGCATGCCCGTGTAGACCACCACAAAGAGACCGAGCAACACGAGCTGCGCCCGTTGCCCGGGATGATCGGGCCGGCGCAGCAGAGCCAGCCCCAGCCAGAGCTCGTAGAGCATGAACGGCAGAAACACCCTGAACGAGAGCACCTGGGATGCATTGCTCACCAGCCCCGAGTCGGCCGTAGGCCAGAACTTGACGTACTCCTGGGCCGGCTGAACGACAGCAGAACGTAGCGCACCGGGTCGGCGGTGATGAAGCCCACGCGTCCCTGAGCAGCGCCCGGTCCAGTTGCGCCTCGTTGAGCGGCAGCAGGTCCGGCGGAATCAGGTCGATGCAGGCCGCGCCGCCGCCGGGCAGCAGGGGCATGAAGTGCGTGCCGTGGACGGGATGGTTGCCCCAAAAGACGGCGAAACCGGCATTGGTGTTCAGCGGCACAAAGGTGCCGAAGGCGCGATAGTTGCGGACGGTGAAGGGCGCCATCAGCGCCAGCACAACCAGCCCCGCACCGACCAGCCCCGGCAGCGTGCCCAGACGCAGACGTGCGGCCATCGACTTCTGCGCGGCCGGTTTCACCGCATCCGTGTCGTTGCGCACCGGCACATTCCACCAGAGCCAGACGAAGAGAAACGGCAGGAAGAAGATGAAGACCTGGCGCAGCAACACAGTCACGCCTGCGGCCACCCCTAGTTCCAGCCAGAGCCGCCGGCGGTGACGTGCCGGCCCATCCGCCGCCAGCCGCAGCGCCACATCCAGCGTCCACAGGATCGTCACGAAGTAGAAGGTCTCCGTGAGCAAGCCGCCGGCGTAGTAGACAAAGTAGACGTAGACGGCGCTGAAGGCGGCCGCAACAGCTCGGTCGTCGGGCCGAAGACGCGCCGGCCGATGCGATAGGCGAGCCACGTGCAGCAGCCCGGCGACGATCGCCTGCACCAGTCGCGCCAGCAGCGGTTGCACGCCGAAAAGGCTGTAAAGCCCCGCCAAGTAAAGCGTGAGATAGCTCCAGTGCGCCGTCGGCTCGCCGCCACGGGTGGCCGGGCCAGTGACCTTCGGCAAAGCTGAAGCCGTGTCCCTCCGCGACCCGCAGCGCCAGGCCTGTACGAGAGCTGGTCGTAAATGCCGGGCATGTCCACCACCGTGTTGCCCTGGTAGAGCGCCGCGACGATGCGCAGCAGGACGGCCGCGAACATGATCGCGCCAGCAGCCGTCCGTGGAGAGGGCGACGCGCCGGACCGGTCGGCCGTCGGCATAGCAGCCTGCCGGGGGCGCACCAGTTGTGATTCAGTCCCCATGATCCGCTCCCGTTCTACTCCAACTTCAGGCACAGCTTGACCACATCCAGGTTGGACTGCTGCTCTTTGCGCGCCTGCTCCCGGTGTTGCGGCGCGATGGCGGCCGCGCCCACAGGCCGAGTTTGGCCATGCTCAGGCCGCCCAGCACGGTGCGCAGCGCGGTCGTGCGCACGGGGCCGTAGTTCTTGCGGTAGAAGAGCATCTTGCCGCAGGACCATCTTGCGCCGCCCCAGCGGTTCATGCTGCGCCCGCCGAAGTGGACCGTCGTCGCATGGGGCAGGTAGACCACGTCCCAGCCGGCCTGGGCCAGACGATACTGAAAGTCTGCCTCGTCGCCGTAGATAAAGTAGGACTCGTCCAGCAGACCGATCTCGTCCACAGCGGCGCGCCGCAGCATGAGACAGGCCGAGCCAAGCCAGGCCACGCGGCGCACATGGTCGTCATCCATCCGCGGGATAGCCGTCCCAGAGTAGTTCGCCCAGCCGCGGGCGATCAGGAACTCTTCGTGCAACGTCGAGAAGTTGTTGTAACAGGATTGGACCGTGCCGTCCGGGTTGAGCAGTTTACCACCCACAGCCGCCGTGCGCGGGTTCGCATCCAGATAGTCGACCATGGCATCAAGGGACGGTCCGTTGACGATGGTGTCGTTGTTGAGCAGCAGGATGTGCCGCCCCCTCGTGGCCTCGATGCCCTGGTTGCTGGCCCGCCCCAGGCCGACGTTGCCGTCGTTCTGGATGAGCAGAATCTCGGGATACTCCCGGCGCAGGATCGCCTGGCTGCCGTCGGTGGAGCCGTTGTCCACGACGACCACCTCGAAGCTGTGCCGCAGCGCGCTGCCGTAGAGCGATGCCAAACACGGGAAGAGGTAGTCGCGGTTGTTCCAACAGACCAGGACGATGGCCAGGTCGGGCGGCGCCGACGCATGGGTCATGGCGCTTTCGGTGGCCGGTACGGTCGCGTTGAGGGGGGCAGGCTGAGCAACAAGGGTGTCAATCATCGGTTCATTCCTCACGAAAGCGGTGATCCATTTCCATGATTTCTTCGTAGGTGCCCAGGTCAATGTACGCGCTGTCGGGCATGCACACGCCGCGCACGGGCAGACCGGCCACGTTGGCGTCGTTCATGATGCGGGCAAAGTCCGACTCGCCGCGACAGACGGCCTCGTGCAGAAACTCGGTGAAGCGCGGCCGCCAGATGATGCAGCCCCACATGTGGGTGAGCGTCGTCTGCCGAGGCTTGTCCACGATGGCGACGACACTGCCGTTGCCGTTGGTCTCCACCATGCCGAACTTCTCCGGCCGGCCGGTGGGGAAGAGCGCCAGAATCACCTCATCGTCGGGATGCGCCGCGGCGTAGGCCAGTTGGAAGACCGTGCGCGGCTGCATGATCGTGTCGGCCATGCCGAAGAAGACCGTCTTGCCCCGGGTCAGATGATAGGCCGCGTCCAGCGCATGGGCCAGGCCCGGCGACGTGGAGTCCGCGCCGTTGCCGTTGGCCGGCTCCTGCACCACATAGCTGATGTCGCAGCCGAAACGCCGGCCGCTGCCGAAGTAGCCGACCAGTTGATGCTTGGTCTCGTTGACCACAAAGACCACGTGCTTGAGGCCGGCGGTCGTCATGTTGTCCAGCACAAACTGGGCCACCGGCTTGTACCGATTCTCCCGAATGATCGGGTACAACTCCTTGGGATACGGCAACCCCAGCCGCACGCCCTTGCCGGCCGCCGGAATCAGGCCGATCATCTCACCGTTCATCGTAGTCCCCTCCCCCCTTCACACCTCACGTCTTCACCCATCACGTTTCACGTCTTTCACGCATCACGTCTTCACGTTTCGTCCTCACGCCTCACCTCTTGCCGGGTCACAAACCCACACTCAACAACCCGCCCAAGAAGATCCACCCGAGCATGCTGCCGCGGAAGCCATACATCCCCAGGTTGTAGACAAACGGAATGATCCAGTCCACCAGCACGCCCGCCACCAGCGTCCCCACCAGCCCGCCGATGACGCCGTAGACGTACGCCTGGTTGAAGCCGGGCGCCGCTTCCAGCCGCAGCCGCCAGGCCAGCACGCCCATCTCCACCGCAAACCAGATGAAACAGAGCAGGCCGATGACGCCGATTTGCGCCACGATGTCCGCGTACTGGTTGTGGGAGTTGAACTTGACCGCCCAGCCACGGATGCGGTAGAGCGGCGTGTACCAGTAGTAGTTGGCCGGGCCGAACCCCAGCAACGGGCTCACGGTCGACATGTGCAGCACGATGACCAGTGCGTCCACCCGGGTCGAGTAGCTGTACTGGTCCGAGCCGACGGCATCGCTGATCAGGTAGAGTGCCGGCGCCACGCCGATTAGCGCCATCACCAGCCCCACACGCCAGGACCGGGCTGCGACGATGGTGGCCACGGCCGCAATCGCGGGCAGATAGCCCGACTTCCAGTCGCGGTTGAGCACGAAGCCGACGTAGAGCGTGGTCACGGTGATGAAGGCGAAGACCAACCGCCAGAACCACGGCAGATCCCGGTTGAGCCACGCCTGACTAAAGGCCAGCGCCACCAGCCACGTCCAGTAGATGGCGTTGTCAATCACGCCGAAGCGGATCACTTTGGCGGTGATGCCGCCGATGCCGGGCACGAACCAGCCCGTCACGTGGATGTAGCCCACACAGACAAACAGCCACGTGAACCAGCGCAGCCAGCGCAGATCGTGGAACTGATGGGCCGCCAGCAGGAAGGCGCCGGTGGAGAGCACGAAGATCAGCAGCCCGCCGATCTGCGCGCTCATGGGTGCGTGTTGGGCGTTGGTAAACCACGGCAGTTGGCCGATGACGAACGAGAGCAGCACGATGGCAGTGAAGGCCAGCAACGGTCGCAGCGGCCGTGAGTGCACAAAGCGCATCTCTTTGCGCAGCACGATCA
>JAWKOK010000127.1:0-8028 GCA_041391205.1 Caldilineaceae bacterium
GCCTCACGTCAAAAACTGTGCCCAATGTTGCTCTTCGCGCTGCGGCTTGGGGTTGAAGGCCATCTCGATGGTGAAGTCGGCCATGGCCTTGACGACCCACTCAAAGTAATGGGGCGTGATGCTGTTGATGTCCATGTCCGGGGCCGGGTTCATAAAGTCGATGGCGAAGGGGATGCCGTCCTTGATGGCAAACTCCACGCTGTTCATGTCGTAGCCCAGCGCGCGGTTGAGGGTGCGCGCCGCGTCGACCACGCGCTCGCCCACCTCGTCGTTCAGATGCTGGTGCTCCACCAGATAACGCCGCTGGCCGGGATCGTACTTGATGGGCATGATGTTCTCCTGGCCGATGCAGATGCAGCGCACAAACTGGTCCCACTCGATAAACTCCTGCAAGACCATGCAGAGCGTACCGGTCTCGTTGTAGGCCGTGATCAGTTCGTCCACCGAGTTGACCTTGTAGACGTTGCGCCAGCCGCCGCCCCACGCATCCTTGAGAATGGCGGGCAAGCCCACGTACTCGACAATGGCGTCCCAATCCAGCGGATAGGAGAGGTTGCGCAGCGATTCGCTCACCACGCCGTCGGGATACTCCTTCATGGGCAGCACCAGCGTCTTGGGCACCGGCACGCCCAGTTGGGTCGCCAGGCTGGACTCGAAGAACTTGTCGTCCGCGCTCCACCAAAAGGGGTTGTTGATGACGAACGCGCCCTGCAGGACCGCGTTCTTGAGATACGTGCGATAGTACGGAATCTCGTGGCTGATGCGATCCACGTAGACCGCATACTCCACCGGCTCGTTCATGCGCGTGCCGCCCAGCTTGACATACTCGGCGACGACGCCCGCATCGCGCTTGTTGACCTCTTCGATGAAGGCCGGCGGAAAGCTCCATTCGCGCCCGACGATGACTCCGATCTTTTTCACGTCTCCCATGATCTCCCCCTGAGGTGTCACGCAAGATGGCTGCGGACCGTGGTTGCGCCGTCTCAGCGCCACAACGACCGCAGTGTTGTCCGTTTAGTCCGCCCCGCTGACGTAGAGGCGCAACATGTTCTGCCAATAGGGCCAGTCGTGCGCCCAGCCGTCCCATTCCCGGAACGCGTGCCAGACGCCCTTTTCCCAGAGCGCATGGCTCAAGTGACGGTTGTTCTCGATATGCGGATCCTGCTGGCCCACGGCCATGACGATGTCCATGTTGCGCAACGCATCCAGTTGCCACGGCTCGTGCATGTTGGGCACGTACGCGCTGGGCGTGTTGAGATAGACATTGCTGTCGTAGTAGCCGTCGAAGAAGCTGGTCATGTCGTAGAGGCCGCTGAAGGCGAGCACGCGGCCGAAGTGGTGCGGATGGCGCAGCGCGATGTTCATGGCGTGATACGCGCCGAAGCTGCACCCGTGGACGATCATGAACGGATTCGGATTCTTGCTGCGCGAGAGCGGCAACACCTCTTCGATGATGTAGCCCTCGTACTGCATGTGCCGCGTGATGCGGCCCGACGGATGGGCCCACCGGCAGTAAAAACTCTCGGCGTCCACGCTGTCCACGCAGTAGACCTGCAGGTTACCGCGCTCGATCTGGTCGGCCACAGTGCCGATCATGCCCCGGTCCTCGAACTCGTAGAAGCGGCCCATGCTGGTGGGGAAGACGAGCATGCGTGCGCCCGCGTGGCCGAAGACGAGCAGTTCCATGTCGCGCTGCAAACGGGGGCTAAACCAACGGTGAAATTCGCGGTTCATCTCCACAATCCTGATGTGTTAGTCGATGACGAGCAACGCATGCGGCGCGGCATAGCCGCTCTCAATGCGTCGAGGATTTTCCGGGTCGCTCACCCAGTGACCGTCCGGGTGCGGGCGATCCACCACCCAGAATCGGTACGGATACAATCCGGGCGGCAACTGCACCGCCGTGTGCCACCAGCCTTCGGGCGTCCGTTCCAGGGGTTGGAGCGCGGGCGTCCATCCGTTGAAGGCGGCCAGCACGCTGACCGCCGACGCCCCGGGCGCGTAATGGCCCAAATAGGCGTACTCGGATGGGCTCGCGACGTGGTCGCCGAAGGCACGCGGCACGGTGGCACTCTGCCGCGTCAATGTACCCTGGAAGTTCCATTTGCGCAACTGTCGCGCGTGCACCACCGTGCCGCTGACGGGCATGCCCGCCAGGATGCCGCCCGGCGCGCGCAACGCCGCCGTCACCGCGGCCACGGGCTGGAGCACGCCCCGTCCCTGCAGCGTCGTCGGGAAGTGGCCAATGGGCCGCGCCGTCGCCAACAACAGCGCCTTCACTTGCTCACCGTTCAAGTGGGGGTTGGCCTGGAACATCTGCGCCGCCACGGCCGCAACCTGGGCCACGGCCACGCTGGTGCCGTCGGCGTGCTGGTAGTACGCGTGGACCCACTTGTGCGCGTTCATGCGCTTGCGCAGCGCCTGCCAGATTTCGGGCAGCGCCGCGTCCATCTCCCGGTGCGCGCGTCGCTGTTCCAGGAGGCGGCCCAGCGCCAGCTTCTCCTCCTCCACATGCATGACCCGGTGCCAATGGGCCAGCAAGCGCTCCAAGTGGGCCGGATCGTCGCCCGTGAGCACCTGGCGCAGGGCGGCGATGGCATGGGTTTCCCGCAGCACCGGCGACGGCGGCAGGATGGGCGACGCCACATAGCGGCCCACGGCCAGAATCTCCGGCTTTTGCAGCGGACCGTCCGCCGCGTACACATGGCCGAAGTTGTGGTGATAGAGCGACAGCCGCGCCACCTCCTCGGGCAGATGGGGACTCCAGCGGCGGTTGGCGTCATCGTAGCCGCCCACCGTCAGCACGGACGGCGCTTGCGCGGGCGCGAGCAAGCGCTCTGCGCCGCTGTTGCCCGCCGCCGCGCAGATGAGCACGCCGCGCCGGCTCAACTCTTCGGCGGCCAGGCAGACCGCGTTGTCGGTCCAGTAGTCGGGGTGATCGCCGCCCACACTTACGTTGACGACGCGCACGTTGTAGCGCGCCCAGTTGTCATCCTGCAGCAGCCACTGGAAGCCGGCCAGAATGTCCGCTTCGGGGATGCGTCCGTCGCCCCGACCCACGGCGATGGGCAACACCCCGGCGCGCGGCGCATAGCCGCGCAGCCGTCCACCGCTCAGCCACCCGTTGCCCGCAGCGATGACCGTGGTCATCTCCCCGTGCCAGCTCAGCCAGTCCGTCTCCCACAACGAGTCGGCGTCCAGGCCCTCCTGTACCCTGTCACCGCGCAGATCCACATAGTGCACCAGCCGCGTCGGCCGCGCCTGCAACCACTTGCGCAGCGCAGCCGGCGTCATGCTCTCCCACGCGGGCATGGCGTCCGCCGGCGGCCCGGCCAGCAGATCCGGGTGCGGGTAAAAGCCGCTGTCCAGGAAGGCGATGGTCACGTCCTGAGCGCCAAAGGTGGCGTAGTCCGGCAGCCGCGCCGTTTGGCCGAGCACGGTCTCCTCGTCCGGGTGGTAGTACGGGAAGGTGGTCGGTGGATCCGTCAGGGTGTTGAGCGGCGCATCACTGCGCGTCGCGCCCAGCACGCGCACGGCGTCCAACGCGCATTGGGGACAGAGTCCCAGCGCCGGCAGCCAGCCGGGCGCCACGGTGCGCAGTTGGCGCTGGGTTGCGTCGGTGAGCGTGTTTGCGTAGGCAAGAATGCGGGGATCGGTGATGGCGCCGCATAGAGGACAATGGGCCAACCTGGGACTCCTACAACGGGATGGGATGGTGGATCAAAACAGTGTAGATCGCGCAAGCGGACCGGCGTCGGGACCGGTCACAGACCGCGGCGTAGACGGCGCGCGGCTACTCTTCGTCGTCGCGCTGCAACGCGTCCCAGTCGACGCCCATGCCGAAGCCGGGCTCCTGGGCATCCGGGTTGCGAAACACCAGAGTCATGTCGAACTCTTGGGCGTCAACCAGGCTCTGTTCCTCGCCGATGCCCAGCGTCAACTCGGCGCGCACGTGATAGGTAGCGTGGGGCACCGGCTCGCGCAGATGGAGCGTCGTCTCAATGCGCTGCTCGGTCTGGGACATGAGGTAGACGCTGGTGTTCTCGGTCCCGTCCGGGTTGTAGACGCGCACCTCCACGTTGGGATGCTGGTCCTCCACCGCGGTGACCCACAGGCGCGTCCAAACGCGTTTGAGATCGGGATATGGGTAGAGCACAATGCGCTCGAAGCGCAGGGTTTCGTCGGCTTGAAACAGTGGAATGTCCATAAATACCGTGTGCAATTCGATGACGGCTGAATCAGATTGATTGGCGGGAGGGCATGGGAGTCGAACCCACCGCAGCCGGCTCTGCGCCGCCTGCCACTGGTTTTGAAGACCAGGGCGCCCACCGGGACACATCCCCTCCCACCGACATTGTACGGTCTTGTGCACGCCTGGGCAAAAAGAAGCGGTTTTCGGCAAGCCTTCGTCCGCCGGGAACAGACGATCCCCGGACGCGAGTGCGCCCCGGCGTAACCCGGCGCGCCGTGGGGCGTATGTAGGTTGTATGGACCCCGGCCCATCCGCCGGTAGAGGGCGCGCCGGGAAGTCGCCACACCTTGCGCATCGCACCTCCATACACTAGAATCATGAGACTTGCGTCTATGTTCGAACACTGGAGCGCTCGCATGCAGAGACTGATCACCCCGACCGCACTCATCCTGTTGCTCGCCGTCATGGTCACTGGCCTGCTGGCCGCGTGCGCCCCCGTGGCCGCGCCCACCGCAGCGCCGGCCACAGACAGTCCGGCTGCAAGTCCGCCGGAAGCCGCCGCAGACTCCCCGCAAGCGACGACCGCCATCGCCGGGACGACGCCGCTGGATCCGGCCGATGCCGTGGCGCCGACGCAACTGACGATCCCGGCGTTGGCGCTGGAGTTGCCCGTCGTGCCCATGGACTGGACGATTGCCACGGTGGAAGGCGAACGAGTGACCCGCTGGCAGATCCCGGATGATCGCATTGGGCTGGCACATCAACAGCGCGCCGGCCCGGCGCCGTGGGCAACACGCTCCTGTCCGGCCATCAGGTCAAGGGGGCGCGCTGCTCGCCGCTGGCGGGAGCGAGTTGCCGTGGGCCAGGAAGCCTGTTGACCGACGACGCCGAGCGCACCTTTGTCTACCGCATCACCCGCATCTCCGCGCCGATCCCGGTGACGGGCGCCGACGACGCTCTCAAACGGCGAGGCCGCCTACACATCGCCCCCACGGAGACGAGCGTGCTCACGTTGCTCACCGGTTGGCCCGACTTCACCACCACACACCGCATCTTTGCCCAGGCCGAGTTTGTGGGCCAAGCGGCAGAATAGAGGCACCATGAGCGCCGAGACAGCCCCGCGCCGTCCCAATCCGCGGCAGTCGACCTGCGCTGTTCCGTGATCGTGCCCGTCTACAACGGCGCGTCGACCATCGAACGGTGCCTGGGCGCAGCTGGCGCGCCAGCAGGCCGACCCGCAGAGCTACGAGGTCATCGTGGTGGACGACGGCTCGCGCGACGCCACGCCGGCGGTGGTCAGCGCGTGGTGCCAACGCCACCCCGACATCCCGCGCCCGCCTGGTGCGCCAGGACAACGCCGGACCGGCCGCCGCGCGCAACCACGGTGCGCAGGAGGCGCAGGCCAGTCTGCTCCTCTTCACCGATTAGCGCGCCCGCGCCCGATTGGGTTGACGCACTCGCCGCCCCGTTTGCGGATCGGCGGTCGTCGGCGCCAAAGGCACCTATTTGTCCACGCGGCAGGCCGTCCTCGCTTTGTCCAGGCCGAATACGAAGACCGCTACGACCGCAGCCGCGGCATGACACAAATCGACTTCATCGACACCTACTCGGCAGCCCACCGTGACGTCTTCTGTGAAAACGGCGGCTTCGATCCGATCTTCACCACCGCCAGCGTGGAGGACCAGGAAACCAGCTTCGGCTGGCGCAAAAGGGCCATCATATGGTCTTCCGCCCCGGACGCGCAAGTGGAGCACATCCACGACGAAAATCTGGGCGAATACTTCCGGCGCAAGTACTACATCGGCTACTGGAAGGCGCTGCTAATCCGCTGGCACCCGGAACGCATGGTGCAGGACAGCCACACGCCCGGTGCTCAAGCAAGATCGTGCTGCGCAGCGGCGACGCTCGGACTGGCGCCCGTGGCGCTGCTCGGCCTGTGGCTGCCGCTGTTGGGATGGGCTATCGTGCCGCTGGTCGGGCTGATCATCGCGTTCCTGCTCAGCGGCTGGCGCGCCGTTCTTGGCCAAGCTGGCCCGGCGTTCGCCCCGGCTGGCCTTGGCGGGTCGGTCATTCTGTACACCGCGCTGGCTTTGGAAGCGGGCTACGTGGCCGGCACCATTCATTTTGCCGGGACGCTGCCAGGCGCCAGCCATCCCGGCTGGAAACGCATCGCCAAGCGCCGCATGGACGTGGTCGGTGCGCTGCTCGATCTCCTGCTCTCGATTCCGGCCGTGGCGTCGCCACGGTCGCCATCAAGCTCGACTCGCCCGGGCCGGTCTTTTTCGGCCAGACGGGTGACGGAAAACGGGCGCCCCGTTTCGCATTCTGAAATTGCGCAGCATGGTCTGCGACGCAGGGGAAACGGCTGCCCGGGTGGTGGACTTGAATGCGCTACTTGAGCCAGTGCTTCAAGCGCGCTTCGCCCGACGACCCGCGTGACGCGCCGCGTCGGGCACATGCTGCGGCGCACTAGCCTGGATGAAGCGCCCAGTTCCTCAACGTGCTGCGCGGCGACATGAGCCTGGTGGGCCCGCGGCCGGAGGAAGAGCAGGTGGTCGCGCGCTACAGCGACGAGCAACGCCGGCGGCTTGCCGTCAAACCCGGGATCACCGGTCCCATGCAGATCAACGGGCGCGGCGACCTCTCATTGCAGGAACGCCTGTGCCTGGAACTGGACTACATCGACAACTACAGTTTGCGCCGTGACGTCGCCATCATGCTTCGCACCATACCGGCCATCATGCGCGGGGACGGTGCGTACTAGACGCGTCGCATGCGCCGGCGCACGTCGCGTACGGACGCACCGCTCCGCTCCGAATTTGCGCAGAGTGAGGACACACGTATGACCAACAAACCACGATTGGACAAAGTTTTGACCCTTGCCCGTCGCGCCTGGCTGCCGCTACTGGCGGCCCTGTTGCTGGGCGTCGCCGCGCTCGTTGACCAACCGGCGTGGGCCGCGCCCGGTGCACAGACGGTGCCGCTGCCCACTCCCACCGAGGAAAGCGCACCGCCCGCACCCACACGCGCCGCCGACAACAATGACGACCAAGGCGACGGTGGCACCGGCGGCGACACCGGTAGCAATGGCGCAGGTGGATCCACCCAGCCCGACATCCCGGACCAATTGACGGGCATCGTCAACGCGGTGCAACTCAACGTGCGCGGTGGGCCGGGTGCGGATTTCGACGCGGTCGGCACGCTCGCCGCGGGCGCCCAGGTCAATCTATTGGCGCGGAACGGGAGCGGCGGCTGGTGGCTGGTCTGTTGCGCCGCCAACGGTGAACAGGGCTGGGTCAACGCCCAGTTTGTGGCCCCCAACGGCCTCACCCGCGCCGAAGTGAACGCCGTGCTGGTCGAGGCCGCCGCGTCGGGCGCGACTACACCGGCGCCCGCAGGCACGCCCGCGCCCGACTCCGGGGCCACAGAGGGTGCCGCAGAGGATGCCACAGACGCGGAGACCGCACCCCTCATCGACCTTGCGGTGACCAGCACACAGTCGCCCAAGCGCGTGCGCCAAGGCGACGCACTGACGGTGGCGTATCAGCTCACGAATCCCGGCGACGAGGCGGCGGTCAACGTGGTCTTGCGCAGCGAGATCCCGGCCGGCTTGGCCCTGACCGCGGTGACGGCCGCCGGTGCGGAACAGGGCGAAACTCCGCTCGCGTCGGGGGGCACGGCGGTGCTGCTGGTGTGGCCGGCCATCGCGCCCGGCGCCACCGTGACGGCCGACGTGGCCTACACCGTGGATGACGACGTGGCGGACGGCAGCGTCATCGACGTCATTGCCGCCATCGAAGGCGACAACGTGGCCTTTGCCGGCGCCGGCGTCAGCG
>JAWKOK010000128.1:0-7909 GCA_041391205.1 Caldilineaceae bacterium
AGCAGACACGCGGCCGTGGTCAACCCGATGACGCCCGCACCGATGACGTGGACACGCAGGCTCATGCGTCGCCTTCGTCTTCGCCGTCTTCAC
This sequence comes from Caldilineaceae bacterium, assembly GCA_041391205.1. GTDB lineage: Bacteria > Chloroflexota > Anaerolineae > Caldilineales > Caldilineaceae > JAWKOK01. The sequence goes on from JAWKOK010000128.1 coordinate 94, forward strand.
CGCCCGCGTCCACAATGCGAAAGCCGAGCAACTGTTCGTAGATCTTGACCAGCGCGGCGTCATCCTCCCGCCCCAGGCCCGCGCCCGACGCCATGGTGAAGAGTTGCAGCGCGGCCCCGGCCATGACCAGGGGGAACTTGAGCTCCTTGCCCGTCTCCAGCACCAGGCTCAGGTCCTTGGGCCAGATGTCGATGGCGCTGTGGGGTGTGAAGTCGTCGGCCAGCACGTGGGGCATGCGGTTCTGGAACATCCACGACATGCCCGCGCTGTTGCAGATGACCTCGTAGATCTTGGCCGGATCCAGGCCGGCGCGCGCGCCGTAGGCCATGGCCTCGCACGCCACTGCGATGTGGGAGCCGGCCATGAGTTGGTTGACCAGCTTCATCATGGAGCCAAGGCCGTGCTCCGCGCCCATGCGGTAGACGTTGGCGGCCAGCGCATCCAGCACGGGCTGGGCTTTGGCGAAGGCCGCGTCCGGCCCCGCGGCCATGATGCTGAGCGAGCCGTCCGCGGCGCGCAGCGTGCCGCCGCTCATGGGCGCGTCCAACATGAGCAAGCCGGCTTCGGCCAGACGCGTGCCGGTGGTGCGGGCGAAGTCGGGGCCGACGGTGCTGCAGACCACGACCACGCCGCCGGGCTGCATGGCCGCGGCCGCGTTGCCCTGCCCGAAGAGCACGCTCTCCACCTGCGCGGCATTGACCACCGCCAGGACCAGGACGTCCGCATCCGCGCTCACTTTGCCCAGCGTGGCGGCACCTTGACCGCCGGCCGCGGTAAATTCGTTGATGGCGTCGCTGCGCACGTCGTACGCCGTCACCGTCAGGCCGGCGCGCAGCAGAGACTTGGCCATGGGCATCCCCATCGCGCCCAGACCCACAAAGCCGACGCGGGGAAGGGGTTTGTTCATGATGAATCGCTCCTTGGTGAAATGAGATAAAGAGATTGGGAGACTGGAGATTGGGAGATTGGTCCGGCACGCATGTGGCCGTCGTTCAATCTCCCAATCTCTCAATCTCTTAATCTCTTTCTTTGGCTTCCCGCAACACCGACCGCAACTCGTCAACTTTGTCCGGGCGCTGCTGCCAAAGATTGGTGGTTTCGCCGGGATCTTGGGCCAGGTCGTAGAGTTGACCTTGGGGACCGTCGGCGCTGGGTTCGATAAAGGCAGGATCGGTGAAGCCGTGGACCCCCAGGCCGAAGACCGGGCTCACATCCCCTGGCGCACGGCGAACATGCCCTGGGCCGAGGATGGATGAGGCTCTCCCGGGGACGCCGTCACCCGTCAACGCGGGCAGAAACGAGATCGAGTCCTCGCCCGCGCCCTCCGGCAGCGGCACACCGACGATCTCCGCGCACGTGGCCAGGAGATCCGAGAGGCAGACCAGATGATCGCTGGTGCTGCCCGGCGCGATGTGGCCCGGCCAGCGCGCGATGAAGGGTTCCCGGTGGCCGCCGTCCCAGATGTCGGCCTTCTGCCCGCGCAGCGCGCCGTTGGTGCGGTGGCCGTAGTCGTTGCCGTCGGTGCAGGTGAGCCGCCCGCCGTTGTCGCTGGTCACCATGACGAGCGTGTTGTCGGCCAATCCCAGCCGGTCCAGCGCGTCCAGCACCTGGCCGACGACCCAGTCGAAGAGCACGACGGTGTCGCCGCGGTCGCCCGCCCGGCTCGCGCCGATGACGAACTCAGGGCGAATGTCACAGGGCCGGTGAGGCGACGAGGGGGTCAGGTAGAGGAAAAACGGCTGGTCGGCGCGCTGGTCTGCATGCTCCTCCAGAAAGCGGACGGCCTTGGCGGCAAAGGTGACATCCACCTCTTCATCGCGCCAGCCGGGCGTCTGCATGCCTTTGCGCTGCTGGTGGTAGTAGACCTCCTTTTCCCGATCGGGAATGCCCACCGTGTGCTCGTTTTCGATGAAGCAGTAGGGCGCCATGTCCAGCGAGCCGGCGATGCCGAAGAAATAGTCGAAGCCCAGCTCCCGCGGCCCGCCGGTGATGGGCGCGGCGTAGTCGATGTCGAAGCCGTCCACGCTCGACGCCGGATTGCCGAAGTCCAGCACAGTCTCCCGGCTGCCGTCGGCCCGGGTCCAGTTGAGGCCCACGTGCCACTTGCCGATGGCCGCGGTGGCATAGCCTCGGGCCTTGAGCAGCGACGCCACCGTCGTCCGCGCCGGCTCGATGAGCGGTGTGCCGAAGCCGCCGAGCACCCACTTCTCCATGCCCGTGCGCCAGCAGTAGCGCCCCGTCAGCACCGAGTAGCGGCTGGGCGAACAGACTGCGGCCGACGAATGGGCATCGCTCAGTCGCACGCCTTCGCGGGCCAGCCGGTCCATGTGCGGCGTGGGAATGCGCGTCGACCCGAAACACCCCGGATCGCCATACCCCATGTCGTCGGCCATGATGTAGATGATGTTGGGATGGGACATTGGTGGTCCTTTCGTTAGATAAGACGTGAGGCGTGAAACGTGAAACGTGATGCGTGAGAGGGAATACTGGGAGATAGAGAGATTGGGAGATTGATCTTCGCATCGCGGGCCAATCTCTCAATCTCTCAGTCTCTTAATCACGTTTCACGTTTCACGTTTCACGTTTCATGCCTCACCACCCATACCGCGCCGGCCCCCAGTCGCCGTAGCGCAATTCCTGTTGCGCGGTGACGATGCGACGGTCGGGCAGGTCGTCGTAGAGGATGACGCCGGGGCCGACGACGCTGTACGCGCCCATGCGCCGGCCGGGCATGATGACGGCGTTGACGCCCGTGCGCATGAAGTCGCCGAAGTAGGCGGCGTTGGCCGCATGGGACGGACGCTCGGCGCGGCCCTTGACCCGCCAAACGGTGTCGCCGTCGTCGAAGCGCAGGTTGCCGCAAACGGTGGCCGCGCCAAAGTCGGTGGCCTGACCCACCACGCCCCAGATTTCGCAGTAGTGGTAGCAGTAGACCGTGTCCAACGCCACGCCGCTGAACTCGGCGCCGTGGCCGTAGACGCCGCGCGCACCAAGCGACGTGTGTCCGCCAATCTGGCAGTAATCGCGCACACGCGTCTCCGGCCCGACCACAACCGGTCCGTCCAGGATCGCGCCGTTGGTGATGGACGCGCCCGCGCCGGCCCAGAGCGGACCGCGCACCACCCGGTTGCCGATGGTCACGTTTTCGCCCAAGACAACCGGACCGGACAATTCACGCCGTCGTGGATGCGGGCCGAGGTCAGATGACGCTTGCGGTCAGCGTGGCGGCCATGTGCTTGAAGTGCGCTGGCGGCTTCCAAGATGTGCCACGGCTTGTGCGAGTCCACGTGGTAGCCCACGGTCGTCACCGCGCGTCGTGACCCTCGTCGATCAGTTGGAGCGACTGAGCGAGTTCGCGATCGACGGTGGCATGCCGCCCACGGGCACCTGCGTCATCACGCCGGGGTTGTCACGGAGGAAAGGCAACGTCATGGCGGAAGGCAAAGACGCCGCCGACGCTGGGAGCCGTCGCGGGTGGCCCTCCGCCGCAGCGCCGTCACGTGGGCGACGATGTCGCGGATCCTCGTGGGCAAGCGGCTGTTGCCAAGGCTGCGGCCAGGGGCGCTGTTCCTGGAGCGCGGCGCAGACAGCGCGCCACGTTGGCAGGATCTGTGACCACGTCGCCGTAGACGACCAGGAAGTCGCCTTCAAAATGCGCCGCGGCGTGGAGGATGCGTCCGCGGTTTCCCGCACGGGCGTGGCCTGGCGCACATAGCGAATGGCAACGCGCCGTGCAGGGCATGGCGCACGCTCTCACCCGGGCCGACCACCACGACCAGCCGGGTCACACCCTGCTTGACTAGAGCATCGACCACGCGGCGCACCGCAGGCACGTTGGCAATGGGAAGAGCGACTTTGTTGCGCACCACGTTGTAGGGCCAGAACTTCGTGCTGACGGCGGCCAAAGGATCACGGCAGTGTCCATGGGCATGGGTCATCCGTTGGGGTGGCGATGGGTTGGATGTAGGACTTCACGATGCAGAAATGGACGAGAAACGCCATGGGCGGGGAAATTGCTCATTGGTGATTGCTCATCGATCATTTTAAATTTGGATTGACGGGCTGACGACGCATCCGCGGGTTGATCTGTGGTAGACGGGAGCGACCGTGCAGTCGCATCGACCCAAAGACGCATCAACAACGTGTTTCAACACGTTCGCAGCAGCTGGCAGATTCCCTTCCACAGATCGAAGGTAAAGTGCGCACGCCCAGTTCAAAGACGATTTCACCAGGATAGCATCATGTTTCACTTCTCAACCTTCAGCCAAAAATACCGCGGCGACGGCGGCACCATCCGCCTCATGGATGACCTGGGCCAGTTCACCGGCCGCGACGACATCATCATGCTGGGCGGCGGCAACCCCAGCCGGCCGTCAGGAGTACTTCCCGCGACGCCATGGGCCGCGTGCTCGACAGCGACTACGACTTCGAGACGCTCATCAGCGCCAACTACAGCGCACCCGGCGGCGACCGCACCTTTGTGGACACGCCGGTCGACCTCTTCAAGGGCCGCTACGGCTGGAACATCGGCCCGGAAAACAATGGCCCTGACCAACGGCAGCCGGACAATAACGTTCTTCTTCATCTTCAACATGTTCGCGGGCCAGTTTTCCGACGGCACGCGCAAAACTTTCCCGCTGGCACCCGAATACATCGGCTACGAGCGCGGGCATCGACGGCGACATCTTCACGGCGGCGTCCCATCATTGAGCGGCTGGACGGGCGGCTCTTCAAGTACCATGTGGACTTCGACGCCATCGCGCTGGACGAGACCATCGGCGCCATCCGTCTCCCGCCCCACCAATCCCACGGGCAACGTGCTCACCGACGCCGAGATCGACCGGCTGACGGAGTTGGCCCAAACCCACGGCATCCCGCTCATCATCGACAATGCCTACGGCGCACCGTTCCCGGCATCATCTTCACCGGATGCGCCCCGCTGGACGCTAGACCATCTGTGCATGAGCCTCTCCAAGCTCGGCCTACCCGGCGCGCACGGGCATCATCATCGCCGACGCCGACATCGTGCGCACCATCAACGGCATGAGCGCGGTCATCAGCCTCGCGCCGGGCAGCTTCGGCGCGTACCTGGCGCGGCGCGGTGCGCACGAGCGCCATCCTGCACCTGAGCGACGCCGTCATCGGCCCCACTACGCGCGCAAAGCCCAGCACGCCGTCGACCTGCTGCTGGACGCCATCCCCGATCCCCGCTTCCGCATCCACCGGCCCGAAGGCGCATTCTTCGGCTCTGGTTTGACGGCCTGCCCATCACCAGCCAGGAGCCGCTCTACGACCGGCTCAAGGCCCGGGGCGTCATCGTGCTGCCGGGGCATTACTTCTTCCCCGGATTGGAGGTGAATGGCGCCACCGCCACGGAGTGCATTCGCATGAGCTACGCCGAGCCTGACGCCAAGGTGGAAGCAGGCGTGGCGATCATCGCCGAAGTCCTGCGCGCCTATGGGACGTGAGTGCCTGACTAGTCGAACGCCTTGCTCACATTGCGGCCGATGAACAGTACTGCTCCAACTCACGTAGACGCAGCCGTTGGCGGTACGACTCGTCCGAAATCCAGAAGAGGATGTGCTGGGCCACCTGCTCCGGCGTGAGCAGCCGGCCGAACGGCGCATACTCCTTGGGCACACGCGTCTCCCAGCCGGGTCGCATGCCCTCGGTCTGCTTCAGCGCGATCTCGTTGTCCGACGTCACCCAGCCCACGTTAAGGTGGTTGACCCGGATCTGCTCGGTCGCCAGCGTGTTGGCCAAGTTGCGCGACATGGTCAACAGGCCGCCTTTGGCCGCGGAATAAGCCAGCAGGTTCGACTCGCCCGCCAGCGCGTTGATGGAGCCGACGTTGAGGATCACGCCGCCGCCCTTGCGCCGGAACTCATTGACCGCCGCCTGGATCGCGAACATGGGCGAGCGCAGGTTGACGGCCACGATCCAGTCGAAGAGCGCCGGGTCGGTGGTCTCCAAATTGCTGCGCGTGGTGACCGCGGCGTTGTTGACCAGCGCGTCGAGTGTGCCGAAGTGGGCGATGGTCGCCTCAACAATGCGCGGGCCGGCGTCGGCGTCGGCCAAGTCGGCCAGCACGTAGGCCGCGGCATCGCCCAGTTCCGCACAGAGCGCCTGCGCCCGTGCCTCGTTGCGCCCGTGCACCATCACCCGCGCACCCTCGGCCACACACAGCCGCGCCGTCGCCTCGCCGATCCCCGTGGTCGAGCCGGTGACGAGGACGATTTTGTCTTGTAGTCTCATGATCTGTCTCCTGTGGAGTGGTGGGGTTTTGGGGTGGTGGGGTTTTAGGGTTTTTGGGTTATAGGGACAGCCATCACCAGTGCCATGTGTCCCTAACACCCCACCACCCCAAAACCCTACTCCCCGGCCAATCCTGCGCGCAGGCGCGCAATCAGCTCCGGCGGCGGGGTGTGGGGCAGGGCGACCGGGGCGCGGGTGAGGCCGCTGGTGTAGATGGCGAGCAAGAGGGCAAAGTCGTCCATGCTGCGGGTCAGGTTGAGCGGGTGAACCTTGCGGTCGTCGTCGAGCCAGTCGAACATGGCTTCGGTCAGCGCGGCCTGGCCCAGGATGTCTTCGGCGGCGTAGTCGTGCTCGCCGCGCACCGTCTGCCCGCCGATGTCCATGCGCCACGACCACATGGTCCACTCCAGGCTGCCCCGGGTGCCGTAGACGGCGATGCGCTTGTGCTGGTGGACCGGACGCGCCGGATCCACGTGGGGCGCGTTGACGCCGCAGCGCAGCAGCGCCTGCACATCGTTGTCGTAGGCGATGGTCGCCAGCGTGCGATCCGGGGCAAAGTGTCGGCGTGGCGTGGCGGCCAGCCCGTCAGCGCCCCCGATCTGGGCAAAGGTGGAGACGGCCTGGGCCGCCGGGTTGAAGGCGCCGATGGCTTGGAGCGTGTGCGTGCCCTGGTAGGCCATGTTCATGCGCGCGCCGGCGTCGATGAAACGAACGTCGCCCAGCACGCCGTCCCGGACGAGTTGCTGCAAACGCGCCCGGCGCGGGTGGAAGTGCAACTGGTGGTTGACAGCGATCTTGACGCTGCTGTGCGCGGCAAAGTCGCGCATGGCGGCCAGGTCTTCGCCTTGGATGGCCAGCGGCTTCTCCACGATCAAGGCGGGGATGCCCGCCTCGTCCGCTGCCTGGAAAATCTCCAGGCGCACATCGGGCGGCGTGTTGACGTGGACCAAATCCGGTTTTTCCACGGCGAACATCTCCCGGTAGTCGGTGTAGCGCTGGGCCACACCGAACTCGTCGCCGAAGCGGGCCAGGGCCGCGGGCTGACGGGACGAAATCGCGGCCAGTTGCCCGCGCCGAATGTGGGCGTAGGCCTCGGCATGACCCTTAGCCCGCGACCCGCTCACCCCGATGATGGCGCACTTAAACATGGTCCGCCTCCTGCCCGTCGACATCCGCCCACGGCAGCAGCAGCACCTTGGCGCAGGCGCCCGTCACTTGGGTTTCCCACGCCTGCTGCACCTGGGTGAGGGGAAAGCGGTGGCTGATGAGTTGGTCCAGTTGCGGCCCGAGAGCGGCGATTTGGGCCATGAGCCGGGGCGCAGCCAGCAGATTGTAGTGCCACGAACCGGTCAGCGTCAGCCCCTTGCGCAACATGTCCGGGCTGATGCGCAGCGGCGTCTCGTCGCTGCATTCGCCCACGAAGACGACCGTGCCCCGCCGCCGGGTGACGTCGATGCAGAGCCGGTGCGCGGCAGGCACGCCCGAACAGTCGATGGCATAGTCCACGCCGCGCCCGCGGGTGAGCGCCAGGATCTGCGCGCGGACGTCGGCATCGCCCGGA
>JAWKOK010000129.1:0-7681 GCA_041391205.1 Caldilineaceae bacterium
GCCCCACGAACGCCAGGAAGGTGGCGACGTGGTCAAAGATGGAATATTGCCGCAGCGCCGACAGGATGCCGATGGGAATGGCAATGAGCAGCGTGACCACGAAAGCCGTGGCCATCAGTTGCAGCGTGTTGGGCAGCCGCTCGCCGATCTCCGTCAGCACGGGGCGCCGCGACGCGTTGCTGTAGCCCCAGTCGCCCACGACGATGCGACCGGCCCAGCGCAGATAGCGCTCGTGGACGGGTTGGTCGAGGCCAAGCTGCTCTTCCAGGCGTGCCAGGTCTTCGGGCGAGAGATTGGGATTCTCCTCGAACGCGGACATGGGGCCGCCCGGCGCAAGGGAAATCATGCCGAAGACGATGATGCTGATGACGATGAGCAGAGGAATCGCCTGGAGCAGACGGCGCACGATGTAGCCGGTCATGGTGCACCTCCAACCGCGGTGGATGGTAGACCCGCGTCACGTACCGGCCACGCGCAGCCGGCGTTGCGCAACACGCAATGCGGGATCATGCCGACCCGAACGCGAGCGATGGGGCATCGTTCGCCCCACCGCTCACGTCCCGGGCAAGGATGATGCGTGCCCGGCGGCGCAGTCGCCCGCAGGCACGCATCAAACAGCTTCACGAATTACTCAATGTCCCACTCGTACGAGTTCCACGCCTGACCGAACCACGGATTCACTTTGTAGTTCATCACGTTGCTGCGGGTCAGGTCGATGGTGGCACGATCGTACAGGTAGATGTGGGGCAGTTCCTCGGCGATCTGCTCACAGACCGTCTGGTACGCGGCCTTGCGCGCAGCCGGATCCGGCACCGATGCCGCTTCCGCCAGCGCCGCGTCGGCGGCCTCGTTGATCCAGCGGCTGTAGTTGAAGCCCGTGCCGCCGTTGGCTTCCGTGGGAATCGCCGCGCTGGAGAAGTAGCCTTCCATCTGCTCCTGCGGATCGATGCCGTCGCTGGTGGTGTACATCAGCACGTCGAACTGGCCGTGCTTGCGGAAGGCGCCGCTGGACCAGCTTCCGAAGAGTTCGGCGCTGGGCACGTTCTCGATGTAGAACTCGATGCCGATGTCGGACATCATCTCGGCGATCAACTGCTGGGATTCCTCGCGCAGTTGGTTGCCGGTGGTGGTCTGGTACTTGAGACGCAGCGGCGTGCCTTCTTCGGCGTACATGCAGTCGTGGCACTCGCGCACACCGTCGCCGTCCTGGTCGGTGAAGCCGGCCTCGTCGAGCAGCGCCTCGGCCGCGGCGGGGTCGTAAGGCGACGGTTGGATGTCACACTTGGCCCAGCCCAGGCTCAGCTCGCTCACGCCCACCGTGCTGGCGCCGAAGAGCAGCTCGTCGACGATGAACTGCTTGTCGATGCCCAGTTCGATGGCCTGGCGCACACGCACGTCACCCAGCAGCGGATGGGGATTGTTCAGCGGATCGTCGGTGGCGTCGATGGTCGGGTCGGCCAGGTTGAGCACCAGGCGTTCCGTGCCGGGGCCGGGGCGGCCCTGCACGGTCACCGCGGGATTCTCTTCAAACTCGGGCACGTCCGCCTCGATGAGATCCCACAAAATGTCGATCTCGCCCGACGTGATGAGCGCCTTGCCCACCTCGCGGCTGGGGATGATGCGCACGATCACTTTGTCCAGCAGCGGCTGGTCCGGATAGCCCCGGTAGTTCTCGTTCTTGACGAAGATCATCTGATCGCCCGAGGCCCATTCCTGGAGGACGAAGGGGCCGGTGCCCACGGGCATCCAGTTGTATTCCCACTCCTGCATGTTGGCCGGGTCGCCGGTGGCGTGGCGCGGCATCACAAAGTCGAAGCGGCTGAGGAACGGTGCGTAGAACGAGCCGTAGGTGACGACGGCGGTGTAGTCGTCCGGACACTCGACCGAGGTGATCTGGTCGTAGCCGGTGGTGGCGACCGCGCCGCTGTCCGGGTTCACGATGGCTTCCCAGGTGAACTGGACGTCGTCGCAGGTGAAAGGCTCGCCGTCGGACCAGAGCACGTCGTCCCGCAGCGGGTAGGTGATGACCAGGCCGTCGTCGGACACGAGACCGTTCTCGGGGCTGGGCACTTCCGTGGCCAGCAGCGCATAGTAGTTGCCGTCGGGATCCACGCCGACCAGGCCTTCCTCGGTCAGCTTGGCCACGTCATTGGCGACGGTCTGGGTGCGAATCGCCGGGTTCAGAATTTCCGGCTCCTGGTAGACGCCCCAGATGATGGTCTTCTCACCGTCACTGGCCGCGGGCGCCGCCGCGGCCTCACCGGTGTCCGCGGGAGCAGACTCGCCGGCGGGTGCTGCAGCCGGCGCGGCGCATGCACCAAAGATCACGGCCAACAACACCAAGAGGGTGCTGAGCAGGAACCATTTTCGCTGGTTTTGCACGGTTTTTCTCCTATTCAATGGGTTGGATCGTAGAACTGACGTCGAAAAAGATCGGCTGAATCCGCGCTGAGACGCGCACGTGTGCGTTTTCTTCCGGGCGGGCAGGTCAACCCTACTGTGACCGGATGATTGGGTTTGGGATCTCAGGCGCGAGGCGTTGGGACCCGAGGTACAGCCGCGGTTTGGGTATAGCACCATGGTACGGATGGTTACCGGCACGGGCGGTCACACCGTCAACATCATCTTTCACGCGCGAAGAAGGGGCTGGTCAACAGGACGAAGGCGAGCGAACCTGTGGTCCGAGTCTTCGTCGGTCGAGTTATGCGCCACAGAGAATTTTCGCACAGATTCAGAGGGTGAACCGCTGCGAACACTATAGGCCATCGCACTTTGATTGTCAATCCGCGAACGTATCTATTCAGGCTGATGCATGTTGATAGATGGAACATACGGAATGCAAAGGTAAAGCTAACAAAGCCCGTCTATAGTTGACTGATATGACATCGATACCGAGATTTGAACGCAACGAGCTAGAACAACTGGACAAAGAGACGCTGATTGAGCTGGTGCTGCTCATGCAGGATCACATCGGTCGATTGGAAGAGCAGGTTGAGCAACTGACACTGCGCGTCCAGCAACTGGAAGACCAGGTTGCAAAGGACAGCCGCAACAGCAGCAAACCACCGAGCAGCGACGGGCTCTCCAAACCCAAGACACGCAGCTTACGCCGGTCAGAAGGACGCAAACCAGGCGGACAGAAAGGCCACCCAGGTCATACGCTGGAGATGAAAACGCATCCAGACCAGATTGAACGTCACGAGTTGAGCCATTGTCCGCACTGTGCGACGAATCTGTCAGCTGTGCCGGCCGATGCGCCTGTGCGTCGTCAGGTCTATGATGTGCCGCCTGCAAGAATTGAAGTGACGGAACATCAAGCTGAGGTCAAGCAGTGTCCCGGTTGCCATCGCCGAGTCCAGGCTGCTTTTCCTGAGCATGTGACTCAGCCCGTGCAGTACGGACCACATCTGAAGGCGCAAGCCAGCTACTTGAACACCTATCACTTCATTCCCATTGCTCGGACCTGTGAGTTGCTGGGTGATTTCTATGGTCACACACCCTCGTGGTCCTTCGTTGCGGAAGCCAATCAGGCCGTTGAAGCTGGTTGCGACCCTGCGCTGGCTGAGATTCAACGGCAACTGCGCCAGGCGGATGTCGTCCACTTCGACGAAAGCGGTTTGCGCGTCGCAGGTCAACTACAGTGGCTCCACAGTGCCAGCACCCAGATGCTGACCTTCTTTGGTCTGCATGGCAAGCGCGGACAGGAAGCCATGCACGAGATCGGCATCTTACCTGATTTCACAGGTTGGGCCCTTCACGACCACTGGAAATCCTATCTGACCTTCGAGCAGTGTGACCATGCCTTCTGCAATGCCCATCACTTGCGCGAACTCCAGTTCATCACCGACCAGTATGGGCAACCATGGGCCGACGAGATGGCCCAACTCCTGTGTGACATCAAGGCGGAGGTCGCAGCCGCTGAGCATGAGGCGACCTCTTTGACGACAGAACGCCTTGCCCATTTTGAGGCCGAGTACGATGCCATTGTGCAACGGGGATTCAAGGCCAATCCACCGCCTGAGAACCCACCGCCCAACAAGCGTGGTCGTCCCAAACAGTCACCACCCAAGAATCTGCTTGACCGCCTTGACAAACATCGGGACGGCGTTCTCGCCTTCATGCGCGACTTCAACATCCCCTTCGACAACAATCGCGCCGAGCGCGATATCCGCATGGTCAAGGTCAAACAGAAAGTCTCTGGTGCTTTCCGAACCTGGCAAGGCGCCCAGACCTTCTGCCACATTCGCAGCTACATCTCGACCGTGCGCAAACAGGGTGGCAATGTGATTGCGGCGCTGGATGATGCTCTACTTGGTCAACCATTCATCCCCCTCCTTACTGTTGGCCAGCCTGAATAGATACCTTCCCCGAAACTGGTCAGGACCAGGATGCGGATCTCCGGGTGTTCGGCGCGGATGGCGCTGATGGCCTCCAGCCCGTCCTGGCGCGGCATGACCAGATCGAGCACGATCACGTCGGGCTTGAGCGTGCGCGCGCGCAGGACGGTCTCAATGCCGTCCGCGGCTTCACCCACCACGATCATGGCGGGCTCCGAATTGATCAGGCTGCGCAGCCCTTCGCGCACGACGGCGTGGTCATCGGCAACCAACACGCGGATGAGCGGCGTCGCGGCGGCGTCTTCGTTCGTCACAGCTACCTCGATGGACAGCGAGTCCGGGATACGATCAGACCACAGATGGCTTCATTGCAAAAAGCAAAACCTGGCCACAGATTACACAGATAAACACAGATGATTTTGTTTGATCTGCCAAGCCGCTTCACTTCTGGCAAATCAAAATCCAATCTGTGCTTTTGCAGTTTAATCCGTGTCCATCTGTGTCCATCTGTGGCTCAGTTTTTCTGTTCGCAGTGAAGTCATCCGTGGCTTGATCTTGCTAGCCGAGCAGCGTCAGGAAGCGGCCGTAGGCGTCGTCCCAGCCGGTGCGGTCAACCGGCGCGTATGTCTCCTGGGGGGTGGATGCGGCCACGGCGGCGCGGCCTTCGGCCAGGTTGGCCAGGTGTCCCGTGGCGATGGCCTGGACCATGACATTGCCCAGTGCCGTCGCCTCCACCGGACCGGTGACCACGACCCGGTCGCAGGCGTCGGCCGTCATCTGGTTGAGCAGCGTGTTCTGGCTGCCGCCGCCCACCACACGGATGGTCTTCATGGTGTGGCCGGTCAGCGTTTCGATGGAGTCGAGCACCGCGCGGTAGCGCAGGGCCAGGCTTTCCAGACAGCAGCGCACGACCTGACCGACCGTCTCCGGCACGGGCTGGCCGTGGGTGCGACAGTAGCCGGCAAGCGCGTCCAGCATGTTGGCCGGGTTGTGGAAGTCGGCCGCGTCCGGGTTGACCAGGCTGCGGAACGGCTCCGCCTCGTCGGCCAGCGCCAGCAGTTCGCCCCAACTGTAGTCCTTCCCCTGCCGCGCCCACTGCGCGCGGCTCTCCTGCAGCAACCACATGCCCGCAATGTTCTTGAGGAAGCGAATGGTGCCGCCCACTCCGCCTTCGTTGGTGAAGTTGTGGGCCAGCACCTCGTCGTTGATGACCGGCTGCGCAATCTCCGCGCCCATGAGGCTCCATGTGCCGCTGCTGATGTAGACGCTGTCTGCGTCCAGCCCGGGCACGGCGGCCACTGCGCTGGCCGTGTCATGGCTGCCCACGGCGATGACCTGCACGTCGCCGGCCAGCCCGGTCTCCTGACAGACGTAGGGCAGGAGCGGACCGAGCACCGTGCCCGGCTCGACAACCGGCGGCAGGATCGCCGTGGGCAGGTCCAGCTTGGCCAGCAGACCGGTGGCCCAGCGTCGTTCCTTTGCGTGGAACATCTGCGTGGTCGACGCGATGGTGTATTCCGCCACCTGCCGCCCCGTGAGCCAGTAGTTGAAGAGGTCGGGCAGCAGCAGCAGGCGCGCCGCCATGTCCAACTGCGGGTCGTCGGCATGGCGCATGGCGTAGAGCTGGATCAACGTGTTCAGTTCCAGGAACTGGATGCCGGTGTCGGCGAAGATGTCGGCCTGGGAGACACGGTTGAAGATCACGGGCAGCATGCCGACGGTGCGCACATCCCGGTAGTGGACCGGGTTGCCCAGCAGGTGGCCGGCCGCGTCGAGCAGGCCGTAGTCCACGCCCCACGTGTCCACGCCCACCGACGTGAGCGTTCCTGCGCCCCGTGCGGCATAGGCCGCAAAACCGGCCTTGATTTCGTGCCAGAGCCCGAGGATGTCCCAATGCTGGCGCCCGGGCACGTTGGCCGGGCGGTTGGGAAAGCGGTGCAGGACATCCAGCGAGAACCGGCTCCCGTCCCATTGGGCCAGCAACACGCGCCCGTTGGACGCGCCCAAGTCGGCTGCGAGAAAATCGACGGTTGAAGTCATTCCGCACTTGTCCGTTCAGGTGAGCAGTTTGGTGAAACGTGGAAGCGTGAAGACGTGAAACGTGATGCGTGAAACGTGACTGGACGATGACCTGACCGAGACCATGCGTCCGGGTCCGCACGCATCCAATCTCCCAATCTCTCCCATCACGCATCACGTTTCACGTTTCACGCATCACATTTTTATACATACTCCATCTCAATCCCCAACTCCTGCAATTTTGCGCGGGCATCCGGCGCGAGTTCGTCGCCGGTGATGAGTTCGTCCACCTCTTCGGGCAGGAGCGAGCTGGCCGTGTACGGCTGGCCGAATTTGGAGGTGTCGATGAGGGCCACCGTCCGTTGTGCGGCCATGGCCATGGCACGCTTGAGCTGAGCCTCGCGCAGATCCGACTCCATCATGCCGTTGGCGAAGGTGAAGCCGCGGCAACTGAGAAAGGCCACATCGATGTGCAGCCGTCGCAACATGTCCGGGCTCAACATGTCGACCAAACTGCTGGTGCGCCGGCGCAGGATGCCACCCACCACGATGGTGGTGACTTCGGGCGCAAAGCTCAATTCCAGCGCGGCGTAGAGGCCGTTGGTGATGACGGTGAGATTCTGCTGGTCGCGCAACATGCGCGTCATCTGGAAGACGGTGCTGCTGCCGTCCAGAAAGATGGTGCTGCCCGGCTCGATCTGCCGCGCCGCCCGCTGCGCGATGCGGCGCTTTTCGTCCAAGTATAGTTGCTGCCGCGCGGCGAAACGCAACTCCAACTGGCCACGCCCCGACATGACCGCACCGCCACGTACGCGCGTCAAATACCCCTGTTCTTCCAAAATTTGCAGATCCTTGCGCGTCGTGACCTCGGTCACTCCGAGCCGTTTGCTCAGATCGGTGACGGTGACCGCATCCTGTTCGCGCAACATTTTGATAATGAGTTCGCGCCGTTCATCGCTGGGAATGGACGGACTATCCGTACGCTCCTCCTGTGCAGCTTGCCCCACGGTTCCCTCCCGGTGTGCTACGGAAGCATATTGCTTCTTGTCTGGTTTCGAATCTATTTTCGTTTTGCGCTGCAGTCACAATTTTCAACGTTTCCGGCATTCGTGTCAACCCGCTGGGGAAGGGACGGCTGAAGCTCAATTTGGGGACAGATATCCGTTCAGTTCGCACGCCCTCGTGCGAACTGCTGTGCCAAAGCTAGGCCGTGTCCCGCGGTTTGCACGAGAGCGTGCAAACTAAACGAGTTGTTCTCAGGCGGACAAGTGCCACGGCGTCGACACAGGGGCGCGCCGCCACGCGGCCAGTTGCGCCTGGGCACT
>JAWKOK010000130.1:0-7260 GCA_041391205.1 Caldilineaceae bacterium
CTTGTGGATGCACGGCGCAAACCTCGATGAACACAGCGCATCGATCGGCCGTGCGGTAAAGGAGGGAAGGTTATGTTACGACGGACGATCAACGCCATGATGGCAGTCGTCCTGCTGGCCTCGGCATTGCTGGCCGCAGGTGTCGTCTTGGCCCAGGAGAGTGGACCGAACGCCCCCTTGGCTCCCACCGGTGAGTGGACCCGCATCACCCCCGGTGAACTCCAATGGTACGCGTTCCAGTTTGATTACGACGAGGACGTGGATGAACCGGTCGTCATCCGTCTGTATGCAGAACCGTACGAATCGACCGTCTTGACGGTACGCAACCAGGATCAGATCAAGCTCTGGATGGACGAAGGTGAGACCGAGCACATCGGCTGCTGCACCAATGTCGACCGTGATCGCAATCACGACGGCAAGATGGACTACATGCAGTGGGCGGGCGCGCTCCGCGAGTCCGGCACCTACTACATCGTGGCCGAGACGGCCAAGGGCGTGACTGAGCCGGCGTACTATCGCTTTGTGGTGGAAGGCAAGAACTTGAGCATGCTTGAGGCAGCCGAAGCGCCCGCTGTCGAAGCGGCCGCCGCACCCGAACCGGTGATGGCATCGGTCCCGGCGGCGGAAGAAGCGCCGATCGCCTTCGAAGGTATGCAGGGCTCCAGCCCGTTCTTCGCCATGCAGCCCGTGGACACGTGGGTCGAACTCAAGGAAGGCCAGTTGCACTGGTATGCCTTCGACTTCGACTTCGATGAGGATTGGACCATTCCTGCCCAGGTGAAGCTCTATGCCGAACCCGGCGGCGGCGCCATCCTCACGCTGATGAATGCCGAACAGGCTCGCACGTGGGAGCTTGACGGCGAACTCACCCACTTCGGCTGCTGCACCAACGTGGACGAGGACAAGAACGACGATGGCGTCATGGACTATGCGGTGTGGGAAGGCCAGCTGCGCAGCTCGGGCCGCTACTACATCGTGGTCGAGCACGCCAAGAACATCGATGGGCCGGTCTTCTACCGGTTCGACATGACTGGAGAAGGGTTGCGCTTCTAGCGCGAACGTTGACGCCCGGCAGTTCGTCATGGGGAGAGGTGCCAGGCGCGCGGACGGTTTGACGTCTGCCGGGCGTCATCACCCATCCGGTACGGTGGCATGGTCCACCGTCAAGGCCCCGCCGCATCATCACGGCGGGGCCATTCGCGCGTTATGGTCCTAAAGTCGCTGAGGCGACTTCTCCCTGTCAGCCCCGGTTTCCAACCGAAGAACTAGCGCCGCGCCGTGGCCAAGAGCGGCACGAGCCGGCGCTCCGTGACCGATCCCGCGTGGCGACGACAGAGCGCCACCAACGTGCTCGGGTCCACCGCTTCGGCCAGATCGCTGGTGCGGCGATCGATACTCGCGTTGACTTCGTGGAGATAGGCGCGCGCCGTCTGCTCGTGACAGCGCAACGCCTTGGCGATCTGCCCAACCGTAATCCTCTGTCGCATCTGTTGCCTCCTTGTGAAGCGCAAGAACGGACCAGGGCGCCGGGACTTTGCGCAGGAGTCGGCGCCGCGGCCAACGAGGTGGGGAAATGCACGGCCATGCGCCTGTTGAACGCCGCGCCGTCCCGTGTCGGTTCCACGTATGCGCCGCGCGTGGGGAACCGGTACGATTGTCGTCAGGAACGACGCGATGCACCCCGTTTTGCCCCAACCGCTTGGCAGGCGCACCGCTTGCGTGTAAACTGGTGGTGTACGTGACCGAATCTGTCACGATGCCAATTGCCTGCGGCCAACAACGTGGCGCGGCCGCAAGGCGACTCCTCCTCTTGCGACACGGAAGACGAACCCATGAACGCCATGCGTGAAGCCAAAGTTGAGCGCAAAACCAGCGAAACCGACATCTCGTTCTATTTCAACATCGACGGCCGCGGCCGCGCCGATGTGGCCACCGGCATCGGCTTTCTCGACCACATGCTCACGGCCGTGGCCGCGCACGGCCTCTTCGACATGACCGTGCGCGCCCAGGGCGATCTCCACATCGACGAGCACCACACCGCCGAGGACATTTTCATCTGCTTCGGCCGCGCCCTGGACCAGGCGCTGGGCGACCGCCGCGCCATCGTGCGCGCCGCCACAACTACGTGCCCTGGACAAGCGCTGGCCTTCGTCACGCTGGACCTGAGCGGCCCGTCCCTACTGCGTCTTTGACGCCGAGTTCGTCACGCCCAAGGTGGGCACGTTGGGCACCGACCTGATCTTTCACATGTTCGAAAGTCTGGCCATCCACGGGCGCATGAATCTCCATGCGCGCGTGCTCTACGGCCGCAACGACCATCACAAGATCGAAGGTCTCTTCAAGGCCCTGGCCCGTGCGCTGGACAAGGCCACCCGCGAAGACCCCCGCCGCCAAGACGTCCCCAGTACCAAGGGCACCCTGATCGCGTAAAGCGCAACGTTGTCAATCTCTTAATCTCTCAATCTCTGAGTCTCTCGTCCCAATGGAGGTCCTTCATGTCCCACGGCTACACCGGCAACATCCTCCACGTCAACCTGACCGACGGCACGTTGTGGGTCGAACACCCCGACGAAGCCTTCTACCGCAAGTACATGGGCGGCACGAGTATGGGCATGCACTACATCCTGCAACATGTCCCGGCCCACGCCGATCCCCTCGGCCCGGACAATGTGCTGACGCTCTTCGCCGGCATCTTGACCGGCGTGCCCTTCTCCGGCCAGAGCCGCATCTCCGCCAACGCCAAGTCGCCGCTCACCGATGCCATCGGCGATTCCCAGGCCGGGGGCTTCTTCCCGGCGGAGCTCAAATTCGCCGGCTTTGACGGGCTGGTCGTCTACGGCAAGGCGGCGACGCCAAAATATCTCTGGTTACACGACGGCGAGCCGGAGCTACGCGACGCATCTCATCTGTGGGGCAAGGGCGCCTGGGAGACGGAGACCGCGCTGCGTGAAGAGTTGGGCGACGACAAAGTCGAGGTCGCCTGCATCGGCCCCGCGGGCGAGAACCTGGTTCGTTACGCCGCCATCATGAACATGCGCAACCGGGCGTGCGGTCGCACCGGCATGGGCGCGGTCATGGGTGCCAAGAACCTCAAGGCCATCGCCGTGCGCGGCCGACAAAATCCCAGCGTGGCCGATTCTGCCGGCGTCAAACGGGTGGCGCGGCTGGGGGCCAAGGAGTACAAGACCAACGGTGGCATGACCGAACTGGGCGAACTGGGTACGGCCGGCGTGGTGCTGCCCCAGGAATTTTCCGGCGGGCTGCCCACGCGCAACTACAGCAGCGGCCACTTTGAAGAGTGCGAAGAGATCTCCGGTGAGCGCATGGCCGAGACGATTCTGGTCCGGAAGCGACACTTGCTACGCCTGCGTCGTCCGCTGCAAGCTTGAGGTGGAGTTCGAGAACGACTACAAGGTCGAGCGTGAACTGGGCGGGCCCGAATACGAGACGCTGGCCACCTTCGGCTCCTTCTGCGACATCGGCGACTTGCACGCGATCTCCAAGGCCAACGCACTTTGCAATGACCTGGGCATGGACACCGTCGGCTGTGGCGCGACCATCGCCTGGGCCATGGAATGCTTCGAGCGCGGCCTCCTGACCACGGAGCAGACCGACGGCCTGGACCTGCGCTTCGGCAACGCCCGCGCCATGGTCGACGCGGTGGAGGCCATCGCCTACAAACGGGGCAACCTGGGCGCGCTGCTGGCCGAAGGGTCGGCCAAGGCGGCCAAGCAACTGGGACCGGACGCCGAACGCTACGTGGTCGCGGTCAAGGGGCACGAACTGCCCGCGCACATGCCCCAGGTCAAGCGCAGCATGGGCCTGATCTACGCCGTCAACCCCTTCGGCGCCGACCATCAGTCCAGCGAGCACGACCCGAGCTACGAAGAGAACGCCGGTCCCCAGAACCTGGGCCGCCTGGCCGATCTGGGCCTGACCCGCCCGGTTCCCGCCACCGATTTGGGCGAGGAGAAGGTGGAGTTCACGCTGCTCAGCCAATACTGGGTCAGCCTCATGGACTCGCTCTGCCTCTGCCAGTTTGACTGGGGTGCGACGTGGCAGCTCTACGGCCCGTCGGTCGCGCCCGAGATCGTCAACGCGATCATGGGCTGGGACGTGGACATCAAGGAACTCATGGACGTGGGCGCGCGGCGGGTGAACATGCTCAAGGTCTTCAACGCGCGCGAGGGCTTCACCCGTGAGCAGGACAAGCTGCCGCCCCGGCTCCACGAACCGCTCCAAGGCGGCGTGAGCGACGGCATGATCGTCACCGAGGAGGAGATCGAGCGGGCCAAGGACATCTACTACGCCATGGCCGGCTGGGATGTGGCCAGCGGCAATCCCAAGGCGGACCGCCTGGCCGAGTTGGACATCGCCTGGACCGCCG
Source organism: Caldilineaceae bacterium (assembly GCA_041391205.1). Classification (GTDB taxonomy): domain Bacteria; phylum Chloroflexota; class Anaerolineae; order Caldilineales; family Caldilineaceae; genus JAWKOK01. The sequence goes on from JAWKOK010000130.1 coordinate 4,388, forward strand.
ACCTGCTGCCGGCATGACGATGATCCTGGCCTATCCCCAGGCGCAAGCGCTCTTGGCCGCACGCCGCAGCGGTGTGTCCGCAGCCGAGACGTCGCTCGACTTGGGGTGTAGCACCGTCACCGCCACGCTGGATGACGCCGGCGCGCACCTAGCGACGTCAGCATCTTGTGGCCAGTGCTGGAGGGATCACCCGGTCAACGACGTCAACTGCTTTCAACTGGAGGTCGATGCCGCGAGCAGTCACAGCGGAGAAGATCGTGCGCTTTTCCGAAGAGAGCAACCGGGTCTACAGCCTCATGCCGACCCGCAGCGCCGACCATGCTCATCTCCGGCATCCCCATGCGCCGCATCAAGGGGACCGACCCTCTGCGCGACACAGGGAGAAGATCCGGGCCGCGGGACGCATCCACGGGCAGGTGCTGGACGGTATGGGCTTGGGCTACACGGCCATCGCCGCAGCCAAGCTCGCGGCCCACGTGACCACCATCGAGATCGAGCCGACCGTGGTCGACCTGTGCCTGCTCAACCCGTGGTCCCAGGAACTCTTCAGCGCACCCAACATCCGCGGCTGCTAAGGCGACAGCTACGAACTGGTGCAGGAGTTCGACGCCGAGCGTTCGACGTGATCCTCCACGACCCGCCGCGTTCGGCATCGACGGCGAGTTGTACAGCGACATCTGTCGCAATTCTTTCGGATTCTGCGCCCACGCGGGCGGCTCTTTCACTACATTGGCAATCCTGAAAGCAAATCGGGCAAGACGGTGACCCGCGGCGTGATCCGCCGCCTGCAGAGTGGTTTTACCGGGTGTCGCCCCGCCCGGCTGCGTTCGGCGTGGCGGCCGTACGCCCGTGACAGGTTGGCCGCAACAAAGGCATTGCGTGACACGATTACAGGTTGCCGCAGTTTTCTCACCGTGGAGGGCGCAGCCGCTGGCGTGCGCATCGGCGCTGACGTGGACCTGTTGGAAGCCGGGACGCCGCTGATCAAGCGTTTCGGCATGGCCGCGAGCGCGTTGCGTGACGCCTGTCCCGCGACGCCGATCGTGGCCAAACCTCAAGACCGTGGGCGCGGGCGCCTGGGAAGCCGGTTTGGCCCGCGAGGGCGCGGGCGCACAGGTGGTCACCGTGCCTCGGTTGCGCCGACAGCGCGACCATCGCCGCCATGGTGGCGACCCGGCCCATCCCCGAGGCGGCCGGGTGGTGGTGACCTGATCAACGTGGCCGACAAGGCGGCACGCCGCCCAAGTCACTGCGTTGGGTGCGGACGCAGTCTGCGTCCCACGCCGGCGCGCCGATCTCCAGGCCGGCGGCCGTGAGCGCGGTCAACGGAGGTGGATGAACTGGATGGGGTGTTGGCCTGTAAACTGGTGGTGGCCGGCGGCAGTCTCATCCCCGCCAACCTGGCCCGGAATTGCTGGCCCATCACCCTGACGTGGTCCATCATCGGCCGCGCCGTGCCGCCTGCGCCAGCCCGGCCGCGGTGAGTAGCGTCACTGCGCCGGGTTCTGGATCTGGCAGGAAATTAGCTGTGACGACGGATCGTCCGCACGGATCAGCCGGCGACGCCCGCCACCGCGGCGGCCATCGCCGCGACCCTGGACACGACATTCACGACCATCCTCGACGGCAACGCCGCGCTGCTGGATGCGGTCGCGCGCGAGAGCCTGACGGCGCTGGCCCATGAGCTGCACACGGCCCGCCGCGTCTTCGTCACCGGTGCGGGGCGGTCCGGGTTGATCATGCAGCTCTTCGCCATCCGCCTGGGCCACCTGGACATGGACGTTACGATTCTGGGGCTGCCCATCGTGCCACCGGTCGGGCCGGGCGATCTGTTCCTGGCCGCCTCCGGCTCGGGCGCAACCGAGGTGACCGTGCAGCGGGTGCGCAAGGCCAAGGCGCTGGGCGCGCGCATCGGCGCGTTCACGGCCCGGGCCGACGGCGAACTGGCCGCGCTGGCCGACGTGTGCGTGCTCCTGCCGGTGCCGGCCAAGAATTCGGGTCACGCGCTCCACGCCACCCAGCTCTACGACGGCGCCTTTTTTGAGCAGGGCACCTTTCTCATCACCGAAGCGCTCTTCCACGAGTTGGCCCTCTTCCGCGGTGCCGGCGCGGGCGAACTCTGGGCGCGCCACGCCAACGTGGAATAAGCCATGCTCTACCTGGTCGCAACACCCATCGGCAACCTGGGCGACATCACCCTGCGCGCGCTGGACACCCTGCGCAGCGTCGACTACGTCGCGGCCGAGGACACGCGCAAGACCGGGCGGCTGCTCACCCACTTCGAGATCCGGAAGCCGCTCATCGCCTTTCACGAGCACAACGAGGACCGGGCCGGCGCCCGCATCCTCGACCTGTTGCGCGCCGGGCAGTCCGTGGCCCTGGTCACCGACGCGGGTACGCCCGGCATCTCGGACCCGGGCTTCACCCTGGTGCGTCGCGTGCTGGAGGCCCAGGCCGCGGGCGACGACGTGGCGGTCACCATGATTCCGGGCGCGGCCGCGTTGACCATGGCGCTGGTGCTGTCCGGGTTGCCCAGCCACAGCTTTACGTTTCGCGGCTTCCCGCCGAGGAAGAGCGGCGCGCGCCAACGCTTCCTGGCCGTGGACGCGGACTCGCCCCACACGCTGGTCTTCTACGAGAGCCCGTTCCGCATCGGCGCATTCCTGGAAGACGCGCTGGCCGTCTACGGCGACCGTCCTGCCGCCGTGGCCCGGGAACTCACCAAGCTCTACGAAACCATCGCCCGCGGCACCCTCGCCGAGCTGGCCGCCCAATTCGCCACCGGCAAACAAAAAGGCGAGTTCGTGGTCGTCATCGGCGGGAAGACCGAAGGTTAGTGGTAATTGCTTATCGGTAATTTTCTATATTTTATC
>JAWKOK010000131.1:0-6978 GCA_041391205.1 Caldilineaceae bacterium
CCCTTCACCACCAGCCCGGCCAGATCCACCGGGACGTGACGCGCGGTTACGCCCACGTCGAACGCGATCTCCTGCATGGGGCCGACGTTGGGGAAGGGCATGGCGGCGTAGCGCGCCGCAATGAGGCGTTGGGGCCGGGTTTCGATGAGAATGTGAGTCGTCGTTTCCGGCGTGCCGGTCGTCTCGTGTTGATCCATTTATCGTCCCTGTTTCCGTTGATGACTCAGCGGCCGCCGCTCCCGGACAAAGGCCTCGAACCAGGCGCGCTCGGCGGCGCGGGTATGGCGTCCGGCGGGATGCTCGCCGCCCACCACGCCGTCGATGACCGCCAGCACCTCCACGGCTTCGGCCGGCGCCAGGCGGTAATAGGTTTCCTCGGTCTCGAGACTGTCCAGCCGCTCCCAGCGGTCGATCCAACTGTTGAGATAGGTGGTGTGGCAGGCCCGGCAGCGCCAGACGCTGTACGTGTGTTTGTCGCCCTCGTCGGTGTCCACGGTGAGCGCGCCCAGGTTGGCGATGCGGCCCTGGCAGGCGAAGCACGGCTCGGTGCCCGCGCCCACGCCGCTGCGCTCGACCAGCCGCTCGCCCCAGGTGAGTGGCGCGGGCGCGGGTGTGTCCCGCCGGCCCAACAGGCCGCGCAAGCGACCGCGCCACGAGCGGGCGGCCTCCTCCTGCTTCTCCAGCACCGCGGCTCGGGGCAATTCCACCACCGCGGGCGGCGCATCCACCGGGCTGACGGCGGGCGGCTCCGGGTTGACCGCCCAGTGGGAACACGCCGGTGCGAAGAGGCTTTGCCGGGCCAACGGTGCCGGCGTGTCCGGGGCGCCGGGTGCGTCGGTGCGCCACGTGCAGGTGCCCGCCGGCAGCCCGTGGCCCAGACGAACGCCGTCGGCCTGCCAGTGGCGGCAGCCGCCACAGACGCGGGCGCGCACGGCGTGCTGGGCCAGACGTGCCGCCATCTCCCGGTTGAGCGTGGCGCTCTCCACCGCCTCGAGCACCGCCACCGGCGCCTCGTCCCAGCGATCCGCGCCCGGCGCCGCCTGAAGCTGGACGGCACAGGTCGCGCCGTCGATCTCGGTGGCCTGGGTCGTCAGCGACGGGTCGGCGTACCAGAGCAGACGCGCCCAGCGACCGTGCGCGGCGTCCCCGTCCAACGCCTGCAACTGCACCCGCTGCATGATCTGGGTGCGCACGCCGGGGGAGACGCCGGACATGGTGGCGAGGTTGAAGAGGAGGAGAGACTGGGCGTCGTCGGTGGACATGGGGGATCAAAGAATAAAGATTGAAGATTGACGATTGGGGGTTGGCGCGGGGGGAGATTGAGAGATTGAGAGATTGGGAGATTGGGTCATTTGCGGTTGGCCTCGTTGATGAGCGCGGCGGCTTCGGTGACGGCGTCGGCGGGGGCGAGGACGTCGTTGACCACCTTGAGCAGCATGTCGCCGCCGTAGCCCCAGACTTGCTCCATCTCCGGGCGGGTGGACATGGGCATGGCCGTGGCGGCCTGCGCGGCGAAGCCCGCCAGCACCGGATCGCCGCCCAGGTCGGCGTCGCGCTGGGCCGGAACGCGGCCCGCGATCCGCGCCCAGCGTGCGCCGCTCTCCTGGTTGGTGATGAACCAGGCGGTGAGCAGCGCCAATGCCTGCTGTTGTTGGCCGGCAGCCGGGTTGAGCACCAGACCGTCGGCGCTCAGCCACGGCTGCGCCGGTCCAGCCGGTCCTGCGGGCAGGGGCGCGACGGCGAGCGCGTCGCCGAGCGCCTGGCGCAGTTCGGCGGCGGCCCACGGCCCGTCGATGAAGTAGGGGAACTCGCCCTTCTTGTAGCGGTCCAGGAGCATGCCGTAGTCGAAGGAGACGAAGTTGCCCTGGGTCTGATTCATTTCGTGTAGCCAAGAAAGAAACTGGGCGGCGCCGTCATCTTGGTCCAGCACGACCAGCCCGTCGTCGTCCATAAGCCGGGCGCCGTAGGCCGGAAAGCCCCAGATGAGATGGTAGAGATTCAGGTAGATGCCGCCGCCGGTGGCCGCGCCCGCGGCGGGATCGGCCTGGACTGCGGCCAGCCAATCGGCCGTGGTCGCGGGGACGCCGTCCGTGAGCAGCGCGTTGTTGACATAAAGCCCAGCCGTCTCCACGGTGACGGGCAGGCCGTAGAGCACGCCGTCGGCGCGCAGGTTGTCCAGCGCAGCCGGATAGTAGCCGGTCAACTGGTCGGCCGGCAGCACACCGTCCAGCGGCAGGGCCGCGCCGGCGCGCACCAGGTCGCCGACCCACCAGTTGGGGGTGAAGACCAGGTCGGGTCCGCCGCCGCAGCCTGCGCATCGGCACGCAGGCCTGGGGCAGGTCGTTGTAGCTGACGAAGAGCGTCTCCACCGTCACGTCCCGGGGGTAGGCGGCGCGGAAGTCTTCGAGGATGGCGGTGAGCGTCGGCGTCGGCCCCAGCCCAGCTATGCCAAAGCGTGACCGTGCCCGCGGGCAGGGGGACCGCTGTGGGCGTGGCGGCTGCTTCTGGATTGCCGGCGGTGACTTCGGTCTGTGCGGCTTGATCATCTGCGTGCGGGCGTTTGCGTCAGCGGCGCAGGCGTCGGCGTCGCAGCCGGCCGGGATGAGGAAGCGCGGCAAGCAGGAAGCGCGAGCAGCCTTGCAGTGCCGGGGACCTCGGAGGTCCCCGGCATGGAGCCGCGGTGTGTTGATGTGCCGGGGACGCCGGTGCCCCCGGCACCGTTCTTCGTGATAAGCGAAGCAAGCCAGCGCATCATGATCCGTGAGCCGTGTTGTCAGCCAGATGATCGAGCAATGCCTGCACGCCAAGGGTATAACTGCGCCAGCCGAATCCGCAAATCTGGCCGACGCAGACCGGCGCGATGACCGAGGTGGCGGAAGGCCTACGCGTGCGTGGATGTTGCTCAGGTGCACCTCGACGGCGGGCAGCACCGCGGCCACGGCATCGCCTGCGCGTACGAAGTAGTGAGTGAGCGCGCCGGGATTCATGACCAGCCCGTCGGCCCAGTCGCGCGCTTCGTGGATGAAGTCGATGAGCGCGCCTTCGTGGTTGCTCTGGAGCGAGCGGATCTCGTGGTCCGCAAACTGCTCTGTGGCGCGGCCTCGATCTTGGCCAGCGTCATGTCGCCGTAGATGTGCGTTTCGCGCGTGCCCAACAAGTTCAAATTCGGCCCGTGGATGAGGGCGATGGTTGCCGAAATCCTCCGTCGGTGGTCATTCTCCGCGTGGCATGGGCCTGCCGCTGCGCACATGCCGGCACGCCCAAAATCTTCAACCTTGAATCCTCGGTCCTCACTCTTCCTGCAACACATACGCCAACGCCACACCACCTCCTCCCCCGGGCTGTCGACGATGACCACGTCGCCCAGGGCTTGGGGGATGATGAAGCGGATGGTTTGCCAGCGCGCTTCTTGTCGTACCACATGGTGCGGCTACCGCGTCCCGTCGAAACCGGGCGCACGGGTGGGCGGGTCGAGCCGCGAGACCTGCTCGATGCAGTCGGCCAAGGCGGGGTCGCAACGACCGTAATCGCGGCCATGCGCGCCGCCGCAGGCCATGCCCACGGCCACACACTCGCCGTGGCGCATGGTGTATTCATCCACCTGTGATGGCGTGGCCGAAAGTGTGCCCTAGATTGAGCGTGGCGCGGCAGCCCTGCTCGAACGGTCTTCCTCCACACCTCCACCTTGGCGCACGGCTGCGCGACCAGATGGGTGAGGCTGGTGGGGCCGTGGGTCTCCAGTTCGTCGAGATCCGGGTCGGCCAGGATGGCGTGTTTGACGATCTCGGCCAGGCCGGAGCGGAACTCGGCGGGCGGCAGGGTCTCCAGCATGGCGGTGTCGATGAGCACGGCCGCGGGCGTTCAGGCGCGCCCACCAGATTCTTGCCCTGAGCAGGTCCACGCCGGTCTTGCCGCCCACGGGCCACGTCGACCATGGCCAGCAGCGAGGTGGGCATCTGCACGAAAGGGCACCTGCGCAGGTAGCTGGCCGCAGCAAAGCCCGCCATGTCGCCGACCACGCCGCCGCCGGGGAGACCGCGCTGGCGCCGTCCGGCCCGCGGCCAGGAACTGGGTGTAGAGGTCGGCCACATTGGCCAGGGTCTTGTTCTGCTCGCCTTCGGGCAGCACGCAGACCGTGGGCGTGAAGCCGCCGGCACGCAAATTGTCGGCCAAGGTGTCGGCCAGGAGCGGCGCGAGTTGGTCGTTGGTGACGATGGCCACCGGGCCGGGACGCACGCCCCGATTGGTGAGCAACGTGGCTGCGTGGGCCAGCAGACCCTCGCCGATGCAGATGTCGTAGCTGCCGTCGGGCGACCGGACGGGCAGGCACGTCATGCCGCTGACTTCGGCGTTGGCCGCCAACGCGCGCTCGATGGCGTCGGCGATGGCGGCCGGTTCACGGCCCGTGGTGTCCACCTGCAGCGGGATGGCGGCGTAGGCGTGGCGGCGCTGGTGGAGCAGGTCACGGATGCGGGCGCGGCGTTCCTCGGCGCTGCCGGGCAGGAGCGGCCGGTTCTGGGTCGCGTCCAGCCGGCGCAGGATCTCGTCGGTGGACGCGGTGAGGCAGAGGATGGTGCCGCTCGCGGCCAGCGCGGCCCGGTTGCCCGGGTTGACCAGCGCGCCGCCGCCCGTGCTGATGACCAGGCCGGCCATCTCGCCCAGGCGGGCGCAGAGCTGAGCCTCGGCCACCCGGAACGCGGCCTCGCCGTCCTCGGCGAAGATCTCCGGGATGCTCTTGCCGAAGTGGGCCACGATCTGGTCGTCGATGTCCACAAACTCGCGGCCCAGGCGCTCGGCCAGCAGCCGCCCCACCGTCGTCTTGCCCGTGCCCATGAAGCCGGTGAGGATGATGTTGGGTGATGGTTGGGATTGGGTCATGGTGAACTCAGGATTGAGGATTGAAGAATGAAGATTGGAGGGATGGGCCCACCGGCGCGAGAGGACGGGTCGCGATGACGAAATTCGTCACTGCCCAATCGTTCCCATTGATGCCGAACGGTCGTCTGTCCAATCTTTAATCTTCAATCTTGCTGTTCTAATCTTGTCTGTATTTCTTGCACATTTTCCCCCACCTCCCGCCGCGTGTCCACTCTGAGATGGTGCGATGGGTCGATTGGGTAGTGCCAGCAGCCGTTGTAGGCGGCGAGTTGGGCTTGCATGCGCGCCCAGCCGCGGATTTTGTGGGTGGAGGCGTCGGCCGGGCGCGCGTCGAGACGGCGACGCCATTCGTCGTCGGGCAGCCAGGTTTCGACCACGAGCAGGCGCGCGCCGTGCTGCGCGGCCAGGGCGCGACCGGTGGCGTAGCTCTCGGGGTAGGAGAGGGGCGAGTCGACGATGACGCTCAGACCCAGCGCGAGTTGGCGCGCCGTGATCTGCCACATGATGCGGTAGGCCAGTTGGTTGCCGTCGGGCAGGTCCAGCGTGAAGTCCTTGACGTCGTCCTTGTCGATGAGCGGCCAGCCCAGCGCGGTGACCAGGGCTTCGGCGAGGACGGTTTTGCCGGTGGCGGGGTGGCCCTTTAGCAAGAGTAGGGTGGTGGGGTCTTGGGGTGGTGGGGTTATGGGATGAGCCATGGGTCTGGGATTTCTGCGGGTGTTGACCAAAGTGCCGATGATTTGGTTGTAGGCTTTGAAGAGGGGGCGGGCGTCGGTTGGTGGGGATGCAAGAAGTCTGACTTCTCCCAGAAGTCAGACTTCTATGGCGAAAACCCTACCACATCCCAAACGCCCGCGCGTCGACGCGCCCCGCCTGCTGCATCAACACGCCGTTCATCAGCTCGATGGCCATCCTGGACTCCAGGGTGACGCCGGCGCGCACGCCGACGCAGGGGTCGTGGCGGCCTTTGTCGAGTTGGAAGTCGATCTCAGTCAGGTCTTTTTGCACCGACTGCTGGGCTTTGTTGATGGTGGAGGTGGGCTTGAAGGCGACGCGCGCGACCAGGGGCATGCCCGTGGTGATGCCGCCGATGAGGCCGCCGTGGCTGTTGGCCTGGTAGCCGTGGCGGCGGATGGGGTCGTTGTTGGCGCTGCCCAGCCGCGCGATGACGTCCATGCCCGCGCCGATCTCCACGGCCTGGGCCGCGTTGAGCCCGCCCAGGCTGCCCATGAGGCGCAGCTTGAGGCTCTGGTAGAGCGGGTCGCCGACCAGCGCCGGCACGTTGACGGCCACTACTTCCACCTGCGCGCCCAGGGAGTCGCCGTCGATACGCGTGCGCTTGATCAACTCGCCTGCTGCGTGGGCAAAGTCCGGGTCCAGCGTGTGGATCTCGGCGTCGTGGAGGGCTTCGTCGATGGCGTCGATGTCGGCCTGAGACAAGGTGACACTGTCGTTGGCCAGGAGCTTGGCCTGCACGTGCTCGGCCAGGCTGACCCGGCTGCGCAGCGGGCCGACCTGGCTGATGGACGAGAGGATGACCGTGCCGAAGGTCTTGCGCAGAAAGAGCCGGGCGATGGAGCCGCCGATGACGTCGGAGATGGTCGAGCGGTAGCTGGACCGGCCGCCGCCGCGCACGTCCACAAAGCCCTGGGACTTGTGGTGCTTGACCAGGTCGGTGTGGCCCGGGCGAACCGCGCCGGCCGGCCCCATGAACTGTGCGTAGTGCGCCGACTTCTTGGCCGTGGAGAGCACGATGGCCGCGATGGGTTCGCCCGTGGTGAAGCCGTGGGCGTAGCCGGTGGTGGCCGACTCCAAGTCACCGTCCCGGGTGATGATCTCCGCCCCGGCGGTGAGCGCGTCGTGGTCGTCGCTGTAGAGACCGGACAGGAGCACGACCCGGTCCTTCTCGTTGCGCGGGGTGCCGTGACGATTGCTGCCAGGCCGGCGCCGGTCCAGATAGTGCTGGATGTCGGCCGCGCGTAGTTCCAGTCCTGCGGGGCAGCCGAAGACGATGGTGGTGATGGCCGGGCCGTGGGATTCCCCCGCGCCGGCGATGCCGAAGAGTGGTCCGCCGAGAAGTTCCATGGTTTGTCCCAAAAACAA
>JAWKOK010000132.1:0-6978 GCA_041391205.1 Caldilineaceae bacterium
AACCGGACGAGGCGCCCTTCACTGTGCGCGGTACTTTCTCCACCGGCATCTTCAGCTACGACGACGGCACGGTGCTCATGCCGCTGGCCAAGGCCCAGGCCTTTGCCGGCACGGGTGACCGGGCCAGCGCCGTGATCGTCGTGCTGGCGGACCGGGACAATGCCGACGCCGTGGCCGGGGCGCTGCGCTCGGCCGAGGTCAACACGCTCACGTGGCGCGACCTGAACCAGGTCTTTCTCCAGACCATGGACTTGGCCATGGGCTTCTATGTCTATCTGTACGGCATCGTCATCTTGATCGTGGCCGTCATCGTGGCCAATACCTTGCTTATGGCCGTCTTCGAGCGCTTCCGCGAGATCGGCATCTTTGCCGCATTGGGCATGCGCGGCCGCCAGATTACGCTGCTCTTCCTGCTCCAGGCGCTGGCGCTCGGTCTCTTGGGCGTGCTCCTGGGCAATCTCATCGGCACGGCCGGCGTCGCCTGGCTGGCGAACTACGGCATCCCCATCGGCGACATGGGCGCGGTCGCGGCCGACATTCCCATTTCGGCCGTGTTGCAAGCGCGCTTCAATCCCAGCGGCATGCTGTGGCTCTCGCTGTGGACGCTGCTCATCACGCTGGTCGCTTCACTCTATCCTGCCTGGTACGCGTCACGCCTGGAACCGGTCGACGCGTTGAACGCCCTGTAACCTACGCGAGACTTTCGATCGGAGACAAGCCATGTCGATCATTCAACTGGAAAACGTGATCAAGACCTACCAGATCGGCGAAGTCGTCACCCACGCGGTCAACGGCGTCGACCTGACCATCGAACCGGGTGAGTTCACCGCCATCGTCGGCCCGTCCGGCTCCGGCAAGACGACCATGCTGCAACTCATGGGTTGCCTGGACAAGCCGGACAGCGGGCGCATTTTGCTCAACGGCGAAGACGTGACCCGGGCGGGCGCCGGCCATCGCGCCGACCTGCGCCGGGAGGAGATCGGCTTCATCTTCCAGTTCTTCGCCCTGGTGCCGGTGCTCAGCGCGTACGAAAACGTGGAGTTGCCACTCCTGCTCAACGGCACAGGGGCCAAGGCGCGCAAGGAGCGCGTGCTCGAGTTGCTGGACGCCGTCGGCCTGGCCGACCGGGCCAAGCATCGCCCCGATCAGTTGAGCGGCGGCCAGCAGCAGCGCGCCGCCATCGCCCGTGCCCTGGCCACCAACCCCTGCTCATCCTGGCCGACGGTTTCCACGGCCAACCTGGACACCGAGAACGGCAAGCAGGCCATGGACACTGCAGCAGCTCAACGAGCAGACGGGTACACCGCGCTCATCTTCGCCACCCACGACCCGCGGGTCATGCCTACGGCGCCGGGTCGTGCGCATGGTCGACGGCAAGATCGTTCAGGACGGGGCTGGTGCAGGAGGAAGTCGTGTCCGAGCCGGTCATTGCCACGGCAAACATCTCCGAGCCGGTCGCGGAAGGGCAAAACTATGAGTTACCGAGTCCGCGTCTACGCGCGCGCCTGCTCGGCGCCATGCTCTTCGTCGCCGCCTGCAACACCCAGGCCGAGCCGAATTCGCCACGCCCGCGACGCCTGTGCCTGCCATTCCGCTCAACGCCGCGACGGGGGATGTGCGCACGGGTACGGTGGAGCCGGCGCGAGCTGCTTCAGCTTCGCCGTGTCACCGGCCGCGCCGACGCCGTGGACGTGGCCGTGGGCGACGTGTGGTGACGCGGGCGCGCCGCTCATCCGGCTGGAGCAGACCGACGGCCGCCGCAGTGGAGGAGGCGCGGCGCTGTTCAAGGCCCAGGCCGCGCGCCACAGATCTGGTCGCCGTCCCCTGCTGCCGAAATCGAGATTGCGCAGGCCCAATTGACGCGGCCCATACCTGGCCCAGTTGGCCGAAAGCGCCCGCCCCGAAGATGTAGCCGCGGCGCCGAACTCCGCGCCGCCCAGAGCGTGAATATCAGCAGCTCTACAACGGTCCCCAGGAAAACGAGCGCATTGCCGCGGCAGGCCGCGCTGGCTGCGGCCAAGGCGACATTGCGTCAGGCCCAGTCCGCCTACAACGAGGTCGCCTGGCAGAGCAATGTGGGTATGCGCCCGAGAGTCGCACCTGGAGGAAGCGACCATCGCTGGAGGCCGCCCAGGCCTGCTACGACGCGCCGCTGACCTGACCGGGGCCGCTGCGACCGCGCAAGCACGCATCGCCGAAGCGGGAAGCCGCGCTGGGAACGAAGCCGTCGCTCGGGAAGAAGGGCGTGCGGCCGAAGCGACTGCGCAGGTACGCAGCGCCCAAGCCCAACCGACTTGGCTCACCGGCGGCGCGGACGGCGAACTTCGCCGCGGCCGCGGTCGCCGTCACCCAGGCCGAGGCCGAGCTGGCCCGGGCCCAGGCCAAGCTGGACGCGCTCACGCTCACGGCGCCCTTCGCCGGCACGGTCACCGCCGTCGACATCAACCCGGGCGAGATGGCCCAGCCCGGCGTGGTCGTGCTCACCCTGGCCGACCTGGCCCACTTGCAGGTGGAAACCACCGATCTCAGCGAGCGGGACGTGGCGCGTGGCCGTCGGTCAGAGCGTCGACGTGCTGATCGAAGCGCTGTCGTGCACACCGTCGCCGGCGTTGTCACCCAAATTCAGCCCCCCAGGTTGATATCATCGGCGGCGACGTCGTCTACACCGTCAAGATCCAACTGGACGAGCAGCCGGGCGGTCTGCGCTGGGGCATGTCCGCCGACGTGGACATCTGCCGAGTAGCGCCCTGAACCGCGACCAACGTCATTCGGCCCCTGGCCGAGACAACTTCTGATCGCATTCCCGGCACTTTTCCCGATCATGCTCAGTCCATTCCGCACCATTTGTGAAATAATTCCCAAACACCAGAGGACAAATGACCCTATGGCGAACATGCGGCTGGCTCTAAAGTATAGGATGTAGACGCATAGAAGTAATCCCGGTGATGTCGGCCCCACGGTCCCTATCAGATGTAGAGATACCGAATTTCCGCCGTGGCATTTGCGCCGCAATGCAATGGGTTTTTAGCGAACCAAGAACGACCAAGTCGTCTATCGTGCACTGTAGTCCAGCCAATGAGCCAAAAGGAAACGACAATGTCATCCTCGGCATTACCCTCACCTTCGACTCACGTATTCCGAACCTTGGAGTGGCACGGCGTTAAATTCCTGCCGCTCTTGTTGGCTGTCGCAATCGGTGCGGTCATCTGGTTTGGCGCCCTGGCCCGAGGGTGTGGCCATTGAGGCCTGGCACTTGTTGGCGATCTTTGTCGGCACCATCGTGGGCATCATCTGAAACCCATGCCCATGGGCGCGGTGGCGCTCACCGGTATCACGGTGACGGCGCTCACCGAACCTTGAGCATCGGTGACTCGCTGAGCGGATTCGGCAATCTGACGATTTGGCTAATCGTCATCGCCTTTTTCATCTCGCGGTTCATCAAGACCGGCCTCGGTGCGCGATCGCCTACATGTTTATGGCTGCCGTCGGCAAGCCGAACCTTGGGTCTCAGCTATGGGTTGATCGCCACGGATCTGTCCGTACCGCCATCCCCAGCAATACGGCACGCGGCGGCGGCATCGTTTACCCGATTCTGCGTTCGATCTCACAAGCATACGGCAAGGTCTGGACGACGGCACCGAACGCAAGCTGGGCGCCTATTTGATCCAGGCCTCGTTCCAGGGACTGGTGATCACCAGCGCCATGTTCCTCACGGCCATGGCGGCCAATCCGCTGGCTGCGAAACTGGCCGGCGACCAGGGCGTTGAGATTTCGTGGACGCTCTGGGCGATTGCAGCGCTGGTACCCGGCCTGCTGAGTCTACTGGTCGTCCCGCTCTTCCTGTACAAAATCTACCCGCCGGAGGTGAAGTCCACACCGGAGGCCGCCAACATGGCCAAGGGCGAACTCAAGAAGATGGGCCGCATTTCGACCAATGAGATCATCATGTTGGTGGCATTCGTGCTGCTGATCTCGCTGTGGATCTTCGGCAGCACCCTCGGCATCGCCGCCACAACCACGGCATTTGTCGGGCTGAGCATGCTGCTGATCACCGGCGTGCTGACGTGGGAAGACGTCCTCAAGGAACGGGGCGCGTGGGACACGCTGGTCTGGTTTGCAGCGTTGGTCATGATGGCTACGTTTCTCAACACCTTGGGGTTGATCCCTTGGTTCAGCGATTGGATGGCGGGCAAGGTCGGCGGGATCCCGTGGTTGCCTGCGTTCCTGATTTTGAGCCTGGTCTACTTCTACAGTCATTACTTTTTTGCCAGCAACACGGCGCATGTGAGCGCCATGTACTCAGCCTTTCTGGTCGTGGCCATTGCCGTCGGGACGCCGGCCATGCTCGCGGCGCTGGTGCTGGGCTTCTTCAGCAACCTCTTCAGCAGCATGACGCACTACGGCACCGGCCCCGCGCCGGTCTACTTCGGGTCGGGCTATGTGGATACGGGGAGCTGGTGGAAACTCGGTCTCATGGTCAGCGTAGTGAACATTGTCATCTGGCTAGGCGTCGGCGGTCTGTGGTGGAAGGTTCTCGGTCTCTGGTAGGGTTTTCCACATCGTCGAGCGTCTCACTCGCATAGGCACTATTCGCGCGTTGGCGGGCCAACACAGCCCGTCAACGCGCGCGGAAACTGGCCTTGAAACGACGACTCGGGACAAAAGCCCCGTATTTGGTCTCCGACTTGGGACAATTGACCCTACGACAACCGCGATTTCCCGGTTAAAGTACCTCCATAGACGGTAGCCAATCCTCCAATCGAATACAGGTCTCGGCGGGGACTCCCCCAGAACCACTGTGGTCATCAGTCTGTCTCAGCCGGTGTACCTGCGCCAAGAATGACCTACGGGGACAGTATGGCAAACAACGAAATCATCCACGACGTCATCATCGTGGGGGCCGGGCTGGCCGGAACTTGGGCAGCCATGGTCGCCGCGCGCGAGGGCGTCAACAACGTCGGCGTGCTCTCCAAGATCCATCCCTTGCGCTCCCACAGCGGTGCGGCTCAGGGCGGCATTGCCGCGTCCCTGGGCAACACGCGCCCGGTGGCGGGGACGGGTCCGCGCGGACCGCTGGAACAGGTGCCGCCGGGTGACACACCGGTGGACGACTGGGAATTGCACATGTTCGACACCATCAAGGGGTCGGACTGGCTGGGCGACCAGGACGCCATCGAGATTCTGGTCAAAGACGCCGTCGACATCGTCTACGAGTACGAGCATCTGGGCTGCGTCTTCAGCCGCACGCCGGACGGGCGCATCAACCAGCGTCGCTTCGGCGGCCACAGCGCCCCGCGCGCCTGCTTCGCCGCGGACTGGACCGGCCACGTGCTGCTGCACACGGTCCACGAACGGGCGCTGCGCCAGAAGACGTCAAGTTCTACAGCGAATGGTATTGCCTGGACTTGATCGTCGAGGACAACGTCTGCAAGGGCGTCGTGGCCATGGACATCCTCACCGGCGAGATCACCATGCGCGCCGCGCGGTCATGACGGCACCGGCGGCTGCAGGCGGGCGTGGAAGATCACGTCCAACGCGTTTGCCAACACGGGCGACGGCGTGGCCATTGCCTACAACGCAGGCGTGCCGCTCATGGACATGGAATTCGTCCAGTTCCACCCCACCGGCTGGCCGACACGGCATCCTCATGAGCGAGGCGTGTCAGGGGCGAGGGCGGCTACCTCATCAACAAGGCCGGCGAGCGCTTCATGGAGCACTACGCACCGGAGAAGATGGAGCTGGCGCCACGTGATCTGGTCAGCCGCTCGGAGCAGACGGAGATCAACGAGGGGCGCGGCGTGGGCGACAACGGCCAGGCCGTCTACCTGGACCTGCGCCATCTGGGCCGCGAGAAGATCCTGGAGCGACTGCCCCAGGTGCGTGATATCGCCATCAACTTCGTGGGCGTGGACCCCATCGACGGCATGGTGCCGATTCAGCCCACGGCCCACTACAGCATGGGCGGCATCCCCACCACGCCCGACGGCCAGGTGATTGCCAACGCCGCCGGCGAACCGGTGATCGGCTTCTTTGCCGCGGGCGAATGCGCCTGTGTGAGCGTGCACGGGGCCAATCGCCTGGGGACCAACAGCCTCCTGGAGGCGTCGGTCTTTGGCCGGCGCGCCGGGTTTGCCATCGCCGACTACATTCGGGCCAACGGCATCCTGCACACCATCGACGGCCCGGACCCGGCGGAACGCAACCGCGCCCGCATCCACACCATCCTGGACCGGGAGGGCGACGAGTCGGTGGAGCACATCGCCCAGGAACTCAAGCAGACCATGACCGACAATGTGGGCGTCTTCCGCGATGGGACGCGGCTGGCCCAGGCCAAGGCCGACATCGCCGCGCTCAAGGAACGATTCCAGCACGCCCGCACCATGGACAAGAGCAGCCGCTTCAACACGGATCTGCTGGCCACCATCGAGGCCGAGCACCTGCTCACCTTCAGCGAAGTTGTGGTTGACGGCGCGATTGCCCGCACGGAGAGTCGGGGCGCCCATTCGCGCACGGATTTTGCGGCACGGGATGACACGGACTGGCTCAAGCACACCCTGGCGCACAAGCGTGAGGACGGTCCCGAGCTGAGCTACAAGGACGTGGTCATCGACTGGGACAAGTATCCGCCGCAGGAACGGAAATACTGATCCGCTCCCTATCAGCAGGAGTTACACATGTTTGATTTTCTGTTTCCCCGCAAGGCGTCGGACGCGATCAAACGAGGCAACACGGCGGTCGTGCGCGTCCAGCGCTTCAATCCCGATGTGGACGCCGCGCCGCGGATGGAGGAGTTCACCGTGCCCATGACGGTGGACACCACGGTGCTGGACGCGCTGCAACACATCAAGACCGAGATCGACGGCAGCCTCACCTTCCGCAAGTCCTGCCGTCACGCCATCTGCGGCTCGTGCGCCATGAACGTCAACGGCAGCAACGACCTGGTCTGCCATCGCAACCTGGCCGAAAGCCTGGACCACA
>JAWKOK010000133.1:0-6870 GCA_041391205.1 Caldilineaceae bacterium
CGCGGTCGGGATGGATGTGCTGGTGGCCGTTGGCGCCGGAGTATCGGTCGCGGTCGGTTGCGGTGTGCTCGTTGCCGTCGGCGCGGGCGTGTTGGTGGCGGTCGCGGTGGGGATAGATGTGGCGGTGGCCGTTGCCGATTTGGTCGGCGTGGGCACGAGAATGGCCACCTGCGCGCTGTTCGTGCGGGTCGCGACGTTTGACGCCGTCACAGTTGACGTCACCGTGGCGGTCGCGCTGATGCCTGGATCTCCTGCCGCGATGACGGGAGCATCCCCATCCTGACCGTCGCCGGCGGTTGTCGCGGCGGCCGGCGTTGCATCGGCCGTGTTCGCTGCGGTGTCACCTGCCGGCGTGGGCGTGGCGCCTTCGCGCGCAGTCGCGGTGGCGCTGTCCGCCGCCGCGGAAGTCGCGGTGGCCACAGAAGACAGTTCGTCCGTTGCCTCGCTGTCAGCCCCCGCTGTGGCAACTTCGGTGGCTTCATCAGTCGCCGGATCCTCGGCAGGCGTGGATGTGGGCGCGGGCAGGCCGCCCGCGCCCTGCGTCTCCGCCTGTGTCTCCGCCGTGGGCGTGAGCGTGGCTGTGGGAGTAAGAGTGGCGGTTGACGTGGCGACTTGCGCGACGCCTTGTGCGTCATCGTCTCCGGGCAGCACGGTCGCAGTGTTGAGCATGGGATTACCACGCAGCAGGAACAGGGCCGCCGCCACGATGGCCAGCAGCGCCAAAACAGCCAAGACTGCCACGGCCCCGCGCCGGCGACCGCCGCCGCGACGCGAAGTCGACGCGCCTCCGGTACGCCCGCCGGCATCGACTGCGGACCACGTCAAGCCTTCCTGGAGTGCGGCCGCAAATTCCGCGGGCGTTGCGTAGCGCATTCCCGGTTCTTTGGCCAACACAAACTTCAAGACATAGGCAACGCCGCCGGGAATGGCAGGATTGTACTGCTCCGGCGGTGTGGGCAGATCATCAATGATGGCGCGGCGCAGAGTGGCCACGTCCTTGACCGCAAAGGGTAGCTCGCCCGTCAACATGAAATAGGTGAGCACACCAAGGCCATAAACATCGGTGCTGGCGCCCCACGCGGCATTGGGTTGAAACTGTTCCGGCGCAATGTAGACCAAGTCAGCCGGATGCACTGATTCTTCCGGCCTGCCGCCGGTGGCCGCCATGTTGACGGCAGCAAGGCCGAAGTCCGTAACGACGGCTTCACCATCATCGGTGACGATCACGTTATCCGGGTGGATCGCACCGTGAATCACACCGTGCCGATTTGCGTACTCAAGAGCTGCACCGATCTGGCGCACAAGAATGGATTCTTTCGACGAAACCGGACCATCATGCGCTGCCAACCAACGGCGCAAGGTGACGCCGGGAATGTAGCTGCTCGCAATGTAGGGGTACTCGTCAATTTCGCCGACGTCGCAGACGGGGACGATGTGGGGATGATCGAGGCTCTGTGCCTGTCTCCCCGCGCGGAGGAACTGGGCGCTAATTCTGCCACCCCACGGATGCGCTCGGTGGGTATCTTGAGCGCTACATGGCGATCCCGGCTGCGCTCATACGCGTAGATAGACTGTATATAACGGACTACGGCCTAGTTCATCGCTGATTTCGTACGGGCCAAATTGGTGTGTCGAAGTCTTGCATGTGCAGTTCAATGAAGCGTGAGCGTTCGTCTGAGTACGGGCCAAGCCCAGCGGATTCTCAAGATCTGTCAACCTACCCCGCTTCTAAAGCAGGCACCCTGATGGTATCATACATTATGCCGTACGATCAAATCTGACGCACGGACCGGAAACGTGTGCGGGACGACTTTCGTGTTCCGGAAAGCCTCGCCACCATCACATTTTCGGGGCTACGGGTCACCTGTGGACCGGTGCGTACGGTTGTCTGTACCGCGAGCCTTGTCCGCGGCCGAATTCACGCTGTTGATTGACCGGTGCGTTCTACGACATAGGTTTGTCCGGCGAGTGCATGATCCCTCGCCTTCCGGACTCCGAAAGATTGGGCAGCCACATGCGGTGGGTCTGCATTTATTGACGGTGGAAACCTGAATGAGATACGGTGAACCTCAATTGGGTACCGGAATCATCACGTTCTCCGACGGGCGGACATGAATGCCGCCACCGGCTGGGTGCGCATGAGACGGGCGATTCTGGGCGGTCTTGGTTACGCTTGTGGCCATATCCGAAGGAAAATTTGGGTTGCAACGATAATATACATGACAATTGCTCCCGTCGGATGGTTCCCGGCAGTTAGCGTAAGATATCGTATGGATGACAGGCACAAGTGAGAAGGGGAATGCTGGATGAAGGTCGCAATTCTGGCAGGAGAGTAAGGTCAGTTGTCGGAGGAGACGGTCAGCAAACCCAACCGATGGACGAGATCGGCGGCAAGCCGATCCTGTGGCATATCATGCGCCACTATGCCCACTTCGGGCACAGCGAATTCGTGATTGCGCTGGGCTACAAGGGCGAAGTCATCAAGCGGTTCATGGTGGACTACGCCGCGCTTCAGCAGCAACCTGAAGGTCAACTTGCGCACGGGCGACATCTCCATGAACGGCGGGTATCAGCCGGACTGGACGGTTGAACTGATCGACACGGGGCAGGAGACCATGACGGGCGGGCGCATCAAACGCCTGGCTCCGCATTGGGCGACGACACGTTCATGTTGACCTGCGGTACGGTGTCTGCCAATGTCGATCTCGACAAGCTTCTGGCGTTTCACCGTACCCACGGCAAAGCTTCCGCACGTTGGGATCGTTAGTGCACAGCCGGTGCTACGGCTATATGGAGTTTGACGGCGATCGCATCAGGGAGTTCCAGGAGAGCCCCAGATCCATGAGGGGTGGATCAACGGCGCGTTCTTTCGTGTGCGACACTGGCGTCTTTGACTATATTGACGGCGATGAGACCATGGGAGCACGCCGCTGGGCGGTCGGCGTGTGACGGGCAGTTGATGGCCTACAAGCATCGATTCTCTGGCAATGTATGGATACACTGCGCGAACGACATATTTTGGAACAGATGTGGACATGGGCACGCACCCTGGAAACTTTGGGAGGATTGATCAACTATGCGCGCATCGGTTACTGGACAACGGCTATATCGGCACCATTCTGACCCCCATGCTGCTGAGGCCGGGTATGACGTTTTCGGTCTCGACAGCAATCTCTTTGAAGGTTGTACCTTCGGCGATGACGTGCCGCGCATCCTGGAAATCAAGAAAGACATCCGTGACGTGGAGGCCAAGGATCTGGAAGGCATGGACGCCATTCTCCACCTGGCCGGCCTCTCTAACGATCCGCTGGGCGACCTGAACCCCGACCTGACCTACGACATCAACTGGCGTGCGTCCGTGCGTTTGGCCGAACTGGCCAAGCAGGTGGGCGTGGAACGCTACGTCTTCTCCTCTTCGTGCAGCAACTACGGCGCCCAGGGCGACGCGCCGGTCGATGAGACCGCAACGCTCAATCCGGTGACGCCCTACGGTGTCTCCAAGGTGCGCGTGGAACAGGACGTGGCCAAGCTGGCCGACGACAACTTCACGCCGGTCTACCTGCGCAATGCCACGGCCTATGGCGTGTCGCCGCGCCTGCGCTTCGACCTGGTGCTCAACAATCTCGTGGCGTGGGCCTACACCACCGGCCTGGTCTACCTCAAGAGCGACGGCACTCCGTGGCGCCCCATCGTGCACATTGAAGACATCTCCCGCGCCTTCCTGGCCGTGCTGGAGGCGCCACGCGAGGTGGTGCACAACCAGGCCATCAACGTGGGGCGCACCACCGAGAACTACCGCATCAGCCAACTGGCCGAGATCGTGGTGGATGTGGTGCCCAACAGCCGCCTGGAGTTCGCGCCCGATGCCGGCCCCGACAAGCGCAACTACCGCGTCAATTGCAGCAAGATCGAACAACTTCTGCCCAACTTCCAGCCCCAGTGGGACGCGCGCAAGGGTGCCGAAGAACTGCTGGCCGCCTACCGTGCCGTGGACCTGCAGGCCGGTGAGTTCGAAGGCCCGCGCTACCGCCGCATCCATCACATCAAGCAGTTGATCGCGGAAGGACGCGTGGGGGACGACCTGCGTTGGCGCGAGGCGCTGCCGGCCGTCTAGGCACTGTGGCGCAAGTTCCTATGCTCACAAACCAGGTTTCTCGAAGAAACCTGGTTTGTGAATCGCAAATTGCCGCCGCAATCACCCTAGCCCGGAAGGCGCCGCAATTGACTCACCCGTCTGCGGACCGGGCCGCTGCTGTGGTCTGGCCTTGACTGACTCATTTGGACATCAATATGAACTCCATTTATACGCATGAAACCACCTGCCGCTCCTGTGGCTCGGCACGGTTGGACACCATCCTCGCGTTCGGCGAAACGCCGCTGGCCGATCGTCTGCTCACCGCGACGCAGTTGGAGCAGCCGGAATACAAGGCGCCGCTCACGTTGGCCTTCTGTGCCGACTGCGGCTTGGCCCAAATTCTTGAGACCGTTGACCCGGAAATCTTGTTCTACGCGGAATATCCCTATTTCTCGT
Organism: Caldilineaceae bacterium; assembly: GCA_041391205.1. GTDB lineage: Bacteria > Chloroflexota > Anaerolineae > Caldilineales > Caldilineaceae > JAWKOK01. The sequence goes on from JAWKOK010000133.1 coordinate 4,532, forward strand.
CGGTCTCGCCGTCGCTGCTGCGCCACTTTGGCGCCAGCGCCGAGTACATCATGGAGACCAAGGCGTTGGACGAATCGAGCCTGGTGATGGAGGCGGCGAGCAACGACGGCTACATGCTGCGCAACTTCAAGGCCCGGGGCATCCCGGTGTTGGGCATCGACCCGTCCAAAGCGCCCGCGACCAAGGCCCAGGAAGAGGGCATCCCGACGCTGATCACCTTCTTCGGGCGCGACCTTGCCCAGCAATTGGTGGCGGAAGGCAAGCGCGCCGACGTCTTCCTGGCCAACAATGTGCTGGCCCACGTCCCCGATCTCAACGGGTTTGTGGCCGCGATCGCCACCGTGCTCAAAGACGACGGCGTCGCCGTGATCGAAGCGCCCTACGTGGTCGACCTGGTGGATCATGGCGAGTTCGACACGATCTACCACCAGCATCTCTGCTACTACTCCGTGACCGCGCTGGACCGGCTGTTCCGGCGCCACGGCCTCTACTTCAACGACGTAAAGCGGGTGGCCATCCACGGCGGGTCGTTGCGCATGTTCGTGGGCAAGCGCGAGGACGTGCAGCCCGCTGTGCACACCCTGCTGGCCGAGGAACAGGAGCGCAAGGTCGATCGCATCGACTTCTATCAAGACTTTGCGGAGCGGGTGCGCAGCATCAAGGAAGGGCTGCTGGCCATTCTGGACGAGCTGAAGGGCGAGGGCTATCGCATTGCGGGCTACGGCGCGACCGCCAAAGCCACCACGCTCATGAGCTATTGCGGCGTGGACAAACGCTACCTCGACTACGTGGTGGACCTCAACAAGTACAAGCACGGTCGCTTCATGGGCGGCAATCATCTGGAGATCTTCGCGCCCCAGAAGCTCGTGGACGACGCGCCCGACTACACGCTGATCCTGGCTTGGAATTTTGCCAAGGAGATCATGGAGCAACAGGAAGCCTACCGGCAGGCGGGCGGCAAATTCGTCGTCCCGATTCCTCAGCCCCAAGTTGTCGAACCGGAAGCCGTGGCCTTTTGAGGCGCGGGTACACATGGATTGCACGGGCCGAGTTGCACACAAGCGCTCGGCCCGTTTGAACTGTGAGGGAGCATTGAATGACAGCGCCAGATCTCAAGACCGAGGCACTGCCCGCCAGCGACGTGTCCGCCACTGACGGGACCTATCGCTGCCCCAACTGTGGGCAAGACAAAATGACCGTCTTCTACGAAGTGCACAACGTGCCGGTCCACAGCGTTCTGCTCATGGACACACGCGAAGACGCCGTCACTTACCCGACGGGCGACATCCGTCTGGGGGCGTGCGCCCACTGCGGCTTCGTCTCCAATGTAGCGTTTCGACCTGAAGTTCACGAATACTCGCAACGGTACGAGTCGACCCAGGCCTACTCGCCCACCTTCAACAAGTTTCACACGGATCTGGCGCAGCGGCTCATCGACCGCTACGAGTTGGCGGGGAAACAGGTGGTGGAGATCGGCTGCGGTCAGGGCGAGTTCCTGGCGCTGCTCAGCCGGCTGGGCAACGTGCAGGGGATCGGCTTCGATCCCGCGTATGCCGGCCGTGTGCCCGAGGCCGCCGCGGACCCGAATCTGACGTTCATCAGCGATTTCTACGCGGAGAAGTACACGAACTACACCGGCGACTTCATCTGCTGCAAGATGACGCTGGAGCACATCTCAAATACGGCCGAGTTCTTGCAGACCGTGCGCCGCTCCATCGGCGACCGCCCCAATGCCACCGTCTTCTTCCAGATTCCCAACGGCGGCTATGTCCTCAACGACCTGGCGTTCTGGGACGTGTACTACGAGCACTGCTCGTACTTCACCCCCGTGTCGTTGCGTTACCTCTTTGAGAGCAGCGGCTTCCAGGTGCTGGACGTGGCGACCCAGTACGACGACCAGTATCTGACCATCGAAGCGCGCCCGGTCGCCATGGCAGCCAATGCCTCGGCCCCGGTCGATGCGGAGGCACTGGCTGCGGTGATGCAGAGCGTCGACTACTTCGGCGACAATGTGCTGGCTAAGTTGCACTATTGGCAGCACAAACTCCAGCATTTGCAGCAGCAGGGCAAGCGCGCCGTCATCTGGGGATCCGGGTCCAAGGGCGTGGCCTTCTTGACCTCGGTCGGGCTGCGTGACGAGATCGGCTACGCCGTGGACATCAACCCCAAGCGGCACGGGACGTTCATGACCGGCACCGGCCACGAAATCATCGGCCCCGAATTTTTGGTCGACTACCGCCCCGATCTGGTGATCGTGATGAACCCCATCTACAAACCGGAGATCGAGCGAGATCTGGCGCGCCTCGGCGTCGTCGCGGAGGTGCTCACGGTCTGACGCC
>JAWKOK010000134.1:0-6857 GCA_041391205.1 Caldilineaceae bacterium
GTTTCGAGGACGCCAAGCTCGTGGCAGAGCGCGTGCACACACGACTGCGCCGGCGCTAGCCCGCCCTCGCTGATTCTGCGGGAAAAGCACGATTTTGGGGCGCGGCGCCGATCCCGGTTATAATTGCTGCAATTGTGCCGATTCGAATCTGACTGAAGGAACCACCTTATGGCCACCAGCAAGAAGCAGCGTAGCAAGAGCAAGCGACCGTCCAGCAAGAGCACGTCGCGCAACTATGGCGATCTGTACAAAGACAAGGGCATGGTGCCGGCCGCATCGACTGCCGCCACGGCCGAGAGCGCCGCGTCCAGCGTGCGTGACGTCAACTGGGGCACTGAGTACGCCTACGTGCTCGGCGACTTGCGCCAGTTGTTCCTGGTGTCGCTCGTGGTCATCGTGCTCATGATCGTGGTCGGCTTCTTGATCTGAGACGGTCGCGGCTCGGGGCTTTTCCCAACGATAGACAGATTGGCGGTGCGTCGTGAGTAGAGCGGCGCACCGTTTGTTTGCGGATCGATCACGGTTGCTTTTCAGCCCGTGCTTTGGGCATGCAGCGGGCGTCAGACACGGTCACGGACTTGTGCGGCCTGGGTTTGCGGCGTGCGCGTCAGGGGCACCCCGACGAACATGAGAGCCAACAGCGCATGCAGGATCCAGCAGAGCCAGAAATTGCGTGTGTAGATGTAAAGCACGCTGGTCGCGATCAAGATGGCCACACGGACCAGGCGCGCCGGCGTATGGTCCCGTTGCAGCAGAAGATCGGGCAGGATGAGCAGGGCCGCGCCCCACGTTGCCCAGTAGGCCGGCAGGGTCAGGGTTTGCCCGGAGAGCAGGATGCTTTCCCACACGGCAGCCCGGAGAAAGCACCACGCGAACTCGGCGGCGCCGCTGTGGACAATGCGCAGCGGCAGCCCAGGCCGTAGCTCCCGGGTGGGTGCGGGTTGGCCCATGCGCACCAGCGCAAAGAGCACGGCGAACCCGGCCATCAACCCGATCCCCAGGCTGAGGCTGGTTTTCCAGTCGATCAGGGTCAAGCCCATGAGCCGCGGCGACACGGCGCCGGTCAGCAGTGCGGCAAAGGGGATCAACGTGCGTCGCCCCAGATCGGCCCAGACGCCGACGTGGCGTGGGGCGCGCCGCAAGAGGATCTTGGCCGCGGCCAGGGCCATGAACCAGAGTAGTACCCAGAGGGTCGGTGCAGGAAGCACGGCGCCGCTAAACATGGGACTGTGTGTCTACGGCGGCAGAGAGGTGAGTCGATGACCTCGACAGCGGGTCTGCAAATAGAACCACGAGTGCTGATGTGAGTCTACGCCGGATTTTGATCCTGATCATTCTCTTGTTGTTGGTGATCGCCTTCCGCCCGCGCACGGTGTGGGCGGAATCGCAACGCATGTGGGCCCAGCGCGACCGCATTTTTCGTGTCCTCGCCGTCGTGATCATCGTCTATCTCGCGTACGGCTTCTTCCAGCTATATCGCCAGGGCTGGTTCGACTGGTAGCGTAGTTCAAGACGTGACAAAGACGTAGCCGATGCCACGCACGGTCTGCAGATAGGTGGGGTCGGACGGTACCGGCTCGATCTTCGCACGCAGACGCCGCACCGTAACCCGCAGCAGATTGGCGTCGTCCTCCTCCGTGTATCCCCACACTTCGCGCAACAATTCATCTTTGCTGATGGGCAGATTGGGATGTTCCATAAAATAGCACAACATGGAATACTCGTTGGGCGTCAGTTCGATTTCAGTATTATCGACCAGTACTTGATGCGTCGTACGATTGACCACGATGGTGCCGGCCAGCAGACGGTCCTCGTCATTCTGCTGCTTGCCCACCTCGACGCGGCGCAACAATGCTTCCACCCGCAGCACCAACTCGTTTGGTCTGAACGGCTTGGTCACGTAGATGTCGGCGCCCAGTTCATAGCCGCTGACGACGTCGTCGATGTCCGATTCGCTGGTCACGATGATGATGGGCACCGTGGTGCGTTTGCGTAGCTGGCGGCACAGTTCGTAGCCGTCCATTTCGGGCATACGGATGTCCAGGATGACGAGGTCATATTGACCTTCGCCAAAGCTGTGCAATGCTGCCATGCCGTCGCCGACGGCTTCAACACGAAAACCGTTGCGTTCAAGACTTACCTTGATGACGTTGCGCATGACGGCGTCATCTTCCGCAATCAAAATCGAGTATTTTGTGCACATACCGCGGTCCTGCTCGAGGTCTGCATCCACAGTGGTTTTACGCTGCACTATACCAGAGATGGGACAAAAAACAAGGCCTTCCCCGCGGGAAGGCCTTGTTCAATACGGCGTACATACCACGCCGGAAATTCGGCATCTCTACCATTGGGGGACTGCCGGCCCATTTCCGCCGGAATGACTGGAAAGCCGTTGATCGGACTCGAACCGATGACCTGCTCATTACGAGTGAGCCGCTCTACCAACTGAGCTACAACGGCAAGCATTGGCAGAAGTATACTGAGATCTCTGCCAAAGAGCAAATCAAATCCGCTCAAAGGGCGCACCCCATGATGCGGGTTCCTACTGCTTGACGCGTGTGACGTAGTCACCGGTGCGTGTGTCCACCCGGATCACGTCGCCGTCCTGGACGAACATGGGCACCTGCAGACGATAGCCCGTCTCCAGTTCGACCTGTTTGCTCGGCGTGTTGGCCGTGTCACCGGCCACTGCGGCCTCGGCCCACACCACCCGGAGATCGACCGTCGTCGGCAGGTCAATGTTGATGGGCTCGCGTTCGTAGGTTTCGAGCACCACAATCTGATTGTCCGTCAAGAACTCGACGATCCCTTCCAGCGCCTCAGGCGTCAGCGCGATCTGCTCAAAGGTCTCCGTGTTCATGAAGTGATAGAGTTCGCCGTCGGTGTAGAGGTATTGCACCTCCGCCTTGTCCAGACGAACATCGTTGACACGTGACCCGTTGTTGTAGGTCTTTTCCACCGTCGACCCGGTGCGCAGGTTACGCACCTTGACGCGGATGGTGGCGCCGCCGCGTGCAACCTTGATATGCTGATATTCGAGCACACGCCACAGTTGACTATCTTCCTCAAAAATGTTGCCCCGCCGGAGCGTTTGCACTTCAGCCATAATACGTTCCCATCGTAAAAAATCGAATGATCAATTGTCCCCAATCCTATGGAATTATACGGCTGTGACCGGGACCTGTCAAAGAGTTTGGCGGGAAAATGCGCATTGAACTAGCGATCGAACTGTCCCAACGCAAGGCGCAACCGTTCTTCCACCCCCTGCACATCGTCCGGCAGGGCTTGGATGGCGCGTTGCGCTTCGACGACGCTGTAACCGAGGGCAATCAGCGCTTCGATCACTTCGCCGTCCGTGTTCATGGACTGGGCCAGGGTCTCCAGCGCACCCGCAGGCGGCCCCACTTTGTCCTTCAACTCCAGCACGATCTTCTCCGCGGTCCGCTTGCCGATGCCGGGGACGCGGGCAATGACGGCCGGCTCCTCATTGGCCAGCGCCATGCGTAGGGCGTCCGGGCTCAGCGTGGACAGGGTGGACAGGGCAACTTTGGGACCGACGCCGTTGACGCTGAGCAACAGTTCGAAGAGGTCCAACTCCTCTTCGCTGCTGAAGCCGAACAGGGTGAGTGCATCCTCGCGCACCTGCAAATAGGTATGCAGCGTAACCGCATCATTGAGCTGCGCTTCCAGGCGCATGGTGTCCGGCACGTGTACCTTGAAGCCCATGCCGCCGCTCGCCCCGCCCAACTCGATCAAGAGATAATCTTTGCCGCGTCCCTGCACGGCGCCTCGTAACAATCGTATCATGGTGCTCCGGCTTTCAACGCTCCCGCGGCTGTTCGGTGGAAAACTTGTATCCCGCGCCGCGCACAGTCACCAGGTAAGTCGGGTCCGACGGATCAGGCTCCAACTTCTCGCGCAGCCGCCGGACGGCGACCTCAACCACGTTGGTGGTTGTGCCGGTGTGCGCACCCCATACCCGCGCATACAACTCGTCTTTGGAGATCGGCTGGTCCATGTGAATCATCAGCTCGCGTAACAACTGGTATTCCGTGGGCGTGAGATGGATCGGCGCCCCGTGGACCCTGACCTGGTTCGCCTCATCGTCCAACTCGACGCCGCGCTGGACGATGATGGGGAAGACAGGCGCCGCCACCGTCCACTGTGAGCGACGGAGTACGGCGTGGATGCGCATCTCCACTTCGCGGAACGCAAAGGGCTTGGTGATGTAGTCATCGGCGCCGACACGAAAGCCTGCCATCACATCCTGACTACGATTGAGTGCCGTGAGCAGGATGACGGGGACTGTGGAAATCTTGCGCAGTTCTGCGCACGTCTTGATGCCGTCCAACCTGGGCATGACGATGTCGAGAATGACCAAATCGAACTTGCCCTCCTGGAACGTGGCGAGGGCCTCTTCACCGTTGCGCACCGCGGTGACTCGATAGCCGGCGCGCTCAAGCGTAATCGTGAGTAATGTGCGGAACGATTCTTCGTCGTCGGCAACGAGGATATTGGCGTTGACTGGATCAAATCGGTGGGACATGTGGTTCTCTGGCAAATCCGGGCGGTAATTCGGCAACTGAATCGCGCGAGACGCTGCCGGCTCATTGCCGCTGCGGCCTGGACGCACGCCGCAGCGTGTGCGTGCTGTTTGGGAATTGTGTTACATTCTGTAAGGAATCACCGCGAGACATCATAGCAGCGGCTCTGTCCCTTGTCCAACTCGACTGCGCGCGCCGCATACGACAGATCCGCGGCGGGGCAAGCCGCTACCGCTGCAAGTCATGTGGAGCTGCTGTGACGGGATCGGCCGGTGCCCGACGAGGGAACGGTCTTTCACAGATTTGGGGCAGACATCCGTCCAGTTCGCACGCCCTCGTGCGAACGGTGACATCGACTCGGCTTTGGCACAGCCGCCTCGCACGAGGGCGTGCGAACTAAACAGGTCAGCACGTCGTTGCCTCCCAGAGTGAGATGCACCGCCGCGGGAACGGACCAGAACGCCCGATCATCCGCCGCGGCCTGTGCGACTTTCAAGAATGAGAAGGAAATGACGCCGGGAAGGGACAGGCCACCGCATGGATGTGGCCAGATTTGCCGGCATCCATGCGGTGGTGAGGGTCAGGTGGCTTGTGTGCGCACCCGCCATCCCGGTGCGCGCCAAGGACAGGGTTCAGTTCAGGACCGGATTGATGACAATGTCCACCGCGGCGGTCGCAGTGGCACCGCCTTGATCGGTGATGGTGTAGCTGAAGCCATCCCGGCCGCCCGTACCGAACAGACCGTTGGGATCGTAGCTGATCCCGCCGCCGGGCTGCACGGTGAGCATGGCCCCCGAAGGCAACGCAATCAGCGTCTCGCCGTCAACCGGCGTGCCGTTGACGCCGGCGACGCGCAGGTCGGTGCCGTCCGGATCGGCATCGGCGCCGTTGCCGTTATCGGCCAGCAGGTTCGCTTCGAGCCGGCTACTGGCATCCAGCACGAAGTTGTCCGCCCGGGCCACCGGCGCATCGTTCACGCCTTGGACCGTCACCCGTACCGTGGCGCGGGCCGTACCGCCGCGATTGTCGCTCACGGTGTAGGTGAACTGCTCCTGTATGCTTTGACCGGCGGCCAGCCCGGTGAAGGCGCCCGCCGGGTCGTAGCGCAGTGCGCCGTCGCCGCCCAGTGTCACATGCGCACCGGAGGGCAGCGTCGTCTCGCCGCCCACGGGCATCGCACCGCCGCTGACGGTGACCACCTGTAGCGCGTCGCCGTCGAGATCGCTGTCCGCGCCGGCGCCGTTGTCGCCCAGCACATTGCCGGTGAGCACGCCGTTCGCAGGCACGGTGAACGCATCATCCCGAGCTGTGGGCGCATCGTTCTGTGGCGCAATCGTGATGGTGAACGCACGCGCCGCCGACGATGCCCCGGCGCTGTCGGTGACGACGACGTTCGCCGTGGTGCTCCCCGCGGCATTCTCCGCGGGTGTGAAGCGCATTGCGCCCGACTGTGGATCGACCGTGGGCGCCGCGGCAAAGAGCGCCGGGTTGGCCACGGTGATGTCCGCACGCAGCGTCTGGTCCGCCTCGTTGGCCGGACCGGACCGGGCGTTGACGAGCCAGCCCTCCACCACTTGGGCGCCACTGTCCTCGTTGACGGTAATCTGCCCGTTGCTGATCTCAAACGTGGGCGGATCGTTCACCGGCGTCACGACCACGGTGAAGGCCTGTGCCACCGACGCCGCGCCCTCGCCGTCGATCAATGTCACTGTGCCCGCGGCCGTGCCCGATGCGTCCGGCGCGCTCTGGTACGTCAGCGTGCCGGACGTGACGTCGACGGTCGGGAGGGCCGCGAAGAGCGCCGGGTTGTCGACAGTGATCTCCGCACGCAGCCCTTGCGTCGACTCATTGGCCGCGCCGGGGCTGATGGCCTGCATCCACCCGGCGATGGTCTGGGCGCCGGCGTCCTCAGCGCTGGTGAGTTGTGTTGCGCTCAGGCTGAAGCGCGGCGGATCGTTGACCGGGCGCACGTTCAGCGTCACCGTGCCCGTGCTCGTCAACTTGCCGTCGGTCACCTGGTACTGGAAGCTGTCGGCGCCGCTGAAGTCGGGCGCGGGAATGTAGGTCAGCGTGTTGTCCTGGTTGTTGATGACCGTGCCGTTTTCGCCGTTTTCGACCGCGGCGATGGCGATGCTATCGCCGTCGCGGTCGCTGTCGTTGCTGAGCACAGGAATCGTCAGGCGACTGTCCTCGTTGAGGACGAGATTTTCTTCATTGCGCACGTCGGGCGCATGGTTCAGGGGCAACGGCGTGTTGGTGGCGGTCGGCCGCGGCGTATTGGTCGCCGTGGGCAACGGCGTGTTGGTCGCGGTC
>JAWKOK010000135.1:0-6798 GCA_041391205.1 Caldilineaceae bacterium
ACCATGCTCCAGAGCGTGGGGCTGACGGACGGCGGCGCGCCCGAACTGTGGAACGTCACCCAGCCCGACAAGATCAGCACTATCTACCAGGCCTATGCCGACGCCGGCGCCATGGTCATCACCACCAACACCTTCGGCGGCAGCGTGGCCCGGCTCAAGTTCCACAACATCGGCGACCGGGTCTACGAGCTGAACAAGGCCAGCGTCGAACTGGCCCGCGCCGTGGCCGACCGCACCGGTGCGCTGGTGGCGGGCGATATCGGCCCCAGCGGCGAACTGATCGAGCCGGTCGGCCGCCTCTCCATGGACGAGGCCGAGGCCATGTTCGCCGCCCAAGCAGAAGGGCTGCTGGCCGGCGGCATCGACTTCATCCTCATCGAGACCATGAGCCATCTCAACGAGGTGGAGGCGGCCATCAACGGCGCGCGGCGCATTGCGCCCGACGTGCCCATCGCGGCCACCATGAGCTTTGACACCAACTACCACACCATGATGGGCGTGAGCCCGCGCGATGCGGTGCGCCAGTTGGCCGATTGGGGCATTCGCTTTGCCGGGGCCAACTGCGGCAACGGCCCGGGCGAGATCGAGGTGGTCATGACGCAGATGGCGCAGTATCGACCGGAGGGCGTCTATCTTATCGCCCAGAGCAACGCCGGCCTGCCCCACTACGAGGACGGCCAGATCCAGTACGACGGCACGCCCCAGGTCATGGCCGACTACGCGCTGCGCATGCGCAGTCTGGGCATCAACTACATCGGCGCCTGCTGCGGCAGCACACCCGCCCACATCGCCGCCATGAAGGCCGCCCTGGACGCCCACGCCGACGACCCGATCCCCGGCCCGTCCGCGCCGGCCGAATCCGCCGCCGGCATCGAAAGCGCCGAAAGCCGGGCCGAGCGGGCGGCTGCACGCCGCGCACGGCGTCACGGCGCGTGAAACGTGATGCGTGAACCGTGAGCCGGGAGATTGAGAGATTAGAGATTGGGAGATTGGAGCACAAACGTCGCAGCACGGCGCCAATCTCTCAATCTCCCAATCTCTAATCTCCCCAGTCTCCCAATCTTGATTCTTCAATCCTCAATCCTCAATCCTGTCCTTCCCATGAAACTCGGCATCATTGCCTGCGGCGCCATCGTGCGCGAACTGATCGCCATCGCCAACCTCGAGGGCTGGGACTTCGCACTGACCGCGGTCCCGGCCCAGTTGCATAATGCGCCGGAGGAGATCCCGGCCGCGGTGCGGGCCAAGGTCGACGCGTGGGCCGCCCAGTTCGACGTCATCCTGGTCGGCTATGGCGACTGCGGCACGGCGGGTGCGCTGGACCAGGCGCTGGCCGGCTACGCCAACGTGGTGCGCATCCCCGGCCCACACTGCTATGACTTCTACGGCGGCGCCGTCTTTACCGCCCACAACGAAGCGCACCCGGGCACGTTCTACCTCACCGACTTTCTCGCCCGCCACTTTGACGCGCTGGTCTGGAAGGGGTTGGGCATTGCGCAGCACCCCGAACTGCGCCCGCTCTACTTCGGCAACTACACCCACGTGCTCTACCTCAACCAACTGCCCGCGCACGACGAGGAGGCCCGCGCTCGCGCCGCCGCCGAAAAACTTGGATTGACCTACGTGGGTGCCGCGACGGGGCTGGACGAACTGCGCGCCCGCATCGTGCCGCTGGTGGAGGCGTGCGCGGCGCGCGCCAAGCGACCGGAAACGCCTCCATGCGCCGGGTGATCTTCCTCTTTCTCGACAGCGTCGGTCTGGGCGACGACGGCCCGGCGTCAATCCCCTGGCCGCCGGCGACTTCCCCCACGCTCCACCGCGCTGCTGGACGGGCGCAAGATCGTGGCCGCCACCGGCACGTCTCGAAACGACCGCGGCCGAACTCGTCTCCGCAGACGCCGCACATGGGCATCTCGGACGCCCCCAAACGACCGGCCAGGCCGCCATCCTCACCGGCATCAACGCGCCGGCAGCTGGGCGAGCACTATGGGCCCCGTCAGACGCGCGGGTAACGCCGTGCTGGACGAGGGCAGCATTTTTCGGCAACTGCACTTGGCCGGGCGCAAGGGGCTATTTCGTCAACGCCTACCCGGATCGCTACTTTGCGGCGGTGAAGCGGGGCAAACGGCTGCGCGCCGTGCCCTACGCAGCGACCGTCGGCGGTCAGGACCTGCTCACCCGCCGATCTGGTGGCCAGGCGCGCCCTGGCCGCGGACTTCACCAATGACGTGGCGCGACGAACTGGGCTACGTCGGCGCGCCGGTGTACGCCGGGCGAAGGGCCGCGCCCTGTGGCACATGGCCCAGCCGTACGACTTCGTCTTCTTTGAACATTGGCTGACCGACCTGCTAGGCCATCGGGGAACCTCGCCGGTGCGGTGGCCACGTTGCAGACTTCTTCGACGGCTTCCTGGCCGGCCTGCTGAACGCTGCGGATCTGGACGAGACGCTCATCTTCGTGGGCAGCGATCACGGCAACGTGGAGGATTGCGGCCACGGCAAGCACCAACAACCCGGCGCTGGCGTTGGTCCTGAGTGCGGACCGGGCGCAGTGCGCAGCGCGCATCACGTCCTTGGCCGACTACTGTACCGTGTGTGCTGGATTTTTTTGGGTGTAAGTTAGCGGACCTGCCCGTGCGCATGTGGGCGTGCGCACTCAACATTCATGTGCCGTCACACGTCGTGGGTGCGGGGCAGGAGAATGCCGACGTGCCCCGGCCCACCACGCTGCGGATGCGGATTTCGCCGCCGTGGGCTTCCACCAGCCCCTTGGCGATGGCCAGCCCCAAGCCCGCACCGCCTCCGGCAGCTGCGCGACTTCTCCGCCCGGTAAAACTGCTCGAAGATGTGGGCAAGTCTTCGGTGGGGTGCCTTCACCGCTGTCCCGAATCTCTACGAGCACATCGCCGTCCGCAGGGAGGCGCCTTTTGAAGACGTGGCCGCCAGCCCGGCGTGTGGCGCAGCGCGTTGCCCACGGGTTGGTCAGCACACGGCTGATCTGCCGCGCATCGCACTACACCGGATCGCCAGCTGCACGGCCCCGTCCAGCGCAATCCTTCTCCGCCGCCAGCCCCGAAAAGCTCTCCAACGTGTCCGAAATCAAGTCGGTCATGGCGTTGGCCTGGATGTCCAGCGTCGGGCCGCCCGCATCGATCTGGGCCATCTCGAGGTCGTCGATGAGCCAGGGCCAACGCCGATGTCCGCTGCGGTCTGAAGATAGCGGGTGCGGGTGGCGTCGTCTTCCACCACGCCGTCGGCCAGCGCCTCGACGATGGCGCGCACCGACGCCAGCGGCGTGCGCGGATCGTGCCCGGCCCAGGCGATAGGGTTGCGCCGCAGCGTGTCCAACTCCGCTGCTTGCGCTCTGACTTCCAACTGCGGCCATGCTGTTGAAGGCGCGCCCAGTTCGGCCATCTCGTCGTTGCCGGTCACGGCCGCAGCGCATGTCCAACTGGCCCGCGGCAATGGCCGCCGCGCCCCGGTTGAGCGCATCGATGTTGTCGATGACCGTGCTGGAGAGGAAGAAACCCAGCGCGATGGCGATGCCCGCGGCGAAGACCAGCAGGATCGTGGCCAGCGTCAGGTCGTGTTTGTTGATGAACATGAGTCGCGCCGTGACCCACACGTTGATGAAGGTGAGCACGGTGGAGAGCACGTAGCCGCTGATGAGCGTCCACCGCAGCCGTGGCGAGCGGTTGAGCCAGCCGAAGCGGTACGCGCCGTAGCCCGCCAGCAGCGAAATCAGCGCGGTGATGGAGAGGAAGAGCGTCATGTTGGCGAACTCGCCCACGGGCGGGCGCATGAGGAAGACGAAGATCAGCAGCGTGACCGAAAGCGCCAGGATCACGCCGCCGAGAAAGCGCAGCAGCAGGTTGAGCGGTTGCCGGGTGGGTTGGATCACCATGTCAGCTTGCCGGTTCAAATTTGTAGCCCACGCCCCACACCGTCTGGATGTAGGCGGGGTCACTGGGGTCCGGTTCGATCTTCTCGCGCAGCCGGCGCACATGCACCGTGACCGTGCTCGGGTCCAGGTACTCGGTCTCGCCCCAGACCCGGTCCAGCAACTGGGTGCGGCTGAAGACCTGGCGCGGGTGGCCCGCCAACATCCAGAGCAGGTCGAACTCCTTGGCCGTGAGCACGATCTCCGCGCCGTCAATGGTAACCAGGCGCGTGCTCGGGTCGATCTGCACCGGGCCGAAGCGGAGCACCTCGGCCCGTTCGGTCTGGGCCGCGTTCCCGGTGCGGCGCAGGACCGCGCGCACGCGGCTGACCAGTTCCTGTGGGCTGAACGGTTTCACCACGTAGTCGTCCGCGCCCATCTCCAGCCCGACGATGCGGTCGGTCTCCTCGCTGCGCGACGTGAGCATGATGATGGGCGTTTCGCCCTCGGCGCGCAGCCGGCGCGTGATCTCCAGCCCGTCCACGCCGGGCAGCATGAGGTCGAGCACCACCAGGTCCGGCCGCGCCGCAGTGAGTTCGCGCAGCGCGGCATGGCCGTCCGCCGCACTGCGCACCGTGTACCCGGCCCGCTGCAGGTAAAGCGTGACGATTTCGACGATACTCGGCTCGTCATCCACGACGAGAATGGTCTGACCGCTCACAGAAACTCCTTCTTTGGCGCGAAAACAAAGGCGGGCCACAGATGGACACAGATGAACACAGAAAAAACACAAAAAGAGATATATGTGTATTGTATTGACCTGATATTTGCGCAATTTTACAGATAAATCGAAATTAAATTTGTGTTATTGCAGTTAAATCTGTGTTTATCTGTGTCCATCTGTGGCTCAGCTTTCTTGTATTTGTAGTCTAGCCGGTGGCTTACGCCTGGATCTGTCCCATTTGGTTGCATAAAGCTTACGAAAGCCGGCGGATTTGGCGTCAGGCGGCGTGTTCGCGCACGAAGGAAGATGAGCAGCAACGTGGCGTGTACGCGGCCACGACCGGCGCGGTGGTGACCGCGGCGATGCCTACGTTGGCGTAGAACCACGGCGGCAAAGCTGGCCGAGGTCGCGCCGAGCATGCTCACGGCCACCGCAGCGTCATGACCTTGCGCGCATGGGCCGGCGCTTGTTCGCTGAGCAGGGGGAAGTTGCTGACGATGGAGAACTCGAAGCAACTGCGCGCGTCACCGCGACGATGGCGCCGACAAACGCGAAGAGGCCCACGTTGAAGCTGAACAGCATGAGGATGCTTGGCCTGGTGGCCGCGGCCACGCCCGCCAGCACGCTGCGCCGCTTGCCGATGCGGTCGGTGAAGAGACTGACCGAGACGCTGGCGCCAGATCGAACAGCCCGAAGACCAGCGCCACCGTGCCCCCAGTTGCGCTGCGCCCAGGCCGTATTGGTCGCCCAGCCACACACCGTAGATGACCATCAGTTGCATGGCGGCGAAAAAGTTGAAGGCCGCGGCAACGATGGTGGCGTAGGTCGAGCCGGCGTGTTCGCCCAAGTCGAAGAAGGCCACGGCCCGTTGGGTGAAGGGGAGCCGTGCTGCCTGTTCCGCCGGCCGCACCATGCCCGTGTGGCCGGAACTGGGCAGCCGGCCCATGACCACCGCGCCCAGCGCCAACCCGCCGCCTAGCAGCAGAAAGGGCACGCGCCAGCCGGCCACCGCAATCAACTGGCCCACCACGAATAAGCCCACGATGCCGGTCAAAGCCCACGAATATTCGATCATGCCCAGCCCGCGCGCCCGGATTGCGTAGGGCAGCCGCGCGCTCAAGTAGGCGTGCATGTTGGGGACGAACGACGTGAAGCCCAGGCCCATGAGGATCATGCCGGGCGCGGCCATCCACACGTTGCGGCTGAGCCCGACTACGATCAGGCCTGCGGCGCCCAGGAGCAGCGAGAGCTGCATCACCGGGCGATAGCCGCGCCGGTCGGCCACGGCGCCGAAGATGGGCGCAAAGAGGCCCATGGCGCTGCGCAGCCCCAGCAACGCGCCCATGACCACGATGTTGGTGCCCAGCCCCAGGGTGATGATCTCCAGGAACGGGTTGAAGATCTGCATGCCGGTGTCGACCAGCAGCTTGACGCTGATGCTTGTGCCGATGAGCTTGGCAAAAGAGATGTCGTCGGCCGACGGACGTGCCGGCGTGCGTGCGGTCATGGTATCTACGTTTCTAGGTCATGGAGGCGCAAAAAACACGGCGGACGTGCGGCCATTCTACCACTGGTCGAATCCGCCGGTTCATTTCCGCCGGGATTTACGCATTGACAGGGGGTACGCGGTTGTCAGGCTGCCGACTACACGCCGAACACCACCAGTGCCGCTACGGCGACGATGGCGATGACAAAGATGGCGACGAGCACGAATGACAGAAAACAACTGTCTTCCCGGTCCTGGAGCACACCGCGCAGCAGCAGCAACGGCACGGCGACGCCGGCCAGAAAGACCAGCAATGTGTAGACGGCAAGCTGAGGCAGGGTGAATTCCATGGACGTGATCCGCCAGTTCGGGAGATTGACCGCGGGAATCAGAACCAGATTCGTGGTTCGCTGGACTGTCCGCTCTGTTGTGCTTGCGCCGTCTCCTCGTCCGGCTGAGCCGACAAGGGGGGCGCCGGCGCGGCGTCATCGCGCGCCTCGCCCAGGTAAGCCCGGCCGAGACTGCCGCCCTGATCCGGCCCGAGCACACCGGCCTCTTCCAGTTGCTCAACCAAGCGGCCGGCCCGGCTGTAGCCGATGCGCAGCTTGCGTTGCAGCAGGCTCACCGAGCCGCGTTGGGCCTCGGCCACGGCGCGCACCGCGTCGTCAAAGAGTTCGTCGCGCGCGTCCACCGACTTCATGGCCTCCAC
>JAWKOK010000136.1:0-6452 GCA_041391205.1 Caldilineaceae bacterium
TGGCCACGCTCATCATCGACGGCGTCTACGCCGTGGTCTTCAATCTCTACCTGCTGCGCCTGGGCTATGATGCCGCGTTCATCGGGCAGATCAACTCGGCGGGACTGCTGGTCTTTGCCATGGCCAGCCTGCCTGCCGGCGAGCTGGGCAAGCGCTGGGGCAGCCGCCGGGCCATGATTGTGGGCCTCTTCATCGTGCTGGCCGGGAGCCTGACGCTGCCGCTGGCGGGACTGTGGTTGCCGGCCTGGCAGAGCGCCTGGCTCATGGCCGCCTATGTGACCATGTTCCTGGGCTATGCCGTCTTCTTCGTCAACGGCGTGCCCTTCCTCATGGGCGCGACCACGCCGGAGCAGCGCAACCATGCCTTTGCCGCCCAGACCGCGATCTTCTCCGTGGCCGCGTTTGCGGGCGGCATTGTGGCCGGCACCTTGCCCGCGCTCGTCGCCCGCGTGACCGGCATGTCGACCATGGACCCCATGCCCTACCGCGTCCCGCTCATGGTCGCGGCGCTGCTGCTCATCCCGGGCATCGTCACCGCGGTGCGCACCACCCAGGATCTACCGCCGCGCCGGCCCCGCTCACGCATCAACTTGCTCAAGCGCATCGGCACCTTTGACCGGACCTATCTGCACCTGTTGCTGGCCGTCTCCGTGGTGCGCATCTTGCAGGTGGGCGGTATGGCGGCGGCCAACACCTTCTTCAATGTCTACATGGACCAGGGCCTCCATGTGCCGACGGCGCAGATCGGCCTCATCGCATCGCTGGCGCGCATTCTGTCGGTGCCGGCCGCGCTCTCCGTCGCCTTGCTGGCCACGCGCTGGGGCCAGCGCAACCTGGTCATCCTGGCCGGTGTCGCCACCGTCATTTCGCTCTTGCCGCTGGCGTTGCTGCCCTTTTGGGGGGCCGCGGCTGCAGGTTTCATCGGTATCACCGCCGCGGCCTCCATCCGCTACCCTGCGTTTCTGGTCTACACCATGGAGATGGTCACCGAAGAGCAGCGCCCCACCATGTCCGGCCTGAGCGAGATGACCGCGGGCATCGCGTTCTCCAGTATGGCGTTGATCGGCGGCTACGTCATCACCAACATCGGCTACACCGCCCATTTTCTGATCGGCGCCGGCGCCGTCTCGCTGGGCACGCTGGTCTTTGCCGTCTACTTCCGCAAGCCGCGCGGCATCGCGGCGCGTACAACGGTGCACGCGCCACAACCGGTCTCACTGGCTGCGGATTGAAAAGAGGAGGAAACTCATGGAATGGCAGTTCGAACGCGTCGCCGGCCCGTTCAATTTCACCGAGGGGCCGGTCTGGGACGGACGTCACGTCTTCTTCACCGACATCCCGTCCAGCCGCACCCTGCGCTTCGACCCCCAGTCGGGCGAGTGCGTGGTCCATATCCCGCAGACGTACGAAGGCAACGGCCAGACATTGGACCACGCCGGCCGGCTGGTGCAGGTGCAGCACAAGGGCCGCGCCGCGGTCCGCTACGAACCGGACGGCACCGTCACCACGCTGGCAAGTCACTTCCAGGGCAAGCGTCTCAACAGCCCCAACGACGTGGTGGTGGACAAGCTAGGCCGCATCTGGTTCACCGACCCGCGCTACGGCGATTTTCGTGACGACATGGAACTGGACCACGAGTCGGTCTACCGGCTGGACCCACAGCCGGACGGCAGTTATGCCATCCATCGGGTAACCTACGACACGACCTCGCCCAACGGCCTCATCGTCACGCCGGACATGCGCACGCTCTACGTGGCCCAGAGCAAGTACGGCGACGGCGAAATGCGGGAGCTGCGCGCCTATCCCATCAACGACGACGGGTCGGTGAGCGACCATCGCGTGCTCCACAACTTCTACCCCCACCGCAGCATGCGCCTGGACGCGGACGGCAACGTCGTGGCCAACAGCCGGCTGACCCAGAGCGGACCCGGCCTATGATCTACGTGTTCACGCCCACCGGCCGCGCGGGGTTGAGACTCACCCGGTGCCGGCCACGCCCACCAACTGCTGCTTCGGTGATGCGGACCTGCAGACGCTCTACGTGACCGCATCTGACGGCTGTCTCTCCACTGTTTCCCGCACCGACCGTCGCATGATCCACTGGTAGGCGCACAAGGCGACCATGCAAAGGCCAGGTCGCCGTTGACCTGGCCTTTCACTTGCCCCAATTGTCGACGCGCCGGCGTGGCCGCCTCATCGCACCCACGGCGTCGATCACGCCGCGCAGAAACGCCACGACTTGCGGCGCCTGCGCCTCGGTCAGCTGTGGCGACCGCGGGCCGCGGTACGCGCCGCTCCAGAAGCTTGACATAATACTGTAATCCAGCAGGCCTGTGCCCGCAGCCTCGTGGCCCGCCTGGCCGTCTCGGGAGATGTCCTTGGCGTGGGCCAGCACGCTGTCGTCGCCCAGAGCGCAAAGGCCTCGTCAAGAACTTCATGCCGCTGCTGGTCGAGGTGCTCAAGGGAAGACGTTGGCGCCGTCCATGATGATGCCCAGATGGGGTGACTGCATCTCATCCAACAGGCGGCGGGCCTTCCGGGGGCGAGGACATGACGTTGCTCACCTCCGGCTCCACCGCCAACATCACGCCATGTTCGGCGGCCACGGCCAGGGCGGTTCCCATGTTCGCCAGCAGGTCACGCCACGCTTCCGGCGACGTTGTCGGGATGGTGACGCCAGACATGGACGCCGGGCTGCGTGCGCCCGTGCACAGGGTGACCACCTTGCGCCGATGCGGCGGCGCGCTGGCGATGACGGCCGCAGCTTCTCCAGCCCCGCAGCACGCACGGCGGGGTCCGGGTGGGATCATGCTTGAATGTGCCGCTCACGCCCGCAAGCTGCATGTCATACTTGGCCACGGTCAGTGCTGATCTGGGCGATCATGGCGTCGTCGATCACGGCGGGCATGTCGTCGATGCCTGCGGCGAGGTAGCTGAACTGGACCACGTGCAGCCCTTGGTCGACCACGGCGGCAAGGCTTCGTCCAGCGTGGCCGCGCAAAGATGCGCGAGAAAATCCCGATCTCCATTTGATCTTCACTCCATCTCAATGCCGAGTACGTCGCCCACGCTCACGCCGTAGAGATCGGTGAGCAGGCGTAACTCGTCCAGCGTCAGCCGCCGGTCTTTGAATTCCATGTCGAAGAGCAACTGTTGCGAGAGGCCCGTCTCGTTCTGAATCTGCGCATAGGTGAAGCCGTGGACGGCGCGCAGCTCGCGCAGCAACGCAGCCACGCGCACCCGGGACAGTTGCCGCACCGAGGCGCGTGCATCGACCGCCGCCTCTTCTACCGGCTCGGTCACCCGCTGGGAGCCGTAACGCAACTTGGCAATCTGTTCTTTGAGGCTCTGGAGATAATAGTCGTAGGCCATGGTCGATCCGGACTCACTTCTCGTGCAATGGACGCGTCCCGGCTCGATCATATCACAGACGCGGCTGATCGGGGATGTGTCACGCGAACAAAGAGGGCCCCACCACAGCCGGTGAGGCCCTCGCAGTCAATCTTGGCTTGTGGCCGGCCCAACAGGCTTGAGCCTGTTTCCCGTAGCAGGCGACGGTTTCAACCGTTGCCTGCCGTGCCGGTGCCCAAATACGTTCCGCGCGTGCGCGCTAGTCGATCTGCCCCGTCTCAATGCGCCGGTTGTAGATATCCTCCAACTCGTAGAGATCCTGCTGCAACTCGAAGAACCCGTGCCAGTGGGCCCAGTCCGGTCCCGCCATGAGCGAACCCTGGCGCGCCCGCCGCCCCTCGTGGTGCCACAGGTGGTAGTAGACGAGCTGGAAGTCGTCGGTCCACGGATTCTCTTCGAGCAGACCCTTTTCGCCAAGCTCGTCCAACATCTTCTTGGCTTCGTCGTAGTAGGCGACGTTGTACAGATTCACCGCACGGTCGCCCTGTTCGAAGAAGTTGTCGGTGTGCAGCTCGCTGTGACACGCCTGGCAGACCTGCTTCATCATCTCGCGGCCGGCCTCGCCGTCACCCAGCAGGGGGCTCATGGGATCGTTGGAGTTGCGCACTTCCGAGCGCTCCGCCCACAAGTTCCAATACAGGCGTTCGCTGACGTTGTGCGTCGTCTGCAACTCGCCGATGCCGCTCATGTGACAGGTGGCGCAGGTGGGCGCACGGTAGTCGCCGGGTTCCCACGCATCGGGCGCCGCGTCCCAGTTCCACTCGTCGCCTTCGATTGCGTAGATCTGGCCGTGCTTGCTGTTCTCGTAGATTTCGATGTCCGGATGGTCCGGGCCGAGATGGCATGAGGCGCAGGCCGCGGGCTGGCGCGCTTCGGCGATGCTGAACTTATGGCGCGTGTGACAGACCGCGCAACTGCCCGTGCTGCCGTCGGGGTAGACGTTGCCGACGCCGGAATTGGGCCATGTGTGGGATGTCGGCCGGTTCTCCTCGTCCAACTGGATCTCGGTGCCGTGACACTGGATGCAGCCGGTCTCGTTGGGCGCGCTGCCGAACTCCGAGTTCTCCTGCCCCTCGTGCTTGAAGACCAGCGCGTGGAGGCTGTCCTTGGGGATCTGCTGGCGGTAGGCGCGGAAGTGGCCGCTGGCGTTGAACTGGTCCACTTCGTTCACGTGACAGCGTCCGCAGGTGGCCGCCGGCACCAGCGCCGACATGTAGATGTCGGTGCCGATCAGGTTCTCGTGTTGCGTGGCCATCGGTGAATTCTTGTCCACCTGGTGGCAGTCCAGACAGCTCACGCCCACGTGACCGTGCCGGCTCTCGCGCCAGTCGTGGATGATGCCCGGCTGGATCTCCTTGTGACAGTCGATGCACGCGCGCCCGATCTCGTCCAGCCCACGGTCGATGACCATGGTGCTGACCGTGCTCATGTTGCCCAGGCTGGTGGTCGGTGTGCCGTCGGTCTGCGCGGGGGTGACTGCCGCGGCCGCGCCCGACGTGTCAGCCGCGGCGCCGTCACCGGGCACCGTGCCCGCCACGCAGGCGGTCAACAGAATGGAAAGCCCCAACACCGCCGTCAGTGTAAGAGCCCATGTACGTTTACTCACGTCTCCTCCCTCTTATGTGTGCAAGTGAAGCGTTGCTGTGACAATGCCGGCATGGAATCAATCTCTCGCCGTTAGCGCATGGCTGCCTCCTCAACGGGCAGATGGTCCAGCAGATCTTTGTGGCCCACGTTCGGGTGGCAGTTCACGCAGGTGCGCTCAGTTGTGCCCAGGAAGTAGGGCTTGTGCGCGACAAAGGCCTTGGTGTTGGCCATGGTCGCCTCTTGCAGCTGCGTGTGACAGTGCAGGCAGCCGGAGTCGTAGGTGTAGGACTCCCGGTGCTCCCGTTTCTCCACCCAGTCGATCTGCGACGTATCGGTCATGTACTGCACCCACATGTCGTGGCTGCCGGTGCGGATCTTGTCGAAGAAGTACGCGGCTGAATTGGCGTGGTTCAAGTGGCAATCCACGCACGCGGCCTGGACGCCGTAGGGGCTGTTGCCGCCGTGGACGTCCTGGAGATACGCCGCCTCCATGGGTTCCATGGTGTGACAACTGACGCAGAAGTCGGACTCGGACGTGGCCGCGATGCCCTGATCGGCCACCAGCCACGCCAGAAATGGGAAGACGAAGCCGCCGATCACGGCGAAAACGAGGAGGCCGAGGAGGACGCGCGGCCAGGTCAGCCGAAACGAAATGGTCATATGGGTCACTGCACCTTCTTGGACGCTGTCGTTCACGCGCGGCGGTTACGTCCCGCGCGCGTCCGCATGGACCTTCTCAGGGTAGCGTATCCAGCGCCGTCACGCAGCGACTTTTGTCACATCGGGGACACCGAGGTCAGACACGGAGTTTAAACACGGAGAGTAGACACGGAGGTTAGGCGTCCGCTTCTGCGGTCAGACGCGCCCGGTCGAGGACGGTGATGGTCTGCCGGTCGAAGTCGATGATGCCGTCGGCGGCCAGGCCACGCAGCGCGCGTCCCACCACTTCGCGGACGGTGCCCACCCGGCTGGCCATCTCCTCCTGGGTGAGCATGCGGGGAATGACGTCCCCGTGGACCGCGGTCTGCTCCAGGATCAGCCGGGCGACACGGCCGCGCACGCTGCGCATGGAGAGATCCTCCACCAGTGACACCAGGTGGCGCGCCCGCCGGGCAATGCTCTCGATCAGCGCCCACGCCAGTTCGGGATGGGCGTCGGCGAGACGTCGGAGCTCTGCCCGATCAATGCACCAGACGGTAGCGTCGATCTGCGCGATGGCCGTGGCGGGATTGGGGCCGCCGTCCAGCACCGACACCTCGTTGAAGGTCGCACCCCGCGGCACAAGCTGCAAAATCTGTTCGCGTCCGTCTTTGGAGTGACGGCTGACCCGGATCGCGCCCGTCTCCACCATGAACAGACCGGCCGTCGGCTCACCCTCGATGAAGAGGATTTCGCCGGCGGCCAGGTGCTGCGGCTGCGCCGTATCGGCCAATGCCTGCACGATGGCATCGGGC
>JAWKOK010000137.1:0-5991 GCA_041391205.1 Caldilineaceae bacterium
TGGGCACCAAAAGCAGCGCAAGCCCGAAGCCGATGAACAGGCGCAGGACAAATTCACCGATGCGCGCGCCAAACGACGTGGGCCCGCGATCGACGCTGATGGTCGGGGGCGTGGGCACATGGCCGTCCTTGAACATGCCGAAGGGCAGCGCGCCCAGCTTCAGGTTGGGGCCGCGTACAATATTGCCGCCCACGAACGCCGCCTCATCACGCGTCACGTCGCCGCTGAGCACGCTGATGTCGCCGCCGACGTGCGCGCTCGCGTCCAGCGCGATGTCGCCGCTCCACGATGCGACGTTGCCGCCCACCGTGCCGTCAATCTCCACGTCGCCGCTGAAGGCGGACACGTCGCCGTCCACCGCGCCGCCCGCGTCGATGACGATGTCGCCGCTGTAGACGACCAGGTTGCCGGCAATGCGGCCCTCTTCGCGCACATCGACGTCGCCGTCGTAGAGCACCACGTCGGATTCGATCACCTGGCCCGGTTCAACCGTCAGGTCGCCGTTGACGATGCGCCCCTGGGCCACCTGTTCATCCCAGTGCTGGGACCACTTGCCGGGGTCCACCGGCTGCGATGGCGCGGCCAACACCTGGGGCGCAAAGACCACGGCCAGCGACAGCACGGTGACGGCCAGGGCGGCGAGCAGCCAGCCGTGGCGCGCGACGTCCATGCGCCGGCGTGAGTCGTGCGGCGCGCCGGGCGCCGTATGTTGTTGGTTGCGGCCGAACCGCGGTTGAATACGCATACCTTACCTCAACCTTTGGTGAGTTCGTGAAGCATTTCCACGGGACCAGCTACGCGGTCTGGGCTGAATCGGCCGGGCGCGTCGTGCGGCGCAGGAAGAAGACCCAGCCGGTCAGCAGCGCCGCCGACACCAGGGCATAGACCAGGCCCAACGTGCGCATCTGTTCGGCGCCGGCCACGGCAAGGGCCGCGTTGCGCAGCACGTCTACCCACTGGAGCAGCGCCACCCAGCCAAAGGCGACGCCGTGCACCAATTCGCTCAGCCATGCGGATTGGTTGAACATGACGAACGCGCCGAACGCGACCACGCCCGCCACCATACCGACGGCGAGCAAGGCCACCAGGGCGCCGAAACCGAACCCCCACCAGAGCCGGCGACGCCGTTCCTGTTGGGTCAGCCGGGTCTCGAAGTGGGCCATGAAGTTGACCGGCGGCGCTACGTGGGGCAGGGCCGCCAACTGGCCGTCCAACATCTGCCACTCGTCCCATTCGGCCGCCAGCGCCGGATAGGTGGCAACATAGTCGTCCAGACGCATTTGCTCGTCCGCGTCCAGCAGGCCGTCCAGGGCCATGGACATGAGCATGAAGAACTCCTCTTCCACCGCGGCGGGCGGCACGGGCTGGGGCGCCGGCATCAATCGTTCGCTACGCATCATTCACCTCTCAAATCCCGCCCAAAGCCAGGCGCAGCACCGACGGACCGTCACTGCCGTACCCCTGTTGGGCCGGCACGGGCTGGACCGGCTTGCCCGAGGACGGTGGACTGGTGACGGCTTCGTGCTCCCTGTAGAGATCGGCCATCTGCTTGCGCGCCCGAAAGAGGCGGCTCTTGACGGCCGACACGCTCAGGTCCATGGCGTCGGCAATCTCTTCGTAGCTGTACTCTTCCCAGTAGCGCAAAATCAGCGGTGTGCGATATTCCGGCTCCATCTTGCCCAGCAGGCGTTGAATCTCCGCGCTGCGCTCCATCATGAGTGCGCTGCTTTCGGGACGCACGCCGTCGCTTTCCAGATTTTGCAGAACCGGGTTGTCGTCAATCGACACGAAGCGGGCCCGGCGCTTGCGCAGCCGGTCGATGCAGTGGTGATTGGCGATGGAAAAGAGCCACGTGCTGAACTTGTGGTTCGGGTCGTACTGTTTGAGGCGGGCATAGGCGCGCAGGAAGGTCTCCTGGGCCGCGTCCTCCGCCTCGTGCGGGTCGCCCAACATGCGATATGTCAGGTTGTAAACAGGGCGCAGATACGCCTCAACCAATCGACTGAACGCGGCCTGGTCCCCTCCCATGGCCTGTTCAAGCCAGATCTGCTCCTGCTCGTTCATGGTCAACTCGTTTTCTACACGCTGTGTCGTCAAGACGCTGTGTCGTTCGACGCTGTGTCTCTGGGCGGTGGCGTCCCCGGCGTTCATCCGTGCTGCATGATGACCCATGGAACTCCACCGCGATTGTATCTTCTCCCACATCCACTACGCAAGCGTCGCCGAAAAGTTTCAAGATGCGCAAAATTCGTGCTGCAAAGTGATGCACGCCCTTGTACCGTAATGTTTTGTCCCGCCTGTTCACTCTCAGGTATAATTGAGGTCTGGAATGAATTCGGCCCCAGCTTGCGAAGGAAGTTACCCATGCGATTGACCTACCCGTTTACCGCCATCGTCGGCCAGGAGCGCATGAAACGCGCCTTGGTCCTCAATGCCATTAATCCCCAGATTGGCGGCGTTCTCATCCGCGGCGAGCGCGGCACTGCCAAATCGACCGCGGCGCGTGCATTGGCGGCTCTCCTGCCCGAACTGGAAGTCGTCCAAGGCTGTCGCTTCAGTTGCGACCCCAACCGCCCGGATCTCTTCTGCGATGAGTGTCGCGAGCGGCTCGAGGCCGAAGGCACCCTGCTGGCCGAAACCAGGGCGACGCCTTTTGTGGACCTGCCCGTCAGCGCCACGGAAGATCGCGTCGTCGGCACACTGGACATCGAAAAGGCCATCCAGCGAGGCGAACGCCACTTTGAGCCGGGCATCCTGGCCGCGGCCAACCGGGGCGTGCTCTATGTGGATGAAGTGAATCTGCTGGACGATCACGTGGTCGACCTGCTGTTGGACAGCGCGGCCATGGGCGTCAACGTGGTGGAGCGCGAGGGCATCAGCTTCCAACACCCGGCCGCGTTCGTCCTGGTCGGCTCAATGAACCCGGAAGAAGGCGACCTGCGTCCCCAGTTGCTCGACCGCTTCGCCCACGCGGTGGACGTGGTCGGCCTGACCGGCGCCGGCGATCGCGTCGAAGTGCTGCGCCGCCGCATCTTCTTTGAGCAGGATCCGGACAGCTTCATCGACGCGTATGAGAACATGGAAGAAGAACTGAGCGCGCGCATTGTGGCCGCACGCCGGCGCTATCCTCTGGTGAAATACACCGACAAGGATCTCTACACCATCGCCGCGTTGACGTCGAGCTTCAAGGTGGACGGCCACCGCGCCGACATCGTCATCCTGCGCACGGCGCGCGCCCAGGCCGCCTACGAAGGCCGCCTCCAGATCACGGACAACGACATCCTGTTGGCCGCGGAACTGGCGCTGCCCCATCGCATGAAGAAGCAGCCCTTCCAGGAGTCGGTGCTCAACCCGGACCAGCTCCAGTCCAACATGCGCCAGGCCCGGGCCGAGGCCGAGGAAGCGCTGGGCGACGAGGAACAGGAAGCGACGGAAACCCAGGGCGCGGCCACGGCTGATGAAAAAAAAGCATAGAGGGCGATGAATCCGAGATGAGCGATGCCGGCGAAGCGGGCGAGGGTGGCGTTTCGCAGCCCGACGCTTCGCCGCAACAGAGTTCATCGCCCGGTGATAACAAAGGTGCACGCAAGCCGGTCCAGATCGGCGACACATTCGAAACCAAGCGCTTGGACACGCCGCTGGACAAGATGACGCGCGAGCGCGCGGGCAAACGCTCCTACACGCGCACGGACCGCAAGCGCGGCCGTTACATCAAGGCGCGCCCGGCCAACGACCGCCGCGACGACATCGCCTTCGACGCCACGCTGCGCGCGGCCGCCCCCTTCCAGCGCCAGCGCAAGGAAGAGGCCGTCAACGATCTTGCGCTGCAACTGCGCACGGGCGACCTCCAGCGCAAGATTCGTGTGCGGCGGACGGGGAACTTGATTCTCTTCGCCGTGGACGCCAGTTGGTCCATGGCCGCCAGCGAAGCGCATGGAGGCCACCAAGGGCGCGATCTTCAGCCTGCTGGTGGACGTACTGAAGCGCCGCACTTCAGGTGGGTCTGGTCGTCTTCCAGCGGGACGGCGCGCCTGTGTTGCCGCCGACCAGTCTGCGGAACTGGCCCAGAAGGCGCTGCAAGACATCCCCGTGGGCGGCAAGACGCCGCTCAGCTCAGGCCTTCGTACCTCTCGTGGCAGGTCATCGAAACGGCGGCGGCGGACTTCCGAGTTGCGGCTGCTGGCTGCTCATCCTGCTCACCGACGGCGCGGGCAACGTCAGCATGACCGGCATGCCCGCGCAGGAAGAGGCGGGCCGCATCGCCGAGATGTTTGCGCTCAACAACATGCGCGCCATCGTCATCAACATGGAGCATCGCCGCCTTTGACCGCGGCTCAGCCCAAAAGCTGGCCGATGCGCTGGGCGGCGTTCGCTATAACCTGCCTGAACTGCGCTCGACACCCTGCTTTCGACGGCAGCGAGATCGACCATGACCAAACCAAGAAGTCCGGCTTTGCGAAAGCCGGACTTCTCCTTTCCCAGCCAAGAAATTATGTCAACACAAGCCGACACACCCGTCAAGGGCAGTTGGGAAGCCTTGCCGCAACAGGCCAACGCATACGCCGCTAACTACAACGACGAGGCCATCCTGCTGTTCGAGAGATTCACACCCGCCTGCAGAAGATGCCGCGCGCCCAGCGCCACGCAGCCAACCAGCGGCTGCAAAATATCTACATGCAGGCCGCCGTCAATCTGCACGCGTACCTGATCATGCGCGAGCGCTATGACGAAGGCATGGCCATCATTCCCGCCATCGAAGAAGAAATGGGGCCGGATGAGACCACGCGTTGGGAGATCCACGCGGCCCAGTTGCTCAAGCAGCAGGGGCGGGACGACGACGCCGTGGCCCGCCTGCGCGCGCTGGCCGAAAAGCCCGAAAGCGACCTGGACGTCTGGGGCGAATTGGGCAGTATGCTCCTGCAACTGCGCCGCTTCGACGCAGCCGACGCGGTCATCGCGCGCATGGACGAGTGGGTGGCCGAGCATCACGACGCCGACACCGACGCCCGCCGACGTGACGCGGCTGCGGTGGCCAGCCTGCGGGCTTCGGCTGCACTGCGCCGTCGGGAGTGGGAGGAGGCGGGCCGGTGGCTTGACACCGCCGCCGACCTGGACGAAGAATTTGGTCGCCGCCGCATCCTGCTGCCGGTGGAACTACTCCGCGCGGGCGAGTTCAAGTTGGCAGATCGCGCCCTGGCCAAGCTGCCACCACGCGAACTTCGCGCCCAATTTTGGCGCGGCTACAGCCTCTGGAAACAGGGCGAGACTGCGCGGGCGGAGGCCATCTGGCAAGAGATCATCGACACCGACCTGGACGAAGACACCCCCGTCCTCAGCGAGATGGTGCTGGCCAACTACTACCTGGGCGACAAGAGTGCGGCCGGGCTCAGCACCGTGCTCGGCGTGCTCAGCGAAAACACCGGTCAGGCGGCGTGGGGTGTCTATTCGCTGGCCGGGCTGGGGTGGGCCGTCCGCGGCAACGTCAAGAACGCCAAAGCGGACATGGAGACCGCCATGCTCCAGCGCCGGGCCGGCGGCGAAGGTCGGCGCCTGCCCTACTCCGCCTGGCACCACCTGACCGATCTGGCCGATGCGCCCATGCAGCAGGCGCTGGCGCCCTACTTCGAAACGAGTGAAGACTGATGGAAGCTACCACACCCACGAGCTTCACCGACACGTCCGTCGACGCGGCCGAACTGCAGGCGTACATGGCGTTCGCCCGGCAGTTGGCCGACGTGAGCGCGGCCATCATCCGCCGCTACTATCGCCAGGATTACCAGGTCGATCTCAAGGACGATCTCTCGCCGGTGACCATTGCCGACCGCGGTGCGGAAGAGGCTATGCGTGAACTCATCATGCGCGAGTTCCCGGACCACGGCGTGCTGGGTGAAGAGTTCGGCCACTACCAGCCCGACGCGCGCGACCAGTGGGTGCTGGACCCCATCGACGGCACCAAGAACTTCGTGGCCGGCAGCTATCTCTTCGGCACGC
>JAWKOK010000138.1:0-5707 GCA_041391205.1 Caldilineaceae bacterium
GGAGCACGTGCTCGACTGGCGTAGCCGCGGCTGGGTGACGGCCGATACCCACGTCCACTTCCTCAGCCCCCAGACCGCGCTGCTGGAGGGTCAAGCCGAGGGCGTGCACGTGGTCAACCTGTTGGCCAGCCAGTGGGGCGAGATGTACTCCAACGTGGGCGATTTCGACGGGCGCACCACCGTGGGCGCGCGCGACTTCGGCGGCGACGGCGAGTTCCTGGTGCGCGTCGGCACGGAGAACCGCATGCAGGTGCTGGGCCACATCTCGCTGCTGGGCTACCGCGGCGCCATGATCCACCCGCTCTGTACCGGCGGCCCGTCCGAGTCCGCGCTGGGCGATCCCCAGGAGGTGACCATGGCCGAGTGGGCCCGGCGCTGTCTCGACCAGGGCGGCCTCACCGTCATGCCCCACGCGCCCAATCCGCAACTGGAGCGGGCCGCGGACATCGTGCTGGGCGTGGTCAACGCCATCGAGATGATGACCTTCAACCCCATGACGCCCGACAGCAACCAGATCAACGCCTACGGCGTGGCCGACTGGTATCGCTACCTCAACCTGGGCTACCAGCTGCCGGTGGTGGGCGGCTCGGACAAGATGCAGGCGTGGGGCTTGCTGGGCGGCATCCGCACCTACGCGCATCTGGGCGGGCGGGCATTCACCTACGCCGCCTGGATGGAGGCCATGCGCGCGGGCAACACCTTCGTCACCGTGGGGCCGCTGGCGGAATTGACGGTGGACGGGGTCGTGCCCGGCGGCACGATCGAGTTGCCCGCAGGCGGCGGCACCGTCGGCGTGGACTGGCGCGTCGAGTCGGTGATCCTGCCCGTTGAAGCGGTGGAAGTCGTGGTGGGCGGGCTGGCGGTCGAGCGCGTCAATGTGGGCGGCAAACTGGCGGCGTCCGGCCGGCTGGACGTGCCGGTGACCGGGTCCACGTGGATCGCGCTGCGGGTGCGCGGCTCCTACCAGGCCAAGCCGGACCAGATCGCGGCCCACACCAGCGCGGTCATGGTGACCGTGGGCGATCAGCCCGTCTTCGCGCCGGCCGACGCGCTCACCATTCTGGAGCAGATCGAAGGCGCGCTGGCCTACGTGGACACGCTGGCGCCGCGGCCCGACGCGGTCCGCTTCAAGCAGCTACGCGCCACGCTGGAGGCCGCGCACAACCGGCTGCACCAGCGCATGCATCGCGCCGGCGTGTATCATGAGCATACAGTGTTGCATGGGCATGCGGAGGGACGCGAGCATTGAGGCAAAACGAACTGCAACGGACGAGGGTTTGTGGAAATGCGGCGCTTTGGAATTGAGCCGATCACGCCGGCTGAATTCTTGAAGAGATTGGGGGTGGACGAATGAGTGTACTCAGTCTGAGACTGCCGAAGTCCATGCACGAACAGGTGCGGGACATGGCCGAGAAAGAGGAAATTTCGATCAATCAGTTCATTTGTAGTCTGTCCGGAAGGCTCAGAGCCACCCCGGTGATACATCAAACGCCCGCTGGCGAACTAGACGAGATGAATTTGTGCAGGACGACAACGACATTGACTCAGAGTTTGTTGGTCGACGGGAGTGGCAAACCGGCTTGAGAGGTGGGGGTGACGATATTGAGACTGCCGAATTCCATACGAAAGCGCCGAGAAGAAGAGTTTCTGGCAAGTTGGCGACACTCGACACGGTCGATTACCTCCAGCAACGCCGCACGCGGCAGCGGCGAACAACTGCTCGCCATCCTCGAGCGCGCGCCGGACGTGGAGCCGGACCCGGAGGACCGCCTGCCGTAGACGATTTGTTCCCTCGCTGGTGACTCCCGACGGCAATGGCTCAACAGGCTCGGACCCGTAGGGGCGTCCCCTGCGGGCGCCCGCAAGGACGCCCCTACATGCTAGACTTTGGGAAGACCCTTACCGTAGCAACTCGATCACCGTCGCTTCACCCTGGCCTACGCCCACGCAGAGGTGGCTAGGCCGTAGCGCATGGCCGCGCCCGCGGCCGCCGGTGCATCTCGTGGATGAGGGTGGTGAGGATGCGCACCCGAGCAGCCCAGCGGATGGCCCAACGCGATGGCGCCGCCGTTGACGTTAGGATCGCCTCGCTCAACTCCAACTCGCGCAGCACGGCCAGCGCCTGCACGGCAAAGGCTTCGTTGGCTCGGCCAGGTCGATGTCGCCCACGGTGAGGCCGGCCCGGGCCAGCGCCTTGCGCGCCGCCGCCACCGGGCCGAGGCCCATGACGCGCGGGTCCACGCCCGCCGCGGCCGAGCCCAGCCAGCGCGCCAGCGGTTTGACGCCCAGTTCCTCCGCCTTCGCCGCGGTCGCGAGCACCAGCGCACACGCGCCGTCGTTGAGACCGCTGGCATTGCCCGCGGTGACGGTGCCGCCCTTGCGGAAGGCCGGGCGCAGCGCGGCCAAGCGCCAGGTCCGTGTCCACCACGTAGCCGGCGTCGGTCCGGCGATAGCGGGGATGCTCGTCGGTGTCGACCACGATGGGCGGCCCCTTGCGCCGGGGCATCTCCACGGGGACGATCTCGGCGCAAAACGGCCCTGGTTGATGGCGTCGACGCGCGCGTTTGGCTTTGGAGGGCAAAGCGGTCCTGCTCTTCCCGGGTGATTGCGCCGCCGCAGGTCCTGCCGGCCACGCTCATCTCGTAGATGTTCTCGGCCGTCTCGCCCATGGCCTCCAGCGGGAAGATCGCTTCCATGGCCGGATTGGGGAAGCGCCAGCCCAAGGTCGTGTCGTACCCGGTGACGTTGCCCGACGGCCCGAACGCAACCGGGTTCTTGGGCAGCGCGTAGGGGCGCGGGTCATGCTCTCCACGCCGCCGGCCACGAAGACGTCGCCCTCGCCGCACTTGAGCGCGCCGCCTGGTTGACCGCGTTGAGGCCGCTGGCGCAGAGCCGGTTGACCGTCACCCCGCGACGTGGTGGGGCAGGCCGGCCAGCAGCAGCCCCATGCGCGCCACGTTGCGATTGTCTTCGCCCGCCTGGTTGGCGCAGCCCAGGTAGACCTCCTCCACCAGCCCGCCGTCGATGCCGGCCCGGGCCAGCAGCCTTGATGACCAGCGGCCATGTCATCCGGCCGCACGTCGGACAGCGCCCCGAATGCGCCCCGATGGGCGTGCGCACCGCGCTGACGATGACGACGTCGTCGTGGTTCATGGGGTGTGGGTCCTTTGTGGAGAGTGGGTTTGGGGGTTTTCGGGTGGTGGGTTGGTAGGGTTGTGGGGATGGCACTTGTTGCTGAAGCGACAGGAACGTACCAAGAACCCGAAGACCCCAAAACCCTACCACCTAAAACCCCACCACCCCAAAACCCTACTCGCGTTCCTCGCAGTACGCCGCGTACGCCGCGGCATCCATGAGGTCGTCGACTTCGCCGGGATCGGCGAGCTTGACTTCGATCATCCAGGCCGCGTCGTACGGATCTTCGTTGACGACTTCGGGCGTGTCGGTCAGCGCGCCGTTGACCTCGATGACTTCGCCGGAGACCGGTGCGAAGAGGTCGCTGGCCGCCTTGACCGACTCGACCACGCCGAAGATGTCGCCCGCGCCGAAGCTTGCGCCCGCGGCGGGCAACTCCAGATAGACGATGTCCGAGAGCGAGTCCTGGGCGTAGTCGGTAATGCCGATGGTGGCCACGTCGCCGTCCAGCTTGACCCACTCGTCTTCCTTGGAATAGCGCAGATTCTCAGGTGTCAACGCCATGTCAATCTCCTTTTACAAAAATGGACGACGACTAGGGCTAGGCCACAGATGGACACAGATAAACACAGATTGAACAGCAAAAACACAGATTGATCTTAGCTTTCCTAGCCTCAACACAGATAGGCAGACGAATTCAAGGCATCTGTGTCCATCTGTGTTTATCTGTGGCTTATTGCAGTGAAGTTATCTGTGTCCATCTGTGGCTAGCCCCTGCGCCGTCGTTAATGTTGCGGTCTCACGCGATGCGTGAATAGATATCATGGACTTCGTCGCCGTGGAAGCGGGCCACTTGATTGGTGGGCGCGACCGGCTCGGTGTAGAAAAAGGCGGGCAACTCATCGTCCGCGGCGGTGAAGCCGGCCTGGCGGTTGAACTCGGCCTCCAACAGCAGCGTCTCCCGCCCCAGCTCGTTGAAGAAGGACGGCTCCAGCGTCGTGCCCACCGCGTTGTTGATGGCGTTGGTCACAAAATCGAGATTGGTGTTGGTGACCGTGCGGCCGAACATGCACAGGCCGATGGAGTCGGTGGCCGCCACGCCAATCTGGGTGTCCAGGCTCACGTCGACCAACTCGTCGAAGGGCTTGCCCTTGGCGTCGTAGCGGGGGGCATTGCCCACCGTGTGGTCCGCACCCTGGGCCGACGCCATCATGGAGATGCCGGTCACCTCGACCACGCGCGGGTCATAGGCGCTGATGGCCTGCTTCTTGATGACGGGCACCCGGGCCACGCCGTAGTGTTCACCGGCGCGCGCCGTGCCCTGGGCCCAGATACGCCCGTTCTCGGACCCGTCGCGGATCTCCTTGAGCGCCTGCACCATGAACTCCATGTCGCCGAACTCGGCCAGGCCCGCCTCCATGAGTACGGCCAGCAGCGCGCCGGTCTCGATGGTGTCCACGCCCAGGTCGTTGGCGATGTGGTTGAGCGCGGCCAGTTGGTCCGGCTCGGTGATGCCGCAGTTGGTCCCCAACAGACCCAGCGTCTCGTACTCCACCGGCGAGGTGACTTCGTTGCCCTCGGCGTCGGCGTAGATGTTGCTGCACTGGATGACGCAGCCGGGCATGCAGGCGTGGGTGTGCTCGCCGCCCCGCTCCACGTTCTGGGGCTTGATGTAGTCCGCGCCCATCTTGAACGTGCCTTCGTCGGGGTTGACCAACTGCCCGGCGCTGAAGTTGCGCACCGGCAGGCCGCCCACGTAGTTCATGTAGTCGGCCATGGACATGGTGCCCAGCGCGTTGTAGAAGCCCATGACCACCGGGTCGTCCTGGAGCTTTTTGGCGTAGCCGCGCACGTCCTGGAGCACCGACTTGCGGTCGTAGAGCACGGGCATCTTGTCCAGATCGGCCACGATGGCCTTGACGCGCTTGCTGCCCATGACCGCGCCCACGCCGCCGCGCGCGGCCAGGCGCGCCGGCCGCCGCTCGTTGTCGCTGACGGCGATGCCCGCCAACAGGCCGCCGTATTCGCCCACCGGCCCGCAGAGCGCCAGACTCACTTTTTTGCCGTAACGTTCGTGGAGCAGGGCCGCGGCCGCGTAGTTGCCCTTGCCCAGGTAGTCGTCGGCCGGGTCGAAGTCGATGCCGCCGTCCTTGCGCAGGTGGATGACCACCCACTCGTCGGACGCGCCGTGGAGGGTGAGGCCGGTTAGGTTGAGCTGGCCCAGGGCGTAGCCGAAGGTGCCGCCGCCGTTGGCCTCCTTGATGCCGCCGGTGAGCGGGCTCTTGCAGCCCACGCTGGTGCGGTTGGCGTTGGAGAAACTGGTGCCCGCCAGCGGACCCGCCGAGAAGATCAGCGGATTTTCCGGCGCCAGGGGGTCGACCGTGGCCGCGCCCATCTCCAGCAGGGTCTTGGCGATATAGTAGCGGCCGATCTTGACCAGATCCTCGCCGCGGCGCTCTTCCTTGTCGACCGTGTGGTTGCTCAAGTTGATGTGTAAATAGGTGCGCATTGGTCTCCTCGTTTGCCGGTGGTATCCCGCAAGGTGTGCAAAAGCGGCCACGTCCTCTGGTGA
>JAWKOK010000139.1:0-5692 GCA_041391205.1 Caldilineaceae bacterium
GATGGCCACCTGCGCGTACGCGGGATCGTCCACCACGGCCAGGTAGCGACGGCGCAGTTTGCGGTGGGACTTGACGGCCCAGACGTAGAGCGAATCGCGGCTGGCGAACATTTTGCGCGCGCTCTCCCGGTTGCCCGTGTCCCAGAGATCTTCCCCGGTGATGATGCGGCTCACACCCCGCCGGGTGAGCTGCCACAGGCTCACCGCCAGCGGATAGTCCAGCCAGACAAGAAGCTGCAAATGCGGTATGATGAACGGGCGCGCCATGTTGTAGTTGCCGTCGATGACCCAGCGCGGCTGCATCACCGCCTGTTGGATGGTCGTGAGAAATTGGCTGCGCGGCACCGGCGTCCAATCGGGGCCCCAGAAGTGGGCGTCCATTTCGATGTGAGGAGTGCCCGTGCGCGCGGCAATCGTCCCGGCCAGCGTGGTCTTGCCCGAGCCGGTCTTGCCCACCACGTTGATGCGCTCCGGGCGCGTCCACCCATTCCGCCGCGCAACGTCCTCCCACGGACGCAGCCACTCAATCTTCATGATTTTACACGACTGGAGAATACCATGATCGAAACCCTGAGTCTCAACGGCAAATGGGCAGTCTACCAGGACGGTTCGGCGGCGCCAATTCCTGACGAGCCCATTCCCGCCACCGTCCCCGGCTGCATCCACACGGACCTGCTGGCCGCCGGCCTCATCGCCGATCCCTACGTGCGCGACAACGAGTTGGACGTGCTCTGGATCGGTGAAACGGGCTGGCGCTACAACCGCACGTTCGACGTGCCCGCCGAGCTGCTGGACCACGACGCGGTGCTCCTGCGCGCCGCGGGGCTGGACACGCTGGCCACGGTGACGCTCAACGGCGAGGAACTGGGTCGGACCGACAACATGTTCCGCACCTGGGAGTTCAACGTCAAGCCGCTGCTCCAGCCGGGGGAGAACACCATCGAGGTCGCGTTCGACCCGCCGGTGCCCTACGTGCGCGCCCGGGGC
Organism: Caldilineaceae bacterium; assembly: GCA_041391205.1. Taxonomy (GTDB): domain Bacteria; phylum Chloroflexota; class Anaerolineae; order Caldilineales; family Caldilineaceae; genus JAWKOK01. The sequence goes on from JAWKOK010000139.1 coordinate 988, forward strand.
GAAGAACGCATGTTGCCCGCCTGGGGCGTGGGCGACCACAAGCTGGACGGCGGCGGCTGGATCCGCAAAGAGCCGTGCAACTTCGGCTGGGACTGGGGCCCCATGCTGGCCACGTCCGGCATCTGGCGCGATCTGGAGATCATCGCCTTTGACGGCGCGCGCCTGGACGAGGTGCACATCCGCCAGCAGCACGCCGACGGCCGGGTGACGCTCGCCGTCACTGCGCGGGTGGAACGCGTCGCGCCGGGCGCGCGCGCCGTGGACGTGGCCGTGTGGCTGGACGGCACGCACGTCGCCGCGGGGCGCGCCGGCGTGGTCGACGACACGGCCACGGTCACGCTGGAGATTGAAGACCCCCAGCTTTGGTGGCCCAATAACATGGGCGCGCAGCCGCTCTACGACGTGGACGTGACGCTGGTCGACGCGGAGCAGAACGACACTGAACTGGACCGCCATGCACAAGCGCATCGGCCTGCGCACCGCTCAAGCTGGTGCGTGAGGACGATCAGTGGGGTGAGTCGTTCTGCTTTGCGGTCAACGGCGTCCCCTTCTTCGCCAAGGGCGCCAACTGGATTCCGGCCGACACCTTCGCCACCCGCCTGACCCCGGCCGACTACGCCCGTCTCATCGACGACGCGGTGGCGGCCAACATGAACATGCTGCGCGTCTGGGGCGGCGGCATCTACGAGGACGACGTCTTCTACGATCTCTGCGACGAGCGGGGCATCTGCATCTGGCAGGACTTCATCTTCGCCTGCGCCACCTATCCCACCTTCGACCCCGAGTGGATGGCATCGGTGCGCGCCGAGGCGGAAGACAACGTGCGCCGCATTCGGCATCACGCGTGCCTGGCGCTCTGGTGCGGCAACAACGAACTGGAGCAGGGGCTGGTGGGCGATGAGTGGACCGCGCACACCATGAGTTGGGAGGACTACAGCCGCCTCTACGACCAGATGCTGCCGGCCATCGTCCATGAACTAGACCCGGACACCGACTACTGGCCGTGCAGCCCCCACAGCCCGCGCGGCGACCGGCGCGACTTCAACAACCCCAACTGGGGCGACGCGCATCTCTGGAGCGTCTGGCACGGACGCCAGCCCTTCGAGTGGTACCGCACCTGCGAGCACCGCTTCAACAGCGAGTTCGGCTTCCAGTCCTTCCCCGAGCCGCGCACCGTGCGCACCTACACCGCGCCGGAGGATCGCAACATCACCAGCTTCGTCATGGAGCACCACCAGCGCAGCGGCATCGGCAACAGCACCATCATCCACTACATGCTCGACTGGTTCCGCCTGCCCACCGACTTCGACATGACGCTGTGGCTGAGCCAGATTCTCCAGGGCATGGCCATCAAGTACGCGGTGGAGCATTGGCGACGAGCCATGCCGCGCGGCATGGGCACCCTCTACTGGCAGCTCAACGACTGTTGGCAGGTGGCCAGTTGGTCGTCCATCGACTACTTCGGCAACTGGAAGGCGCTGCACTACATGGCGCGCCACTTCTTTGCGCCGCTGCTGATTTCCGGGCTGGAGGACTTGGACAAGGGCACGGTGGAGATCCACGTGACCAGCGATTTGGCCGCGCCGGTGGATGCGACCGTGCGCTGGGTGCTGACCGACCTGGCCGGCACGGAGATCGCGCGCCGGGAGTCACCGGTGACGGTGGGGCCGCGCGCCGATCATTTGGTGGAGACGCTGGCGTTGCGCAACTGGCTGGACGAGTTCGACGCGCGTGGTCTGTTGCTGTGGCTGGAACTGGACGTGGACGGCGTCACCGTCGCGACAAATCTGGTCAACTTCGCCCGGCCCAAGCACCTGGAGTTGCCGGAGCCGACCATCACCGCCGTGGTCACCCCCGCGGGCGCCGGCTATGATGTGACGCTGGAGACGGATCGCCCGTCCCTGTGGACGTGGCTGGAGTTGACCGACGTGCCGGCGCGCTACAGCGACAATTTCATCCATCTGCGCCCCGGTGCGCCGGTGACGGTGCATGTGGAGCCGAGCGGCGATCTGAACCGCGCCGAGTTTGCGTGGCAGTTGCGCGTGCGCTCACTGAAGGATACGTACAAATAGATAATTTGTGAATAGATAATGGTTAATTGTTAATTTGACATGCGCCGCAGCACTCTAACAATTAACCATTACCTATTTTCCATTAATTGGTTGCGGTTTTCGCATTAAGCCGTTCGCCGTCCGGATCGACATCAAAGGCGGAGGGCATCCACGGGGCGAGGCACGCGGCGCTGGTGACGCACGGATCGGTGAGCGTTTCCAGGAAGGCGACCAGGTCGGCCACCTCGGCGTCGGTCAGGTCCACGTCCTGGATGGTATCCAGGCCACGCTGGCGATTGTACTGGAGCCGGCGCACGGCCTTGGCGGTATTGGCCGGGCCGTACTCCTGCTGAATGTACGGATCCAGCCCATCCCACGCAAAATTCGTCGCCGCGTCCACCGGGTTGAGCATGTGGCGCACGGTGCCCTCCAGCGTGGTGTACGCGCCGTCATGGCCCCACGGTCCGGTCACGGTCACGTTGAGCAGCGACGGTGTGCGGAAGGCGTAGAGATCGGCCAGCTGGCGCGTGACGCGGAAGCGACCGTAGTCGTCGGTGCCGGTGACGCCGTCGCCTTTGCCGGCCCGATCTGCGGCACGGCCAGGACGTGGAAGCCTTCGTCGGTGAAGAAGTCGCCCAGATGGCACTTGACGCAGTTGGCGCCGCCGTCTTCGTAGGATGTAGAAGAGCTGCGCGCCCCGCTTGGCCGCGTCGCTGATGGCGGTCTCATCGCCCTGGACGTAGGCGGACCATGGGGTGTTGATGAAGAGCTGCGAGCGTTCGTATTCGCCGATGGCAAAGGCGATGCGCTGCTCGGTCACCAACTCCTCCAGCGACTCGGCCGGGCCGAAGACGACCTCGAAGAGCGCCGGCCACTGGTTGTCGTCAAGTTCATTCGCGGCATCGCCGTACCCGCCGAGACGCGCAGCCAGACGCGCGCGCAGGTCACGGGTCGTCTTGCCGGCTTCGTACTCGAAGCCGCGCATCTCCGCGTCGGACGTGGTCGGGAAGCGGCTTTGGGCCATGGCCAGGTTCTGCCCGCCCCACGGATCCGCCTCACCGTACGGCACATCGGGCGTGTGGATGCCGGACGGGCCGCCGCCGTTGGCGCCCGTGATCTTGTCCAGGCTCTCAATGCGCCCGTCGTGGAAGACAACCTTGTCCCACAACGCCATGTTGAAGGTGGTCGGTGCATTGCGCGGCACGGTGGGATTGCCTGACGGATGCATGCGTCCCGGCCCGATCAGATCCGGGTCCAGCGCACCCACGCCGATGGGCAAGGGCGAGTCATCGCCGCCGCCCATGGTGGGCAGGTGACAACTGGCGCAGGCCGAGTCCATGTCGCCGCCCAACGCCTTGGTGAAGAAGAGCAACTTGCCCAACTGCACAATCGGCTCGGTGACGAGCGGGATCTCCCGGTCCGCGGCCGGATCGCCCGTCAAGTTATGCTGGGCGATGAGGGCGCGCAACTCTGCGTCCAGATCCGGAGAGGTTTGCTGTACACGCGGCGCGGCATGGATCTGCAAACCTGCCGCCAGAAGGAGACAGACGGCCACGACGGCAACAAACGATACGATAGGGACAGCTTTGGAAGAACGCGGGATCATTGGCACCGTCCTATTCTCTACGAGACTTCTGACGAAAGCGGGCGCTGCTGAATTCAGGTTCGCGCAGACTGCATGGCTATCTCTGACTTCGGCACGTCGCCCCGCGCGACGTCCGAAGTCAGAGTTGGGAACTGCCACAAGCAGACAGAGAGCGCACCAGTGAGAAACATCTGCCCCACTGCGCGTGAACGAATGCCCGGCTGTGGCATCCCAACGGTACTGTGCCACCGTCAGGACAGGGGGAACCGGACATCAATGAGAGGTGCCACCTCCATTGTACACCAAAAATGGCCGATTCATCCAAGTCAATTTTGCCGATTCGCCGAAATTGACCCGAGTTCGGTAGGCCGGCTTACTGTCAGGCTTCGGTGACGATGGTCGCGGCTATGCAAGTGTAGACGCATGGGCAAGCGGGAAGTTACGCACGTGACCGCAGTGAAATGGAATCCATCTCCGGTCACGGCGGATAGTTTTGCCGATCCATTGGCGGCTGGGCTACAATGGTCTACTGAATTTGGAGGAGATGAACAGGTTGGCGGATCGTCCGATCCCCGCCTGCTTTTTTATGCAAACACACGAACCTTTGCGGCGCAGCGAGCGTCTGTTCCTGCTGGTGTTGCTGTTGGCGGCGCTGGCGCTGCGCCTGTATCAACTGACACGGCAGGACATCTGGTGGGACGAGGCGCGCAATATCGATGTCGCGCTGCGGCCGTTTCTCCAGGTGGCGACGGCGCCGGAATTGGACATCCATCCGCCCGTCTACTTCTGGCTGCTGCACCTGTGGACGCAGCTGGCTGCCGTGACGCGCACCATCGACGCAGCCCAGATCGCGTACCTGAGCCGGTGGCTGAGCGTGGCCGCGGGCGTGCTCAGCGTGCCGCTGCTCTTCCAGGTGACGCGCGCGGTCGGCGGCAACACGGCCGCGCTGGCCGCGGCCACGTTGGGGACCTTTACGCCCTTCTGGCTGGCCGAAAGCCAGGAAGCACGCATGTACACGGTGGGCTTCGCCCTGCTGCTGGCCGCGGCCGCGGCCTTTGTCCGGGTCATT
>JAWKOK010000140.1:0-5504 GCA_041391205.1 Caldilineaceae bacterium
AAGACCCTACCACCCCACCACCCTAAAACCCCATTTGTCTACTCTTCTTCGACGAGCCGCAGCGCGGCCGAGTTGAGGCAGTAGCGTTGCCCGGTGGGCGCGGGGCCGTCGTTGAAGACGTGGCCGAGATGGGCGTCGCAGCGGCTGCAGAGCACTTCCGTGCGGCGCATGAAGAGGCTGCGATCACTCTTGGTGGCGACGGCCTCGTCGTCCCGCGGCGCCCAGAAACTGGGCCAGCCGGTACCCGAGTCGTACTTGGTCTCGGCGTCGAACAGCGGCTGGCCGCAGCAGACGCAGACGTACGTCCCCGGCGTCTTGGTGTTCCAGTATTCCCCGGTGAAGGCGCGTTCGGTGCCGTGCCGGCGGGTGACGTTGTACTGTTCCGGCGTCAACTGCTCACGCCATTCCGCCTCTGACTTGACGACCTTGGCGTCGCTCTCAGTCTCGTCCCTGGTGATCTTGTCGGTCTTGTCGGTCATTGCTCTTGCTCCTTTCAACATGTCGACGCCACCAGTATCCACCCAAGCGCGGTCCCGTTCCGTAGGCGCCATCACCGGCGCACGTTCGCATAGCGATGTCGAGGTACACGGATGTGTTGTCGTGCTGGGGATCGGAAATTCGTCCCTGAAATAATCCCTCTTGCATTGCGTCATGTTCCTTCGGTACAATGACAGGGCCACACTTGCTTCACCGTATTTTCGTCGGTTCTCTGCATCCCTCGCGGCGCCGGCTGCGATCGCGCTGCACGGTCCTTGTTTTTTGGGCCGCACTTGCCGTCATTGTTTGTAACAACTTAGGTTACCGAATCCGACTTTGTTAAGATTCCATCAAGGAGAGTCGTATGACGAATTGGCTTCCACAGGCGCCTGTCGATTGGATCCCGCTGATTGTCGCCCTGCTGATCGGCTGGATCATCGGCTGGTTACTCACGCGCGGCCCGGCGCGACGGCGGGAGGAAGAGTTGTCCAGCCGGATCAGCCAGCTTGAATCTCAGGCACGCAAGACCAACAATGAACTGGACGATGTCCGCAAACAACTGGCCACGGCGCAGCGTAATCTGTCAACCGCCGAGGCCGATCTAGCCACGGCGCGCGCCAAGAACGGTGAACTGGAAGAGCAGATCACCGCGGTCAGCCAGGAGAAAGACGCCGTCAACCAACAGAAAGAAGAGTTGGCCGCGGCGCTGGAAGGCCGCGACGCAGACCTGGCCGACTTGCGCGGGCAGGTGGCCGACCTCCAGGGGCAAGTTGAGGAGCGGGAGTCCCGGTTCGTCGTGGTGCAGCAGGACGCCGCGCGTGCGACGGAGTCCCTGAACCAGGACGTTGCGGCGCTGCAAGCTGACCTGGAAGATGCCGGCACACGTGCAGAGCAACTGGCCGCCGAGTTGGAGACGGCCAAACAGGAAAGCGACGGCCTGCGCGCCGAATTGGAGATGCGTGCGGCCGAGGTGACCCGCATCCAAGAGGAGAACGAGGCCGCCAACGCCACCCTGGATGAGACCCGCAAACTGGTGCAGGACAAGGACGTGGCCTTGAGCGAGGCCTACAGCACCGCGGCCAAACTCCACGATCGCCTGCAGGAACGCGAGTCCCGGCTGACGCTCCTCCAGTCGGACTTGGACGATCTGCGCATGCAACTGGCCGATACGGACCACGCCCGGGATGACCTGGAATCCAAGCTGCACAACGCGCGCGGCGACGTGGCCGGCGAGTTGGCCATGTTGACGTCGACCATGGTGCGCATGAAGGAAGACGCGTTGAAGCAGGCCAACGCCCGCATCGACGCGTTGACGCGTGAACTCGAAACTCTGCGCCGGGAACGCGCGTAATTTGCGCCGGGTTGCAGGTCTGTCACAAATTGACCGAGTCACGCTGACCATCAGGAGAGGAACATGATCGACCTCAACACATTCTATATCGCCCTGGTCGCCGCCTTTCTGATCGGTGCGCTGGTGACGTGGCTGTTCGGGCGCCCGGGCAACCGTCGCCGCACCGAGGAGTACGAGACGCGGATCGCCGGCCTCCAGGGGCGCGTCGCCCGGCGCGAGCAGGAACTGGCCGAAAGTCAGGCGGCGGTCAACGATCGTCTCATGGAGATCGATACGCTGCATGCGGACAAGCACGCCTTGCAGCAGCAACTATCCACCAACCGGGATGAATTGAGCGCCGCGCGCGAGGCACTAACGGCCGTACGCCACGAACTGGATGATGCGGTCGCGGGGCAAGAGGCGCTGCGCCAAGAGGTGACGCTGCGGCAGGCCGAAGTCGACCAATTGACCAACGAGTTGGCGGATAGTCAGGCGGCTACGGCGCAGTTGCGCACGGAGTTCGACGCACTTGCGCGTAGCAACACTGAGCTGCAGGAAGCGCTGGATGAGACCAATGCCTTGTTGGACGAGATGCAGGCCGATGGTTTTCGCCTTCAACGAAGCGATTGAAGCCAAAAGTTGTCCGACGACGACCTGGGGGACGAAGAAGACGAGGAATACGTAGACGATCTCCTAGAGTTCGACGTCGACGACGAGGAAGAGGCGGTAACCCGCGTCTCCGGAGCTCTACTACAGCGTCGGCCTGCACGGTCGAAAGCGACATGGACCAGGTGGAAGGCGTCGTCATCACGCCCGAGGAGATCGAGGCGGCCTGGGCCAACGCCGTGCAGGAAGTGCTGGGCATGAGCGCGAGGACGCCAAGGCGGAACTGGCCCAACTGCGCCGCAGCTTGAGCGTGCGCCGCCGAACGGTCATGCGATGGCCACGGTACTCGCTGCCGCGAGTTCGATCGCCTGCTGATCGACCTCAACGGCATGATCGCGGCGCTCGCGTTGCCCCAGTTGGCCGACCTGCTGATGCCCTCGGCCACACCGCAGCGTGGCGATGCGTCCGAGCCGCCGCGGCGCTGGCCGGTGTTGCCGCCATGCGCACCAACGAATCCTGGAGGCGCTGGCCGAGCACATGGCCGTCACCACCGACGCGCACGGAGTTGCAGACGCAGCTACAGAACCGGATGCCGAGCTGGCCGACGTGCGCACCCGCAATGGAGCATTGGGCGTGAACTGGCTGCACTGGGCGACGAACGCGCCGACCTGGATGCCGCGCCAGTGCGCGCACCGTCGAGATCGATGATGCGGCGCGCTGGCGACGTTGGAAGTGCAGGCGCAACTGGCCGACGACGCCCGCGCCGCCGCCGTGGCGGATACCGCTGCACGCGACGCGGCGTTGGCGGACGGTGAGTCAACCTTGGCCGAACTCAAGGCGAGACTGGCGGAGATGGACGCCGCCCAGGGCGAGTTGACACGCGCCCTGCAGGACCGCGAGGCGGAGGTCGCTGAATTGCAGGAGCGACTCCTCGATCGGGCTGCCGAGTTGCAGGAGTTGCAGGCGACCACCGCACACCAGGCCGAGGATCTGGCGACACGCAGCAGCAATGCGGACGCGCTCGCGGCCCAGGTGGCGGCGCTCCAGTCCGATGTCTACACGACCAGTGCCGCCAAGTCCGAGGTGGAAGGCGCCTTGGCCGAACGGGAGGCCGGTCTGGCCGATCTCACTGCCCAGCTCGAAGGTGTGCAGACCGAGCTTGACACCACCAATGCCGTCAAGGCCGACCTGGAGGCGACCCTCCAGGCGCGCGAAGAGGAGTTGCAGGCGCGCCAAGCCGAGGTGGACCGCTTGAGCCAGGAACTGGATGCGGCCAACGCAGCCTCCGCCCAGTTGCAGGAGGATCTGGCCGCCAAGACGTCCGAACTGGACGCGGCGCGCAATGACTACGAGTTGCAGCTTGAGGCGCTGTCCGGCCAAAAGACGGCCCTTGAGGACCAGGTCCAGGCGCTGCAACAGCAGATTGCCGACACCCAGGGCGCGCTGGACACGGCGACTGCGGATCTCGCAGCGCTGCAGGGCGAAAAGGCCGACCTGGATGCAAATCTGGCCCAGGCCAATGCCGAACTGGCCCAGGTGAAGGAAGAGACCGAACGCAGCGGCGCCGAAACCGCGGCCAAGATCGCGGCCATGACCGCGGCGGCGGCGGTGGCGGCCAAGCAGATCCGCGAAGCGGAGGAACAGCGCGACGCCCTCCGCACCGAGATCGAGCAGTTGAGCACCCGTTTGGAGACGACCCTGGCCGAAAAGGAAGACCTGGCCGCCACCCTTGACGTGCGCCAGAGTGAGCTCGATGCGACCGCAGAGCAACTTGATGCGGCCGCAGCGCAAGTTGCGGAGCTCAGCGCGCAGGTGGAGGCCACCAGCCAGGAACGGGACGCCGCGGCCCAGCGGGCAGCGGACATCGAACTGGAACTGGACGGCGCACGGACGCGCATGGACGCGGCCGCAGCGCTCTTCGACGCGGTGCCGGGTGCACGCCCGGACGATGTGCGGGCCCAAACGTTGGAGATCGTGCCGCTGAGCACGGCTAAACAGGCCGCGGCCACAGCCGCCGTCGCCAGCGGGACACGGCCGCAGTGGGTGCGCATGCCCCAGGATCTATCGGCGGTCAACGGTATCGGCAGTGTCTACGAGCAGCGGCTCTACGGCGAAAAGATCGGCACCTACTGGGAGTTGGTCAGTCTGCCCGACGACGAGTACGTGCGCATTCTCAAGCTCTCCGACCTGCGCCTCCAGAGCACGGACTTGAACGCCATTCGTGCCGGCGCGCTGCAACTGGCGCGCGAGACCGGCACCGTCGGCCAGCTTTGGGACGGCACCGAAGTCGACGACTTCGAGCCGATTCCGGGCATCGGCAAGACCTTCGAGCGGCGGCTCTACCAGGCGGGTATTCTCACGTATGAGGACTTGGCCAACGTGGACCCGGCGCAACTGGCGGAGATTGTGAAGGCGCCCAAGCTCAGCAATCCCGACTACGGCGCATGGCTCGGTCGGGCGCGCGAACTGTTGGCGGCGCGGCGTGGACAAGCTGAGCCACAGATGGACACAGATAGAGACGGATAGACGGCGAAATCACGGATTTGGCTGTTTGATCTGAAGTACAAGAGAAGGGCACAGATGATTTCGATTCATCTGTGCCCTTCTGTGTTTATCTGTGGCTCAGTCTTGTTTGTTGCAGCGGAGTCATCTGTGGCCCATGTTTCACGACCAGGTCAAGATGCCGCCACGGGATTCGAGTTGGCGGCAGTAGGCGCCGGGCGGAATGTGGGTCTCCGGCAGCAGGACGCCCGGCGCACTGATCGTGCCGTCCAGGACCATGGCTGCGGCGATGCCCGTGGCCCAGCCGACCGCTGCGCCCGTGGACGGGGCGTAAAAGTCCACGTGAAGGCTGCGTCCGTCGGCGGCGCGCACGTCGATGTGGATGCCTAAGGCGGCGCCCACCCAGCGGTCGAGAAAGTGGACCGGCGCCAGGGCACGTGCGGCAATCCCGTCAAGGAAGACGGGGTCGGTGCGCCACGGGTCGGGCATGACGGCCAGGGCTTGGGTGGCCCGGTTCCAGAGTTCGGGGATGGTGCCGAACTTGCTGGTGCACGTCGTCAACTGGGGAAATGCATGGGGCAGACTCCAC
>JAWKOK010000141.1:0-5201 GCA_041391205.1 Caldilineaceae bacterium
GCCATAGCACAATCAAGGCGATGGCGAATGCCAACACGCCCAGCGACGTACGAAAACTCGCACGCTTGATGCTTACTTTCCCGTCTGTCATCGTCGGCCTCCATGAGTTGGTTGTTGGGACGGGGGACGAAGGATGAATCCGTTAAGTGTGGTTGTTTCTATGCCCGATCTTGGGGATGACGTACCGGTGATTGTTCTTGATGCTGACAGTATAGCGACTGTCCGCGCGCCGCGAGTCATCTTTTTTGGAAAAAAGTCCTCTCATTCACCACGACATCCACGGTGAGACGTCGAACATGAGCAAACCACAACCATCAATCGCGTCGGCTTTCAGTACATCGCTGGAGTCAGCGCTCAAAAAGTACCACGATCCCAAGTGGCTGGGCGCACATTCGGTTCTCGCCTCTCCCTATTTCTTGGGTGAACAGCCGAAGACGGATTTGACGACTGACCACTCCCGGGGCAAGGCGTTGCAGGCGCTACTGCGCAGCGCGGTGGCGGAAATCCAGGGTGAGAACGCACAACGGTACCAAGCCATCCTCACCCTGCGCTATTTCAACAGAAACGTCTCCGTCGAAGCGGCCATGCGCAAGGTCGGGCTCAGCAAGAACGCGTTCCACGAGAATCGTCGCAAGGCGATCCGCGCCCTGGAAGCGACACTGGTCGGTTTGGTCCACCCGTCGTTGCGCCTGGAAACGCCGCCCTATGTGCGCGATGCATTTCCGCGCCCGGTTGACCTTGAAAGGCTGCGGCGCCATGTGGCCGACGACGAAGATGTTACGATTCAAGGGCCGGAAGGCAGCGGACGGTCAACCTTGGCTGCCAACTTCGTGCGTGAATCGACGCGGCCCGCGCTCTGGTTCACCGTGCGTCCCGGGCTCAACGATTCCGTCCAAGGCTTTGCGTTTTCCCTCGGCCTCTTCGCCTTCACGCAAGGAGAACCGTCACTCTGGCTTCAACTTCTGGCCGCCCAGGGTTCGCTTGACGCAGAGATTCTTCGGTCTCAGATCAACTATGCGCTGGGAAATCTGGCATCGCCGCCGCTGATCTGTATCGACGATGCGGATGCGCTGGACACGGCCGGCAACCCTGAGCATCGCGCGCTCGTCCAGTTGTGGGATGGCCTGCGTCCACTGAGCACCCTGATCGTGATCGGCCGCCACGAGCAGCTCACTCCGTCGCGGCTTCTACAAGTGCACAACCTGTCGCCGGCCGAGACGGAACAGTTTTTCACCCATTGCGGACAGTCCATGTCCGCCGAAGAGATGGCGCGCTACTATCAGTGGACCCAAGGAAATCTGCGGTTGCTTCACCTCTGTTGCTCCATCTTTCCCACCGCGCCGGAAGATAGAGCCATCCCCGATCCCGCGGCCGATGCCTTCACCCGCAGGCTTCTGTTGGCAAATCTGTTGGCCAAGCTCTCTGAAACGGAACTGCGCATCCTGGCGACCCTGAGCGTCTATCGCCGGCCATTCCCGCTGAACTACCCGCCGGGTTCACCGGAGTATGCTGCGTGCAAAACACTCCACGCGCAACGGATTCTGAATGTCGCCACGGATGGCAACGGCGAACTCGTTGCCGTCTACCGCCGGTTCGTCTACGCGTCGCTGCGGCCGGAGGTCGCGCAGGTCTTTCACTCGCTGGCTGCGGAATTGCGTAGCGCCTACGGCGAGTACGCAGCGACCATCTACCACCTGCTGCGCGCCCGACGCTTCGCGGAGGCCATCGATCTCTGGCCCGCAGTGAAACGCCAAGAAATGGAGCAAGGACAGGCGGGCGCCCTGCTGGCCGCGTTTCGAGATGCTCTTGCAACGGGGCCGCTGCCCGACGAAGTCAGATCGGTGCTGACGCTCTACTGTGCGGAGTTGAACCAATTCCTCGGCAATATCGAACAGGCCAAGGTCGATACCGCGTCGGACAAGCACTTGGTCCCCATCTTTGACGCCGAATTGGGAGAACTGAAGGGCCGGATCGCAAACGATCTTGATCACTTCGCAGAGGCGCAGGAGGCCTTTGATCGCGCGCTTGAACGGGCGGATCTGCTCTTGGAGTCGCGGCTGGCGCAAGTCCATAAGGGCCTGGCGTGGATGCACTTGCGCCAACGGGATCTCGAGCTCGCCGAACGAGAACTGGACTTCGCCCTGTTTGAAATCGAAAACATGCGTGGCAATCTTGCCTATGATCAGGCGCGTTACGATGATGCGACGGGGCATTATGAAGCTGCATTGCGCCTGGCCGATGACCTCAAGTCACCCAATGCCGGCGCCAAGACTCGGCTCAATTTGGCCATGGTCTACATGGTTCAAGGTTGCTATGACGGCAGTCTGGAATTGCTCAACCGGGTCTATGCCCACTACGAGGCCATGCATCGAGTCGCCGCCATGGCCGGCTGCCGTATCACCATGGCCGTCGCTCACAACCTGGCCGGCGAACACCAGCACGCACTGACCTGTCTCGACGACGCCGATGACAAACTCAACATGGTGGACAAGATCGTCCCTTGGCAGACTGCCCTCATCGCCCAAGCACGCGCGGAGGCATGGCTTGGCCTAGGCGATCTGGCGGCCGCAACGACCCATGTCGTCAGCGCTATCGACGCCGATGTCATGAGCATTTTGCCCGATGCCTATCGAACCTACGGTGAAATTTTGACGCGCCAAGAGGATTGGGGGCAAGCAGAAAAACATCTGCGCCAATCCGTTACATTGGCGCAGAAGAATGAGGATCGGTTGTTGTTGGCCTATGCATGGCGCGCCCTCGGCGCGCTCTACCTGGTGCAAGGCAAGTGGGACGCCGTTCGCAGTGCAAGCAATACGGCCATCACACTGTTTGAGTCCCTGCATTTGCCAAACGAAGTCGCACGCACCCGGCGCCTGTTTGGCCGTTGACGCAACGTCGCCGGTCACACGCGACATGCGTTCTGCACAAGCGCTAGACCAAGTTCGCTTCGATATACGCCCAATCGATCTTCATCCCAAGCCCCGGCTCCTGGGAGACATGCACGAATCCCTCCTCGTCCATGGGGTCCACCAACGCCAGCAGCCACGGGGGCGGCACGTCATAGTCGATGTGGGGATGGAGCAGGCCGCGCTCGTAGAACTCGCCGGGGATGCTCATGGCGCAAAGCACGTGGAGGTTGCCCACGCCGCCGCCGTGGATCTCCAGCCGCACGCCGTGGGACTCGCACAGCCCCACCGTCTTCATCACCGGCGTGATGCCGCCCAGGTCACCCACCCCCGCCCGGCTGATGTCCGACGCGCCGCGCACGATCCACTCGGCCCGGGTGAACATCTTGCCCTCGGCCGTCTCCGGCCCGACGATGGGCAGGTCCAATTGCTCGGTCAGCCAGACGTAGGACGAGATGCTGTGCTCGTCCATGGGCTCTTCCATCCAGTAGTAATCCAGCTTCTCCAGCCCGCGGCCCAGGTAGAGCGCCTGCTCCCGGTTGTAGTAGTGGAACGGATCGAGCATGAGCGGCATGTCCGGGCCCACCGCCTGCGCACCGCGGCGCAGGCGGCGATGTCACGCTTGGGGTCAGGCGCGCCGGGATAGGGCGGCTGCCACGTGTGCAGCTTGAAGGCGGGATAGCCGCGCCTGCATTGCCGCGCGAACTCGGCGTAGGCGTCGGGCGTGTCCAGGCCGCCGGGGATGTCGTCGCCGCACATGGTGCTGGCGTAGGCGGGCACCTTGTCACGCGTCGCACCCATCAGCTTGTGCACCGGGAGATTGGCGTGCTTCCCCGCCAAATCCCACAGCGCCAGGTCGATGGCGCAGAGCACCTTGTCCGACAGCGTGGTCAGGTTGAGGCGCTGGCGTTCCTTGAGCATCTGCCAGATCTGCTCGCGGTAAAACGGATCTTTGCCCAACAGCAGCGGCTTGACCAACCCCTGGATCACGTCCGGACTGCCGCCGAAGGCGTGGCCTTCCAGCCCGGTGTCGGTGCGGATGGTGACCATGCTCTGGACCGCGTCGTGCTCCGGGCCGGGATGGCCGTGGCCTTCCGAATCGCGTACGGTCTTGGAGCGGTAATGAATGCGCCGGGTGATGACGTCGGTGATGATCATGTGGAGTCCTCGATCCTGGTGGTGGCGTGTGCGTGTGGAGAGAACCTTAATCCGGGCGGGATGATCTGTCAACAGACGTTTGATCGCCTGCCCCGGCTTGCAGTAGAGTGAAGGGCGCACAAGCCACATCACGTCAACGCTTCGGGGGATCCCATGAAGAAGATTTTGCTTACCGGCGCAACCGGCCGCATCGGCCGTGACTTCCACCAACTCGCCGCCGACAAATACGCGCTACGCCTCACGTCACGCGACGCCGCGCGCATCCAGAACCCCGGCCCCCACGAGACCATGAGCCTGGACCTGGCCAATCTGGACGCGTGCCGCCGGGCCTGTGAGGGCATTGACACGGTGCTTCACCTGGCCGCCGACGCGGACGCCGGGGCCGATTTCTACGCCACGTTGCTGGATGCCAACATCGTCGGCGCGTACAACATTTTTCGCGCGGCCAAGGAGATGGGCTGCCGCCGCGTCGTCTTCGCCAGCACCATCCAGGTCATCGAAGGCTATCCGCTGGACGTTCAGGGCACAACCGACCGGCTGCCCAAACCGGTCAACATGTACGGCGTGAGCAAGGTCTTCGGCGAAGCGCTGGCCCACTACTACGCCGTCACCGAGGGACTTTCGTCCATCGTCGTACGCGTGGGCAGCTACGAGGGCAACGGCCCGTGGGACAATCCCAATGCGCGCCAACTCAGCGCCTTCATTAGCCGGCGCGATATGTTCCACATGTTCGAGCGCTGCATCGAAGCCGAAGACGTCCAGTTCGCCATCGTCCAGGCCGTCTCCGACAACCGCTTCAAGCGCATGGACATCACCTCGGCCCGCGAGCTCGTCGGGTACGCCCCCCAAGACGACGCCTTCACCCGCTTCAACACGGGCATCCCCTACCGCGACCGTTGGTATGAGGAAGGGAATCGCACCCGACCGGGGACGCAGAGTGAAGACTAAAGATTGAAGATTGGATGCACCAACGCTCGGCGTTTCCTGCTCGTCAGATCAAGCGCGGCTCGGCGACACCCAATCGTCGCCCGCACTCTGCAACATCACGACGAAAAAGGGTGCGTATCCGCAAAACTCCACAGATACGCACCCAGCACAACGTGTTTCAACACGTTTCGCAACCTAGCTGTGGAATTC
>JAWKOK010000142.1:0-4975 GCA_041391205.1 Caldilineaceae bacterium
AACTCCGGCCACGGGCTTTCCTGGGCGAACTCGACTGCCTCTTCCACCTCGCCCTCCACGTCGGCGCGGATGGCTTCCAGATCCGCGGGGTCGGCGCCCCGGTCCAGCAGCTTTTGCTCCAAGTTGACCAGCGGCTCGTAGTTGCGCTGCTCCTCGATCTCTTCGGGCGAGCGGTAGGTCTCCAGGTCGCCGGCCATGTGACCCGCCAGACGGTAGGTGATGCCTTCGATAAAGGTGGGGCCTTCGCCGGCGCGTGCCCGGTCGGCCGCCTGTTTGATGGCGGTGTAGACATCCTCCACATCGTTGCCGTTGATCTGCATGCTGCGCATGCCGTAGGCCCGGGCGAACATATAAATGTTTTCCACAGACGACGTGCGGGTGATGGGCGTCATTTCCGAATAACGGTTGTTCTCGCAGTAGAAGATGATGGGGAGGCTCCACTTCTGCGCCATGTTGAAGGTCTCGTGCATGACGCCCTGGTACATGGCGCCGTCGCCGAAGAAGGTGATGGCAATGCGGCCGTCGCCCCGGATCTTGCTGGCCAGGGCCATGCCCGCGGCGTGGGGCACCTGCGCGCCGACGATGCCGTTGGCACCCATGAGGCCCAGGCTCGGGTCGATGAAGTGCATGGAGCCGCCCTTGCCCTTGGCGAAGCCGTCGGACTTGCCCAGCACCTCGGCGATGGCGCGCTTGGGGTCCATGCCCCGGGCCAACGAGTGGTGATGGCCCCGATAGGTGCAGGTGAGATAGTCGCCGGGCTCCAGGGCCGCGGCCATGCCCAATGCGTTGGCTTCGTGGCCGATGGCGGTGTGCATGGCGCCGCCGATCTTGCCCGACTCGGCCAGCTCCAGCAGCGATTCTTCCACGCGCCGGATCAGGTACATGGTGCGGTACATCTGCTGCAACTGTTCAACCGGCAGCCGTACTGCTTCCTCCAACGCCGCGGCCTGCGACGGTGTTGAGCTTTCAAGGACGGATTCTGTCATTGCGACCTCTTTTCCCGAAGTTTGAGTACACAAAAAATGTACGCTTATGTTTGAACTGTGTCACGGCGGTGCGCCTGTCCACATGCCATGTCGCCTGGACCATGCGTCCGGACCATCGGCCACACTGCACAATCAGTGCAAAACGGACGTCCGAATCGGCAGCGCATTATACCCAACAGCCCTGCGCAAAACCAACATGCCGCGTGCGGTGGATGCAGAGAACGGGCGGCGTCCGCAGACGGTTTCCCGGTGTATCAAGCTATGAACCATTTCGACTGGGAACGCAGTAACGGTGGGTCCAATCGGGCGAGGATGGGTGGGGTGGAGAGGCTGGAAACAACAAGAGTGAAGAGTGAAGATTGGTCGGGCGACGGCATCGCGTTCAGACTTCCTCCGAGGAGAAATCGACAGAGAAATCGACCCTGGGCGCGGCCCCGGTCGACGACAAAGGCGGGCGTCCGCACCAACCCCGGACGCCCGCCCCTCCAATCTTCAATCTGAACTCTTCCATCCTATCTGATCCCCGCCATCTCCTGGAGCAGATGCCAGTTGGCCAGCCGGTCCGCCTGGGCGGCCATGAGCGCGTCCGACGGGTTGCCTTCCTTGTCGAACTGTTTGGCGAAGCGACCCTCGGAGCGGGCGAAGGTGATGAAGTCGATGGTCTCACCGGTCTTGGGGATGGTGTACCAGTCGTCCTTCTGCGCCGGGTTGCCGGTCAAGCTCAGCCGCTCACGGATGGTGTCGCCGCTGCGCGGGTCGTAGGTGAAGACGGGAAAGGCGCGGCTCTCCACGGCCAGCTTGGCCTGGTGCCGGGCCATGTCGTCGGCCACGCCGTGCTCGGGCTGGCAGGTGGTGTAGCAGTTGACAATGGCCGGGCCGTCGAACGACGCCGCATCCAGCACCGACTTGTAGAAGTGGTTGGGGATGGACGCCACGGTCTGGGCCACGTAGGTATTGGGGTGCATCATGGCGATGCGGCCCAGCTCCTTGCGCTGCTCCTCTTTGCCCCGGTGCGCGCTGCCGAACGCGTACATCTTGGACTCCTGGCTGGTGTACGACGCCGTGCTCGTCTGGCCGCCCGTGTTGGAGTAGACCTGGGTGTCCAGCACCAGCACCTTGATGTTCATGCCCGAGGCCAACATGCGGCTGAGCGACTGGAAGCCGATGTCCAGCATGGCGCCGTCGCCGCCCATGACCCAGAGCTGCTTGTCCTGCCAGCCCTGCTGGTCCCAGCGCATGCGGATGCCCATGGCGAAGGCCGGGCCGTTCTCAAAGAGCGAGTTGCTCCACGGGATGATGTACGGGTTGTACGGATAGGTGCTGCCGTAGACGGTGTTGCAGCCGGTGCTGGCGGCGATGCCGATGTTCTCGGCGCCGTACTTGTAGCCCAGCGCGGCCAGCCACATGCGGATGACCGTGGCCTCGCCGCAGCCCGCGCACGACCCCGCGCCGCCCACGTAGAGCATGCTCTCCTCGGCCAGCATCATGTCCACGGCCACGCGGTCGTTGATGAACTCGGCCGGCGTGGGCGGCAGGCTGCGGAAGAACTCGATGCTCTTCTGGTAGGCGGGCACCGTGTGGTCTTCCTTGTGGATCATGCTCAGCGCGTTGTAGCCCAAGTCGGCGCACGCCTCCACGCACTCGGCGCAGCCCTTGCACTTGGTCGGGTCGATGAAGATGCCGAACTTGCCCGGATCCTGGCCCCGCTTCTCCGGCACCTTGTAGAACTTGCTCGTCTCCGCGAACTGGGCGCCCATGAAGCCGCGCTCTGCGTCGTCATCGATGCCGGCCAGCGACGCCTCCAGTGCGTCCAGCTTGATGACCTTGCCCAGGATGGCGGTGTCTGGGCACTGGTTCACGCAGGTCATGCAGCCCACGCAGTTCTCGTGGTGGAAGGCGGGAATTTCGGGCGCGATGTAGCTGAAATCGCGCGTCACGCCCGTGCCGGCCGGGATGATCGAGCGGGCCACGTTGTCGTCGGCCGCCAAACCCTCTTCCGCCGATGCCCTCCGTTGCTTCTCGCCCAGCACCCGGTCGAAGAAATCCTCCACATCGACCACAGTCTCGGCATAGCCGTCATGGCCGTTGGCCGTCTTGCTGATTTTGGTGATGTCGATCAAATCGGTGGTTACACCCCGTAGCAGGTCTCCTCAAAGAATCAAGATTGAAGACGAAGGTGAAGATTGGTCCGCCCTGCGCGACTGTTCGCAATAAAGTTGACTGGCCGCTAACTTTAATCTTGAGATCTTCAATCTTGTATTTTCAATCCTGCCGTCAAAACAAGCAGATCTGCGCCCCCGGCGTGTAGATCAACGTTGATCTCCTGGTCGATGATCTCCGTCGACAGTTCGAAGCAGCTTTCGTAGCCGCGCTGGACGGCGCGCAGGTTGGCCTGGACCACGGCGTCGCCTCGCGCGAAGTACTTGCGCAGCGCCTTCTCGGCAGGCCATGACTTCGCAGCGAAGCAGCCCCGCCTCTTCGTCAAAAGGGCGTCACGCGCAGGAAGATGCCCAGCAGCACGATGCCTTGCATGCGCACTTCCAGGTCGGCCACCGGCGCTTCTTCACGCGCGATCTTGGCCGCGTCGGCCGCGAAGACGCGAATCTTCTTCTCGCGGATGACGGCCTTGGCCTTGGGCGGGATGTAGGCCCAGACGTCCTCGGGTGTGGTCTTGTTGGTCTGCACAAAGATGGCGCCGCCGTAGGCGATGCCGGCCAACGGGTTGCTGGTGACAAACGCGTTGACGTCGTTCATGGGCACGAACTCGACCTGCTTCAACTCGCAGTGGGTCAGGATCGGTTCGTTGGCCACGGTGAGGTAGTAGGTGGTGGGCAGCCCCTTCTTCTCCGAACCGTACTTGGGATAGGCCTGCACCTTCTTGCCGAAGACATCGCCCGCGATGGTGGCGATGACCTTGTTGGTCGTGACTGAGCCGTAGCCGCCCACCGAGTGGCCGCGCATGGAGAAGGCGCCCTTGGGCCGCACATCCGGGTCGATCGGCATGGGCAGCGCGGTGGCGTGTTCGATGCCCACGGTGAAATAGCGGCGACCGTCGCCCTCGCTCATGTTGCGGGCGATGGAGACGAAATGGCCAGGGCGCACGTCGCGGCTGCCCAGGCCGGCCGAGCCGCTGTAGATGGTGGGGATGCGCTCGATGCCGGGATAGCCGTCGGTGCCCATGAGCGCGTCGGCGAAGGAGGCCTTGATCTCGGCCGTGAGCGGGTTGCTCTGGGCCAGCGGGTCGTCCATGCGCTCCAGCACGGTGAAGGCCTTGAGTCCCTTGAGCACCTCCACGAGCTGCGGGCCGGGGAAGGGCCGGTAGCAAGTCACGTGGACCACGCCCAGCTTGATGCCCTCTTCCTCGCGGATGAAGTCCACCGTGGCCCGGGCCGTCTCAATGAACGATCCCATGCCCACGACCGCGTACTCCGCGTCTTCCATGCGGTAGGTCTCCACCATCTCGTAGCGGCGGCCGGTGGCGGCGTAGAACTCGTCCATGGCGTTCTGGATGATGCCCGGCACCTGGTCGTAGTAGGTGCGCTGGGCGATCTTGCCCTTCATGTACGCGTCTTGATTTTGCACCACGCCGGTCATGACCGGATTGTAGGGATCGAAGAGATTGGTCAGCTTGTCGGTCGGGTTGCCGATGAACTCCTTCATCAGCTCCGGCTCGGTCAGGAGCACGTCTTCCACCGTGTGGGTGGTGAGAAAACCGTCCTGCACGTTGAGGAACGGGGTGCGACTGTCCTCGGCCGCGCGCCGGGCGATGAGCGCAAGGTCGCCCGCGCCCTGGGCGTTGCGGGCAAAGAGGATGCCCCAGCCGCAGTCGGCCACGCTCATGACGTCGTCATGGCCGGCGTGCACGTTGAGGCTCTGGCTGGTGAGCGCACGCGCGCCGATGTGGAAGACCACGGGCAGGCGTTTGCCGCTGATGGTGTAGAGCACTTCCTTCATGAGCACCAGCCCCTGCCCCGACGTGTAGTTGCTGA
>JAWKOK010000143.1:0-4775 GCA_041391205.1 Caldilineaceae bacterium
TCCGTCGCTGGGGCTTTACGTGGGCATCCTGGTGGACATGCTTATCGACGGCGTGGTCATCGGTATCGGCGCCACGTTGACATTGGCCACCGGGCTGCTCCTGGCCCTGGGCATGGCCATGAGCACCATGCCGCTGGCTTTCGTCACTACGGCCACGGCCAAACGCCAGGGCGTTTCACCGGCGCGACGACGTCTGCTGGCACTGCTTTTCGTCGTCTGCATTATTGCCGGCGCGCTGCTCGGCTACGCTGTTCTGCGCGAGCAGTCATTAGCCCTGCGATTCACGCTGGTGGCGTTTGCATCAGGCTTCTTGGTCACCACAGTGACACAGAGCATGATCCCCGAGGCCAACAAGGACGGGGAACCCAGCTTTGCCGGCATCCTGTTCGTAGGCGGCATGTCGCGCTACGCGTTGATGACGCTGACGATCAAGTGATGATGCAGTACCCGTGATGGATTCGGAACGATTTTGGAATGGAAAGGAATGCGTTTGATGAGAACCCTGTTGCGAGTATCTCTCTTTAGCCTGCTGGTGATGGTGCTGACCGCGTGCCAGGCGGGCTATGTCCCCATGACGCCGGAGGCCGCCGCGCCGCCGGACCTGGCGGACACAAGCTGGGTGCTGAGCGCGCTCAACGGGCGCCTGCCGGTGGCGGGCAGCACTGTGACGCTGGCGTTCGGCACGGATGGCACGGCGAGCGGCACCGACGGCTGTAACCAGTTCAGCGGCACGTACACCCAGGACGGCGACGCGCTCACCTTCCCCCAGCCCATGGCGTTGACCATGATGGCGTGCGAAGAGCCCATCGCCGGCCAGGCGACCGACTACATGGCCGCGCTGGCCGCCACCGACGGCTTCACCGCATCCAGCACCCAACTGGTGCTACGCAGCGGCGACGAGATCGTGGCGACCTTCGTGGCCGCGTCCACCGACCTGGCCGGCACCGACTGGCAGGTCATCGGCTACAACAACGGGCGTGAAGCGGTGGTGGGCGTACTCACCGGCACCGAGATCACGGCCAACTTCGGCACGGACGGCACGCTGTCGGGCAATGCCGGCTGCAACCAATACTTCGCCGGCTTCACCGTGGACGGCGACGCCCTGACCATCGACATGCCCGGCTCGACCATGCGCTTCTGTGCCGAGCCGCCCGGCGTGATGGAGCAGGAAAGCGAGTATCTGGCCGCGCTGGCGACCGTCGCGACCTTCGGCATGGAGGGCAACCTCATGGTGTTGCGCACGGCCGACGGCGCCATCGCCGTGCAACTCACGCGCCAGGTGAGCGTCGATCTGCCCGAGCCGGGCCCGTCGACCCCCACGGGCCGCGTCACCGCGCCCAATGGCGTCAACATCCGCTCGGGGCCGGGCACCCACTACCCGATCATCGGCTTCGCCCTCTTCGGCGACGAAGGCGAGATCGTGGGGCGCAGCGCCGACAGCCGCTGGTGGGCCGCGTCGATTCCGGCCGCGCCCAACGGCATCGGCTGGGTCTCGGCCGACTTCGTGGCCGCGGCCAACGCCGAGAGCGTGCCCGTCATCGAGCCGGCGCCGCCCATCGTGGCGCCGCCGATCCTGGTCACGCCGCCGGCGACACCCACACCCGTGCCGCCGGCTACACCCACCGTCACGCCCACGCCCCAGCTTTCGCTGTGGGCCGACCGCACCAACATCAACAGCGGCGAGTGCACCCGCATCAACTGGTCGGTGGACAATGTCCAGGCCGTCTGGGTCTACCCGCGCGGCGAATCGTTCGACCGCTTCCCGCGTGCCGGCCAGGGCAGCCAGGAAGTCTGTCCCACGACGACCACCACCTACGAGATGCGCGTGCTCCTGCGCGACGGCTCTACCGTCTTCCGCGAGGTGACCATCAACGTCACCGGACCGACGCCGACACCGGTTCCGCCCACGGCCACACCTGTGCCGCCGACGCCTGTGCCACCCACGGCCACACCCGCGGGCGATCCGCTGGCCGGCACGCGCTGGGAAGTGGTCCAGTTCAACAACGGCAGCGGCATCACCACGCTGCTGGCCGAGACGCGCATCACGGTTGAGTTCAGCGCAGACGGCCAGGTGACGGGCAACGCGGGCTGCAATAACTACTTCGGTCCGTACCAGGCGAGCGGCACGAACATCACCATCCAGCCGCCGGCGGCGACGTCGCAAGCCTGTGCCGAGCCGGAGGGTGTGATGGAACAGGAGGCCCAGTTCCTGAGCGCGCTGCCGACGGCCGCGACGTTCCGGCTGGACGGCGATTCGCTGGAACTGCGCACGGCCGGCGACCAGATCGCGGTGATGCTGACGCGCACGCAGTAGGCAGAGAAAGGCGGGGCCACAGATGAACACGGATGGACACGGATAGAACAAAAAAGCAGGGATGGCTTAATTTCGTCCGGCTACCTATACATGATACCTGATGAATTGATTTACATCCCTGCTTCTGCTGTTTAATCCGTGTTTATCTGTGCCCATCTGTGGCTTGTTTTTTTGAAGTGTGAGCAGCTTTGATTGGAAAGGAGAACGAGTACAACATGAAGACATTTGCGACGCCCCGGCTGAGGGCACGGTTCTTGACCCTCTTCCTGGTTCTGACGACATTGCTTTTGCTGGCCGCGGTGGCGGCCAGAGCCAGCCGGCGGCAGAGGCCCCGGCAGCCGAACTGACCGCGGCACCGGCCGAAGAGGCCGCCGCCGAACCGACCGAAGCACCCGCCGAGGAAGCTGCCGTCGAGCCGACTGAGGCGCCGGCCGAAGAAGCCGCGGCAGAGGCCACGGAAGCACCCGCTGAAGAGGCTGCCGCCGAACCGACCGAAGCACCCGCCGAGGAGGCCGCGGCCGCGCCGACTGAGGCGCCGGCCGAAGAAGCTGCCGCCGACCCGGATCCCGTAGCTGCCGACTCGGACGCCCCCGCCGTGGAATTGCCCGCGGCTGCCGCCCAGGCGCCCCGTGGCACTGTGACCGCGGAAGCGGGCGTGAACGTGCGCACCGGCCCCGGCCTCGGCTACGACATCATCGGTGTCGCGCCCCAGGGGACTGAGGGCGAAATCATCGGCGTGAGCGCCGACGGCCAGTGGTGGGTGGCCAGCGTGCCTGACGCGCCCAACGGACAAGGCTGGGTGGCCGCCGCCCATGTGGAGGCGACCGATGCCGACGCCGTGCCCGTGATCGATGCGCCGCCCATGGCCGCCGTGGTGACCCTGCCCGCGCAGGAGCCGGTCCAGGCGCCCGATGAGCTGGATCCCGAAGGCGTCATCGTCTTCTCCGCCTCGCGCGTGCTGCAAGAGGGCAACCGGGTCTACGACCTGGAGGACATCTACACCGTGCCGACCCAGCCCGGCGCCAGTGCCACGCTCATCATCCAGAACGCAATGCAGCCGTCCGTGTTGCGCGACGGCAATATCATGGCCTTCCGCAGCGTCCAGTCCGATCAATTGGGCCTGAGCGCGTACGACTTCGACACGGACGCGCGGGTGCGCTATTCGTCCCACCTGGAGGACAGCACCCCGCGCTGGAGCCCCACGGGCGACCGGCTGGTCTTCTCCAGCAACCGCACCGGCGACCGCCTCTGGCACATCTACATCATGGAACCGGTGCCGGGTGACGACCGCGCGGGCTTCGCCGACGCGACCGACCTGGGCTTCGGCAAGGACGCGGACTGGCATCCCACCGGCGAGGTCATCGTCTTCAAGGGCTGCGACGACAGCGGCCAGAACTGCGGTCTGTGGACCATCAACAGCGACGGCAGCGAGCGCAGCCAACTGACCGACGGCTTCAACGACTCCCTGCCCCGCTGGTCGCCCGACGGCGAGAGCATCGTCTTCATGAGCGATTCGCGCGACGGCAACTGGGAGCTGTACACGCTCTCCGTGGCTGACGGCAGTGTCACCCGCTTGACCGAGGACGACGCCGAAGACGGCCTGCCCGCGTGGAGCCCCGACGGCAGCCGCATCGCCTTCATGAGCAAGCGCGGCGGCGCCTGGGGCATCTGGGTCATGCCGGCCGCGGGCGGTGACGCCGAGCAGATCACGCAGTTGGAGGAGCAGTTGCCCGATTGGCTGCTCCAGGGCATTGACTGGCCGCGCTAGGGCGCGGCGGTATCTTCATGCAAACAGAGCAGGTTTCGCGTGCGAAACCTGCTCTGTTTGCAACCAACACAAGGAGCATGTGATGACCCAACTCTACGACCCGGATCTGACCCAGTGGCTCCAGCACAGCGGCGAGTACATTGGCCGGCTGCGCCCCGCTGAAGAGCGCGCCGAGTGGATCCTCTTTCTGGTGGACGAGGTGAAGGCGTTTCTCGCCCCCGAAGACTATGCGCGTCTTTTGGACGAGGTGCAGCAAGGCATCGCCGCGCGCCAGGCAGGCAAGAGTTAGGTTCGGTTGACGCCGCCGCGCCGCGGCCAGGAGTTGCGGGCGTTTGTCCACCGCAGGCCAACGACTGTGTACGCAAGGGAGTGAGCATAGAACATGGGCGACGTATTGGTCGATTTGCTGCCGCTGCTCATCGGCGCAGCGCTCTTGCCGGTTTGGATCATCATCGTGCTGTTTCTCTTGCGGGGCGAACGCGGTCCCGGCAAGGCTGCGGCCTTTCTCGGCGGCGCGATGCTGGTGCGTTTGGCCCAAGGTGTGATCTTCGGGCTCTTGATCGAGACCGCCGTCCAGGAATACGGCGAGGAGAGCGCCAATGCCATCGCCTCGACGCTGCTGTTGATCGTCGGCATTCTCCTGTTGCTGGGCGCGGTCAAGAAATGGCGGCGGGAGGAAGATCCCGATGCGCC
>JAWKOK010000144.1:0-4755 GCA_041391205.1 Caldilineaceae bacterium
AGTTGGAAAGCAAAGACGGCCGGCTCACCGGCACCCTGCGCCAGCCCATCGTCTACGGACAGGGCAAGGTCACGTGGATGGAACGCTGGGCCGCGGCCAACGACGTGGACCTGGGCGCGAGCCACTTCTACAGCGACCATGTCTCCGACGTGGCGTTGCTGGAGTTGGTGGCCCATCCCTACGCGGTGAACCCCCACGCCGCGCTGCGCAGACTGGCCACGCAGCGCGGCTGGCCCGTCCTCGACTGGCATCAAGCGTAGGCGGAGCGGGCCGTCACCCGGGGTTCGTCGGCACTGAGCGCATCGGCGAAGGCGTCGAGGACGGTCTCGATGTCGGCGCCGGTCACGTGGTGGTTGACCACGGCGCGCACCCGCTGCGGAGCCACCGCGCCCACCAGCACGTCCCGCTCCTTGAGCGCGCCCACAAGTTCGGCCGCGGTCATGCTCGGCTGCGTCACGTCAAAGTAGACGATGTCGGTCTCCACCCCGTCCGGGTCCAGGTCTACGCCGTCCAGACGGGCCAGACCGTGGGCCAGTTGCTTGGCATGCGCGTGGTCCTCGGCCAGCCGGTCCACCATGGTGGTGAGCGCAACGATGCCCGCCGCGGCCAGAACGCCGGCCTGACGCATGCCGCCGCCCACCTGTTTGCGCATGCGCCGCGCCCGCCGGATGAACGCGGCATCACCCACGACCACCGATCCCACCGGCGCGCCTAACCCCTTGCTCAGGCAGACGCTCACCGAGTCCGCCGACTGGACAAGCCGGGCCGGCGGTACATTCAGCGCCACCGCCGCGTTCCAGAGGCGCGCGCCGTCCACGTGCAACTTGAGGCCGTGGGCGTGGGCCAATTCCCCGACCGCGTCCATGTAGTCCACCGGCAGCGCGCGCCCGCCGCAGCGGTTGTGGGTGTTCTCCACGGCGATGAGCGCGGTGATGGGATAGTGCTCGTTGTCGCCGCGGATGGCCGCGGCCATCTCGTCCAAGTCCTGGGTGCCGTCGGGCCGGTTGCGCACGGTGCGCGGCTGGATGCCGCCCACTGCGGCTGCACCGCCCTGCTCGTAGAGGAAGATGTGATTCTGGTCGCCCAGGATCATCTCGTCGCCCCGGTTGCAGTGGCTCAGCACCGAGATCAAGTTGCCCATAGTGCCGCTGGGCACGTAGACCGCGGCCTCCTTGCCAAGCATCTCCGCCACCAGCGCTTCCATGCGGTTGACGGGGGGATCTTCGCCGTAGACGGCGTCGCCCACCTCGGCGCGTGCCATGGCCTCGCGCATGGCGTCGGTCGGCTTGGTCACGGTGTCGCTACGCAGGTCGATAGCCATCATCCTCTCCTTCATGTCTATTGGTCAATGCTCGCAAGATAGTCGTCCATGGCGGTGAAGAGCCGCGTCATGTCTTCGTCGTTGACCTCGCCCATGTGCGCGATGCGGAAGGCCTTGTCCTTGAAGACGCCGTAGCCGTTGGAAATCTGCATATCGCGCTGCTTGAGGAAGCCGTTGAGCGCCTTGACGTCGATGTTGTGGTTGTTGCCCACGGTGGTGACGGTGGGCGAGCGATAGCCTTCTTCGGCCATGAGCACGAACTCCCGGTCCATCACCCACGCCCGGGTACGCTCCGCCAGCCGCTGATGGCGCGCGAACCGTGCGTCCAGCCCTTCTTCAAAGATGATGTCCAGTTGCACGCTCAGCGCGCGCATGAGCGAGATGGCGGGCGTGGCCGGCGTGGTGTTCTGCTTGAGATACTTCTCCAGCAGGAGGAAGTCGAAGTACCAGCCGCGGCCTTGGACCGACGCGGCCCGCTCCAGCAGCCGGTCGCTCACCGCACAGAAGGCCAGTCCCGGCGGCAACGCCAGCGCCTTTTGCGAGGAGGTCAGGCAGAGGTCCAGCCCCCATTCGTCAAACGGAATGCGCGTCCCCGCAAAGGACGAGACTGCGTCCACCAGGACCAGCGTGTCGGGGCTGACCGCGCGCACGACGGCCGCGATCTCGGCTACGGGGCTGGTCACGCCGGTGCTCGTTTCGTTGTGGGCCACGGTGATCGCGTCCACGGGTCCGGTCGCCAGCGCCTCTTCCAGCGCCGCGGCCACGGTCGCCGGCTTGACCGCGGTGTTCCACTCCACCTCGACGGGGATGGCATCCTTGCCGCAGCCCTTGGCCACCTCGTGCCAGCGCTTGCTGAAGGCGCCGTTGACGAAGTTGAGGACGCGGCCGTCCACCGCGTTGCGAATCGCTGCCTCCTGCAAGCCGGAGCCGGAGGCGGCGACGATGTAGACGCGGTCGGTGGTGAAGTAGAGCGCGCGCAGTTGCTCCTCGCACTTGGCAAAGAGCGCTTCCATCTCGCCGCTGCGATGGCCGATCATGGGCGCGGTCTGGGCGGCCAGCACCTCGGGGCGCACGTCGGTGGGGCCGGGAATGAAGAGCTTCTGGGGTGGTTTGGGTCGGGTGGTCATGAATCTCTCGTTCAGGTTGGACGGCTCCCCTCAGCGGCGGCTGGAGTCCACATAGAATACCTCGGGGAAGCCGAAATCGACGGATCAAGCTAACGCGCCACCGCGCGCAGCATTGTGTCACCGCGCGGCGACGCGCAGCTTATTGTGCCACCGGGGCAGGCGTGGTCCAGCTGACGGTGCCTTCCGTGCCAGACGCGCCGGTCTTCCAGCTTGGGCTTGCGCCGGTGGATTTGCTCTTCCGGTGATGATGACTTCGCCGCGGTCGTTGACTTGGCCGGCGACTCTGCGGTCGCGGGTCTTTCTTGCCGTCGATGCCTTGGCGGTCGATTTGGCCGGCGTTTTCTTGGCGGATGGTTTCTTGGCAGACGCCGACTTGGTCGATGCTGACTTGGCGGAAGTTGACTTGGTCGATTTGGCCTTGACGGGCACGTGAGCCGGAGTGTCCGGCTCCAGGTCGAGGCCTGGGCCGCTGCGGATGCAGGCGTCCAGTGTGCCGGGCGGCGAAGTCGCGCGCGGGGATTTCCACCGTAATTTCGAACTCCTCCTCCGCCGCGGCCCAGGCCGAGCAGCGAGAGCTGAGCGCAACAACTCGCTGCTGCCGCCCAGTTGATCGCCCACGCCCGGCAAGTCCGCTTCGCCTCGGTCAACTGACCGCCCAGGTTGCGCATCTTGCCGGCCACCGTCTCCAGGTCGACGCCCACTTGGCCAGCCGGGTTGCGCCGCCCTTTGAGCCGCTTGGCTGCCGTGTCCATGATTACCCGCCCACATCCACCCCGCTGACCACGCGCCGTCCATCACCTCCACGAAGCGGGGCGACAGGCGCGGATGCGGATGTCGCTCGATCTCTGTCGCCCAAGACGCCCAGCAACCGGCGGCCTTGTCCAGCTCCACCCGGCACCGTTCAGCGGCGCGGCCAAATCCATGAGTTCGGACGCGCTGGTGGCGTCCTCTTTGAGCCGGCGATGAAACGCCTGCTCGCCGCGCGCTGTTGCCCGGCTTCGATGCCGTCGCCGGTCTTGTGGAGCAGATCGGGCAGCGCGTCGGCCAGGTCGACCAGGCGCGCGCTGTGACGTTGCGCCCACGCCAGCACGTTGAGGAACGCCTGCCGGTTGCGCATGACCACGTCGACGGTGGCCATGATGTCGTCCCAGTTGTCCCAGACGTTGTCGACGGTGTCCATGATCTTGTCCCGGTTGCGCCACATGACCTCGACCACGTCCATCATCTTGTCCATGTCGAAATCACCGATGTTGAGGCGCGCTTCCAGTTCGAGTTCCAGGGCGCGCTGGGCGTCAAAATCGGGCGGGGTCTGGCCGGTCATGGGCATGGCTCCTTGTGGTGTGGCAGGCGAATGGATTGTCGGTGCTAGCGTACCATGGCCCCCAGTTTGCGCCAATCATTTCAAGATGGCGGGGTTGCTTGCGCGGTTGCGGCGCGTAGGCTAAAGTATGGCGGCGTACACGCTGTTGACCCGGAAGACATCCACGATCGCAAGGAATCATGACCAATCCCGACGCACCCGTCAAAGTATCCTGTCGCCGGCTCTGGAAGATCTTCGGTCCCCACGCGCTGGCCGCGCTGGAGGAGTTGAAGGCCGGCAACCGCAGCAAGGCCGACCTGCTGGCCGCCGGCGGCAACGTGGTGGCGGTGCGCGACGTCTCGTTTGACGTGCGCCAGGGCGAAACCTTCGTGGTCATGGGGCTGTCGGGCAGCGGCAAGTCGACGCTGCTGCGCTGCCTCATCCGCCTCATCGAGCCGACCGACGGCGCAGTCTTCATCGACGGCGCCAACGTGGCCGGGATGGACGCGGACGCGCTGCGCACCCTGCGCCGCCACAAGGTGGGCATGGTTTTCCAGCACTTCGGCCTGCTCCCCCACCGCACCGTGCTTGACAACGTCGCCTTCGGTCTCGAGATCCAGCGCGTGGACAAGCGCGTGCGCCACGACCGTGCGCGGGAGGTGCTCAAGCTGGTCAACCTGGCGGGCTGGGAGGAGCGCTATCCCGGCCAACTCAGCGGCGGCATGCAGCAGCGGGTGGGGTTGGCCCGCGCCCTGGCGGTGGACCCCGAAATTCTGCTCTTCGACGAACCGTTCAGCGCGCTGGATCCGCTCATTCGCCGGGAGATGCAGGACGAGTTGATCAGCCTGCAGGCGCAGATGCACAAGACGCTCATCTTCATCACCCACGACTTCGCCGAGGCCATCAAACTGGGCGACCACATTGCGATCATGAAGGACGGCGAAGTGGTGCAGGTGGGCACGCCCCAGGCCATCGTGCTGCACCCGCGTGATGCGTACGTGGCCGAG
>JAWKOK010000145.1:0-4689 GCA_041391205.1 Caldilineaceae bacterium
TCCGTCAACATGCGCTTTGTGATGGGTCCGTAGAAGCGTTCCTGGTCCTTCAATCGCTCTGTCTCTTCGGGTGAGCGTCCGACGACGTATGTGGGATCTTGATTGTTGTCGGTCTCCACTTATACCTACTCCAACTCCTCCGCCACTTCCCAGATCTCCTGCACGCCGCCCGGCTCGACGCAGGCCCAGAAGCGCTCCATGACCTCACTTTGGCCGGGTGCTTCCGCCCACGCAGTCCACCATGCTTCGTACGCGGCCAGATTCTCGAACTCCAGTTCCAGCACCACGCGGTCAAACGTGCCGACGAACGAGGTGAGGACGCGCGCTTTGGGTCGGTCGGGCACGATGTCCCCGCCCGTGGCCAGGATCTGCACCACCTCGTCCATCTTGCCGAACTTCACGGGAAAGATGCGGCGATCGATGATCATGGTTCCTCCTTGTGTAGGCGTAGAAGCGACAGGTTCAGTCGAGTAGGTCGAAATGCTCCACCGTGATTTCACGTACCATTCCGGTAGCAGCTTCATTGATCCACGTCATCGGCGCACCATTCTCAAATGCCGAAATCGCTTCTTCGTCAGCAAAGATGTTGAACGCCTTCAGCACATTCTGCTGGTCGTGTGGAATCAAAATATCCCACTGCAAGGTTCCAGGCTGCTCAGCCAAACTGCGATCACGTAGTGTGCGCACCAGCGGCACGTATTCGTCCATCTTGCCCGGCTCAACTTTGACCGTCGCGATCACAACGCGTTTGCCCATGATGTCACGCTCCCTTTCCATACAACGCCTGCCACGCAGGCCGGTCGAAGAGAATCTCGCCGCCGCTGCGTACGGTCAATGCGTAAAACTTGCCGAAGGCGGCGCGACAGCCTGGGTCCGCCAGGATGTTGTCCACCGCGGCCAGGTTGTCCACGTCCAGCAGCGCCACCAGTTCGCCGTTGCTGCTCTGGTAGACGGCGAAGGTGTTGACGCCCGCCACGTCGAGTGCAGCGGGGATCACTTCCGTGTCCAACATGCGATTGACTTCGGCTAGGCCATCCGGGCCCAGGGTTTCCTTGATGCGGAAACGCGTTGAGTACAACATGGGTCAGCCTCCTTTTTCCTGCCGCTTTGTACGGTTCCCCTGAGATGCTGCGAGCTAGTCGTGCGATTCTTGCAGACGAGCGTCTCGAGATCGTCTTTTCCTGCCAACTC
Organism: Caldilineaceae bacterium; assembly: GCA_041391205.1. Lineage (GTDB taxonomy): Bacteria > Chloroflexota > Anaerolineae > Caldilineales > Caldilineaceae > JAWKOK01. Next base: position 1,192 of record JAWKOK010000145.1, read on the forward strand.
GACATTCGTCCCTCAGCGTTTGGCCGCCGCGGACGTTTACAGCGCGGTTGGCGCGTGCGTCTGTATGCGCTACAATTGCAGCGGCTGTGGATGAAAGGCGCGAGGTGTTGTCTTCATCGACTCAACATACTGCACTCTGTGCAATCCGTACCCGTCCAAATCGTTGCATTCTGTCCATGCAACGATTTGTTGCATACTATGATCCGTGGATCTTACGGTATGTCAGGCTGCACGACGTCCCTTGGGAGTCGTGTGGTCGAGCATGCCGCAACGACTTGTTCCCGACCAGGACATACTGTGGAATGTCTTCATCGACTTCGGACTTCTCCGTCCTCCTCAACCAGTATCTCAACGACCGCGATCGCACCGCCGCGTGGCTGGCGCGCCAACTGGGCGTCAACCGTGCCACGGTCTCCCGCTGGCTCAACGGGACAACCGTCCCGCGCCACGCCGATGCGGTGCGTGACATTGCCACCGCGCTGTCCTTGCCGCGCGACCAGTTCGATGCGTTGCTCTTCGCGCTGGACATGGACACGGGCAGCCAGGCCGCCAAGAGCGCAGCGCTGACGCCGGCCGTCAACGGCAGAGACGTGCCGGCGGGCGCTGCGCAGGCCGGTAACCGGCGTCGCGACGTGCTGTCGCCGCTCATCGGGCGCGCGGAAGAACTGGACGTGCTCTGCACGGCCCTGCGCGACCCGGCTACGCGCCTGGTCACGGTGCTCGGCCCCGGCGGAATCGGCAAGACGCGCCTGGCCGCCGAGGCAGCATGGTCCGAGCGCGCGCTGTTCGATGTCGTTTGTACGCTCTCCTTTGCCGATTCGACCGCCCTAACTGCGGGGACCGGAGCAGCCGACCAACAGTTGCTGCATGGGGTTTCCGGCGCGCTGGGTGTCCCGTTCGAAGACGGCGTGCCCCAGTTCGAGCAGGTGACTGCCTTCCTGCGCAGCCGGCGAGTGCTCCTGGTGCTCAACAGCTTTGAGGAAATCTTGGACGAACGCGCGGTGCTGGCGCGCTTGCTGGCCGCAACGGATCAACTCTGCGTCCTCGTCACATCTCAGGAGAGTCTGGGGCTGGCACAGGAGCGGCTTTTGCCGCTGGCAGGGCTTGACTGTCCTCCCCGCGCCACGCCGGCTGCCGCGCTCGCCGATTACGGCGCGGCAGAACTCTTCATGCTGCGCGTGGGGCAACTCACGCCCGTCTTCACGGTGGATGAGGAGGACGCGCCCGCCGTGGTCGCCATCTGCCGCGCGGTGGCCGGTTTCCCGTTGGGCCTGTTGTTGGCCGCGGGCATGTACGTGGATCTCCCTTGCGCCGAGATTGCGGCTGTGCTGCAAACATCGCCCGCCGCGCTCCAGGCCCCGTCCGCCGGCATTGAGCCGCGCCACCTCCAGCTGGATGCGGTCTTTGCCTCGGCGTGGGCGCGGGCTGCGCCGGATGCACAGCGCCTGCTCTGTGCTCTCACCCTGTTTCACCAGAGCTTTACGCGCGAGGACGCGCAGCAGGTGCTCGGTGCGGACGCGCTGCAAATTGTCGTGGACGGCCATGCCCAAGACGGCATCTTTTATTTGCTGCAACGATCTTTCCTGCGTCTCGACCGATCGGCCCGGCGCTATGTGATGGATCCGCCGCTCTTTCGCTTCGCCGCGGGTCAACGCGCAGAAACCGTGGATTTGGCCACGCTCGCAGCCGTGCAGGCGCGCCACGCGGACCATTTCACGTCGCGGCTCCATGCCGGCGCCAACGCATTCACCCAGGCCGATGCTGCCGATGACGCACGTTTCTTGGCCGACTGGTACGACATCCGCGCGGCGCTCTTCTGGCGGCTGACCCGGGATGGCGTCGCTGCCGTGTGCGATGATGTCAACCTGGTCTGTGACTTCTTTGATCTGCGCAGCCGCCACCAGGATGTGATCGATTTTCTGGACGAGGTGCTGGCGCGCGCCCGCGCCCACGGCGCGACGCCCGCTGCGCAAGTTCCGGCCGAATGGCTGTTTCGCAAGGGCGAGGCGTACTACAAGAGCGGGCAGCACCACGAGAGCAAGCAGACGCTGCTTGCGGCGCTGGTGCAACTGGGCGAACCCATCGACGTGCTGCGCGACGATCGCGCGCGCGATCCGCGCGTTCTGCCCGAGTTGCTGACCCAAATTCGCCTGCGCCTGCTCCCTGCCGCCGTCAAACAACCGGCGCCCAATGCGGCGAATCTGGAACTACGCGCCCGTGTCTTCACGATCTTGGCCCAGATCTTCTTCTTTGACGACGAAGCGGTGCTGACCGAGTACGTGATACTGCGCGCGGCCAACTTGGCCGAGCGTGCCGGGGCGCCGGTGGAACTGCAGGCACGCGGGCTGGCCGCTCTCTGTGTCGGCTTGGGGCTGGACCCCAAAACACGCCCCATCGCCGCGCACTATGCCAAGCTCACCGCCCGTATGTCCGAGACGCTGGCCACATCGCCCGATTCCCGCGAACGCGCGGCCTGTGCCTACGCGCTCGTCGTGCTGACGCTCTATGAACTGGCCGTCGGCCAACTGGCATCCGCACAACGTCACGCCGCGCTCGCGTCGCAGATCAACCGCGGCCTCGGTAAATATCGAGGCTACGTGGAATCGGCCACCATGGAGATCGCGGTCGACGAGTTGACGGGCGCATCCCGGCGCGCGTGGCCGGCCTGGCGCGAGATCCGCACTTTGGCCGAAGCGCGCGGTGATGCCCAGATCCGGCGCTGGGCGCTCTCCGGCGAGTTGGAGAATCGCCTGCGTTTGGGCACGGAGCTGGCGCTGGACCTGGACGAAGTCGTCGTCCCCGCTGACCTGGCCGCGCTGTTGGCCACGTTCATCGACGCGGGCCGGGCCGAGGGTGACAGCAGTGTGCTGCTCAATCTGTACGGTTTGCTCGCGCTGGTGAGCCTGCGGCACGGTCTGGATGACCGCCTCTTTGACGACCTGCGCCGCCTCCATGTGGCGGTGACCCGCGCCGATTTCACCAAGATCACCGATTTCTTCGGCTATTCATCGGCGGCCGAAGCCACCGTCACGCTTTTGGATGACGTGACCCGCGGCCGGCGCACCGTGGCCGCGCCGCAACGCGCCGAACTGACGCGCATGGCGGCGGACGCATGTCGGGAACTGGAGTCGTACGCGCGTGTTTTCCCCGTGGCGCGCAGCCGGTCATTGACCTGGCGCGGCCTGCTGCACAGCGTGGACGGCCACATGAACAAGGCCACGCGTTGCTGGGAACAGAGTGTGCGGCGGGCGGAGCAGCTTGGACTCCGCTACGATCTCGGTCTGGCGTACTTTGCATGGGGCCGGCACATGCCGCCCGATGCGCCGACGCGCCAGGTGCAACTGGCCCAGGCCCGCGCTGTGTTCCGCGCCCTGGACAATGCGTACATGGTCGGGCTGATTGATGCCGAGCTTGGGTGAGAAGTGCGCTCTGCGCCGCCTCCTCGCCCTGGACAGACCGGCTCCACGCGTCCGCTACAAAATCCGCGAGATCGGTGAA
>JAWKOK010000146.1:0-4661 GCA_041391205.1 Caldilineaceae bacterium
AAGAGTGAAGATTGAAGATTGGGTAGACGACCGACCGTGCCGCTTGACGCGTTCGGGTAGACGACCCAATCTTCAATCTTCATTCCTCAATCTTGCCGTTTTCCGGAGGTTTTGATTGGACAATCCGACCTACATCGTCGGCATCGACTTGGGGACGACGCATTGTGTGTTGGCCTATGCCCCGGTCGCGCCGGCGGATGCAACCGATACGAACATTGATGCGGCTGATGTGGTGCAACGCTTCGCCGTGCCCCAGGTGGTCAGCCCGGGGGAGGTGCAGGCGCGGCCGTTGCTGCCCTCGTTCCTGCTCCTGCCCGGGCCCCATGACGTGCCGGAGGGTGCGCTGGCCTTGCCCTGGGATCCCGCCATCGACCTGGCCGTGGGCGAATACGCCCGCGAGCGCGGCGCGGAACTGCCCGCGCGGTTGGTCGCCTCGGCCAAATCGTGGCTTTCCAACCAGGGCGTGGATCGCACAGCGGCCATCTTGCCGTGGGACGCGCCCGCGGACGCGCGCCGGGTCTCGCCGGTGGACGCGCTGGCCGCGTTCCTGCGCCATCTGACCGCGGCGTGGAATGCGCAGATGGCGGCCGCCGATCCCACCCTGCGGCTGGAGCAGCAGGAGATCTACCTCACCGTGCCCGCCTCCTTCGACGCGGTCGCCCGGGAGCTGACCGTCCAGGCGGCGCGCGCGGCCGGTCTCCACAACTTCACGCTGCTGGAAGAACCCCAAGCCGCGTTCTACGCCTGGATCGACGCCAACGCCGCCGGCTGGCGCGACGCCGTCAACGTGGGCGAGTCGATCCTCGTCTGCGACGTGGGCGGCGGCACCACTGACTTCTCGCTCATCCAGGTGGTGGACGAGCAGGGCAACCTGGAGTTGCAGCGGGTGGCCGTGGGCGACCACATCCTGCTGGGCGGCGACAACATGGACCTGACCCTGGCCTACGCGGTCCAGGCCAAGCTGGCGCAACAGGGGACCAAGCTGGATACCTGGCAGTTCCGTACGCTCTGGCACCGCTGCCGCAAGGCCAAGGAGCGGTTGCTCAGCGACCCGACGCTGGACGCGGAGCCGATTTCGATCTTGGGCCGGGGCTCATCGCTCATCGGCGGCACCATCCGCACGGAGCTGACCCGGCAGGAGATCGAGTCGGTCCTTCTGGCCGGCTTCTTCCCGGACTGCGGTCCCGACGACGTGCCCCAGCAGCAGCGCCGGGTCGGCATCCGCGAGATGGGGCTGCCCTACGCCTCCGACCCGGCCATCACGCGCCATCTGGCCCAGTTCCTCCAGCGCCACGCTGTGGACGGGGAAGGCCGGCGCGCCTATCCCAGCGCGGTGCTCTTCAACGGCGGCGTCATGAAGGCCGCGCCGCTGCGCGCCCGCGTCCTCGAGGTGCTGCGCGCCTGGAGCGGCAACCCGGACCTGCGCGAACTGGACGCGGTCGACCTGGACCAGTCCGTGGCCCTGGGCGCGAGTTACTACGGCCTCGCCCGGCAGGGGCGCGGTCTGCGCATCCGCGCTGGTGCGTCCCGCGCCTACTACATCGGCGTGGAGAGTGCCATGCCCGCGGTGCCCGGCATCCCCACGCCGGTCAACGCGCTCTGTGTCGTCCCCTTCGGCATGGAAGAGGGCGCCCAGGAGGAGATCCGCCAGAAGGAGTTCGGCCTGGTGGTGGGGGAGCCGGCCGTCTTCCAACTGCTGGCCTCGTCCACCCACAAGGACGACCGCCCAGGCGAGATCGTCGAAGACTGGAGCGGCGACCTTCAGGAGGTCACCACCATGGAGGCCCTGCTCCCCGCCACCGACGCCGAGAGCGCCGGTGCGATCATCCCCGTCTGGCTGGAGAGCAAAATGACCGAAATCGGCACCCTGGAACTCTGGTGCGTCGCCCGCGACGGCGACCGGCGCTGGCGGCTGGGTTTAATCTGCGGGATGCGCAACAGGTGTAATGGTTAATTTGTGAATAGATAATTGTGAATGGTTAAGTTGCGTGGCTCGCACGAACCATTAAAAATTACCAATTATCTATTCATAAATTAAATATTCCAAGGCCTTTCCATGACTTCCAGCTATCGCTACATCATCGGCATTGATCTCGGCACGACCAACTCCGCCTTGGCTTACGTTGACCTGGCGGAGTCGGGCGCGGACGGCGCGGGGGCGCCCGTGCGCTTCTTCGAGATTCCCCAATTGGTTGCGGCGGGGGAGGTGGCGCTGCGCCCGGTCTTGCCGTCGTTCCTCTACCTGCCCGGCGCGTACGACCTGCCGGCCGGGGCGACGGCGCTGTCGTGGGATCCGGTGCGCGACTTCGCCGTGGGCGAGTTTGCCCGGGAACAGGGCGTGCGCGTGCCGGGGCGGCTGGTGGCGTCGGCCAAGTCGTGGCTCTCCCATCGCGGCGTGGACCGGACCGCGCCCATCCTGCCGTGGGGCGCCAAGGAGGATGTGGCCCGGGTGTCGCCGGTGACCGCGGCGGCGCGCTATCTGGCCCACATGCGCGAGGCGTGGAATGCCGAAATCGCGGGCGAGGACCTGGACCAACTCTTCGAGCGCCAACTGATCATCCTCACCGTGCCCGCGTCCTTTGACGAGGTGGCGCGCGAACTGACGCTGCAGGCCGCGGCGGAGGCGGGCTTCCCCCAGGCCATCCTGCTGGAGGAGCCGCTGGCCGCGTTCTATGCCTGGCTGGCGCGCCACGAGGATGACTGGCAGACTCACCTGCATGACGGTCAGTTGGTGCTCATCTGCGACATCGGCGGCGGCACCACCGACTTCACCCTCGTGGGCGTGGGCGAGGAAGACGGGCGGCTGCAACTCCAGCGGTTGGCCGTGGGCGACCACCTGCTCTTGGGCGGCGACAACATGGATCTGGCCCTGGGCCGCCACGTGGAGACCAAGCTCATGGGCGCGCCCGGCAAACTGGACCCGGCGCGCTGGGCGCAGTTGGTGGCCCAATGCCGCGCCGCCAAGGAGACGCTGCTGGGCGATCCCACCGCGGACGCCATCGACATCACCGTGGTGGGCGCGGGCGGCGGCCTCATTGCGGGCACGCGCAAGGCCACGTTGACCCGCGCCGACGTGGCGGACTTGATCCTCGACGGCTTCTTCCCCCAAGTGGACGCCGACGCCGCGCCCGACACGCGTCGTCGCGCCGGCCTCACCGAGCTGGGCTTGCCCTACGTGCAGGACCCCGCCATCACCCGGCACCTGGCCGCGTTCTGGCGCACCTTCGGTCCCCTGGCGGGCGCAGAAATCGGCCGGGCCGCACCAATGCCCGACTTCATCCTCTTCAACGGCGGTGCGCTCACGCCGGCGCCGCTGCGGGAGCGGCTGGCCTGCATCGTGGGCGATTGGTTTGCCGGCGAAGAGGCGCGGGTTGGCAGCCGGAAGAGTTGCAGAACCCGCGGCCCGAGTTGGCCGTGGCCGTGGGCGCGGCGTACTACGGCCGGGTGCGCATGGGCGCGGGCGTGCGCATCGGCAGCGGCACGCCGCGCGCCTACTACATCGGCATCCGCACCGAGGAGGACGAGGACGCCGTTGCCACGCCGGAAGTCGACGGACTGCCCGCTGTCTGTCTCGTGCCGCGCGGCGTGCAGGAAGGCTTCGACGCCCGCCTCACCGCGCCGACATTCACCGCGCTCACCAACCAGCCGGTCAGCTTCCAGGTCTACACCTCAGCCGTGCGCCCCGACGACCGCCTGGGTGACGTGGTCACGTTGGACCCGGACGAGGTGGCCGTGTTGCCGCCGGTGCGTACGGTGCTGCGTTTCGGTCGTCGGGCCGGCGCCACCAGCCTGCCCGTGCAACTGGCCGTGCGCCTGACCGAGACGGGCACGCTGGAGATCTACTGCGACTCGCTCCAGACCGACCACCGCTGGCCGCTCCAGTTCGACGTGCGCGCCGAAGCCGAGGCCGCGGACGAAGACGGCGCGGAGATGCCCGCCGTCGATCCGGCGAAGTTGGACGCGGCGTGCGCGTCCATCCGCGGCGCGTTCGGTGAGGCGCGTTCGCCGGCGCCGGAGCAGGTGCGCAAGCAACTGGAGGCCGACCTGGGCCTGCCCAAGGAGGAATGGCCAGCGGCCACGCTGCGCAAGCTGGCCGACTGTCTGCTGGCGTGCAGCGACACCCACGCGCCCACCGCGCAACACGAAGCGTTCTGGCTCAACCTGCTGGGCTACTGCCTGCGTCCCGGCGTGGGCGACCCGGCCGACGAACTGCGCATGAAGCAGGTATGGGGCCTTTATCTGGCGGGCATGCGGTTCGGGCAGAAGGTGCAGGTGCGCACCGAATGGTGGATCTTCTGGCGGCGGGTGGCGGCCGGCCTGAGCGCGGGCAAACAGGTGCAGGTCTACGAGCAGATCTGGCCCAGCCTGCAACCGGGCGACGGGCGCAAGAAAGGCAAGGCGACTCGCTATCACCTGGGCGCGGCCGAGGAACTGGAGGTCTGGCTCATGCTGGCCAACTTCGAGCGACTGACCGCGGAGGTGAAAGCGGCGCTGGGCAAACGTCTGCTGGCGCGCGCGGGCAAAGACGCGCCCGCGCCCAAAGAGTTGTGGGCGCTGAGTCGCTTTGGCGCACGGTCGCCCGCGTACGGCCCGGCCAACCGCGTCGTCGCGCCGTCCACGGTGGAGGGCTGGCTGGATCGGCTGCTGGCCACGGACCTGCC
>JAWKOK010000147.1:0-4603 GCA_041391205.1 Caldilineaceae bacterium
ATGGTCGTATTGAGGCAGAAGTAGGCGAAGGCGCGGCCCGAGCGTTCGTTGCCCCGCAGACGGTAGATCCAGACGCCGATGGCGAGATAGGCCAGGCCGATGACGTAGCTGAGCCAGAACTGGGTCACGAAATCGCGCAGCGGGAAGCGCATGAGCGCAATGGCCGGATAGAGCTTCTCTTCCCCGTTGCGCCGCCGGGTGAAGATGGCGACCTCCTGGCCCTCGCTGTAGGTGCTGAGCAGCAGATTGTACTGTCGCACATTGTCCACGCGCACGCCGCCCAGCCGCACCACCCGCTGGGGATGGTCGATCCCCGCGGCCTGACCGGTCCAGCCGGGGCCGCTGCTGTTGGCCGCGACCAGCGTCGGTTCCACGAAGAAGCCCGGGAAGGGCAGCGTGCGCCAGCCGATGGCCATCACCGGCGCGACGATGCAACTGACCAGCGCCATGACCAGCACGCCGCGCGTGATGATGCGGCTGATCAGCTCCAGTATCTGTTCGAAGCGGCTGGTCGACGCCGTGAAGTGTGCCATGTCAAGCTGCGTCCCCTGTGAAGTCGATGCATGCGTCGGGTGCGCGGGCCCGTCTACGCCGCCGCGCCGGGGTCGGTCCGTTTGTCGTCACGCTTGAGCACGATGATGGAGACATCGTCTTCAAGCAGTTTGTGCTGCGCCCGGGCCTCGTTCAACAAGGCGCGCAGGCCGGCCAGGAGTTCGCGCGCGTCGGCGTTGGGCCGGCGCAGCACCGTGGCGATGTCGACGGTGGCGCCGTCCTTGCCGCTGACGCCCTGGGCCACCATCAGGCCGTCGCTGCACATGACGATCACGTCGGCCGGGTTGAGCGCCAGCATGGTCTCGCGGTAGGTCGTGGTCAAGTCCGTGCCCAACGGCGCCCCAGATTCGGTATACGCGGCCAGATGACCACCGTTCCAGTGATACGTCGCCAGATGGCCGGCCAGGCTGAAACTGAAGTTGCCGGTTGGGGGGTCGAGCACGGCGTAGGCGCAGTCCACCACCAGGTCGGCCGTCGTGTCCGGGCAGAGCAGTTCGTTGGTGCAGGCCAACGCCTCGTGGGGGCACATGCGCCGTTGCGCCGTCCCGCGCAGGACGGCACGGGTGGCGCTGATCAGGTGCGCGGCCTGAATGCCGCGGTCGGGAGTTTCCGCCACGGCCAGCATGAGACGGCCGTCGGGGCGAAATCCCAGGTCAAAGAAATCGCGCCCGCCCTCGGGGCCGGCCTGGTAGTGCGCGGCCAGATCCCAGCCGGGGACGACGGGCAGTTGCTCGGGCACCAACATCTCCTGGATCAGCGATGCCACGCGCATCTCCTGGGCGCTGTGCTCCCGCTCCAACACGGTCAGATGTTGCAGGCGCACGAGGGTGGCCACGCCCAACGCCGGCAGCGTCATCCCCAAGGCCAGCACCAGCAGCAGGAACCGTCCGTAGCGTTGCACGGGACCGAAGAGCAGATTCCAGTCATCCTCGGTGACAAGCACCCAGTTGGTACCGGGCACGGGCGCGTAGGCCGCCACCACTTCGTTGCCCGCGGCGTCACGCGTGCGCACCGCGCCGACCTGGCCGCGCAGCGCATCCGCGGGCAGGCCGGGCATGGCGAGCGGTTCGCCGACCACGTTGTAGTCCGAATCGTAGAGCACGCGCCCGGTGCCGTCCACGAGGTAGGTGGTGCCGCTCTGGCCGATGCGCAGCCGGATGACGCTGGCGTAGAACGAGCTGGTGGTGGACGCGCCCAGTTCGAACATGCCGGCCAGCACGCCGATGAGCTCGCCGCCTTCGCCGGTCACGGGCACGCTCATCACCACCCCGAGCGAACCGTCGGCCGGATCTTCCATGAGGTCCGACAGGATCGTGCTGGATGGGTCCAGCAGCCCGCGGAAGAAGTCCCGGTCGGACCAGTCCTGGTCGATCAGATCGGGGCGCGGCGGCTGGGTCAAACGCACGCGGCCGAAGTTGTCCAGCAACACCACGCCCCCGTCAAAGACCACCAGCCGATTTTGTGAGTCCTGGAGGGCGCGGCGTTGGGCCTCCAGGTTGCCGCCGTAGATGGGCTGGATGCGCGCCACCGCGCTCAGTTCATCGGTGAACTTGCCCAGCTCATCGCGCAGCCGCGCCGCCGACAGGTAGGTCAACTGGCGGTCGCGCTCGATGATCAAGTCCTGGGCCGTGGTGCGATAGGCCAGGAAGATGTAGACGGCCACCACGGTCAACGCGGCCAGGGTCAGAATCATGCCGGCGGTCAACAGCCGGCTGTAGAGTTTGCGCCAGTCGATTTGAGGGCGCACGGAACCTCCTCAGGGCTGACGTTGATGACGGTCAATCGATCACAGGCGCACGGTGCAGGCGCAGTCCGACGCACCGGCCAAGGCAGGATCCACCGGCGCGCGTCGGGCGCCGGTGTCACCGGCGGCTTGCTGGGTCGCCTCCACTTCGGCCGAGACATCGCGCATGGTGCTGACCGGGGCGCGTCCCAGGGTGAAGATCTGCTCCCAACTGTTCTGGATGAGCGTGCGCGCCGGGGCCATCTGGCCAAAAACCTCCGCCGTCACCGAATAGCCCTTCAGGTGGCCGTCGGCGAAGGCGGCGATGTCCAGATCCTTGGTCTGTTCGGGATAGGCCTTGCGGATGGTGGCGGTCCACTCGTCCACCAGCGAGGCTCGGGCCGGTTGCAGCAGATGGGTCTCGGCCATGGCGCGGCCGTAGTCGGGGCTGATGAGGAACTTGAGCAGCTCCCACGCCGCGTCGGGGTACTTGGTGCCGGCGAAGATGGCGAAGCCGTCGGTGGTGGCCAGCGTCACCTTGCGCACGGGGCCGCTGGGGAAAGGTGCAACGCCGATGCGAAAGTCCGCCCGTTCCAGAATGTCCTTGAGCGCCCAGGAGCCGTCTTCCACCATGGCCAGCTTCTCTTGAATGAAAGCGTGGCGCGTCTCCAGGTTCTGCACGTCGAGAAAGCTGGCCATGAGCCGGTCGTCCCACATACGGCTGCGGATCCATTCCATGGCCGCCAGCGCCTCACGTTCGCCCAGCAGGCTGTGCGTGGGATCGGCCGGGTCGACGAAATGGCCGCCCCACCCGTTGACGTGCACCTGGATGCGCTCCCAGGCGATGTCGACCATGCTGCCCCAGATGCCGGGGGTGCGCGGCGTGTACGCGCCCAGGGTCACCCGCTGCATGGCTTCGTGGTAGTCGCTGTGGGTCCACGAGCCGTCGGGATAGTCCACCCGTTTGGCGTCGAACATGTCCTTGTTGTAATAGAGTGCCAGCGCCGTGGTACTTGGGCAAGCGCGTAGAGACCACCGTCCGCGCCGAAGAGCGCGTTGTATTGGGCCTCGGACCAATCGGCCACGTCTCCCGGGCAGGTCGGCTTCCACATACGGACGAAGATCGAGCAGGTAGCCCCGCTGCGCCCAAATGGGCAACACGTCGCAGCAGCCGGCCATGACATCGGGCGGTGTGCCGGCCTGAAAGTCGGCCATCATGGCTTCGGCGAAGTTATCGGGATCGGGCGTGTAGAAGACGCGGATGGACGGATGCGCGGCATGGAATTGCTCCAGCATCTGCTGGGCCATGCCGGGAAACCACTCCGTGCGCCAATCCTGGTAGACCAGCTGGGCCGTTTCGCTGCCGTGGGGACCGGCGCCGCGGGGACCGGACACGCCGCCCGCGCAGGCGCTCAACGCCAGCCCGGCGCCCACCGCCCCCAAAAAGGCTCGCCGCGACAGTGTTCGCGCGCCGGGCGCGCCCAAACCACCCGGACTGCCAACCCGCCCGGGCGTTCCCTGCACTGAATTGCGAAATGGGTTCATAGACTGCGTTACTCCCCGTATGGATCACACGGTGACGAGCAGCATCCCGGGAGAGGGAAAGCCGGAGATCGCGACAGCCAACGCGTGGCCCCGTCGCGGGAAGCGGGGCCACATGCAGCCGGCTACGTCGTCTTCCCGGAATGCTGCACAGATCTATAGTGTATAGAAGAGATTCAGTGCGCGAATCGGTCATTCCGCCAGTGTTGTCTACGTCATTTGGCCGATTCGGCCGCAGCGGCATGGCGTGTGGGGCCGCGCAGCAATGCCGCAACCCGCACCCATGAACCAGAGGGATGGGGGAACCGTGGGGTGTGTGGCTGCCTCAAAAGTCGTCCAGGCTGGCCAGGCCGGTACGGAGCGCGTAGAGCGCGGCCTGGGTGCGGTTGACCAGGTGCAGCTTGCCCAAAATGTTGCTCACATGGCTGCGCACGGTGCGCTCGGTGATGTCCAACTGGACGGAAATTTCCTCGTTGCAGAGACCCCGGGCCACCCAGCGCAACACCTCCAGTTCCCGCTCGGTGAGCGGTTCCGTGGGCGCGGTGTCCGGCGGCGGCTCGCTGAACTGATGGATGAGTTTGCGGGCGATGGCCGGGTGCAGCGAGGCCTCGCCGGCGTAGACATCGCGAATGGCCTGCAACAGTTCCTGAGGCGAGGAATCCTTGAGCAGATAACCCATGGCGCCACGCCGGATGGCCGGAAAGACCATGTCGTCTTCCCCGAAACTGGTCAGGACGAGGATGCGGATCTCCGGGTGTTCGGCGCGGATGGCGCTGATGGCCTCCA
>JAWKOK010000148.1:0-4510 GCA_041391205.1 Caldilineaceae bacterium
GGCCACCGGCCAGACGACTTCGACTTCGTCGCCGCGCAGGCCGTAGACGCAGTCGTGCATGTTGCTGACCACGCAGCAGTGGTTGGGGATGACGGTCACGCGGGCGCCGATTTCCGGCTTGGCGGCGCTGCCGCTCAGGTCGACGAAGCCGTGCTCTTCGGAGAACTTGTGCAGCCGCGCGGCGGGATACTCTGTGATGTAGCCGAAGTCGTCGAAGCCGAAGGTGTCGCTGGTGAAGGTCTTGCTGCCGCCGTCCAGGATGGCGCGGTCGTCCACGGGCCGGCTAATTACCGTGGTGAGGATGCGCATGGCGCACTGGTCCAACGTGACGGCGCCGGCGCGGTCCGTGGCCCGGTCGCCGTAGACGTAGGTGCCGGCCCGGTGCTCGGTGGGTTCGGTGTGACGGTGGGCCTGCCACATGTTGGGCGTGCCGCCCGCGCTCACCCGGGCGATGGCGATGCCCTGCTTGTCCAGCAGCGCCCGGGTCGCCTGCACGAAGGCGTCCGCCGCGTCCGAGTACGGGTAGGTCATGAGGCCGTCGAAGCGCAGGCCGTCGGCGCGGGCGATGTGCAGCGCTAGGTCGGCCGCTTCCTGGGGCGTCTGCACGCCGCAACGTCCGGCGCCGCCGTCGAACTCGACCAGCACGGGCAGTTCCACGCCGGTGCCGGCAAAAGTGCGGGCGTAGCCGTCCACAGTGATCACGGAGTCGGCGGTCACGCTCAGGTCGCCCCGGCGGGCCAGGTGTTGGAGCCGTTCCAGCTTGGCCGGGCCGAGGATGTTGTAGGGCATGAAGATGTCGCGGATGCCGGCCTGGGACATGACTTCCACTTCGCCCAGCTTCTGGCATGTGATGCCCACGGCGCCGGCGCGCAGTTGCATGTGGGCAATCTCCGGAATCTTGTGGGTCTTGATGTGCGGCCGATTGGCGATGTCGTGCTCGTCGAGATAGGTTTGCAGGCGCGCGATGTTGGCCTCGAGCTTGTCCAGGTCAATGATCACGGCCGGGGTGTCGATCTGGTCAATGTGCATGACGGTCGGTCCTTGTCGATGGTCATAGGGAATGATGGTTGTTGCATTGTCAGTTCTGAGAGCATAAATGTCAACGGTGCATCTCCCAATTCACAGCGGTGCACTGTCGCAGGTAGGAGACTTCCCGGAAGGGTCAAACGGCTCTGCGCAGCCTGCACTCGCTGCCGACCGCTTCCGGGAAGTCCCCCACTCACCCACACAGGAGGAACCATGAAGATCACATCAGTCAAGACCGCGGCCACCAAGGGCCACGGCATGCATCTCTGGGTCAAGGTGACCACCGACGCCGGTGTGACCGGGCTGGGCGAATGCGTCCACGGCGGCAAGCAGGCCATCGCCATCATCGGCTATCTGGAAGAAAAGCTCATCGGCCGCGACCCGTTCGCGATCGACGCGCTCTTCGAGGAGATGCGCCGGGGCCACGTCTTCGACGGCGGCATTGCGGGCGCGCTCATCACCGCGCTCACCGGCATCGAAATTGCGCTGTGGGATCTCAAGGGCAAGGCGCTGGGTGTGCCCATCTACGAGCTGCTGGGCGGCAAGTTCCGCGACAAGATCCGGGTCTACGCCGACTGCCAGGTGGAGCCGGGCATGAACTTCGACGAGATTCGCGAGGTGGTGGACGTGGTGCTGGAACGGGGCTTCACGGCGCTGAAGATCGACGTGGACATCCACGCCTACGGCCACCAGGGCACGGAGATCGAGGGCTTCACCAAGGACAGGTTCAACATGACCGCGTTCCAGTGGGAACACGAGCGCATGGTCGAACTGGTGGACATGGTGACCCGGGCCGCGGGCCGCGATGTAGCCGTGGCCGCGGACGTGCACACCCGGCTGGACGTGCCCAGCGCGGTGCGTCTGGCCCGGGATCTGGAGCCGTATCACCTCATGTGGCTGGAGGAGCCGGTGCCCGCCGAGAACATCGCCGCCATGCGCAAGGTGACCGAATCCACGTCAACGCCCATCTGCAGCGGCGAGAATCTCTACCTGCGCCACGGCTTCCGCGACCTCATCGAGCAGCAGGCCGTGGACATCATCATGCCCGACATTCCCAAGTGTGGCGGCCTGTCCGAATGTCGCAAGATCGCCAACATGGCCGAAATCTACTACATGCCCTTTGCGCCCCACAACGTCTCGTCGCCCATCGGCACCATGGCCTCGGCGCATGTCTGTGGCACCGTGCCCAACTTCATGGTGCTGGAGTTCCACTGGCTCCATCGCGACTACTGGACGACCATCATCCAGGAGAAGACCGACATCATCCAGGACGGCTACATCACCTTGAGCGACCGCCCCGGCATCGGCCTGGAGTTGGACGAGGAAGTCGGGCAGCAATACCAGTTCCCGGGCACGACCTGGTTCGTCTGAATGCCGTCTCGCTCGGCTTGTACGATGACTTCCCGGAAGTTAACATGCGCGATGGGTGCGCCACGGGGGATGAAAATGATTTATACTGAAGTTGTCGCCGCCACCAGAGATCGATAGACCCGTGGAAGCAATCAGTTCGACCGGAAGTTAGATTCTGCGTACCTCGACGAACCACGGATTGTGGACGTCTTCGCAGGACGAAACACGTAGGGCAGCTTGTGCTCAGGTCAGGTACGCTTTGGCGGCGACGAAAGGTCAAAGCAGATGGACGAGATCTATCCTGAGAGCAGCGGACTGGATGTACATCAGAAGTTTGTGGTTGCATGCGTGATGGTCCCGAATCGTCAAGGTCAGTTGAAGCCGGAGCGCCGGCGCTTTGCCACGACGACCAAAGGGTTGCATGAACTGGCAAAGTGGCTGGCGAGTCAGGGTGTGAAGCAAGTGGCCATGGAAAGCACCGGTGTCTACTGGAAGCCGGTCTACAACATCCTCCATGAGCAGTTTGATGTGTGGATTGTCAACGCCCGTCATCTGGCACAGGTGCCTGGGCGCAAGACCGATGACACGGACGCCACCTGGATTGCGAAACTGATGCGTCATGGTCTTTTGCAACCCAGCTTCATTCCTGATGAGTGGCAACGCGATTTGCGGGAGGTGACCCGCTATCGCACACGCCTTCACCAAGAGAAGAGCAGTGCGGTCAATCGGCTGCACAAGATTCTGGAAGATGCGAACATCAAACTGGGAGCCGTCGTTTCGGACATCCAAGGCGTCTCAGCACGGGCCATGCTTGAGGCGCTGATTGCTGGTCAGCTGGAGGCCGAGCAGATGGCTGATCTTGCCCAACGTTCCTTGCGCCAGAAGATTCCGCAACTGGTGGAAGCGCTCACGGGGCTGGTGCGTGAGCATCATCGGTTCATGCTGAGCCAGATCCTGACCCATATTGATGCACTCAACGAAAGAATTGAGTTCCTCAACCAACGCATTGACCAGTTGGTGGCGCCCTATGCCGACACACGCACCCGTCTGGAAGAGATCGTCGGTGTCGGCCGGGTGACGGCAGAGGTCATCTTGGCCGAGATCGGTCCTTCGGTCGAGAAGTGGCCCACCTCGGCGCATCTTGCCTCGTGGAGTTGCCTCTGTCCTGGCAACAACGAGAGTGGCGGCAAACGCCGCCGTGGCAAACGCCGCAAAGGACACAAGTGGCTTGTGACGGCCTTGATCGAGGCCGCATGGGCCGCGTCACGGACCAAGAACACCTACTTGGCGGCGCAGTTTCACCGCCTCCGTGCCCGGCGCGGCGAGCAACGGGCTGCCGTTGCCGTGGCACACTCGATCTTAACCATCGTCTATCATCTGCTCAATGACCCGAACATGCATTTTCAGGATCTCGGAGGAGACTACTTCCTCACCAAGAACAAGGAGCAAGAAGAGCGGCGTGCCGTCAAGATCCTCAACACCATCGGATTCGACGTCGTACTCACGCCGATCGCTGCCTGACC
Organism: Caldilineaceae bacterium; assembly: GCA_041391205.1. Classification (GTDB taxonomy): domain Bacteria; phylum Chloroflexota; class Anaerolineae; order Caldilineales; family Caldilineaceae; genus JAWKOK01. The sequence continues at coordinate 3,900 of JAWKOK010000148.1, forward strand.
TCCGATAAGTCACGCAGCCACAATCGTCTCATTCTCTTGTCCTTGCGGCAGGCGACAGACCTGCCGCCTGTTACTCTATGGCCTGCAGTCCCGGATACGCCCCTCGTCACGAATAGTTTTTTCAGGGCAGTGATTTGTCTCCAGCCGCGCAAACGTCCGTCAGAGGCTGAAACGTTGGACGTTTGCGCGGCGGTAATGTAGACTATCGACGCTATGAGCCTGATCATTCAAGTGCTGGCAACCTACGCGCCCTGGATCTACGCGGCCTGTGGTCTGGTGGCTCTCTACCAGATCTACCGCATCCTGCTTGTGCGCGCCGAACGCCGCCAGGCCGTCTTTTCGCTGGAACGGGACAAGGCCGTCCGCGATCTCTATCGCATCTTTTCCGTCGCGCTGATCTTGCTGCTGGTCATGGGCGCGACCTATTTTTTCAGCACCACCCTGTCGTCCGCAGTGGAGCCGCTGGTGGTGGAAGCGCTGGCGCCCACGCCCAATCTGCCCTTTGTGCCGACACCGACCAACACGCCGCTCCCGGCCACGGCCACGCCTGAGCCGACGCCCACGCGCGAGGCCACGCCCGTCCCGACGCCGGCCGAGGTGGTCCAGGAGGT
>JAWKOK010000149.1:0-4425 GCA_041391205.1 Caldilineaceae bacterium
CCATGGTACGCAGGGCCTCGACCGCGGGATGGTTTTCGGCGAAGAGCGACACCTGCACGCCGGCCGCCTTGGTCCCGCGCTTGGTCGTCGGCTCGAAGAGGCGCTTGGGCCCGGCCGCGCCGCTGCGTTCCAAGTCCTCCAGGATCTCCTCGGCCCGGTTGACGGCCTGGAGCGGCAGCCCGGCCATACGCGCCACGTGCACGCCGTACGACCGGTCCGCCTTGCCGGGGATGATACGCCGCAGGAAGACCACCTGCTCGCCGCTGTCGTCCACGGCCACGTTGTAGTTGACCACGTGGGGCAGGCGCTCGGCCAGGTCGGTCAACTCGTGGTAGTGGGTGGCGAAGAGCGTCTTGGCGCGCAATTCCGGGTGGTTGTGGATGTACTCGATGACGGCCCAGGCGATGGCCAGCCCGTCGTAGGTGCTGGTGCCGCGGCCGATCTCGTCCAGCACCAGCAGGCTGCGGCTGGTGGCGTGGTTGAGGATGTTGGCCGTCTCCACCATCTCGACCATAAAGGTGGACTGGCCCCGGTGGATCTCGTCGGAGGCGCCGATGCGGGTGAAGATGCGGTCGACCACGCCCACGTGCGCCCGTTCGGCCGGGACAAAGCTGCCGATCTGGGCCATGAGCGTGATCAGCGCGACCTGGCGCAGGAAGGTCGACTTGCCCGCCATGTTGGGGCCGGTGAGCACGTGGATGGCCGCCTCCGGCTCTATGTGCGTGTCGTTGGGCACGAAGGGTTCGTCGGTGAGCGTCAACTCGACCACGGGGTGACGCCCGCCCAAAATTTCGATACTCGGCCCCTCATCCACCTCGGGGCGCACGTAGCGGCGCATGAGCGCGACCTCGGCCAGGGACGCGTAGACGTCCAGCTCGGCCAGCCCCGCGGCCAGCTTGAGCAGGTCCGCCGTGCGCGCGGCCACCTGCATGCAGACCTCGCGGAAGAGCTGCTGCTCGATCTCAAGCCGCCGCTCGTCCGCATTGAGCACCAGCGACTCGTACTCCTTGAGTTCAGGCGTGATGTAGCGCTCGGCATTGGCCAACGTCTGCTTGCGGATGTAGTCGTCGGGCACCTTGTCGCCGTGGGTGCGCGTGATCTCGATGTAATAGCCGAAGACCTTGTTGTAGCCCACCTTCAGGCTCTTGATGTCCAGCCGTTCCCGCTCGGTCTGCTGCAGAGTGGCGATCCAATCAGCAGCCCCCGGCTCTTGACCACCAGCCCATCCAACTCTTCATCAAACCCCTCGCGCATCACCCCCGGCGTGTTGAGCGTGGCCGACGGCTCGTCGGCGATGGCGGCGTCGAGGAGAGCGAGGATTTCGGTACAAAGGGGGCAAGGCAAAGATTGAAGATTGAAGATTGAAGATTGGGGGGCTGTGGAGATTGGGAAGCAGACGATGGAGATTCGCCCGTTGGCGCGGCGAGCGCAGGCACGTCAATCTTGACTCTTCAATCTTCAGTAGTTCAAGGATGCTCGGCAGCGTGCGCAGCACATTCCAGATGCCCATCAGATCCGCAGCAGGGCCACGCCGGGCTGGGCGGCGGTTGGTCCAGCGCTCCAGGTCGCCGATGTCACGCAGGAGTTCGCGCACCTCCAGGCGCAGCGGCGTGTCGTCGACCGGGGCCTGCACCGCGTCCAGCCGCCGGTTGATGGCGGCCCGTCCAGCGGCGGCTGACTGAGCCGACGCCGCAGCCTTGAGCGTCCGCCCATGGGCGTGCGCGTGTCGTCCAACACGTCCAGCAGGCTGCCCTTGGTGTCGCCGCGACGGATGGTCTCGGTCAGCTCCAGTTGCGCCGGGTAGACTCGTCCAGCGTCATGAATTCGCCCACGGTGTAGGCGTGGAGCGTGAGCTGGTTGGCGCCCGGCTACATGTCACCCAGATATGCGACCACGGCCGCGGCCGCGCACGGCTTCCTCCTTGCCTTGCAGGCCGAAACCGTCCAGGCTGGTGACTTTGAAGTGGCAGCGCAGCGCCTCGTCGGCCGTATCAGCGCGGTCTGCCACGCCGTCGACCTGCGAGTAGAGCGGGTCGAGCACCAGCAGCAGCCCGCGCAGGTCGGAATGCGCCGGGTCCCAGTCCACATGGATGAGTTCGCTGGGCTGGAGGCGGCTCAGTTCCTCGCCCACCCGTTGCTCCACATCTTCGGGATGTTTGCCGTCGATCTGGGTGGCGGCAAACTCGCCGGTGGTGATGTCGCAATAGGCGACGCCCGCCACAGTGCCGACGGCCGTTGAAACTCACGGCCATGAGGTGAATTGTGCGTTTGTCGTCCAACATGCCCGGCTCGATGACCGTGCCCTTGCTGACGACCCGCGTCTCGCGCTCGACCAGCCCCTTGCCCGGCTCGCTGACCTGGTCGGCGATGGCGACTTTGTAGCCCGACTCCACCAGCTTGGCGATGTAGCCTTCGATGCTGTGATAGGGCACGCCGGCCTAGGGGCACGCTGGTCGTTGCACCGGCCGGCTGGTAAGCACCACATCGCAGGCGCCACGATCTTGGCGTCGTCGTCAAGAATCTCGTAGAAATCGCCCAGGCGAAAGAGCAAAAAACGATGGGACCTGGCGCTTGATGTCCAGATGCTGCCGTCGCATCGGTGTGGTCATGAACGTGGTGTCCTCATCGTCGTTACAAACTGGGATCTACAACCCAGGTTTTTGCGAAAAACCTGGGTTGTCATTGTCGCCACAATCTACGCGCCCCACTCCACTTGCGTGTTGGGGTTGGCGTAGAGCGTGTAGGCCAGCCAGGTGGGGTTGTTTTCGTCCAGCGCCTTGATGTGCAAGCGCGCGGCGTGGAAAGACTCGCCGATGGTCCGCCCCGCCAGCAGCTCGTCGTAGAACTTGATGGAGAAGGCCGCGGCCAGATCGTCGCGCACCTCCCACAGCGTGCCGATGAACGCGCCGGCGCGCACCTGCCGCACCAGTTGCTCCGCCCAGCCGGAAAGCCCCGAGAGACGGAAGTCCAGCCGGCCGCTTTCGCACGCGTTGAGGAAGACGATGGGCCGCAGCGCGCGCAGCGCGTTGATGACGTCGGTGTCGCTCAGATCGTCGGGCGTGAGCACGCCGTCCTCCAGTTCGATGACGGACTGGTTGGGTGCGTCCTGGTTGAAGGCCGAATGGGTGGCAAAGTGGAGCAACTCGGCCGAGCCGTCGCGCAACAGGTTCAGGACGGCGGCCTTGGTCGTCAACGGCTCGCCCACGGCGATGTGGCGCGCCTGCATGGCCGCAAAGCTTTCCCCTTCGCCCTCCGTGTACTGAAGGTTGAGCTTGGGCACGACCAGCCCCACGTTGTCCACTTTGACGCGCCCGTAGGGACCATAGCCCACCAGCCAGCGGCTGATCTGGAAGCTTTCGCTGAGGAACGGATACTCTTCGCGGCGGCGCGTGCGCCGATCTTCCCGGTACGGCTTGATCATCTCCCACGGGATCCACGGCTCGTCGGTGGTGATGAGAATCGTGCGCACTTTTTGCTCTTGGCCCAGGTCGGCCACATTGACGTATTCGTCCTTGAGATCGTCGGGCACCAGATAGTCCCACAGGAGGCGGCCGGTGCGCTCCACCTGCTTGTAGTACTCCTTGAGCGTGGCCGCATCGCCGTCGGCCGCGCTGAGCCGGGCCAGTTCGCTGAAGGTGGCGAAGGACTCCTGGATGAGCTCGCGCACCTGGTCCTCGCTCAGTTCCTGTTGGCCGACGGGAAGCCAGTGGTAGCCCACGTCGGGCTTGGTGGAGTGGAGCATGTACTGGAGCAGGTGCTTCTTGGCGTCGTAGACGACGCGCATCTCCAGGTCGGCCGGACGGGGGACGTTGTCCAGTTGCAGGTCGATGCTGGGCGACTCCACCGCGTCCACGCGACCTCCGCCCTGCCCCGTCTCGGTCACCTCCACATTGAAGCGGGCCGACCCCAGGTTCACGCCGTCTTTGTAGAAGTCGAGGGTGATGAGATGGACGCCCGTCTCCACGGCCCGCAGCGAGAACGCCACCAACTCCGAATCTTGGCGGGCGTAGGCGACCAACACGCGTTGGGATGCGCCGAACTCTTCCTCGAACCCGGGTGCGTGCAGCACGACCTCCAGCAGCTCCGGCTTGTCCGGGTCGGGGAAATGGGCGCTGATCGGCTGAACGTCCCGAGACGCCTCCTGCGGCGTCAACGTCAGGCGCACAAAGAGGGGCACCGTGTCGCGGATCTTGACACGCTTGGGGAAGCGCACGTCGGTGTAGAATTGGGTCGTCACACCTGCGGGCGCGTCATCGGCCGGGGGCGCGGCGGCTGCGGCCGGGGGCGCCATCGTCTCCATGCCGAGCACCGAGGTCGGCTTGAAGCTCTTGCCCGCAATGAACGCGCGCCACGCCACCGGGATGACGCCGTCAATCGCCTCCAGTTCCTGAAGGCGCTCGATGATGTCCGCGGCGTTGGCCGCCGG
>JAWKOK010000150.1:0-4348 GCA_041391205.1 Caldilineaceae bacterium
CTGAGCTTCACGTCGGCAGCCAGACGGCCATGTCGCCCACGCCGCGGTGGGACCAGGCGTAGTATGGGATGGCCGTGCGCTGGACGTCGCCGTCCTGCCACGTGAGCTTGAGCACGCCGCCGACCAGGTCACCGTTCCACACGGGTGTGATCGCGGCGTCCGCCGGCAGCGTGACGTCCGCCACCAAGCCGCCGTTGTCGACCCCCTCCACGCAGTAGACCAGCGGACCCCGTTCCAGGGCCACGCGTCCGGCATTCTCGGCCACAGCTGCATGGCTCACCACTCGGCGGACCGGGGTGGCCAGCGCCAGCGTCACGCTGTCGCCGTGTTTCCACGTGCGCGTCACGGCCGCGTAGCCGTCCACCACCTCCACGTCGAGCAAGTCGCCGTTGACCAGCAGCGCCACCACGTCGGGACGCGCGTCCACATAGTGATAGAGATCGCTGGGGACCGCTTGTCCCAGCGCCCAGCCGGGCACGCGCACCCGCAGCGTGAATTCGGTCTCTTCCGCCGGGTCCAGTTGCACGGTGACATTGCCGTCCCACGGGTAGTGGGTCCACTGGGTGACGCCCACATCGACGCCGTTGAGGTTGACGGTCGTGCCGCCGCCGACGAAGAGATTCACGTACAGGTCGCCGTTGCGCTGGGCGTAGATGTAGCTGCCCAGCGACCCGAGGAGACGCACCACGTTGGTGGGGCAGCACGAGCAACTGAACCAGGGCGACCGGGTGGCGGCGGTGCCGTAGTTGAAGAACCATTCACCGTCGGACGCCAGGGGATTGGCGTAGAAGAATTCGTCGCCACCCTGGCTGATGCCGCTGAGGAAGCCGTTGTAGAGCGTGCGCTCCAGCACGTCGATGTACTTGCCGTGGCCGTGGAGCAGGAACATGCGCTGGTTCCAGAGCACGTTGGCCAGCGCGGCGCAGGTCTCGGCATAGGCGCTGGCATTGGGCAGCTCGTAGTCGTCGCCGAACGCCTCGCCGTGATGCCGGGCGCCGATACCGCCGGTGAGGTAAAGCTTGCGCCCCACCACGTTTTCCCACAGCCGGTCCAGCGCGGCGATGTAGGCAGCATCGCCGGTGAGTGCGGCCACGTCGGCCATGCCCGCGTACATGTAGACGGCGCGCACCGCGTGGCCCACCGCCTCGTCCTGCTCCACCACCGGCAGATGATCCTGCATGTAACCCGGGTTCTCGAAGTTGGCGTAGAGCTCGCGGTCGTCAGCCTGGCCGCGCTGGTCCAAGAAGAACTTGGCCTGGCGCAGATAGCGCTCGTCGCCGGTGACACGGTAGAGTCGCACCAGCCCGATCTCGATCTCCTGGTGGCCGGGCACATCGTGGCGGGCGTCCGGCCCGAAGACCTGGCAGACCAGGTCGGCATTCTTCAGCGCGATGTCCAGAAACGTGCGCTTGCCCGTGGCCTCGTAGTGGGCGACCGCGGCCTCGTACATGTGGCCCACGTTGTAGAGCTCGTGGTTGACGCGCAGGTTGGACCAGCGCGTCAAGCCCTCGCGCTCGGCCTGCAGCCGGTCGGTGTGACCCTGGCGTTCGCGGATGGTCCGGGCGGTGTACAGATAGCCGTCAGGCTCCTGGGCCGCGCCGATGCGCGCGATGAGCGCGTCGAGATACGCGTCCAATTCAGGATCGGCGTGGGTCTGGAGCGAGTAGGCCGCGCCCTCGATCACCTTGAAGACGTCCGAATCGTTGAAGAAGATGCCCGCATGATCGCCCGCGTCCACGCCGGCGGCGCGGTCGAAGTTGAGGATGCGCTCCGTCTCCTCGCAGCGTTGGAAGTCCACCGGAATGGTGGCGGTGCGGTTCGTCTCCAACCGCGGTGACCAGAACGAATCATCCACGGTGACGCGGTTGAAAGAGATGGGTTGAATGGGATAATCGTTCATGATCGCCTTTCCTGAAAGGTTGTACGCGTGGTTAGAACGGGTAGCCCTTGCGGCCCTGCACGCCTTTGAGCGCCGAGATTTCGCCTGTGTGCCAGCCCAGATGAGCAAGGCCCAAGCTCAGGAACTTTTGCGTGCCGAAGCCCATGGCGGACAGGTCCAGATCCTGGTCCAAATCCGCATCCGAGAGCGAGCCAGGTACGCATCAGTGTCGGCGTAGACCGCCTGTGCATAGGCCCGCAGTGCGTCGAGATCGATCTGGACCTGCTTGTCCCAATCGTGCATGCCCTTCGGGTGGCGGCTCCTCAAGCCAATCTTGCCGCCCACTCGCCGGCCATGACGGAGTCTCACCACGCTTCAGCTGCAGCACGGCATCTTCGGCCGTGACGGTGTGGGCATGGCTGCCGCCCACAGAGTTGGCCAAACCCGGCGGCGACCAGGCGAGCACGTCCGGCGTCACATCGGCCATGGTGCCTTCGAGCACATCATGGGCGCCTTTATACTGGAAGGCGCCAACAAGGCGACAACAGGGTTGCTGGACATACGTTTTCTCCTTTACAGAACACGCTACTGCACGCTGTGCGAATCTATCAGGTCCGTCAACCTGGGGTGTGCCCAGACGAAGACGAGAGCTGATCAAGCAATGCTGCCGGGGCCATCACTGTCACAGGGCGCAAAGCGCTCCTCCGGGAAGTGACGGAGGTTCCGGTGACCAGAATGGCCGACGCTGCGGACGCAACTTCCAGAAAGGGCAGATCGTCGCCGTCCGGCAGCAGGACCGCCAATGGCGTTGCGACAACGGCGAGTCCCATGTGCGCCAGAAAATCGACGATCTCCATGATGTCATGGTCGGCGAATCCGAACTTGGGCCGGCGCAAGACCGCGGCGTATTCGTCCAAGATCCGATCGTCGAAGGCCACAGTCAACGCTCCCGCCAACACAAGGTCAAGCACGCGCCCCGGCGGACCATGTGGCGTGAGCAGCGCCGAGACTACCACGTTCGTATCCAGAACAACGATCACGAGATCCGCTCTTGGCGCGCGGCCGCGATTTCGGCTTCGATTTCCTCCGTGGAGAGCGTGGAGACGCCGTCACGCTCAGCTTGTCTCCGCAGGCGCGACAACGCAACCTGCGCGCGTGCACGCCGCAGGGCGAGCAGCAGCTCTTCCACATCTTCGCCCTCTGTGGAGATCATGAGCGCAAACGGTCGACCGCTGGACGTCAAGATGAGGTTGCCCTGCTCGTGCAATTGTTGCCAGACCTCTCCCGGCCGAGTGCGCATGTCGCGGATTGACACGAATTCCATGGCATATCCTCCCGTAGTCAAAATGGACTACACGCCAGTGTACATGCGCCGCACAGGAGCGTCAAGCGCGGAAAAATCGTGCGCGTAAACCCGTTCATGCCCCCGCCGCGGACGCCACCTCGCGCAGCGGCACGGTGCGCCGGGTGTCCAGGCTGCGCGCCACGGCCTCGGTGAAGACCATGTACTTCACGCCGTCCTCAAAGCTGGTGTGGGTGATTGCCTCCCGGCCGCGGATGGCGCTGATGAACTCCTCCTCCACGCGCCAGCCGCCTGCTTCGTCATCCGAGATCTCCAGCGGACGGAGTTCCTCGTCGCCGCGCCGCCCGCCGCGCAAGACGCCGTCGGCGAAGCAGAGCGTGCCCTCGCTGCCGTAGAGGCAAACGTCCATGCGTGCGGGCGCCAGCCCGGTGACGCTGGAGATCTGCACGCTCAACTGTGCGCCGCACGCCATGTCGGCCAGCACGTTGAGATGGTCGGGAATGTCGCCGGCGACCATGCGGCCGGTGGCCGGGTCGCGGCGCATGGGCACGAAGGTCCGTCCCGCCGCGGTGACCGCGCTGGCCTCGCCCACCCAACGCAGCAGCGCTTCGTACCAGATGCCCAGCGACATCATGTTGAGGCCGCTGAAATCGCGCACGTGCCGCCAATGGAGTTCCGGGTCGGCTTCGACAAACGCGCCGCCTTGACGCACGTCGATGGCCAGCACGTCGCCCAGGTAGCCCTCGGCGATGAGCCGGCGCACGGTCTTGTCGATGCGCAGGGTGAAGGGCGACGGCACGATCTGCGCCACCAGGTCCGGGTAGGCGCGGGCGGCGGCGCGCATCTCCACGGCCTCGCGCGCGTTCATGGCCATGCGCGCCTCGCACATGACGTGCTTGCCCGCCTCCAGTGCGGCGATGCTCAAGCGGTGGTGCATGTACGGCCAGGTCCCGATGACCACGGCGTCGATGTCGGGCGCGGCGATCACGTCCCACCAGTGGGTGTAGACGTGGGGGATGCCGAAGTCGTCGGCCACGCGGCGACCGGATTCTTCGCTGCGATTGCAGACGGCCACGACCTCCACGCCGTCGATGGCCTGCAGACCGGGGATATGTCGAGAGCGGGTGTTGGCGCCTGCGCCGATGACGCCGACGCGGATGGGTTGG
>JAWKOK010000151.1:0-3993 GCA_041391205.1 Caldilineaceae bacterium
TTTCTTCTTCAGGATGGGGAAGATTTCGGGGCCGTAGGTCTTGGCTTTCCACGGCCCGACGTCGGGGATGGATTCCAACGCGGCGACGGTCATGGGGACGTGCTGGGCGATCTCCATGAGCGTGCTGTTGGTGAAGACGATGTCCGTGGTGACACCGCGTTCCTTGGCCTTCTTGGTGCGCCAACTGCGCAGCGCCTCGAAGCGGCGCTGTACCTTGCCGTTGACGATTTCGGGACGATGGTTGTTGGTGGGCGGGGACGGCAGCGGACGGTCCGTCCCTGCGTGGATCGTCTCCAAAATCTGGCGTCCGTAGCGACTGACCTGGCTGTCGCTGAGAATGCCCTCGGCGTCCAGGTCGGCCGGTGTGGCGGGACGGCTGGCGGCCAGGCGAATCAGTGTGCTGTCGCCGGCGATCTTGAACGGCGGGCGATTTTGGTGCTGGGCTTCGTGTTCGCGCCATTCCCACAACGCCTCGAGCACGCCCGTGTCCTCGGCCGGCACCTTGCGCACATCGCGCATGCTCCACATGGTGCGCTCGTTGTTGCCCCGGTCGCTGTAGTCCAGCGTGGCCAATTGACGGAACGCGTCCTGCGCCTCTTCCCAGCGATTGGCCGCCTTCAGTTCTTCGATCTGGCGTGCGCGCAGGGCCGGGAGGTAGTGGGTGTCCATCTGCGCGTAGCTGATCTGCTGCGGCGTGAGCGGGCGCTTGCCCCAGTTGGTGCGCTGCATGCGCTTGTCGCTGAGCAGGCCGAAATTGCTCTCCAGAATCTTGGCCAACCCCACCTTCTGCCAGCCCAAAATGCGGGCGGCCAATTGGGTATCGAAGATGTGATGGAAGCGGAATGAAAAGTCGCGCTGCAGAGTGAAGATGTCGTTCTCCGCCGCGTGCATGACCACTTCCTGCGCCTGATCGGCCAGCAGTTCACCCAATTCATCCAGCCGCGTCAACCGCAACGGATCGACCAGGTAGTCGAGCACCTGCCGGGGGTCCGTGTCATCGGGGTCGGCGAAGGTGGATATCTGAATCAGGCAGACCTTGGGATAGTAGCTGTAGAGGCTGTCGCTCTCCGTGTCCAGCGCGATCAGCGGCCGCGTGCGCAGCAGCGCGCACATCTCGCGCAGCCCGCTTTGGGTATAGATCAGGGTCGGATTGGCCAGCTTTGACTGGCGCGCTTGCTTCATGTCACTTCGTCGCCGGGAAAGAACGGAATCATCTGCGTCACTCTACCGCACGGCCATGGCAGTGTCAAACCTGTCCCGGCGCCGAAACCGCCCCGATTTGGCGTGCCGACTTTTGGGCCAATTTGTCATGTGATATCATACCGCAATGGCAACGCGGCTGTCGGCTGTGCGCACAGATGCGCGTCCGGCCGCCACCATGATGAAAGGTCGAACCTTTGCACCCGGATCTGTCACTGTTGAAGGAATCCATGCGCCGCCACCGGCGCCGCAACCGGCCGCGCAATTGGGGCGTGATCGCCGTCTTTGTGAGCCTGGTCGGCCTTTCCTGGTGGCCCTCCGTCGCGCTGGCAGCCCCGACCGCTGCGTCCACGACCACGCTGCCGGATTGGCCCGAACTTTTCTTGACGCAGATCGTCGACGGTGGACTGGCCAACCCCACTTTCGTGACCCATGCGGGCGACGGTAGTGATCGCCTCTTCATCACCGAGAAGCAGGGGCGGATTCTCATCGTCGAGGACGGCCAATTGCTGGCGACGCCCTTCCTGGACATCAGCGATCGCACCGCCGACTACAGCGAATGCGGCCTGCTCAGCGTCATCTTCCCCGCCGACTACGCCGAGCAGGGCTATTTCCTGGTCTACTACAACTACGACGTCGGGGCGCTGGGCGACTTGGTCCCGCCCGAGCGGCCGGACATTCCCAACGACGGCTGCGACACAGTGGTCGCCCGCTTCCGCGTCACCGATGACCCGAACGTGGCCGACCCTGACAGCGAAGAGCGGCTGTTGACGCAGAATCAGCCGTACGGCAACCACGACGGCGGCCAAATGGCCTACGGTCCCGACGGCTATGTCTACATCGGGCTGGGCGACGGCGGCTCCGGCGGCGATCCCCACAATCTAGCCCAAGACCCGGCCATTCTGCTGGGCAAACTGCTGCGGCTGGACATCGGTGCCACCGGTCCGTACACGGTGCCCGCGGACAATCCGTTTGTGGGGCAGGACGAATTTCGCCCCGAAATCTGGGCCGTCGGACTGCGCAATCCGTGGCGCTTTTCCTTCGACCGCGGCGCCGGCGATCTCTACATCGCCGATGTGGGCCAGAGTGCGTACGAAGAGGTCAATGTGCAGCCGCAGACGAGCACCGGCGGCGAGAACTACGGCTGGAACATCATGGAGGGACTGCACTGTTACCCGGCCATCGTTGCGTGCGACACCGAAGGATACACGCTGCCGGTGCTGGAATACGGCCGCACTGAGGCCAGGCAGTCACCGGCGGCTACGTCTACCGCGGGCCCACCTATCCCCGCATGGCGGGTGTCTATTTCTTCGGCGACTACGTCAACGGACGCATCTGGGGCCTGCGTCGTGACGGGGCGGACTGGGTGTCCCAGTTGTTGCTGGAGACCGGTTGGGCGGGACGCCTGGCTAGTTTCGGCGAACGAAGCCGGTGAAATCTACGTCGTTGACCTGAACGGCGCTCTTTATCGACTGGGTGACACTCTCCAAGTTGCCGGACCTGCCCGCCGCGCCTTCCTGCCACTGATGGTAGAATCACCATGATTCGATCCCTTTACCGCCACTCCAGCGGCACGATCTTGCAGAACCTGTCACCGGAACAGTTGCGCCAGGCGGCGGTCGATCGCCGTGGCCTCCTCTGGGTCGACATGGAAAACCCGGACGACGATGAGTTCGAACTGGTGCTGCGCGCGGCCTTTCACTTCCATCCCCTGGCCGTAGAGGACGTGGTCAGCGACGTGCACGTGCCCAAGCTGGACGACTATGGTTCGTACCTTTTCATCGTCTTTCACACGGTGACCATGGGCGACGAGAGCATGGACTTCGACACCGATGAGATCGACACGTTCCTGGGCGGCCACTTTCTCGTGACGATTCACACGGAGCCGCGCCAGTCGCTGGATCGGCTGTGGGAAGAGGAGACCGAGCGCTTTCGCGAGCCGACCCGCACGCCGTCACTCGTGCTTTACACGCTGCTGGACCGGCAGGTGGACGGCTACATCCCCATGATCGATCTGTTCGAGGAGCGGCTGGACGAACTGGGCGACGAGATCTTTCTGTCCAACAGCCACGACGACAAGGTGGTGCTCAACGAATTGTTGACGGCCAAGAGCAGTGCGTTGCGGCTGCGCCGGGTGCTCTATCCCCAGCGGGAGTTGCTGAGCCGTCTGGCCAACCAGACCTACGCCCCCATTCCCGACGAGAGCCGCCTCTACTTCCGCGATGTCTACGACCACGTGACCCGGCTGGCCGACCTGGCCGAAAGCACCAGGGATCTGGCGACCGTGACCATCGAGACCTATCTGGCGCTGGTCAATAACCGCATGAACGAAGTCATGAAGGTGCTGACCGTCATCGCTACCATCTTCATGCCTCTGGGCTTTTTGGCCAGCGTCTACGGCATGAACTTCGACTACATGCCGGAGTTGCATGTCCGCTGGGCCTATCCGCTGGTGTGGGCGCTCTTCCTTTTGACCGCCGGCGGCATGCTGACCTTCTTTGTGCGCCGGCGCTGGCTGTGACCGTGGCACTTTGCGTCTCAAGCCCGGCCGGCACGACCTTGCGAGGAATCTACGCGTGAGCTACTTTTCCGTCGTCGACGGCTCTCTCCACCATACCATGTTGCCGCCGGACGATGCGGCACGCCTGGCCGACGGTCCGGCATTTCTCCTGCCGCCGCTGATCGGCGCGGCGCATGCGGCATTCAAGGCGTGGGGGGATGCCGGCTGGTCGCCCGGGCCGTTGACACCGGCGCACGTCTGGCTCACGCCGGGCGGGACTCTGGCAGTCGAAT
>JAWKOK010000152.1:0-3914 GCA_041391205.1 Caldilineaceae bacterium
CCGGGCTGATGGGCATCATCCCGCCATTGGCGAGAATGACCGTCAAGTTCAATAACAAGCCCGCCCCCATGAGCCAAAAGGCCCAAAAGCGGCGATTGAGCCAAACCACGATCAGCAACAGTGCCTGGGATGTAATCAGTGCCACAGAGGCGCTGCGCAGCGTCGTCAGCGTACGCGTGACCGGCACATAAAATGCCAGCAACTGCGGCAGGAATGCAATGACCAGCACCGGCAACCCACGGACGGAGTAGGACGGGTGGAAACTACATCCATTGCGCCACGCACGCAGGACACCGGCCAATACGCCGAAAATGACACCCCAAAGAAGGATCACGCAGAACCTCAGACATCATTTTGTTGGGACGAAACGCCGTCGATGCCCGTAGGATGCTTGTCCCCATGACGATACAGCCGTCGTGCGGATCGAAAGACGGTTGTCACATTGCGCGGACCAAACCGTGACCGAGGGCCAGGCGACGGATTCTGAACGAAGCTCCATTGGCTTCTCCAAAGGAACGACGTCAGGATTACCAGCCCGTCGCGCCCGGCGCGCCTGCGCTCAATACGAACATAGTGACGGCAGCAATCGCCAGCAGAACGCGGCCGACGCGCGGTTGTTGCAGACCATTGACGAGATTGGAAGCTTGGCGTTTCATCTCAATTTCTCCGTTATGTTTGGGGGCATTTTCGCCCCGAGATTGCAGCGCATTGCACATTTCTTAAACCACGCTCGTATTCTCGCACTGCCCAGGCATCAAAACAGGCATCAGAGCAGCAAGCCCGCAAAACGATTGGGCAACGCTTGCCCTACTCTGTCAGTGTGGCAAATAAGGCACGGGTTTCGAGCGAGGGGGAAACGTGGAATTTTTCCGATAACACCGTCTGCAATTCGTGATACTGCCGCACCACACCATCCCGGTTCCCCGTGGCCGCGTGGATTCGCATGGACAGGCGATACGCGGCCTCGGAATACGGCACCTCCACAAGCAGGCGGTTGCAGGTCAATAGGGCGTCGTATAGTTGCCCCGCGGCGAGTTGAAGTTCGCCCAATTCCAGACCCACGCCGACGAAGACGCGCCGTAAGTGCCCACGCGTGGCGCTGACCCAAGGCGCACCCAGCGACGGCAAATAAGGACCACGGTAGAGAAAGAATGCCCGACTTAAGGCGTAATAGCGGGTCGTCTCGTCGGTTGCGAAAGGCGCGGTTTCAGCCAGGGCAAGAAATGTCTCCACGTCATATTCGTAGACCAGGTGCCGGTTGAAGTGATAGAGGCCGCGCTCAAATGTGACTACGGCAGGCCAGAGTGTACGCCGCAGGCGATAGAGGGTATTCTTGAAGCGTGTCTGGATTTGATCGGAGGTGCAATCCGGCCAGAGCAGGAGACCAATCTCTTCTTTTGTGAGACCGCGCGGATGGGCGAGAAGGCAGAAGAACAGGTCGCGTGCGCTGCGCACCTTCCACTCTGCCAGTGTCACTTCTTGTTCGTCTACACGAACATCAATGGCACCCAATGCGCCAATTTCCAGGAGTCTCGGGGCCGTCGCGCGCCTCATTGAGGGCGTCCTTCTTGTGATCGTTTGATGTGCGCTGTGTCCGGCAGTCGGATCAACCCACCAAAGCGCCCGGCCCCGGCAGGTGCATCCGCACCTAGACGAGAGGATGAACTTGGCCCAACGCGCACATGTGCCCGGCTGATTTTTTGGTCAGATGTGAGGCGCCACGCCCAAGTTGACGAACGGAGAAAAGAGGTTTGGGCGCCACACGGCGTGACGGACGAGGATATGCGCATGGGACAAGCGGATCTGTCTCTTACCATACTGGAAATCGGTTGATAAAAAGAGTGATAATAGAAGTAGCCTGCAGTCTCAAAAAGGATGACGCGGTCTCGAAATCCACCAAACTCGAGACCGGTTCGATCACCCGCTCGTCCGGACTTGCGTACACCGACGTCAGCAAGCGGAACGGTTGGCGACCAAGCGGCGTAAAGGGAACGCAAACCGCACCTGCAAATGGCTTGCGCGCTCGGCTTCGATAAGTGCCGTTCCGACAGGGGCCGAACGACTGCCGGGAAGGAGCGAATCGTCTTGGCCTCTGCCGGGACGCCCGAAATGTGACTTGTGGGATTGTAAGCAATTGCAGCAGAATTGGTCATAGTATGACGCAGTACGCGCGTAACTTTCCCGCGGAACTTTCGTCCAATTGGTCATGGTCGAAGTTCAGCGTGTGGAGACACCAGGTATGGATCGGCAGATTTCCGAGACCAAAGTCCTTCCCCCACATGTCCATCCCGTCGTCATTCCGCGCCAACGTCTCTTCACGCTGCTTGACGAATGCCTCAGCTACAGACTGTTTCTCGTCATCGCCCCCGCCGGCTACGGGAAAACGACCCTGCTGACCGACTGGGCACGTGCACGCGGCATCCAGGTCGGTTGGTATTCACTGACCGAGATGGATCTCAGTGCATCTCGCTTTTATCACCACTTCGTGGCTGCCCTCCAGGCGTTGTTTCCCACCTTTGGTCTCGAATCCATGGCCATGGCCGCAGACCTGAATCGCGGCGAAGGGTCGGTGGCCCAATTCGCGGCGACCGTGGTCAATGAGTTGGCCGACCATGTGCGCGATGACTTCGTGTTCGTGCTCGACGATTACCACTTGGTCGACCAGGACGAGGAGATCAACCTCTTTGTCAGCTATTTCGTGCAGCATACCTCCAGCGCGTGTCATGTGGTCCTCTCGTCACGCACGCTGCTCAGTCTGCCGGACCTGGATCTCATGGTGGCGCGGAGCCAGGTAAGCGGCCTCGACTACGAGGAACTCGCCTTTCGGCCCGATGAAATCCAGTCGCTGGCGCACCGACGTTTTCATCACGAGTTATCGCTGGACCAAGCAACCGCGCTCACCGAGCGCGCCGAGGGCTGGATCACCGGTCTGTTGCTGTCGGCCAACCTGCGCCACTGGCTCATGGGCGATGAAGTGCGGGTGCTGCGGGCCACGGGCATCGATCTGTACACCTATTTCGCCCAGCAGGTGCTGGACAAGCAGGCGCCCGCCGTGCGTGATTTCCTGCTCAAGACCTCCCTCTTCGATGAGTTTGACGCCGACTTCTGTTCCGCCATTTTCGGGGAGGAACCCGGCGATGCATCCATGGATCTTGAGGCCATTCTGGACTATGTGCGCAGGAACAATCTGTTCGTCAGCGCCGTCGGCCGTTACGGCGAACAGGTCCGGTATCACGGCCTGTTTCAAGACTTTGCCCGCGAGAAGTTCATCCAGGAGCAGCCGCAGGAAGTCGAGCAACTGGCGACGCGTCTGGCCGCATCCTACGCTGCCGACCAACGCTGGGAACACGCGTACCAACTCTTCACGCGTCTGGACGACATTCCGTCACAGGTGGCGTTCCTGGATAGACACGGGCGGGCCATGTTGCGCGCCGGCCAGATGCAACTGCTTGCCCGCTGGCTCGGCGACCTTCCTCAACTGGTGCGCTTTGACCATCCAAGCCTGATCGCCCTGCACGGCGCGGCGCTTGTCTCCACCGGCGCGACCGACTATGGCGTCTCCATTCTGTCTCAGGTCGAAAGCACGCTCACGCCCGACGTGCACGACCCGCTGCGTCTGCAAGTGCTCGTCTCTCGCTCTGCGGGCTTGCGTATGCTCGGCCGCTACGACGAAGCATTGGCCGACGCGGAAAACGCGTTGCGCCTGGCCCAGCAGGTGGACGGCCAGATCGACGCCGCAGAGT
This sequence comes from Caldilineaceae bacterium, assembly GCA_041391205.1. Taxonomy (GTDB): domain Bacteria; phylum Chloroflexota; class Anaerolineae; order Caldilineales; family Caldilineaceae; genus JAWKOK01. The sequence continues at coordinate 3,744 of JAWKOK010000152.1, forward strand.
TGGCGGGAGCGGTGGCGCTGTCGCACCGCCTCAAGGGCTTGGTCCTCTTTATGATGGGCAATTCGGACCCGATGCCCTGGTTGTACAAAGCGCTTACAGGGTATCAGTCACTGAAGAATGCGCACGACAGCGCCATTGTCTCCATGGAGATCGGGCTCGCCTATCTCACCA
>JAWKOK010000153.1:0-3756 GCA_041391205.1 Caldilineaceae bacterium
ACGACGAACGGCTGCTCGCGCAGCACTTCAGCGGCTGGATCCCGGGTGAAATCGCCGCAGGTCGGAGCCCCCTGCTCGCACGGCTGGTCGACGGCGTCCCGGTGAGCATCTGCTTCTGCGCCCGACGGTCCGACGTGGCGGCCGAAGCCGGCTTGGAAACCGCGCCATCGTTTCGCGGCCGAGGCTACGCCGCGCGTGTCACCGCGGCCTGGGCAGCCGAAGTGCGCGCCGGCGGACGCATCCCGCTCTACAGCACGGCGTGGGACAACCAGGCATCACGGTCCGTCGCGCGCAAGCTCGGGTTGACGGCGTATGCGTGTATGTGGAGCTTGCACGGACCTTAGTCCGTACCCTCAATGGCATCGATGTCGCCTTCATAGCTCAAGGCCGCGCGTCCACGTTCCCCCGTGCGCACACGGATGACGTCTTCCACCGGATAGATGAAGATGAGCCCGTCGCCTTTCTCGCCGGTGCGCGCCGCCTGGGAAATAATGTCGACCGTGCGCTCCACGTTGTGGTCGCTGAGCACGATGTTGACTTGAATTTTGGGAATCAAGTCCATGGTATAGGTGGAGCCGCGCCACGTCAGTTGGATGCCGCCTTCGCGCCCGTGGCCATGCACTTCGAAGACGTTCAATCCGACGATGCCCAGTTCGCGCAGCGCGGCTTTGACATCGTCCAGCTTTTCCTCCCGAATGATGGCTTCGATCTTCTTGGTCACAGTGTCACTCTTTCTATCATTACGAATTCGATCATCGCGGAACGACCGGCCGCGTCAGCGCAGCGGAGCGCCGATGGCACGCCCGGACGAAGAAGCGGAAAAGCGCTGGTTGATGCGCCCGTTGTGCATCACCACGTCATCCGACGTATAGCCGGGCATGCCCATCTCCGGAATGTCCAGACCGGCCAGTTCATCGTGGGCCGACGAACGCAAAATGCCCAGCGCGTTGAGAATCTTGAAGAAGACCCACGACAGTCCACCCACGACAATCACGATCGCCGCGGCCTCACTGACCTGGGCGAACAACTGCCCCACGTCACCGTACAACAGGCCGGTCACCGGGCCGGCCACACCGTTCCAGCCGTCGGTGGCCGCGCCGCCATGGGCAAAGATCCCCACAGCCAGCACACCCCACATGCCGTTGACCATGTGCACAGGCACCGCTTCCACCGGATCGTCAATGCGAACCCTCTCCAGCAGCGCCGTCGCCCAACAGACCAACAGCCCGGCCACTGCGCCGATCAGCACCGCTGACCAGCTTTCGACGAACGCACACGGCGCAGTAATGGCCACCAGCCCTGCCAACACACCGTTGACCGACATGGCCGGATCGGGCTTTGGCCGGACCGATGAGCCACATGTAGAGCATGGCGATGATGCCGCCGGCCGTTTCGCCAAGAGCGTGTTCACAGCCGCGTTGACGGCCAGGAACCGCCCGCCGCCCGTGAAGGCCAGCGACGAACCGGGTTGAAGCCGAACCAGCCGAAGAAGAGGATTACGGTGCCGAGCACGCCCATGGGAATGTTGTGCCCGGGCATGGCGTTGGCGGACCCGTCGGCATTGAAGCGCCGATGCGCGGGCCGATGACCAGTGCGCCCGCCAACGCCAGCGTGCCGCCGATCATGTGCACCGCCGCCTGAGCCGGCGAAGTCCACCGCTTACGGCCCTGCAGCCCGTGATGCGGCCCAGATTCTGGAGCCAGCCGCCCCACACCCAGCCGCCCACCATGGGATAGATGAACATGCTGACCCACAGGCCCATGAGACAAAAGCCTGTGAACTTGAGCGGCCGGCATCATCACCCTGGGCCTGGGCCGGATCGACACGGCCGAAGACCGCCAGGAAGAACAACGCCAGGCAAAACGCCAAGGCAAGCGCACTGATGCGCGGCAGCCGCCGCGCGCGGATGGGAGCGTGGGACATGAGACGATCTCCTTTGACGGGTGGTGGTGGAGTGTGCTGATGCGTCAAACGGGTGGCGTGTGCGTCAGCAGGCGCGGCCCATGCGTCGAGGCAGGATGATGCGACGGGGAGATCGAACTTGGACATAAAAACACCTTCCTGACGTTGCAAGGAAGGTGCAGTACGGCGTGTGACGCCTGGTACCACACCCTTGACCACGAGAGTGAAGCACTTGTCCAGGCGGGCGACCTGACTTGCCGGACGAACCGGCTTACAGTTGCGGGACAGTGTCGGACTTGCACCGACTTCGCCATTTCTTCCCGCGCCATCCGGGGCGGCGGGAACCTGGGCAATGCGATTCAGTTGGCGCGTTCCCGCCGGTTGACACCGGTGTGGAGGAACGACGTAGATCAGTGTAGTGCATGCTATCCGATCCTGTCAAAGCGGTCGGCCGAGTAGTGCATCACAAAATGGGGGCAAGAAACGGGAAGATGGAATAGAATGGTGTGAGGAGGTGAAGACATGAGACTGAGTCGTGCCCAGAAGAAAGCAAAACTAGAGCAGGCGGCGGCGGAGTTGATCGAAGCGCTGCTGGATTGGGATGAAGAGAATCGTGCGCCGACGCTGAGCGAGATTGAGGATGAAGTGCTGTTATTGCGGCAGCGATTTGGCCAGGAGATGGCAACAACGGTGCTGGCGGGACAAGAGCAGGGTGCGCCGGTGACGAGTCCAGCGTGTCCAGAGTGTGGGAGGGCGATGCGTGGTAAAGGGAAGAAAGGACGGGGTGCGGAAAGCCGGTTAGGGGAACTGAAGCTTGAGCGAGGCTACTACTACTGCGACCACTGTGGGCGTGGGATTTTTCCCCCTGGACAGACAACTTGAACTGAGTCAGGGAGGGAGGAGCCAAGGGCTGGAACGAGAGATCGTATGGCTGAGCGGTGCGGTATCGTCCTATGCTCTGGCGGAGGAAATCCTGGTGCGTATCGGGCAGGTGCATGTGTCGCGGCAAAGCATCTGGCGAAGTGCGCAGGGTGCAGGAGAACGATTTCGAGCGCTGGAAGAGTCAGAACGTGCGAAGGCGCTCTGTTTACCTGAGAGATGGGAGCCTCCCAGCCGGAGCGCAATCAGCGACCAACGGATGGGAGTGGCGATGGATGGCGCCATCATCCCCATTCGGGAAGAAGGGTGGAAAGAGATCAAAATCGGCAATGTCTTTGATGTGGCGGTCTTGCCGCACCAGGATCCGGCGAGCGGTGAGTTGGTCGAACTGGCACATGCGGTAAACAACCGGTACGTCGTTCATTTAGGCGGTGCAGAGCGATTGGGGGAACTGACTTGGACGGCGGCGCGCCGTTATGGTTGGGAGCAAGCACAAGACACGGTCGTGATGGGCGATGGTGCGGTCTGGATCTGGAACCAAGCGGCGTTGCACTTCGGTGAAAGCCGGCAGGTCGTCGACTGGTACCATGCGCAAGAGCATCTTACGCAGGCGGCACGGTTGCTGAAGCCAGAGGATACGCCTACCTTCACACGCTGGCTGAACAGCCGGGAAACTCTTCTCTACCAGGGGCATGCTGCACGCCTTGCCGATGAATTGGACCGGGCCGCAGAGCGGCATCCGGCCGCCGCTGAGCTCGCCCGCGAGGCAACCTATTTTCGCAGCAATCAGCTACGGATGAATTACTTGGAGATGCGTGAAGAAGAATGGCCTATCGGCAGTGGCATGGTCGAATCCGGTGCCAAACAGTTCAAAGCACGCTTCTGTGGCCCTGGCATGCGTTGGTCTCGCACGGGGGCCGAAAACCTTTTGCCCATTCGTGCTGCCGTACTCAGCCATCATTTTGACCAAACTTG
>JAWKOK010000154.1:0-3698 GCA_041391205.1 Caldilineaceae bacterium
AAACAGCAGCACGCGCAGACCTTGCTCGCTCCAGCAGTGCATCTGCCGGCGCAACTCGCCGTCGTCCACCCTGCTTGCCTCCGGCAGATAGGGCGTCAACATCTCCACGGCGCCGAGCAGATAGAGCCCACGTCGTGCGGTCTGGTTGAAGGCGACACCGCTCCATTTGCGCGCCGACGCGAAAGGCACCTCGTCGCTCACAAGACGGACTTCGCCGTCCGTCGCGGCCAGGATTGCGTCACTCGTCTGGTTCGATGTGGACGCACTGCGCACGAAGTCACCCAGCGCCCGCCGGACCTCGTCGCCGTCTGCGCCGTCGAGTGGATGGATGGCATTGAAGCGGAGGCGATTGGCCGTGAGCGTGCCGGTCTTGTCGGTACAGAGAACGTCGACATTGCTCAGCCACTCGACCGCATTCGTCTGCTGCACCAGGGCGCCGCTGTGGGCCACCTTGGCGGCGCCCAGCGCGTAGGCCACCACCACCATCAGGAAGAGGCCGTAGGGAACCTGTCCCGTGAGGACCGCGGCGATCTGAATGAGGCGGATGCTGCTCAAGCCTTCCAACAACGACGCGGCGAAGATCAAGATGCTGAAGACCGCCACCAGCAACATGACGATCTTGACGAGTAGATCAATCTTGCGTTGCAGCGGCGTGTGAGTAATGTGCAGTTCGCGCGCCGTCATCGCCAACTGGTTGGCAAAGCTCTGTGCGCCCACCTTTTCCGCCTGCATGGACCCTGCTCCCGTGACACAGAAACTGCCGGACAGAAGTTGGTCCCCGGCCTGCTTGCGGATGAGATTGGGCTCCCCCGTCAGCAACGCCTCGTCCATTTCCAACATGCCGTCGCCGACAAGCACCCCATCCACCACAATCTGATCGCCCGCGTTCACACGCAAAAGGTCACCCTGCACAAGTTCATTGGGGTCGATCTCGCGTTCCCGTCCATCGCGCACCACAGTGACGATCGGTTTGGTGAGCAGGGAGATCTGATCCAGTTGGCGTTTGGCGCGCATCTCCTGCAATGTGCTGATCAACGCGTTGACCAAGCCGATGCCGACACTGGTGATGGCATCGTTGATGCGCCCCATGGCAATCAGGGCGATGCCGATGGCGAAGAGAATATTGTTGAAGAAGGTGAAAAGATTGGCGCGGATGATATCAACATACGATCGCCCGCTTTTGTGCGCGACGTCGTTGCCCAGCCCTGCGGCGCGACGCTGTTGTGCCTCATTCTCGGACAGACCGGTGTACACGTCCATACCCGTCTCTGTCACTGTGTCTCTGGTACGCCGTCACGGCGCAGGGCGAGCAGCGCAACGCCCATGATCACACAATAGAGAATGCTGAGCCCAAAGCCGTTCTGCACGCCGACCAGGTCGTTGGCCACGCCGATGAGCCAGGGGCCGAGCGCGCCGCCCAGACCGCCGGCTGCGAAGAGGATGCCGAGAATCGCGCCGGTGTTGACCGTGTGTTCCTCGGAGACGGCGGCTGTGGTCGTGGGAAAGACGATGGAGAAGAAGATGCCGGTCAACGGCACGAAGACGGCCAGCGCCGGCGGCCCGTAGATGCCGACGGACAGGAAGAGCACCGACCCCACTGCCGCGACCAACATGATGCGCAGATGGCCCACCCTGTCCACCACAAAGCTGCCCACCAGCCGCCCCACCATGATGGCGGCGAAAAAGAGCGACAAGTAGAGCGAACTCGGCCCCACCGCCATGCCCTTGACCTGCTGCATGAACTCGACGATCCAGGCGGCGATGCCCAACTCGGCGCCCACGTACACGACGATGAGCAGGTAGTACCAGAGCATACGCGGGGTGAAGCCCGCGCTGCGCACCGCCGCCAGGTTGAGTCCGCCCGTGCCGGCGCCCTCCGCGCGCGGGTAGCGCACCAAGAGGAAGAAGAGCGCCAGGGCCACCGTCAGCACCAGGGCAAACGTGTAGACCTGCCGCCAGGAGAAGTCACGCACCAGCAGTTGCGCGGCATAGAGGGGCACGACCAGCGAGCCGATGCCGTGGAAGACGGCCAGCAGGTTGAGGAAGCGCGCCCGGCGCGTGCTGTACAACTCGACGATGAGCGCGTTGCCGCCCACTTCGATCGCGCCCAGCCCCAGCCCTGTGACGCCCATGGCCAGCGTCAGCATGCCGAATGCGCTGCTGCGGCTGAAGAGGAAGATCCCCACCGTGAGCAGCACTCCCGCGGCAAAGAGAATGCGTTTGTTCCCCAGCCGGTCGCCCAGCACGCCGGCGACCAGCGTGGCGATTAGGAAGCCGAAATAGGCGCCCAGCAACATGGTACCGCCGCGGCTGTAGCTGAAATCCAGGTCACGCAACAGCGCGGGCAGCGTGGGCCCCTTGAGATTGTCGACGAAGCCGAAGACGAAGAAGGTGAAGAACGCACCGGCCGTCAGGATCTGCCGGGTGCGGCCGGTGGCGAGATGCGCCGGCGCAGCCATTGCCTCGTTGGTCATGACGCAGTCCGCACTATTCTGTCAGCAACGCAGCGGTTCTGGTTGCCAAGTCCATGTCGTCCGCCTCGGGCAGCCCGCTGATGCCGATGGCGCCGACCACCTCACCGTCCACAACCAGCGGCACACCGCCGCCCCAGGTCACGTAGCCGAACTGGCCGAAGTTGGTCATGGGGAAGCCGGCGTGCTTGGACGCCAGGCCAAGGGCATGGGAGTCGATGCGCTCACGTGCGGCGGTGTAGGCCTTGTTGATGGCGATGGTGATGGAGGGGAGTTTGCAGCCGTCGGTGCGCACGAACGCGAGCAACTCGCCGTGCGCGTCCACCACGGCCACCGCCGCGCCCCGGTTGGTGGTTTCCAACTCCGCCCGCGCCGCATCGACCAGGCGCATGGCGTCAACGTGAGACAGTTCCAGTCTGTTGTGCACGACAATCTCCTTGATTGGATGGGGTGCAAGAGCAGAAGCTCAGCCGCCGATGCGTACACGCAGGCCGCCCGTGGCCAGGATGTCGGCCAGCTCGTGCACCTGGGCATCGGTGAGCGCCGGCTGCTCGCTCCACGGATACTCGCGGCCGAGGGCAGTGTACTTGGCCCGGCCCAACACGTGATACGGCAGCAAATTCACCTCCGGCCGCGCACCGTCCAACGCCACCAAAAAGTCGCATATGGCCGTGATCGATGCGACGTCGGCGTTGAAGCCGGGGATGAGCGGGATGCGCACAACCACGGGCGCGTTCAGGGCCGCCAGGCGCGTCAGGTTGGCCAAGATGACGGCATTGTCCATGCCCGTGCCGGCGCGATGTCGGGCTGCGTCCACGTGTTTGACATCGTACAGCACCGTGTCCAAAACCGGCAACAAGCGTTCCAGCACCGCCCAGCTTGTGTGGCCGCACGTCTCCATGGCCGTGGTCAGGCCCGCGTCCTTGGCCAGCCGCAGCAGGGCATGGCACATCTCCGGCTGCATGGTCGGCTCGCCGCCGGTCAGGGTGAGGCCGCCTTGTTCGGCGTAGAAGGGCGTGTCGCGCAGCACCTCGGCCATGACGTCGCCCGCGGTGCGCTTCTCCCCCACCCAATGCATCGCGCCCGTGGGGCAAAGCTCGGCGCGCCGGCCAAAGCCCGCGCCCTTGGCCGCCAGCGGACTCGTGTGGTCGACGGCGGGCCAGCAGAGGGGACAGGGCGCGTCAAACTGGCCGCACGTCATGCAGTTGCTCGCCGTCAAGGCCAATT
>JAWKOK010000155.1:0-3647 GCA_041391205.1 Caldilineaceae bacterium
TGCTTTCCGCGACCACGTCTTCCCGGTCCATGCGCACGCGTCGCAGCAGCGCCTTCACCCGCGCCATGAGTTCGCGCATGCTGAAGGGCTTGGTGAGGTAGTCGTCCGCGCCGACCTCCAGGCCCACGATCTTGTCCACCTCATCGGCCCGAGCCGTGAGCATGAGGATGGGCACGCTGGTCTCCTTGCGCAAGATGCGGCAGACCTCAAAGCCGTCCAGCCCTGGGAGCATCACGTCCAGGAGCACCAGGTCCGGCGTCTGTTCGCGGGCGATCTCCAGCGCCTTGTGGCCGTCGCTGGCGGTGCTCACGTCGTAGCCCTGGCGTTGCAGGCTGTACTCCAGGGTGTCCAGCAGGCTGGGTTCGTCTTCGACAACGAGTACTTTGGGGTTCATGCGCCGCGTGTCTCCAAGAGTGCGCGGCGCACGTCTTCCAGCGCGGCGCGGTCGAAGATGTACTCTTCATGGCAGAAGTGGCAGTCGATCACGGCTTCGCCTTCGTCGATCAACGCATCCAGTTCGTCCGTGCCCAGCAGTTGCAGGCCCTGGCGCGCCCGCGCCGTGCTGCAACTGCACTGGAACGCCGGCGTGCGCGTCTCCAATTGCTCGTAGGGAAGGTCAGCGAAGAGTTGCGCCAGCACCGCATCCACATCGTGTTGCGCTACCAACGTCTCCACGGGCGGAAGCTCCTGCACCCGCGCAGTCACCTCCGTCCACGTCTCCGGGCTGTGACCCGGCAGCGCCTGGAGCAGGAAGCCGCCTGCGACGTCCACGGCGTCGTTCTCGTCCAAGGCCACGCCCGTGCGCACCAGGGACGGAATCTGCTCCGACTGGCGATAGTAGAACTCCAGGTTGGCGTCCAAGTCGGCCGCTTCCAGCGGCACCGCGCCTTCCGACAGACCGCGGCGCACCAGGTCTTTGCTCACCGTGAGCAGGCCCACGTTGCCGAAGAGGCCCAGCGACCCCGGCGGCGGCGAGCTCGGGGCCAGGTCCAGTGTGGCGGGCGCGATGTAGCCGCGCACGTGGCCGTAGCTGTCGCTCTCGGCAATCAGTTTCTGCACCGGGCCGTTGCTGCCGATGCGCAGCGCCATCCGCTGCTGGTTCTTGAGCAAGCCGCCCATGAGCGCGCCCGCGGTCACGCCACGGCCGAGCAGCAACGTGGCGAGAGGCGACGTCGCGTGCCGTCGCGTTGCTTCGGCGGCCAACTCGCCCGTGTGGCAGACCAGGGCCAGGATGCCGGCGTCTTTGGCCAGTCCACGCATCATCAAATCAGTCATGTTTCAGGGTGTTCCTATCGTGCCAAGCGATGGCGTCGTTTCGCTGGTCGGGCGCGGGGCTTGCCCCCCGCCCGCTGCGGGCGACCGCAAGGGTCGCGCCCTACGGGTACTCACGGACCAACTGTATTGCGCATGTGCGTTGCTTGTCAAATTCAACTCGAGTTTTGAGGCGCTCGTACCATACCGAATGGTCTCCCATCCCGCTTGTTAACGAAGCGGCAACATGCCGTTAAATCAATGCAAATGGATGACGTACAAAATGGGCTGACTCAGTTCCCGACGTATCGCCAACCGACCGTGTCTACTGGAACGAGCAGACGTCCCATGGAACAGCCTTCGCGCAGCCTGCCGCGCTACATCCAGATCGCGGATGCGCTGCAGGACCAAATCGATAGCGGACACTTCGCGCCGGGCACGCAGATGCCTAGTACACGGCGGCGGAAATGTGCCAAGGTTTTGGGTAGTCGTGTAAACTGAGCATAGTCGGTATCGATCAACCCCAAGGTGGCAGCCAAGATGTCAGGACCACAATCACAACGAATTGAACTCGACAACACGAGTCGTGATGCACTGATTGCATTGACTCGCCGACACACGACCCCGCAGCAACTGGTGCCTCGTGCTCAGATCGTGCTGTTGGCAGCCGAGGGCAAGAACAACGTCGAAATTGCGCAGGACCTGGGTGTATCAGTTGACATGGCCCGTCTTTGGCGCAGACGGTGGCTGAGTCTTGCCACCATCCCGCTGGAGGATCTAAGCGTCGCTGACCGACTGGAAGATGCACCACGGTCAGGCAAGCCAGTGACCATCGGTCCGGAACAAGTGTGTCAGATTGTGGCGCTTGCCTGTGAAGCGCCGGAGAAATCAGGTCGACCGATCAGCCAATGGACCGGTCGGGAAATTGCCGACGAGATCATGGCTCGAGGCATCGTTGAGACGATTTCTCCCCGGCATGCCCAACGGCTGCTAAAAAGGGGGATCTACAGCCCCACCTCATCCGCTACTGGCTGACACCGCCTGATGATCCCGACTACGAGGTCAAAGTGGCGGATGTTTGCGAAACCTACCGCCGGGCACCGGAACGACATGAGCAAGGAGAGCGGACAATGAGCACCGATGAGTTGACCGGAATACAAGCCTTGGAACGGAAACATCCAGGTCTGCCGCTGGCGCCGGGCAAGGTCGAACGGCGCGAGTTTGAGTACATCCGCCACGGCACCGCTGCCTTCATCCTTAGCCGAGACGTTGTCACCGGACAAGTGATTGCACCTTCAGCCGGCGACACTCGGACCGAAGCCGATTTCCTGGCTCACATCCAGGCCGTGGTTGCCACCGACCCCACCGCCCGTCGCTGGCACTTTGTGGTCGACAATCTCAATATTCACCTCTCTGAATCCTTGGTGCGGTGGGTTGCCACTGAATCTGACCTCGACATCGAACTGGGCGAGAAAGGCAAGTCCGGCATCCTGCTCAACAAACAATCCCGGGCTGCGTTTCTGGCTGATCCCACTCATCGCATCGTCTTTCACTATACGCCCAAGCACTCATCCTGGCTCAACCAGATCGAAATCTGGCTCAGCATTCTGACCCGTAAACTCTTGCGCCGAGGCTCTTTCTCGTCGCTTGACCAATTGAAGGCCAAGGTTCTGACCTTCATCGATTACTACAACGACACCATGGCCAAGCCCTTCAAGTGGACTTACCAGGGCAAGCCACTCGTCGCCTAGACCCTTGGCACATTTACGCCGCCGTGTACTAGCGAACGCGCGCTGAGCGAGACGTTCGGCGTCACCCGCATGACGCTGCGCCAAGCGCTGGACCACCTGGCCGGCCGCGGGCTCATCGTACGGCGGCCCGGGGCGGGCACCTTCGTCGCGCCGCCGAAACTCGTTCTGCACGCGCACACCCAGACGCCGCCGGCCCGTGCCCTTGCGACGGCCGTGACGGTGGTCGTGCATGAGGTGCGCCGGGCCACGCAGACGGTGGCCGCGCAGCTTGCCGTGCCGCCGGGCGCTGAGATCGACTATACCGCGTGGCGGCACACCCACCAGGCCCAGCCCGTGATGCTGGAGCAAGTGTCCATGGCCGCGCACCGTTTCCCGCGCCCACACCCCTACGCGCGCCGTGAACAGTGCCTGGCGGACTATCTGTTTCAGGAGTACGGCGTGCACACCCGGCGGACCCGTCACCTGTTTGAGGCGGTGCCGGCCAACGCTTTCGAGGCGCAACTGCTCGGCGTCCCCGGCGGGAGCGCACTCATGTTGGAACGCTGCACATTGACGGCGCGGGACGGTCGCCCCGTAGCCTACTGCGTCAACCTCTACCGCAGCGATCGCGTCCGGTTTCGCTTCGACAACGGCGCCTAAACTGAA
>JAWKOK010000156.1:0-3323 GCA_041391205.1 Caldilineaceae bacterium
CCCTACGCCGACCAGGTCGTCGAGGCGGGCACGGGCGTTTCCCTGGCCGAAGACCTGACGCCCGGCCTCATGACGGTCGCGTTCGTCGGCTCGGGCAAGTTCATCAACGAGCGGCCGGAGGTGGCCCAACGCTTCGCCCTCGCCCTCATGGAAGCGGCGCGGATGATGCAGGGTGACGACTACCTGAGCGACGAGAACATCGCCGCCTATCTGGCCTACGTCAACTCCACCGAGGACGCCCTGCGCAGCGGCACCCCTGTCGTCTACGATCCCAACCAGGTCATCCCGGTGGACGGCCTGGCCGACGTGGAACGGGTGCACCGCGAGAACGGCCGCACCGAATACGACACCCCCATCGACCTGAGCAACGTGGTGGACACGTCCTTCACGGAGAAGGCGTTGGAGTTGTTGGGGAGTGAATGAGAGATTGAGCGATTGAGCGACTGGGAGATTGAGAGATTGGGAGATTTAAGGTTGCAGGCACTGGAAGATGTGGAGTTCCCCGCACGGGTCCACGATACTTGGCCGCCAATCTCTCAGTCTCCCAATCTCTAGTCTCCCAATCTCCAATCCCACCTTCCTATGACTGTCAAAATCATCGCACGCAACGTCCAAAAAACCTACCAGTCGGTCTACGGCGAGATCACGGCGATTCGGGACTTCAACCTGAACGTTGAGGAAGGCGAATTTCTCTGCATCGTGGGGCCGTCGGGCTGCGGCAAGTCGACCTTTTTGCGCATCCTGGCCGGGCTGGACCATGCCACCGGCGGCGAGGTGCGTATCGTGCCGGGTGACGACCCGCGCCAGCCGCTCAACAACGTGGTCTTCCAGGAGTACGCCATCTTCCCGTGGAAGACGGTGCTGGACAACGTGGCTTTCGGGCTGGAGATGCGCGGCATGGGCAAGCAGGAACGCTACGCGGTGGCCAAGGAGTGGATCGACCGGGTGGGCCTGCGCAAGTTCGCCGACTACTATCCGCACCAGATCTCCGGCGGCATGAAGCAGCGGGTGAGCATCGCCCGCGCGCTGGCCAACGACCCCCAGGTGTTGCTCATGGACGAGCCGCTGGGGGCGTTGGACGCACAGACGCGCACGGTGCTCCAGGGCGAGTTGTTGCGCATCTGGGAGGCCAATCGCAAGACCGTGGTCTACATCACCCACAGCATCGACGAGGCCGTGCTGCTGGGCGACCGCGTCGTGCTCATGACCGCGCACCCCGGCACCAACAAGGCGACGTTCGCCGTGGACCTGCCCCGCCCACGCACCTTGGAGACATCCACCCAACCCGCCTTCACCAATCTCACCTACCGCATCTGGGAATCACTCCAAGACGAAGTGATGCGGGCGATGGCGGAGATGCAGGGATTGGGTGATTGAGAGATTCAGTAATTCACGATTTGGTCCGTAGTGACGACTTTAGTCGTTTCGTCTCACTGGAATGACTGAAGTCATCACTACAAATCGTGAACTAGCTGTGGGTGAGTTGGGTAACGCCTTTGATGGTGGCGGCCACCGAGCAATATTTTCCTCGGACAAGGCGATGGCCCGCGCGACTTTGTCCGCATCCAGTTCGTGACCGGTCAGCGAGTAGTGGAGATGGATGTGGGTAAACGCATAGGGCGGCTCGGCGGCCTGTTCGGCGTCGGCCGTGATGTGAAGGCCGGTCAGTTGCTGGCGTTGACGCTTGAGAATCATGACCACATCGTAGCCTGAACACGACAAGAGGCTCAAGACCAAGAGGTCAGAAGGTTTGAGTGCCTTCCATTCGGTCCAGCCTTCTTCTTCCTTGGGCCACGAACCTGACATGACGACGTGGCCGAAGCTATCGCGGCCGATAAACAACTGGCTGTCATTTCCTGTCCACTGCAGTGCAATCTGTCCCATGATGTCTTCTTGCCCGTTCCTGTTCATTCTCGCCGGAGAAGTCCGACTTGCGGCAGAAGTCCGGCGTCTGGTAGAAGCCGGACTTATTGAAAAACGACGGCTCCAATGTACCTGAGTTGAGAGCCAAGGCTCAAGATTCCGAGCAAGGCGAGTCGGACGCAACCCGTATTTTTCATCCCCGCACACCGGAGTTCGTTTCATGCCGAAGTCCATTATCACGATCTTGCTCGCTCTCGCCGGCTGGAATCTCCTGATCAGCCTGACCGGGCTGTGGGAGCCGCTTTGGTGGCTGGCCTTGACGATCAATTTCGTGCTCATCGTCATGTTGGCCGACCACGTGGGGCGGGTGGTGCCGCCGCGTTACCGCCATCGCTACGAGGTGGGGCTGGCGGTGGCCTTTCCCATCTTGCTGCTGGTGGCGTGGGAAGTGATTGTGCGCAACGAGATCCTCAACCCGCGCTGGTTTCCGCCGCCCACGCGCATCGCCGCCGCGCTCTGGGATCTCACGGTCAACTACGACGAGTTCAACAAGACCAGCCTCTTCGGCCGGCCGTGGTTGTTCCCGCAGACGGTGGCCGCCGACGGTTGGCAGGCGGGCATCAGCCTCTTCACCGAAAGCCACGTATTGACCACGCTCTGGCGTGTCTTTGCCGGCTTCATCATCGGCGCAGTCCCCGGCATCCTCATCGGCATGATCATGGGCATGAACAAGACCGTGCGCACCATGCTCGACGGCACCATGTCGGCCATCTACGTGCTGCCCAAGATCGCCATCTTCCCCATCATGATGCTCATCTTCGCCAACCCCTTCGGCGAAGGCCCCAAGATCGCGGTGGTGGCCATTTCCGCCTTCTTCCTGGTGGCCATCAACACCATGGCCGGCGTGCGCGACATCGACCCGGTCTACATCCAGGCGGGACTCAACTACGGCGCCGGCCGTCTGCAACTCTTCCGCCACGTGATCCTGCCCGGCGCGCTGCCGGTGATCTTCGCCGGGCTGCGGCTGGCCCTGGGCACGGCGCTCATCGTCATCGTGGCCATCGAGTTCGTGCGCGCGCGCAAGGGCGTGGGCTTCGTCACCTTCTACTATTGGGAAGTCCTGGTGACGGAGAAGATGTACGCCGGGCTCTTCGTGGTCATGGGGTTGGGCGTGCTGCTCACGTTCGGCTTGCAGTGGCTGGAGCGGCGGATTATGCCGTGGCAGCGGTAGGGGCGTGAAACGTGAAGCGTGGAATGTGAGGCGTGATGCGTGAGGCGGCTGGGACGCTCGACATTGGATGAGTGCGCACGTGGGCGTGCGCACGTGTCCGCATACCCATCACGTGAGACTTGGCGAGTATCTGAGCCGAAGACACTACGCGATCACGAGTTTGCGCGTCAGTGACGGTCACCTTCTCATGGTGCGGTCAATTCATATGTCCACGGGCGCGATGGGGGTT
>JAWKOK010000157.1:0-3317 GCA_041391205.1 Caldilineaceae bacterium
TTGCGGTCGTCGGCAGCGCGACCCACGATGCGTTTCAGTACTACAAGGTCGAGTATGCGCCCGGCGCCAATGCGGACAGCAACTTCGGCTATCTCGTGGGTGGCAACGCGCCCGTGGTCAACGGGGTGCTGGGGAACGTGGACACCAACACGCTGGGCAACGGCGCCTGGACCCTGCGCTTGATCGTGGTGGACCAAACGGGCAACTTCCCGCCGCCGTGCAAAGTGACGATCAACGTGCAGAATTGCTCGCGCACCGCCGACAGATGCCGCCGACAAGCCGGGTTTCTCAAAGAAACCCGGCTTGTGAATGCCACCGTCACCGCCAATGTCACCGACTCTGAACCATTGCCCATGATGACGCCTCGCCAACGTTTGATCGTCCTGATCGCGGTCCTGATCACCCTGCTGACGACCCTGGCTGTGACCTACATCGCCGGGTTGGCCCGTGGCCGCGCCCAGGTGGAAGCCCAAGTGGCCGCCCTGGAGGCGACCGCCGCGGCCGAGCGCGATGTGTTGCTGGGCGCGGTGCTCGCGCCCACGGCCACACCCACCGACACGTCCACGCCGACCAATACGCCCACGCCCACCAACACGGCCACGCCCGCGCCCACCTTTACGCCCACGGCCACGTACACGCCCACGCCGCTGCCCGCGTCGCCCGAGGAATGGGCCGAACGCTTCCGCCAGGACGCCACCGACGCGCTCAACTCCATGACGACGCTGGACTTTGCCCCGGCCCGGGCCGAGGCGTTGCTGCGCCGGGTGGCCCAGGGACAGAGCCTGATCTACGTGCCGGTCAGCTATGCACTGCTGCGCGAGGACCCGTGGGCGGCGCTGGTCACGCCGCGCACGCCCGACGGCAAGACGTTGGCCATGCTCTTCTGGCGCGATCCCAACGCGGGCAATCGCTTTCTGAGCCAGCCGCTGGGCATGCTCGTCTCGACCACGGGCGCGCCCGACTACGGCTGGCTGAAGGCGGGCATCAGCGCCGGCTTCATGCGCAACGATGATCAGGGCCGCAACTACGCGCTGCTGGTGGAACGCCCCGGCGCCACGGATCGGCTGACCGCAACGCTGTTGGCCCAGACCGCGCCTGCCGGCCCCTTCTCCATCGCCTGGCGCAGTGTCGACGATCCCAGCTGGAGCCACCGGGTGGACAGCGCCGACGTGACGCTGGAGGACGTGGACGGGCAAGCGCTGCCGGATCTGGAGATCCAGGGCCCCGTGTTACCGGACAGTCCCCTGCGCGACGGCATCAGCTTGTCCAATGTCTGGGTGGAACAGCCGCCCTTTGCCGAACAACGCGTGCGCACCCGCTGGACGCCGATCACCGCGGCGGGGGCGGACGCGGCCAACGGCCCGTTCCTGGGCTATCGCCTGGCCGAGACCACCGTGGAACAGACGCCCATGTCCTCCCTGGGCGTGGTCATCGAACGCCTGCAGGCCGGTGACATTTCCGGCGCGGCCAACTACGCCAATCGCATCGATCTGTTGCAGGCCGCGTATGACCTGAGGCTGGGCAACCCGGGCCTCTGGCTGGCGACCTATCTCGACGCGGACGGCCAGCCTGCGGTGGTCGAACGGGTGACGCCGCGCCTGCGCTTCTTTGACAACGCCGACCGCGCCCGCACCTTTGAGGCCGCCTTCGAACTGGACGACCAGGGTATCTACCGGCTGGCCGAGCTGGCCCCGGTGGCCGCCTACACCGCCGTCGACGTGGTGACGCCTGCGCCCGAATTGCCCACGCCGCGGCCCACCAACACGCCGCGTCCCACGCCCACGGCCACGCCCACCCTCAGCGCGGGCGTCGTCATCAGCGAGGCCCTGGAGATCACCGGCGTGATCGGCGGCGAAGTCGCGCCGGTGCTGGTGCCGACGGCGCCCGTGCCGGTTACGCCCACGGCGACGCCCACCGTCACGCCGACGCCCACGGCCACGTTGACGCCCACGCCCGCGCAGACCAACACGCCCACGCCGTCGTTGACGCCCACGTCGACAGCCACGGCCACGCCCACCGACACGGCCACGCCGACCGCCACCCCCACCGAGACGCCGCTGCCCATCCCGGTGATCCCGCCGGAGCAAGCCGCGCCGGCCCAGGGCGTCATGTTCGTCTTCGAGCCGGCCCGCCTACGCGGCGCGCCCGGGTTGGACACCATCGTCATCACCGCGGTGGACAACGAGCTGCCGGTGGACATCTTCGGCATCACCGAGGCGGGGGATTGGCTGCTGATTCGCATCCCCGCGCTCAACAACGTCATCGGCTGGATGTTCCGCGATTTGGTCTTCACCACCGAGGATCTGGCCAACGTGCCTCGCTATCAGGCTGACGGCACGCCGTTGACGCCGGTGCCGCAAGCGCCCCAGGCCGCGCCGACCCAAGCCGGCACGCCCACGCCCACTTTGACCCCGACGCCGCGCACCACCCCGGCCATCGACGCGCCCGCGTCCGACGACGGCAGCGGGGCGCTGGCCCCCGGTCCGCAGCCGGCCGAGGCCGTGGTGAACGTGGACCCGGAGCAGGGGATGGGTGATCCGCGGGTGCCCGTGCGTGTGGAGGGTGACGCCGGCCGCTGGCTGGATCTGGCCGAGGCGCGCATTCAAGTGTGGGGCGGGCTGCTCAGCCCGGTCACCGACACATGGGTGCCCGGCCCGGCCTACGTGGTGCGCCCCGGTGCGCGCCTCTACGTGGAGGGCACGCGCCGGGCCAACGGCCTGTTTGTGGCCAATCAGGTGCGTGTGGTGGAGGCCGCGCCCGTGGATCGGGTCGCGCCGGTGGATGCGCCCGAGTATGCCGCGGCGCTGGCGCGCGACGACGCCCTGGCCCTCACCGGCGGGCTGCTGGTGCCCGGCGTCTTCATGCTGGCCGGCGACGGCACGTTGGACCAGAGCTGGCCCGAGGCCCGGGACGCGGCGTGGATCAGCGGCGAGGACGCGGCCGGCATCGCGCTGGAGGCGGATAACGGCCTCCAGCCGACCCAGGGTTTCATCTGGGCGCGCACCGACGGCACCGGTCTGCGTGTGGAGGCGCAGCCGCTGCACACCGTGGCCGGGGTGGCGGGAGATCCCTTCGGCGGCATCTGGTGGGTGGAGGCGCCGCTGGCGGACCTTGATCAGTGGCAGTTGTGGCACTACGATCCGGCCGCGCAACGGCTCAAATTACGGCTGGTGGCCAACGGCGATCTCTTTGGTGGCGGCGGCAATACCAGCCCCGCGCTGACGCCGCGCTTGCTGGCCGCGCGCCCTGAGTTCGCGCCGGGCAGCGCTGGCGCGGTGGCCGCCGTTGACTTGATCGTGGACACCTTCGACCGGGGC
>JAWKOK010000158.1:0-3059 GCA_041391205.1 Caldilineaceae bacterium
AATTTGTGCGTCAGGATATCAAAGGCACGCTGGCGGAACAGATTCGCATGGCCGAAGCGTTCCTGGTGAGCAACATGCGGCGCGGCATGCGCATCACCGGCATGGCCCGGGAGGAGTCGAGTGAGTATCCCGTGGCGGTGGTGCGTGAAGCCATCGTCAATGCCGTGGCCCATCGGGATTACAGCATTCGGGGCGAGGGCATTCGTCTGCTCATGTTCAGCGACCGGCTGGAACTCTACAGCCCCGGGCGCCTGCCGGGCCATGTGACGTTGGAAAACCTGAAGGACGAGCGCTACAGCCGCAACGAAGCCATCGTCGCCGTGCTCAGCGATGTAGGCTACATCGAGCGGCTGGGCTACGGCATCGACCGCATGATTGCGACCATGCAGGATGCCGGCCTGCCCGCGCCGGAGTTTGAGGAGACGTCGGCCGGCTTCAAGGTTACGTTGCGCTCCGGCAGCGATGAGTTGGTCAGCGCGCGCCCGGAGGAACAGCGCTGGATGCACGGCTACCTCAACGAACGCCAGGAGCGCGCCCTGGCATTCCTGCAAGATGAGGGGCGCATCACCAACAGCGACTACCAGCAACTCGCGCCCGACGTCAGCGCCGAGACCATCCGGCGTGATCTGGCCGATCTGGTGGAGAAGAATCTCATCATCCGCATCGGCACCAAACGCGCAACCTATTACATCCTGAAATAGCCGGCCGCGCGACAATCTTGTGCGACGGAAGTTGAATGTCCAGTTGTCATTTGGAGGATCTCTATGCGCAGTGTTTCCATCGTCGGCATCGGCCAATCGCCGGTGGGGGAATTGTGGAACCGATCCGCCCGCGACATCGCCTACGATGCGGTGTCGGCGGCCATGACCGACGCCAACATCGACGCGGCGGACGCGCTCTTTTTGGGCAACATGCTCAGCGGTTCGCTGCTGGACCAAGAGCACCTGGCCACCCTGGTGGCGGACTACTGCGGCCTGCACGGCATTGAGGCGGCCAAGGTGGAGGCGGCCTGTGCCAGCGGCGCGGCCGCGCTGCGCATCGGCGCCATGGCCGTGGCCAGCGGCTTCCACGACGTGGTCATCGTGGCCGGGCTGGAGAAGATGACCGACACGGTGGGCAAGGATACCACCGCCGGGCTGGCCACGGCGTCGGACGCGGAGTACGAAGCGTTGCACGGCGTCAGCTTCGTCGGCCTGAACGCGCTCATCATGCAGCGCTACATGTACGAACACAACGTGCCCATCGACGCCTTTGCCGGCTTCAGCATCAACGCGCATCGCAACGGCGTCCATAACCCCAACGCCATGTTCCAGCGTCCCATCACTCTGGCCGACTACGCCAAGGCGCCGGTGATCGCCACCCCCATCAACATCATGGACAGCAGCCCGGTCTGTGACGGCGCCGCGGCCGTCGTGCTCGTGCCGACGGCGCGGGCCCATGAGTTCACCACCGGCCATCATCGCGGCGCGGTCAAGATCCTGGCCGGCGCCAGCGCCAACGACACGCTGGCCGTCCACGATCGGCGCGATCCGCTCTTCCTGGAGGCGGCCTATATCAGCAGCCAGAAGGCCTACTCCCAAGCCGGCGTCTATCCCGAAGATCTGGATCTCTTCGAGTTGCACGACGCCTTCAGCATCATGAGCGCGCTGAGTCTGGAAGCCAACGGCTTTGCCGCACGCGGGGAGGGCTGGCGTCTGGCCCAAGACGACGAGATCGGTCTCAACGGGCGCATCCCCATCAGCACCATGGGCGGTCTCAAGAGCCGGGGCCATCCCGTGGGCGCGACGGGCATCTACCAGATCGTGGAACTGGTGCAGCAGCTTACGGGTGAAGCGGGCGCCAACCAGGTGCGCAACGCCCGCCTGGGCATGGCCCAGAACATCGGCGGCAGCGGTGCGACGATCGTGACGCATATATTGGGGACGTGATGCGTGAGATTGGGAGATTGGGAGATTGGGTACGCAAACAACGTGGACCCAATCTCCCAATCTCTTGATCTCCCAATCTCTGTCCCAACAGCAATCCATCAACCATCTGGTGTCCCATGCAAGACGAAACCACCCGTAAATCGTTCGCCAGTCGCTTGCCGTTTGACAGCCACACGTTGCGCCTGTTGGTGATCGCGGTTGTCATCTTTGTGGCGTTCAGCATCTTTTTGCCCGGCAAGTTTTTCACCATCCGCAACATGCAGTCCATGGCCGTCCAGTTTCCCGAGTTCGGCATCCTGGCCTTCGCCATCATGATCACCATGCTCACCGGCGGCATCGATCTTTCCATCGTGGGGACGGCCAATCTGGCCGCCATTGCCGCGGCCATGGTGCTGACGCGGTTGGCGGGCGACGGCGGCGACATGTCGTTGGCTTTGGCGGTGCCGCTGGCCGCGGTGGTGGCGCTGATCGTGGCGTCACTGTGCGGCCTGTTCAACGGCTTCCTGGTCGCGCGCGTGGGCATCACGCCCATCCTGGCCACATTGGGCACCGGCTCGCTTTACACCGGTCTCTCTTATGTGATGACGGGCGGTCCGGCCATCACCACGACCCAACTCGCCTTCATCGGCAACGGGTCCGTCTTGGGTGTGCCCTACCCGGTGATCTTCTTCATCCTCATCGCGGCCGCCTTCGCCGTCATCCTGAACCGCACCGTCTTCGGCTTCAACGTCTACATGCTGGGGACCAATCCCACCGCGGCGCTTTTCTCGGGCATCAACATCGACCGCGTGCTCATCCGCACCTACTGGCTGGCGGGGATGGTGGCGGGCGTGGCGGGCATCATCTTTCTGGCCCGGGCCAATTCGGCCAAGCCCGACTACGGCGCGTCCTTCATCCTGCTCACCGTGCTCATCGCCATCCTCGGCGGCGTCAGCTACACCGGTGGCGTGGGCACCGTCTCGGGCCTCGTTCTCTCGGTGCTGAGCATCCAGTTTCTCTCCACCGGCCTCAACATGCTCATGCTGGAACTCTCCGGCTCTAGCGCCGCCATCTTCTTCCGCCAGTTCGCCTGGGGCGCGCTGCTGCTCCTGGTCATGGTGCTTAACTACTACGCCGAGAAACGTAGGAACC
>JAWKOK010000159.1:0-3053 GCA_041391205.1 Caldilineaceae bacterium
GATTGGATCTACGACAATGAGTGAGAACCTGACTCTAGCCCAACAAATCGATGCGGATCTCAAGAGCGCCATGCTGGCGCGCGATGAAACCGCCAAGCTGACCCTGCGCTCCGTCAAGACGGCGCTCTCCGCGGCGACCAAGACCGAGGATGCGCCACAAGTGGACGACGCGCTGGTCCAGAGCGTGCTCCAGCGCGAGGCCAAGCGGCGTCGCGACGCTGCCGCCGAATACGAAAAGGCGGGCAGCCCGGAACGCGCCGCCCAGGAACTGGCGGAACTGGCCGTCCTGGAACGCTATCTGCCCCAGCAGTTGACCGACGCCGAAGTCGAGGCCATCGTCGCCGCGGTCATTGCCGAGACGGGCGCGACCGGCATGGCCGAGATGGGCAAGGTCATGTCCGCCGCCATGCCGCGCGTGGGTGACCGCGCCGACGGCAAACGGGTGAACCAAGCGGCGCGTCGTCTCCTCGGCCGATAACGCGGGCCCGTCCCGGAGCGAGGATCGTTCCGCCAACCATGTCATCACGACTGAACACACGCAATTTACCCTGGTTCGACCGGGCGCTGATCGGCGTCATGGTCGGCTCGGTCGCGCTGCTCATGATCGCGCTGTTCGCGTGGCAGATTCCGCTGGGTAGCCGAGTCCAGTTGCAGGAAGGGAGCGTGGCCCCCTACACGGTGGTCGCGCCCAAACGCATCACCTACGACAGCCAGGTCCTGACCGAAGAGGCCCGGGAGCGTGCGGCGCTCTCCGTGCCCGAACAGTATGACGTGGCCGAGGGACGCATCCGGCGCCGCCAGGTGAGTCGCGCCAAAGAGATCCTCGAGTACATGGAGATCGTGCGCCGGGATCCTTACCTGACGGAAGACGTGCGCATTGACTACTTGCTCGCCATCGACGACTTCGATCTGTCGCCGGAGATTGCGCGCAAGGTCATCGAGTTGACCGATGCCGAGTGGACAGAGGTCACAGACGATGTGCCGATTGTGTTGGACCTGGTCATGCGCGACGAGATCCGCGACACAACGTTGGCCGCGGCGCGGCGCAGGGTTCCCGCCCTGGTCGACGCCGACATCAACGAGGACCTGGGCCAGGTCACCATCGAGCTGACGCGCGCGCTCATCCGCCCCAACGCCGTGATCAATCCGGACCGCACCGAGGAACTGCGCAACGCGGCCCGGGACAACGTGCCCCTGCAGACGGTCACCATCGAAGCCGACGAGGCGATCATCCGCGGCGGGGACATCGCCGATGCCCGGGACGTGGAGGCCTTGATGCACATCGGTCTGCTCCAGAGCGAGTGGGACTGGTGGACCGTGGTGCGCGCGGCCTTGTTCACCGCCCTGATTCTGACGCTCACCGGCGCCGCGCTCTACCGGCTCCGGCCCCAGACTCTGGGCAACGTCCAAGAGATGGCGATCCTGGTGGTCACGGCCAGCATCTGGCTGCTGGGCGCAAAATTCATGATCATTCCCCACGACTGGCTGCCCTTTCTCTACCCGCTGGCCGCGCTCTCCATGCTCATCGCCGTGCTGATCGATCTGCGCGTGGGCATGGTGCTCACCATCGCCTTCATGTTCATCGTGCAGTACATGGACAACAACGCGCTGATCATGGTCTATGCCGGGACCGGGGCGCTGCTGGGCGCGCTGGTGCTGGGACGCGCCGAGCGCCTGGTGGCGTTCGTCTGGGCCGGCATCGTCATTGCGCTGAGCAACCTCTTCAGCATGGGCGCCTTCCGCGCGCCCTTTACCGATTTCAATACCAGCAATCTGGTGCAACTGCACCTGATCATGCTACTCAACGGCGGGCTGTCGGCCAGCGTCGCGCTCATCGGCTACTTCGTCCTGGGCAACCTTTTCGGCATCACCACCAGCCTGCAACTGACCGAACTCAGCCGGCCCACCCACCCGCTGCTGCGCCAGTTGCTGCTCAAGTCGCCCGGCACCTACCACCACACCATCGTGGTGAGCAACCTGGCCGAACGCGCCGCCGCGGCCATCGGTGCGGACGCGTTTCTCTCACGCGTCGGCGCCTACTACCACGACATCGGCAAGACGGTGCGACCCTATTTCTTCACCGAAAACATCGCCGACGGCACCTCGCCCCACGAGAAGCTGGACCCGGACACCAGCGCACAGATCATCATCAGCCACGTGAAGGAAGGGCTGGATCTGGCCGACAAATACCACCTGCCGCCGCGCATTCGCGACTTCATCCGCGAACACCACGGCCGTTCCCTGGTCAAATACTTTTACATCCAAGCCCAGCAGCAAGCCGATGAGGGCACGGTGGTCAATGCCGACGATTTTCGCTACGCGGGACCGAGTCCCCGTTCCAAGGAGACGGCCATCATGCTGCTGGCCGACACGTGTGAAGCCGCGGTGCGCTCCATTCGTCCCGGGTCGCGCGCCGAACTCAAGGAGTTGATCGACCGGCTCATCGACGAGCGCATTGCCGAGGGTGAATTGGACGACAGCAACCTGACCTTCAAAGAAGTGCAGACCATCAAAGAGGTCTTCATGCGTGTGCTGGAAGGCGTGCACCACCCCCGCATCTCCTATCCGGAGCCGGCGCAGAAGCAGGCCGACGACGCCGAAAATGACGCGCCCGCTCCCAGGCCGGGCAACGCCGCGAACGCGGGCGCGCCCGGTGTGAACCACGGCGGCATCGAGGAGATGATGGATGACGTGCCGGCGCCGGCCACGCCCGTGGGAGAACCGCTGGCGGATCGCGAGGTCGACCGGGCATGAGCGAGGCGGACGCGGCGTTGCAGGTGAATGTGCAGGTCGACCCGGCGTTTGGCGACGCGGTCGACGCGGTGCCGTTGCGCGCCGCCGTCATGGCCACGCTGCAGGCCCAGGCAGTGACGCGTGGCGAAGTCACCGTGGTCGTCACCGACGACGCGACGGTGCACGAGTTGAACCGTCACTACCGCGGCGTGGATGCGCCCACCGACGTGCTGAGTTTCGCCGCCCGGGAAGAGGCCGACGCTGCGCCCGCCTTGACGCTGCCGCCCGAGCTGGCCGATGCGACCGCGGCCTACCTGGGT
>JAWKOK010000160.1:0-2951 GCA_041391205.1 Caldilineaceae bacterium
GGGCGTGGTGGGGTAGCCCCGGGCGTTCACGCCGGGGCGGGTCGGTTAAGCAAACAAAAAGGGGCCGCGCTCGTGCGAGCGCGGCCCCTTTTTCTGTTGCGATTGCAGCGTTTAGCGATCGGCCAACGGCACGTAATCGCGCTCGCCGGCGCCCAGGTAGATCTGGCGCGGGCGGGCGATGCGCTGCTCGGGATCCTGCACCAACTCGTTCCATTGGGCCAGCCAGCCGGGCGCACGGCCCAGCGCAAAGAGCACCGTGAACATGTCGGTGGGGAAGCGCATGGCCTGGTAGATGATGCCGCTGTAGAAGTCCACGTTGGGGTAGAGCTTGCGGCCGACGAAGTACTCGTCGCTCAGCGCCACTTCTTCCAGCGCCACGGCGATGTCGATGAGCGGGTTGCTGCCCGTCACCTCGAAGACATCGTGGGCGATCTCCTTGATGATCTTGGCGCGCGGGTCGTAGTTCTTGTAGACCCGGTGGCCGAAGCCCATGAGCCGGAACTCGCCCTTCTTGACCCGATCCACATACTCGGGCACGCGCTTGGCATCGCCGATCTCGTTGAGCATCTTGAGCACGGCCTCGTTGGCGCCGCCGTGACGCGGGCCGAAGAGCGCGGCCGCGGCCCCGGCCATGGCGCTGTACGGGTCCGCCTGAGACGAGCCGATGGCACGCATGACCGACGTGGAGCAGTTCTGCTCGTGGTCGGCGTGGAGAATCAGCAGCACATCCAGCGCCTTGGCCAGCACCGGGTTGACTTCGTACTTGCTCTGGCCCATGTAGTCGAGCATGTAGAGGAAGTTTTCGGTGTAGCTCAGGTCGCTGTTGGGGTAGTTGACCGGGCGGCCGATGCGGTGGCGGTAGCCGATGGCGGCGATGGTGGGCAGCTTGCCCAGAATGCGCAAGATCTGCTTGTTGCGCACGGCTTCCGAATCCACATTCTTGGCGTCGGGATGCATGGTGCTCATGAAGGCCAGCGCGCTGATGAGCATGCCCATGGGGTGCGCGTCGTAGCGGAACGCACCCATCAAC
Organism: Caldilineaceae bacterium; assembly: GCA_041391205.1. GTDB lineage: Bacteria > Chloroflexota > Anaerolineae > Caldilineales > Caldilineaceae > JAWKOK01. The sequence goes on from JAWKOK010000160.1 coordinate 1,031, forward strand.
CGCACCAGATTTTCATGGGCGTAGGTGTGGTGCAGTACCTGATGCTCCCAATCGGTGTAAGCCTGCTTGTCCGGCAGTTCGCCGTAGATCAGCAGGTAGGCGACTTCCAGGAACGTGCTCTGCTCGGCCAACTGCTCGATGGGATACCCCCGATAGCGCAGGATGCCCTTGTCACCGTCGATGTAGGTGATGGCGCTTTTGCACGCGGCGGTGTTGCCGTAGCCCGGATCGTAGGTCATCATCCCGAATTCATCGGGATCGACCTTGATCTGGCGCAGGTCCAGCGCCTTGATCGTGCTGTAATCGACGGGGACGTCGTAGCTTTTCCCCGTCCGATTGTCGGTGATGGTTAGAGTGTCGTTACTCATCGACATCAACTCCTTGGCTTGGGACGATGATGGATTGAAGATTATTGGTGAAAGACACGCAGGGCCGATGCGAGTCACACGGACACGGCTCGGTCGCGGCGCATCTGTCGCTTACGGCGCAAAGGTCGGGAGGAGGTAGAGGAACCGACCGGATACACTGACGCTATTATGCCCCCACCCTCCCTGTTTGACAAAAGCTTTGCTAAGTTCAATTCCACCGACCGCGCCTACACAGCCGCCGGCCCGTCGCTGAAATCCAAGTCGCCGTAGCGGCCGGCAACCTGCACGGGCAGCCGCCCCGCGATGTGCGTGCCGTCGGGCAAATGCTCTTCCTGCTCAATAAACCCATGCTCGTGGAAGAGCGCCACCAGTTCGCCCCGGGCGTAGGGAATGAGCACGTCCACGTCCACCATCTGCTGAAAGAGAACCGTGTCGATCATGCTGAGCAACCGGTCCATGCCCGCGCCCGTGCGTGCGCTGATGGCCACGGCGTGGGGATACGCTTGCCGCGCCTCTTCCAGCCGATGACGCTCCTCGGGATCGTCCAGGTCGAGCAGGTCCACTTTGTTGAGCGCGGTGACCACCGGCTTGTTGCCCGCGCCCAGTTCCTCCAGCACCTCTTCAACCGCGGCCACCTGCTCGTCGGCGTTGATGTGGGACGCGTCCACCACATGGAGGAGAATGCGCGCTTCGTTGACTTCTTCCAGCGTGGCGCGGAAGGCGGCGACCAGCGTGGTCGGCAGCTTCTGGATGAAGCCCACCGTGTCGGTGAAGAGGGCGATGTGGCCGCTGGGTAACTCCACCCGGCGCGTGGTCGGGTCGAGCGTCGCGAAGAGTTGGTCCTGGGCCACCACGCCCGCGCCTGTGAGCGCGTTGAGCAGCGTGCTCTTGCCCGCGTTGGTGTAGCCGACGACGGCAATGACGGGAATGGCCGATTTGCGGCGCCGCTGCCGGTATTGATCGCGGTGCTTTTCGATGTCGACCAGTTGGCGCTTGAGGAAGGCGATGCGCCGGTTGATCTCCCGGCGGTCCACCTCCAACTGGGTCTCACCGGGGCCGCGTACACCCACCCCGCCGCTGGCGCCGCCGGCACGACCGCCGGCCTGGCGCGCCAAGTGCGTCCACGCCCGAGTCAAGCGGGGCAGCCGGTATTCGTACTGGGCCAGTTCCACCTGGACCGAGCCTTCGCGCGTGCGCGCGTGGCTGGCGAAGATGTCGAGAATCAGCGCCGTGCGGTCGATGACCTTGACCTCTTCGCCCAGGGCCGCTTCCAGCTCGCGCTGTTGCCGGGGCGACAGTTCGTCGTCGAAGACCACCACATTGGCGCCGCTTTCCAGCACGGTCATCTCCAACTCTTCCAGCTTGCCCGTGCCGATGAGGGTGGCCGGATTGGGTGTGTCCAGCCGCTGGGTGACGGTGCCGACCACCTCCAGCCCCGCGGTGTCGGCCAGGAGCGTCAACTCCTCCAGCGAGTCTTGCAGTGACAGCAGGCCCGGCAGCCCATGCAACTCGACGCCGACGAGCACGGCGCGCTCAGCCGGCGGCATGGTCGG
>JAWKOK010000161.1:0-2899 GCA_041391205.1 Caldilineaceae bacterium
GCGCTGTAGGTCGCTGGAGATCTCGTTTTCCAGCACGTCGGGCAGGTAGAAGATGCCGACGATACGCGCGTTGTTGCGCACCCGGGCGCGGATGCTGTGCACCGTGTCCATGAACATGCCCGAGCCTGTGCCGCCGCAGAGGCTGCCCACCACGTAGATGAGCTGGTAGTTGCCCACCACGGGGAAGCCCCGATTCTGGGCGGCTTCCATGTCGCGAATCTTGTCCAGATTGGTCAACTTGGTCTCCAGCAACTGCTTGAAGGTCACATAGTTGCGGAAGAAACAGAGCCGGCCGATGGGGCGCAACTGCTTGGCGCCGTTGTGGATGTAGCCCAACGGAATCGACGGGTAGTTCCACCAGCGCTCGATCTCGGGATGTTGGTCCAGATTGGCGACCAGGCGCGTGGCGTCGAACTTGCCCATGTAGGCGAACTCGTCGGCGAAGAGCGGCTCCTGGTCCAGCCGGTTGACCAGCGGTTCAGTGTCCAGCGCCAGCAGTTGGATCATGCCGGGCAATTGGTCGCCGCCCCACACATTGCGGAAGCGACGTTTGACGGCGCGCACCGTGTTGGTGCCCATGCCGCCCACGCCCACGACCATGGTCGGATAGATGGTCGGCTTATCAAAACGTACGGATTGATTTTCAGTCATTCAGTTCAATTCCCAAACTATTTCAGTCAACCTCGTGCCCACGCTCTGCGTGGGTACGGCGCATGGGCGCTCTGCGCCCGGTGGTGGTCGATGCGACGACGGGCGACGCGGAGCGTCGCGGCTGCATTCCCACGCGGAGCGTGGGAACGAGTGAGTCAGACGAGTGAGTCGAGACAGGCATGTCACTGCCAGCTCGATCCCCACGGATCGGGACCGGCGTCTTCGGCGCGTAGATTGCCGTTGCCGTTGCTCTGTCGGGCTTTGCCTTCCGCAGCCCACGGGCTACCCCATTCTGAAGTGCCCCAGACCACGTCCGGTGACGGCGGCGCCGCGGCCACAAAGGGCGATGCTGCCGCCCGTGCCGCCTGCGCTTCGGCCGATTCCGGCGCCTGCATCTGCATGACCGCGGCCATGGCGGCTTCCTCGTATTCCTCTTCGTTGATGCCCCGCCCGCGCCAGCGTGACACCAGTACCAGCAGCAGCAGCAGCGTCAACGGCCCGGTGCAGATCAACTGCGGCAGGCCGTAGATGGGCATGAGCACCGGCAGCACGTAACGCTGGGCGATGCTCGGGCTGCGCAAGCTGAAGCCCGCCGCCGCCACTTCGTCCAGCCCTGCGATCTGCACGCCCAGGTTGCCCGCGTAGTAGGTGCCGCGCAATTGGTCGCCCGGAATCTCCGTGCGGGCGCGAAGCACCACCGGCACCTCGTAAATGCCGGCCTCGTTAGGCTCCCACGTCACTTCCACCGGCTCCATCTCCAACTCGGCGTCGGCCAATTGCACCGCGCCGTGGGCCGCGGTGCCGCCGGCGGTCACGTCCTGCAACCGCACCACGAACGGCGTCTTGCCGTTGAAGCGGATGAGCAGCGTGCCCTCCACCTGGCTGCCGGCATCCTGCAAGTCGCCGAAGTCCAGGTCGGCGCCCACCAGCGCCCATTCCACGGCATCGACGCGCATCTGCCAATTTATGCTGCCCGGCACCACGTCATGGTCCTCGTCCGGACCGGCGAGCGTAATCATACCACGACAGGTGCCCGGCGGCACCGCTTCGCTGCTGCTGAGTGACAGCGGCAGGAAGAGCTGGCTGCCGCGCCGCTGCACTTCGCCGGTGACGATGGCGAGATTGGCGCAGTTGCCGTCGGCCATGCGCGCGGTGATGGGGAAGGGATCGCCGGCAAAACTGACCGGCACCAGCACCTCCTGGGCCAGGCGGAAGTTGGGCGACGTGTCGAACTGCACCGCGCCGAAGTCGGCCGACTGGCTGTCCAGCCGCGCCAGCGGACGGGGCACGCTCAGCGACACGGGCAGCGTCACGCCGGGGCGGATGGTCACGTCGATGGGGCGGCCGGCCGGGTCGGTGGCGGCCAGGGTGAGCTCGCCGCTGTAGTCGCCCGGGCGCAGCGTCTCCAGCCCCTGGACCAGCAGATTGGTGGCCAGTGCGCCGTCCTCCGGCACTTCCTCGTTGAAGTCCACCGTAACGCTGGAGACGGTCTCGCCGTCGGCGTTGCGCAAGTCCAGGGTCGCTTCCAGCGCGCCGATCTCTTCCAGCGTGCTGGAGGCCAGTTCCACCGGCCAGCCTTCGGCGGGCATTTGCGCCAGGTCAAGCTGGGTGGGCAGGCCGCGCAGGTAGACCGCCGGGGCCAGCGCCACGTCCGTCTGGGCCCAGTCGCCGTAGCGGATACCGTCGGCGTTGCCTTCGGCCACCACGGTGAGTTGATAGCTGCGCCCGTCCTGGGGCACGAAGCCGCTGTCCTGGCAGACGCGTTCGGCGCAGGTGAGCGTGGCCTGGTAGACCAGTTGACCGCCGCCCTGCGCGTCGTCCGACTCGTCGGTGATGTAGAGCGTGCCGGCCGGGCTGGTCACCGCACCGCCGCCGAAGCCGGCCTGGACGACGAGATGGCCGTCATCGGTGATGCCGCCGTCGCCGGCCGTGGGCGAGAAGATCTCCAGCCGGGGCAGATCGGCCCGCGGCTCCAGCCGGTAGGTGCGCACCAGTTGCAGCGGCGACTGGTCGTCGCCCAGTTGCAGGCGCACCGTGTCCGGCGCCTGTGACGGCACCAGCGCGCGCAGATCGTCGCGGCCGAAGGGCTGCATCTGCGTGTTGCCGTTGTAGAAAATGGGTTCATCCGCCGCAGGCCCCACACCTTTGGCCAGAATCAGGGGGCGCGAGCCGGCCGGATAGTAGCGCACGGAGGCGGGGCTGCCCGCAATGCTGGGCGGCGGGTTGAGCAGGAACGGGTAGCTTTCGG
>JAWKOK010000162.1:0-2841 GCA_041391205.1 Caldilineaceae bacterium
GGCCGCCACCAGGCGCGGCAGCTTGTCGATGAGGCCCAGGTCCAGCATCAGCTTGAGCCCCTTGTAGAGCGCGCTGATGTTGCCCAGGTTGCCCACCGGCATGATGATCCAGTCGGGCACCTGCCAGTCGAACTGGCGCACGATCTCGATGCCGACGGTCTTCTGCCCCTCAATGCGCAGGCTGTTCATGGAGTTGGCCAGATAGATGCTCTGGTCCTCGGTCACCTCCTGGACGATGCGCATGCAGCCGTCGAAGTCGGTGTCCAGCGCCAGCACGTGTGCGCCGTTGGCCACCGGCTGCACCAACTGGGCCGTGCTCACCTTGCCCGAGGGCAGGAAGATGATGGCGGGAATGCCTGCGTAGGCGGCATAGGCGGCCAGCGCGGCGCTGGTGTCGCCCGTGCTGGCACAGGCCACGGCGCGTACGGGGCTGCCGTCGGCCATCATCTGCTTGACCACGCTGACCAGCACCGTCATGCCCAGGTCTTTGAAGCTGCCGGTGTGGCTGTTGCCGCAGAGCTTGATCCAGAGATCTTCGATGCCCAGTTGCCGGCCCAGCCGTTGCGCCCAGAAGAGGTTGGAGTTGCCCTCGTACATGCTGACGATGTTCTCGTCGCGCAGGTCGGGCACGACCCACTCGCGCATGCCCCAGACGCCGCTGCCGTAGGGCCACTCGGTGGTGCCGACGCGGCTCTCGAAGAGCGCGCGCCACTCGGCCGGCGTCCGCTGCCGCAACGCGTCGACGTCGTGATGCACCTCCAGCAGGCTGCCGGTGATGGGCGAGCGGTAGAGAACATCGTAGAGGGAATATTCGTTGGGGTCGCCGTCGCCAAAGGCGCGGAAGACGGCGCGATAAGGACGGTCAGGTGCCAACGTGGCCTGGGGCTGCATGAGAGTCATCGCTTCCTAGTTGAATGTTTTTCATAGTATACCAGTGGAACAGCCGCCTCACCAGATCATCTCGATGGAATAATCGATCAGTTGCGCGTCCATGCGCCATGACTCGACCCGGGTGGCCACGTTCTGCAACTGACGGTGGGCCAACGCGCCGGTCTGGCTCACGCAGACCACCTCCAGTACGGCGCGCGAGAGCACGTCCTGGGCGTCGGCCTCGCAGACGGAGACGTTGTAGTCCCGGCGCAGGCGCGCGATCAGCGGCTTGAGAATGCCGCGCTTGCCCTTGAGACTGTCATTGAGCGGAAGATAGAGTTCGAGTGTGAGGAGTCCGACGGCCATGATGGGAACCCGTAATGCGTGAAACGTGATGCGTGAGTGATTGAGATTGGGAGATTGGGAGATTGGCGTGCGCCGGCCAGTGGCAAAATCTCCCAATCTCTTAATCTCTCGATCTCCCAATCTCATTTTTCACGTTTCACGGCACTTCCGTGAAGTCTAAAATCCGCTGCACAATGTCGTCGCTGGTGACGTTTTCGGCTTCGGCTTCGTAGGTGATGAGCACGCGGTGGCGCAGGACGTCGGGCGCAATCTGCTTGATGTCCTCGGGCGTGACAAAGCCGCGGCCCTGGATGAAAGCGTGGGCGCGGGCCGCCAGAATCATGGAGATGCCGGCGCGGGGCGATGCGCCGAACGCGATGAACGGACGTAGGTCGCGCAGACCGTAGTTTTCGGGGTTGCGTGTCGCCAGCACCAGCCCGAGCACGTAGTCCTTGATCTTGCCGTCCACGTAGATGTTCGTGACCACATCACGCGCATGCAGCAACTGCTCGGGCGTGAGCACGGGGCGCACGGTGGGCATGGCCGCGCCCGTCATGCGGTCCAGGATGACGCGCTCTTCGTTGGGGCGCGGGTAGTTGACCAGCACCTTCATCATGAAGCGGTCGACCTGGGCTTCGGGCAGCGGATAGGTGCCTTCCTGCTCGATGGGATTCTGGGTCGCCATGACCAGGAAGAGGTCGTCCATGCGGAAGGTCTTGTCGCCGATAGTGATCTGGCGTTCCTGCATGGCCTCCAGCAGCGCGGACTGCACCTTGGCCGGCGCGCGGTTGATCTCGTCGGCCAGCACCAGGTTGGCGAAGAGCGGTCCTTGATGCACCGTAAATTGACCGTTGGTCGGGTTGTAGATCTGGGTACCGACCAGGTCCGCGGGCAGCAGGTCGGGTGTGAACTGAATGCGGGCAAAGTTGGACTGGATCGCGTCGGCCGTGGTCTTGACCAACAGCGTCTTGGCCAGCCCGGGCACACCTTCCAGCAGAATGTGGCCGTCGGCCAGCAGCGCAATCAACATGCGCTCGACCAGATGCTTCTGGCCCACCATCACCTTGTTGATTTCGGCCAGCAGATCGCGCAGAAAGACCGACTCCCGCTCGATGGCGGCGTTGAGCTCGCGCACGTTGTGGTGCAGCGTCGGGTCGGCCAGGCTGGACGACCGCAACGGCTGCGCCGGGGTCGGGCGGTTGCCGCCAAAGGGATTTTGCATCATCAAACCGTCTCCTCGAAGCACTATTTCGTCAAAGACAATAAGAACCCGTCCGGAAATTCACAGCAGACCAACGTGTCTTGGCTGTTTGGGCGACAACGTCTTCTGCGCACTGTAATTTTCGGATAGACACTAAATGTCGCAGTGTAGACCAATGTATCACGGCCGCGTACGCACGTCTTTACCGCCACCTACCAACCACCTTACAGCTAGCTCACAGAGAAGTTCGACTTTTCGCAAAAGTCGAACTTCTTCCGGCGCAGGTACGACCGCGCGCAAACCAAGCATAAACGCACACGCGCCCGTGGTCGTTCCTACTCTGGCACAGGATGGGGCGACAGATCGTGCCGCGTCTCACATTTGACGGGGTGGGAAAACACGGAACCGGGTCGAGGGGCGTCGCG
>JAWKOK010000163.1:0-2751 GCA_041391205.1 Caldilineaceae bacterium
GCACCCAGCCGATGAGCAGACCGAGCACCAGACCGAGCACGGCGCCGATGAGCGCAGTGACCCAACCGGGTATACCGGAACCGCCGGATGGTGCATCGTAGTCGTCTTGAGGCGGTGTCCCCGACACGTACTCACGAAGTCTGTCGAGGAAGGATTGCGGACCCGACATCTGGTCTCCTTGCGCGGTCTGGCGAAGTTGCCTGTCGTTTACAGCAGGTCGGTGCGATTGTGGGTGCGCAGTTGCTCAACCACGTCACGCACGCTCTGCATCTGGTTGTGGTGGCCGATGAGCAGCGCGTCGCCGGTGTCGACGACCACCAGGTCATCCACGCCCACCAGCGCCACCAACTTGTCGCCGCAGTAGACGATGTTGTTGCGGCTGTCCACGGCCACGGTGGCCGTCTGCGCCGACCGGTTGCCCATGGCGTCGGGCATGAGGATCGACTCCAGCGCATCCCAACTGCCCACGTCGTTCCACCCGGCGCGCAGCGGCACCACGGCCACCCGCTCGGCATGTTCCATGATGCCGTAGTCAATGCTGATGCTCGGCATCTTTTCCCACGCGGCCGCCAACACGCCGGTGGCGTCATCCCCGTCCAGCCCGGCGTCGATGGTCTGGAGCAGCGCATGGACTTCGGGCAACTGGCGCCGGAATTCCTCCAGCAGTCGGTTGACCTGCGCCACGAAAATGCCGCCGTTCCAGAAGAACTTGCCCGTGGCCAAAAATCGCACCGCGGTGTCGAGATCGGGCTTCTCGTGAAAGCCCGCCACATGGTAGACCGGCAGGTCGTCATGGTCAAAACCGTCGACCACCGCGCCGTGCTGAATGTAGCCGTAGCCGGTGTGGGGTGCGTGCGGCTCAATGCCCAGGGTGACGATGTAGCCCGACGCCGCCGCGGCCACCGCCTTGTCCAGCGCGGCCTGGAACGCGTCCACGTAGACGATCACATGGTCGGCGGGCAGAATGACGACCACGCCTTCCGGGTCGCGCCGCTGCAGGTGGAGGCACGCCAGCCCGATGGCCGGGGCGGTGTTGCGGCCACTCGGTTCGACCAGCACGTTGGCCGCCGGCACGGTCGGCAGTTGCTGCGTCGTCAGTTCGCGGTAGCGCTCGCCGGTGAGGATGTAGACGTCGTCGGGGGCGACCATGCCGTCGAGCCGCGCCAGGGTGTCCTGGATCATGGTCCGGCCGTCACCGGTGATGTCGGCGAACTGTTTGGGTTGCGATTGGCGACTGCGCGGCCACAGGCGCGTCCCCACGCCGCCGGCCAAAATTGCCGCAAAGACTGTCATCGGTTTGCTCCTTTGCGCCGATGGTGATGTCTGAATCCTGTTCACGCTTGCACGTAGGACATGGGGCTCACTTGACGCACCAATCCCTTCAACTCCAACGTGGTGAGTACGCCGGTCAATACGCCGGGATTGAGCGCCAGATCTCGGGCCAGATCGTCCACGTGCTGGGGAATCATGTTCAGACGCTCCAGCACTCGTGCTTCCAGCGGGTCGGACGGCATCGTCCGCCGCACTTCGGCCAACTCTCGTTTGCGGTCCAGATCCAGTTGCGCCAACAGGTCATCGATGGAGAGCAGCGGCGTGGCTCCATCCTGAATCAAACGGTTACAACCTACGCTGCCGGGGTGCAAAATGCTGCCCGGCACGGCAAAAACTTCTCGGCCCTGGTCGGCGGCAAACTCGGCCGTGATCAACGCACCGCTGCGCGTGCCCGCTTCCACAATCACCACACACGTGCTCAGCCCGCTGATGATGCGGTTGCGCGGCGGAAAGTTGCGCGGCTCCGGCCGTGTGCCCAGCGGATAGTCGCTGACCAACGCACCTTGCTGCCGAATGGCGGCGGCCAAGTTGCGGTTCTGCGCCGGGTAGACCTGATCCAGGCCACAGCCGAGCACGGCGATGGTGCGACCGCCGGCGTCGATGGCCGCCTGGTGGGCCGTGGTGTCGATGCCGAGCGCCAGGCCGCTGACCACCGTCACCTCATTGCGGGCCAACTCGGTGGCCAGCCGGTGCGCCACTTCGCGGCCGTAGACGCTGGCCCGCCGCGTGCCCACAATGGCCACCGCCCACTGGTCACGCGCCACCAACGTACCGTCCACGTAGAGCACCGGCGGCGCACCGGACACATTGCGCAGGTTCTGCGGGTAGGCCTCGTCGTCCCAGGTGACGCAGTCGAGTCCGCGTCGCTCCACATTGCGCCACAGCTTGGCCGGGTCGCTGGTCCGGCGCGCCTGGACGAGATTGGTCAGGGACCGGCGGTCCAGCCCGGCGGCGGCGAGCTCCTCACGCGGCGCAGTCCACACGGCTTCGGCGCTGCCGAAGCGGTCGAGCAGCGCCGTGAGACGAGCCGGGCCGATGCCGCTGACACTGCTCAATGCCACCCAAAATGCTTTCTCGTTCACCATGACCTCGCTGGGGGATGGGCTGTCGTCAGGTTGGGTTAATCGTCAATGAGCCCCGGAGGCAGGGAGACGGTCATGACACCGTTGTCGATGTCCACGTCCAGCACGACGGAGGCCACGGCGGGCAACAACAGTTCGCGCACGCCGAGCTCGGGCGTGGGCTTGACCAGGTAGACGTCGTTGGCGCCGGTGACGAGCACATCCTGCAGCTCGCCCAGGACCGTGCCCTCTTCATCCTTGACGGTCAGCCCCACCAGGTCGTGGATCCAGTAGGTGTCCTCTTCAAGGTCGGCCGCTTCACTCTCGGGCACAAAGAGCCAGTTGCCGCGCAGGGACT
>JAWKOK010000164.1:0-2691 GCA_041391205.1 Caldilineaceae bacterium
CCGTCCTCCGCGAAGCCGGTGTAGCGCAGCACGCGGTCCGTGGGCCGCAGGCCGATGCCCACGTCAAAGGCGGAGAGACCCAGGTCGTCGGCCTGGGTGTTGTAGAAGGCGATGCGGCTGGCCACGGGCGAGACCGACGGCTGGGAACCATCCTCGATGAGCAGCGTGGCCCCCGTGGGGTCCGCGGCCAGCGAGGCGTAGATGCGGTAGCGGTCGTCCAGGTTGGTCGAGTAGATGAAGGTGCCCTCCAGCGCCCCCAGTTCAACCCGTCCGGCCTCGGTCGCGATCTCTTGGGCGCATTCGTCCTGGTAGGCGATGAGATCCTCGCTCACCGCCGTGTCGGGCTGCAAGCCCACGGCGGCCTGCAACTGGTCGGCCGCGTCGCAAAAGCGTTCCTCGTCGGCCAGAGAAGTGGCAAATTGGATGTGCAACTGTTGCAGGTCTGTGCGCCGTTGCGGGCGCGTGGTCAGCGTGGAGTCGATGAGGGCCTGGGTGGCGTCGGCCAGTTCCTGGACCATGGGCGCATCGGGCGCAATGGTCAACGCCTCGTCAAAGAAGCCCTTGGCCTGGTTGGGGCGGTTCAGCGCGTTTTCACCCAGGGCCAGGCCCACAAAGATGTCGGCCAGCATGCGGGTAAACTGCGGCTCGTCGAAGTAGGCGGCGTGCTCGTCCCAGAAAGGCGCGTCCGGGTTGTCCCGCAGCAGGTCCACGTAGAGCTGGGACAACGTGCCCTCGTTGCGAAAGAAGCGGTTGTTGAAGTCGATGTCCCGGCGCAGGATCAGCGTCAGCGCCTCCAGGGCGTTGGCCCAATCGCGTTCGGCGTAGAAAAACTGGGCGTCGCGCCAGACGGACTCAATGTCGAAGACCGGAATCGGCGCGGAGAGATCCTCGTCCTGGACATCGTTGCCGGGCGCGCCCGGGGTGACGGCGGCGTCTTCTGCCGGACCGTCGGGCGCGCCACCGGCCGAATCCGCAGTGGCGACGGCGCGCGCAGTGGCCTCCACCGGCGGCAGGTCGGTTGCGCTGCCGTTGCCGCGCAGCAACTGGAGCGCCACCACGACGATGATGGCGAGCAGGCCGATGCTGGCCACGACCGACACCGCCAACGCCACCGGCTGAATGACACGTCGACGCCGCCGGGGTGCGGGCGCCGGAGCCGCGGTGGCCGGCAGGGCTGTGGCGCTCTGGGTGGCGGGCGCGGGCACGAGCATGGTGGCGCTGCTGGTGCGGTCGGTCGCGGGCAACGACGTCATGGTCATGGTGGCGTCGCCCGGGGCCGGTGTGGCATCACCCGCATCGAGGAGGGCGGCGGTGGTCGCCAGCGCATCGGCCATCACGGCCGCGGTCTGGTAGCGTTGCTCCGGCGCCTTGGCCAGGGACGCGCGCAGGGTCTCCACGGCCTGGGCCGGCAACGCGGCCATGACGTCGTCGGGCAACATCAACGGGCTGTAGACGTGGGCGTAGAGGATCTGGGTCGTGGTGCCGGTGAAGGGCGGCCGCCCCACCAGACAGCGGTAGTAGACCGCGCCCAGCGCGTAGATGTCGGCGCGGCCGTCGATGACCCGGTTGCCCGCGCACTGCTCCGGGGCCATGTACGCGGGCGTGCCCACCGTGCGGCCGGCGCTGGTCAACTCGGGCGCGTCCATGGCCCGGGCCACGCCGAAGTCGGTGAGCAGCGGCACCACCGGGTAGTCCAGCGACTCCAGTTGCACGCTGTTGGGCGCACCGGGACTGGCCGGCCGCAGCAGGATGTTGCTGGGCTTGACGTCACGATGGACGACGCCGGCCCGGTGCGCGTGGGCCAGCGCGCGGGTGATGGGCTCCAGCAGGTTGCACGTTTCCTCGGGACGCAGACGTCCCACCCGCGCCAGCCAGTCGGCCAGACTCTCGCCCTGAACCAGTTCCATGGCGATGTAGGCCACGTCTCCCTGAAGCGCCGTGCCCACCTGGTAGATGCGCACGATGTTGGGGTGACGCAGCGCGCCCGCGGTGAGCGCCTCCCGGCGGAAGCGGCTGACAGTGTTGGCGTCCGCGGTGGGCAGCAGCACTTTGAGCGCGACCGAGCGCCCCTCCACCTGGTCGTAGGCCTGGTAGACGGTGGCGACCCCGCCGGCGCCGATCTGGGCTTGGAGCAAGTAGCGCCCGATTTGGCGGCCGGTCAAATTGGTGGTGTCGCTCATGCCGTAATCAGTCATGGCGCGGCCTAATCCACCCAGTCCAGTCCGTGCTCGAGCCAGCGTTCCAGCGATCCCTCGGGCGTCAAGATGCGCTGGGCATCGCCCCCGTTGATGGAGACCACCCAGAGCGCCCAACTGCCGCCCCGGTCGCTGAAGAAGGCCACGTTGCGTCCGTCCGGGCTGACCACGGGAATGCCGTCCTGGGCGGGATCGTCGGTCAAGCGCGTCACGGCGCCGTCGCCCAGATCAACGCGATAGACTTCCCAGTTGCCGTCGCGCGCGCTGCTCATGAAGACGACGGATTCGCCGTCGGGCGTCCACGTGGGGCGGATGTCCGTGGCCACGTCGGTGAGCGGCCGAGTGTTGTTGCCGTCGCTGCGCATGAGCCAGAGCCCGGGGCGGTTGCCCGAAAGGTCGACGCCGTTGTAGACGATGGTGTCCGCGCTGGGGTGCCACGCGGGATCCTTGCCGAACGCGAGCGTGTCGGCATTGCGGCTGCCGTCCGCGTTGACCA
>JAWKOK010000165.1:0-2595 GCA_041391205.1 Caldilineaceae bacterium
CGCCACGGTGTAATCCATGTCGTCGGAGATGGTCAGCGTGTTGCTGATGACCGAGTTGGTGGTGCCGGAGATGGCGACTTGGACCAGATAGTCGCCGCCGGGCAGGGCCACGTCGGGTACCTGATCCGGATACGTCAGACCGGGAATTGCCACCGCGCCGTTGACCCATACGTCGACTGCGGTGCCTGCGGTCGTGTCGGCGAAGGGCGCAAAGTGGGCGATGGTGAGCTTGGCGTCGTCATCGGGCGCGGCTTGGGCCACGGGCGCGCCCGCCGTCGCCATGAGGACGGTCAGGACCAGTGCGGCCATGGTTGCGCCGGCGATGGTCCAGAGCCCTTGGTGGTTTTGACTTCGCTTCATTGTTGTTGTGTCTCCTTGTTTCCATGCAGGGATGTTGCGAGAGCAGTGCTTTCCGTGCGGCAGGTTACGCCGCGGCGCGAGCTGTGCGCCTGCTCATCATGTCGGGACGGAACATCAACTCACGCCGGTGTGGCCGGGCTCGGTTGCGGTTGCTTTGTCTATGGTTTGTCTAGTATTATCGAACTCTCGTGTGAATCGTCTGCTGTTGTTCCCGCAACGCGAGAATGCACGTGGACGGTTGCCGCGCCGAGCATGCGAACAGGAGAAATGTAGGCGATTCCAGAGTAATTATATGTGAAGCACTATCCAATTGGTGTAGCCTAAGCCGAATCGTTGGGTGAGCATATGGCACACACAGAAGAAACAGCCCATGTTCTTCTTGTCTAGGTTTTGTTTAAGTTTGTTGTCGTCGATGCTGATGGAAATGCGTCTGTAATCCGACGGGAGGGCGGCCTGGAGTACGGGACACTTGCCGAAGTGTGCGCGAACCGATGCGCGATCCGATTGGTAGCGTATGCATGTCAGTGGCGCGGTCTAGCAATGGCAACCGGCGCATGCGCTTTGACAACATGTACGAAGTATGATTTGATCTACAAGGCTGGCGGCCGTGTCTTGCCTGGAGACGCCGTCACGCATACGCCAAATTTCCACTTTTCACAAAACGTATCTCACCAAACTCCATAGCATGTTCATGATCTGCGAGGAGGCATTCATGAAACGTCAAACCCGTTGGCTGATCGGCTTGGTTGCGATTGCAGCGTTTGCGCTGTTGCTTTCCGCCTGTGTAGCACCGCCACCGGCTGCCCCGCCGGCTGCCAGTTCCGGCGGTGAAGGCGCGGCCAGCACCGAACTCAACGTGCTGTGTACGCCCCAGGTCCAGTGGTGCGAAGGGATGAAGGCCGAGTTCGAGAAGGCCAATCCGGACATCACGGTGAACTTCGTGCGCATGTCCAGCGGCGAATCCCTGACCCGCCTGCGCAACGAGAAGGACAACCCCCAGTTCGACATCTGGTGGGGCGGCCCGGTGGACAGCTTCATCGCGGCCAAGGCGGAAGGTCTGTTGGAGCAGTATGACTCGCCCAACATCGCCAACATCAAGAACAAGGATCTGATGCAGGATCCGGACAACTACTGGTCCGGCATCTACGTCGGTTCGCTGGGCTTCGCCACCAACACCGACTGGATGACAGAGAACGGCGTGGACGCGCCCACCAGTTGGGACGACCTGCTCAAGCCGGAATTTACCGGCCAGTTGATGGTGGCGCACCCCTCCAGTTCGGGCACGTCCTACACGGCGCTGTGCACCGTGCTGCAGATGCGCGGCGAAGAAGCCGGCTGGGACTACCTGGGCGACTATGCCGGCCAGGTGCTCCAGTTCACCAAGAGCGGTGCGGCGCCGGCCCGCTTTGTGGGCCAGGGTGAGGCCGCCGTGGGCATCGTTTTCTCCCACGACATCGTGGCCGAAATCCAAAAGGGCGCGCCCATGGTCTTGACCTTCCCCGAGGAAGGCACCGGCTACGAGATCGGCGGCATGGGCATCATCAAGGGCGCCAAGCATCTGGACGCGGCCCAGAAGTGGTACGACTGGGCGCTGGAACCGGCGACCCAGGAACTGGGCCCCAAGTACGAGGCCTTCCAGGCGCCCACGGTGGACGGCGCGGAACCGTCCATGCCCGAACTGCTGGACGTGAACCTGATCGACTACGATTTCGAGTGGTGCGGCGCCAACAAGAAGGACTTCATCGACCGCTTCACCAACGAGATTGCCAACGCTGAGAACCTGAAGGAATAGCGCAGCCGCGCTGCTGTGAGTGACACCGGGGACGCACGCCGTTGAGTGTGCGTCCCCGCTCCACCTCATCCGTGCTCCATCCCATCTTTTGTGCAGGCCCATGACAGCTAACGCGACCAATTCAGGGCGTTCGACCGTTTGGCGTCGCTGGCAGGAGTTGCGCCTCATCGGACGCGATCCCATTTTGGCCATGGGGTTGCTCGGCGTCGGAATCTTTGTCTTCCTGTTCGTTGCCCTGCCCCTCTTCCGGGTGGTCATCCAGGGGTTTTTCGACCCGACCACCGGTGAATTCAGCCTCGAATATTTCAACCAGTACATCGATCCCTACTATCGCACCCATGCGTGGTGGGTGGTGCGCAACACCATGGTCATGGGGCTGGCCACGGCCACGGGCGGCACCATCCTGGGCTTCATCTTTGCCTACACCATGGTGCGCTGCCAGG
>JAWKOK010000166.1:0-2524 GCA_041391205.1 Caldilineaceae bacterium
AGTCTTGACCTTTGGGAGAAAAGCTGTTATAACCTGTACGATATTTTTACCCCCAGTCAACCAAGATTTCCGGCGTTGTGCTGCGTGGTCATATTGGGTGAGTGGCAGCGCCGGGCGAGGAGCATTGAAATGCCAAGAGAAGAGTTTATCGGCAAAGAGCGAGAGTTTCTGACCAACGAGCGTGACCAGATTGTGACGGAACTCGACCATCTGCGTGAATTCATGCAGGCCGAAGTCGATGTCGAGCCGGATGAAGGCGACGCTGAGATCTTTGAGCGTGAAAAGAATGCGGCTCTGATTGCAGTGCTTGAAAACAAATTACAGGATATTGAAGCCGCATTACGTTCCATTGAAAAAGGGCGCTACGGCATCTGCGAGCGCTGCAACAATCCCATTGAAATCGGTCGCCTGGAAGTGAAGCCGGACGCGACGCTCTGTCTCGCGTGTCAACAGGAGGTCGAACGGCTGGCCAGACGCAACCGGCCGGCCAGACCGGTCAACTGGTAGTCGCATGTCTGACGACCGAAGTCCATCCGGGCTTCGGTTTTCTGTATCAGGCGTACGTTTCTGCGTCGCTCCTCAGCAACCCATCCATTCTAAGGACGGCATCCGTGACACTTCCCAAGAATGTCTTCACGCTGGCGCATCCACTGGCGCGCCACAAGTTAACGCTGCTGCGCAGTGTGGCCACCGAACCCAAGAAATTTCGCGAAGTCGTGAGCGAGTTGGCCACCATGTTGGTCTACGAAGCCACCCGCGACCTGCCGCTGCGCGCGCTGGACGTGCAGACGCCGTTGACCACAGCTCGCGGCGCGGAGATGGCGGAGAAAATCGGCCTGATCCCGATCCTGCGCGCCGGCCTGGGCATGGTGGACGGGGCGTGGAATCTGTTGCCCCAGGCGGAAGTGTGGCACTTGGGCCTCTATCGGGACGAGCGCACGCTCAAGCCGGTGGAATATTATAACAAACTGCCCACCGATCCCACGGTGCAACTCTGTCTCTTGCTCGACCCCATGCTGGCCACCGGCGGCTCGGCCATGGCCGCCTGCGATGTACTCAAACGGTGGGGCGTCAAGCGAGTCAAGTACCTGGGTCTCATCGCCGCGCCCGAAGGCATCCATGCGCTCCATCACGCGCACCCCGACGTGGACATCCACGTTGCGGCCGTGGACGAACGCCTCACCAACGCCGACGATCCCTTCCCCACCGGCTTCATCTGGCCCGGCCTGGGTGACGCGGGCGACCGTCAGTTCGGGACGGGGTGAGGAAGGGCGGAGATTAAGAGATGAGGAGACTGAGAGATTGGACATATTCACGCCGAACCACCAATCTCTTAATCTCTAATCTCCCAATCTCATCTCTCACGCCTCACACATCATCCCTTCGGCTCAAGTGCGCCTGTCCGTCGGCGTGATAGCTGCTGCGCACCAAAGGGCCGCTCTCCATCCACTTGAAGCCGCGCTGCTCGCCCTCTTCCTTGAGACGGGCGAACTCGTCGGGCGTCCAATAGCGCTCGATGGGAAGGTGGAAGCGGCTGGGCTGGAGGTATTGGCCGATGGTCATGATGTCCACGTCGTGGGCGCGCAGGTCGTCCATGACCTGGAGCACCTCGTCCCACGTTTCGCCCAACCCCACCATGATGCCTGACTTGGTCAAGGCCAACGGGTCCATGGCCTTGGCGCGCTGGAGCAACTCCATGGAGCGCATGTACTTGGCCTGCGGGCGCACCGTCTTGTAGAGGCGCGGCACGGTCTCCGTGTTGTGGTTGAGGATCTCCGGCTTGGCGTCCATCACCGTTTGGAGCGCGGCCCAGTCCCCCTTGAAGTCGGGGATGAGCACCTCGATGGTGCAGCCCGGCTGCAATTCCCGAATCCAGTAGATGCTCTCGGCAAAGACCCAGGCGCCGCCGTCGGGCTGCTCGTCCCGGTTGACGCTGGTGAGCACCGCGTGGTGCAAGTTCATGGCGCGGATGCTTTCGCCCACCCGGCGCGGCTCGTCCGGGTCCAACGCGGCGCCGCGGCCCGTCTTGATCTTGCAGAAGCCGCAGCTGCGCGTGCACGTGTCACCCATCAGCAGGAAGGTGGCCGTGCCCCGTCCCCAGCATTCACCGATGTTGGGACACATGGCCTCTTCGCAGACCGTGTGCAGGTGCTTGCCGCGGAAGAGGCCGCGCAGTTCCTGGTATTTGTCGCTGGTCGGCGCCTTGACGCGCAGCCAGTCGGGCCGGCGGCCGCGGCTCAAGTTGGTCGGGCCGCTGTTGTCCGGCGTGAGGTCCAGCGTCACGTTGCCGTATTCGGTGCGGGTAGTCGTGGTTTCAGTCATGGTCTAGGTTGCTCTGTCCGGTTCGCCGGGCGCAATCGCGCCGGGTGGCCTGTTCGGTTTCATCCTGACGATCGTCTGCCCGCATTGTACAGCCGACCCCGGTTTCTTGCCAGTGATCTCGCGGACAAACGTCTCATGGATTCTCCGACGCGGGCCTGCGCGTGAAAAATGTCACGAACTTGACAGTGGTGAAATACTGGAC
>JAWKOK010000167.1:0-2438 GCA_041391205.1 Caldilineaceae bacterium
CCGCATTGGCAACGTCGCGCCGCCGGTCCGGCTGACCACCGTGGTGTAACAGAACAATGTGTCAAAGGGTACGCAACCGTTGGCGGGGGCGTACCCTTTTTGCTGCTGTCCGGACGGGACACTGGCTGCCTGTTTCGTTCGCACGAGGGCGTGCGAACGGTAGCATAACCCCGGCTTGGGCATAGCCGTTCGCACGAGGGCGTGCGCACTGGACGGAAGTCTGCCCCAAATCTCTTGGAGACTCAATGCGCGCGCAGGATTGACACGCCACCCGACCTGTGATATTCTTTTGGCATACCCCCCCCCACCCGGGGGTGGGGCGACTGAGGAGACGAGTATGGACGACAACACACGCAAACAGGTGTCGCAACGTCTGGTCAGCGCGGCCGGCCACATCAAAGGCATCGACCGCATGGTCCAAGACGATGCCTATTGCATCGACATCATCCGGCAGATTCAAGCCGTCCAGGCTGCGCTCAACAAAGTCAATACCATGATCCTGGACAACCACCTGCGCACCTGCGTCACCACCGCCATCCAAGGTGACGACGCCGGGGAACGCGAGGCTGTGCTGGAAGAGATCACGAGTGTGTTTGAAATGAAG
This sequence comes from Caldilineaceae bacterium, assembly GCA_041391205.1. Lineage (GTDB taxonomy): Bacteria > Chloroflexota > Anaerolineae > Caldilineales > Caldilineaceae > JAWKOK01. The sequence goes on from JAWKOK010000167.1 coordinate 605, forward strand.
AGTCGGGTGTGAAGCGGGATACAGAGATTGGAGATTCAGAGATTGGGGGACTAGGGAAGGCGCACGCGGCCAATCACTTAATCTCCAAGTCTCCAATCTCCACATCACGTTTCACGCATCATCCTATCAGGAGACCAAACCATGAACACCAAAACCTTTGTTGTCCCGAACATCAGTTGTGGCCATTGCACGCACACCATCGAGAACGAGGTGGGCGATCTGGCAGGCGTGAGCAGCGTCAAGGCCGAGGAAGAGACCAAGGAAGTCACGGTCGCGTGGGACGCGCCGGCCACCTGGGATGAGATCAAGGCGCTGCTGGTCGAGATCAACTACGCGCCGGCCGAGAATTGATGCGAGGTTTGTCTAGCGACGCGTGGCGCACGGTGTCCATCCAACTCCCATCGGGCGTGGAGCACCGTGCGTCGTGCGTTAGGGGGTTCCATGTCTGAACTTAAACAACTGACCGTGCCCGTGCTGGGCATGACCTGCGCCAACTGTGTGGCCACGGTCGAACGTAATGCGCGCAAAGTCGGCGCGGTCGACAAGGCGGACGTCAACTACGCCAGCGAGAAGTTGACCTTCGAGTACGATCCGGCCGTGACGACCAGCCGCGACGTGCTGGACGAGATGATCGGCCGCATCGAACGGGCCGGCTATCAAGTGCCCACGGCCGAGTTGGAACTGGCGCTGCTGGGCATGACGTGCGCCAACTGCGCCAACACCATCCAGCGCCGGCTCAACAAACTGGACGGCGTGCTGGACGCCACGGTGAACTATGCCAACGAACGCGCCACCGTGCGCTACGTGCCCGGCATCGTCGACCGCGCCACCATGGTCGCGGCCGTGCGCAAGGCCGGTTACGACGTGGTGGAAAGCGCCGCGGACGAAGCGGTGGAAGATGCCGAGGCCGCGGCGCGCCAGGCCGAAATCCGCCACCAATGGAAGCGCCTGATCGTGGGCGTCATCTTCACCGCGCCGCTCTTCCTCCTGAGCATGGGCCGGGACTTCGGCCTGCTGGGCGCGTGGGCGGACGCGGCGTGGGTGAACTGGCTCTTCTTCGCCCTGGCCACGCCGGTGCAATTCTACGTCGGCTGGGACTACTACGTGGGCGCCTACAAGAGCCTGCGTAACGGCGCCGCCAACATGGACGTGCTCGTGGCCATGGGTTCGTCGGTGGCCTACTTCTACAGCGTGGCCGTCCTCATCGGCCTGACGTTGGGCAGCCACCTGCTCGGCCATCACGTCTACTTCGAGACGTCCGCCATGATCATCACCTTGATTGTGGTGGGCAAGCTGCTGGAAGCTCGGGCCAAAGGGCAGACCAGCGAAGCCATCAAGAAGCTGATGGGCTTGCAGGCCAAGACGGCCCGGGTGGTGCGCAACGGCCAGGAACTGGACATTCCCATTGCCGAAGTGGTCGAGGGCGACACGGTCATCGTGCGGCCGGGGGAGAAGATCCCTGTGGACGGCCGCGTGACGGACGGCCACTCGTCGGTGGACGAGAGCATGCTCACCGGCGAGAGCTTGCCCGTGGAGAAGCAACCGGGCGACGCGGTCATTGGCGCCACGCTCAACAAGCAAGGACTGCTCCAGTTTACCGCGACCAAGGTGGGCAAAGAGACGGCGCTGGCCCAGATCATCAAGATGGTCGAACAGGCCCAGGGCAGCAAGGCGCCCATCCAACGGGTGGTCGACCAGGTGTCGGCCTGGTTTGTGCCCGCGGTCATTGCGCTGGCGTTCATCACGTTTGCCGTCTGGCTGCTGGCCGGAGCCGGCTTCGTCCCCGCGCTGCTGCGCCTGATCGCGGTGCTGGTCATCGCCTGCCCGTGCGCCA
>JAWKOK010000168.1:0-2413 GCA_041391205.1 Caldilineaceae bacterium
CATTGGGACTAAGTGTCGTACTGGCAATATCTGCATTTGCGTTAATCGCCGCGTCTAGTGTAAAACGTAACAAGCACTAAACTCAGTTTCACGAGAAATCGGTAGTTTTGCTTGTTAGGTGTTAAACTGGCTCAATCATCAACACGTCGCGATGGGAAAACGATGGAGCCAGTGATGATCCGACCAGACTTTGCCAAATGGAACCAAACAGCCGATGACATGCAGCGATTGTCGATAGAGGCAGAACATCGGCGCAGCCGTGAACGCTTCCAGGCGCTATACATGATAGGGGCGAAGCAATACAATGCAACCCAGTGGGCCCAAAAGATCGGTCGCAAGAATCAAACCGTCATGGACTGGGTACACCGGTACAACGCCGAAGGGCCGGAGAGTCTGATTTATCGACGCACGGGAGGCAACCTCCCCCTTTTGACCAGTCAGAGCAAGAGCAGATAGCCGAGACCGTTCGCACCGGTCAGCCCGTGATGCACGGGTTGCCGGGACATGGCTGGACACTGAAGAAGCTGACACAGTGGGTGGCATCGAAGCTTGGAAAACCAGTAAGCCGCTCCACCTTGCGTCGTATCCTAAGCGCCGCTGGACTGAGTTGGAAGAAGTGCAAGAAACTGCTTGCCAAAGCAGACCCGGAGATGCGGGCTGCCTTTATCGAGCAGTTCCAGACACTTTTCGAGCGCATGTGTCGTGACGAGATTCGCATCATCTATGTCGATGAGTCTCACTTTCATCAAGACTTGGACCTGGGCTACACCTGGTCACCTGTTGGTGAGACCACTTGGCGAACGAGCAAGTCACCGCCGCTGTCGGCTCGCATCAACTGGTATGGCGCCTATGATTTCTCCCAGGGCCAAGCCTTTATCTGGCACGAGGGCCGCTGCAACAGCGCACATACGGCACAGTTCCTGCACCGACTGACGGACAAGCTCGACACTGAGTGCCCGTTGGTCATCATTTGGGATGGCGCTCCTTGGCATCGCAGCAAGGTTGCTCGCAGTCAAGCTGAAGAACTGGACATCGAACTCATTCAGCTACCTGCCTACAGTCCAGACCTCAATCCCATTGAAGGTCTGTGGAAATGGATGCGAGAAGAGGTGACGCAGCACTTCTGTCACGAATCTCTCGACGATCTCTTCACAGATTGTCTGGCCTTTATCAATCGGATCAACTCTGAACCGGATGCCATGGTTCGACGACTTTGGCCCAGGTTCGAACTCGATCCAGACTACGAAAAACTACTGGTTTCTGCTGAAACTTAGTTTAATTATGCTGTATTTGACAAAATGACACCGAAAAGGGACGCATTATGCTGCGGCACGTGCGCGAACAGTTCATTTGGGGCCTTATACTGCATAACCCACGGCTTCTGTACTGCGAGGCCCGGGAGACCACACTGCCGGCGCTCGGGACGACCACGCGACGACACCTGCCACAATTATAAACAACGACGTCACCCCGGGCAAGGCGCTTTTCCATCGCCAACCATGCCCAATTCCCTTCCTGATAGTTTCTGATAGACCGGCTGTGGTACCATAGGCGTCATGTGTGCGTCGGCACGCTGCGATGGGATGGTGGGGCACTGCGCGCCGGGCCCGCCCGGCGCGACGATGCTCGCACAGGCGGAACAGTGTGCATTCGACAGGTTGGCCAATGAGGCCGGCGGTGGACATGACCATGGAGCACCAACAGAGCGGTTCAACGCAGCACCCCTCGTCGCGCTTGAGCGGCTTCTATCAAAAACCGGTGGCCGAGCGTGTCGCCATCGTGGCCGCGTGGTCCGGGTTGACGCCCGACGAGGTCGCGGTGCTGGCCGACGGGCTGTCCGTGGCCGCGGCGGACAAGATGATCGAGAACGTCATCGGCCGCTACAGCCTGCCCCTGGGCATCGGCGCCAACTTCCTCGTCAACGGCCGCGACTACCTGATCCCCATGGTGGTGGAAGAGCCGTCGGTGGTGGCCGCGGTGAGCTACGCGGCCAAGCTGGCGCGCACGGGCGGCGGCTTCGTCACCGGCAGCACGCCGCCGGTCATGATCGCGCAGATCCAGTTGCTGGACGTGGCCGATCCCGCCGCGGCGACCGCCGCCATCCTCGCCGAGAAGGCCCTGCTGCTGGACTTGGCCGACACCAGCCCCACCATCAAGAAGCTGGGCGGCGGTCCCGTAGACCTGGAGGTGCACTCGCTGGCCGAGACGCCCACGGTGCCCATGCTCGTGGTGCACCTGCTCTTCGACACGCGCGACGCCATGGGCGCGAATGCGGTCAACACCGCGGCCGAGACCATCGCGCCGGTGCTGGAGCGGTTGTCCGGCGGGCGCGCGCTCCTGCGCATCCTCAGCAACCTGACCGACCGCCGTCGCGCCTGGGCCGAAGTGCTCATCCCGGCCGCGAGTTTCAGCA
>JAWKOK010000169.1:0-2387 GCA_041391205.1 Caldilineaceae bacterium
CCACATCCAGCCCGGGCACGACGCCTACAGCCTGCTGCGCGCCACCTTCCCCGCGGGCACGGTGAGCGGTGCGCCCAAGGTGCGGGCCATGGAGATCATCGAGGAACTGGAAGGCACTCGCCGTGGCCTCTATGCGGGCGCGGTGGGCTACATCGCCAACGACGGCAACATGGACACCTGCATCGCCATCCGCACCATGGTCATGCGCGGCCAAACCTGCTACCTCCAAGCCGGCGGCGGCATCGTGGCCGACAGCGACCCGACCGCCGAATACCACGAGTCACTCAACAAGGCCAAGGCGTTGGCGGTGGCGGTGGAGGAGGCGGAACGGGGGTTGTAGAGGAGATTTAGGAGATTCAGTAGTTCACGATTTGGCGTGAACAGGTGAACATGACGTTTTCAGAAGTCCTGTTTGGTGGTTGAATCAGGGGTACCATTACCTACACAACCAACCAAACAGGACGAGACCATGATACCGCAATCGGAACTGACCGCCCAGGACATTCGTGAGACGATGCAAGCTGTGAGCCAAGAACATCTGTCACTGGAGGCAAATGGCTACGTCTGTACCAGTGAAATGCTCTTCGATGTGCTGATGAAGGCCGCCAGCGAGAATATCAGCATTGACGCCGCGTGTCGCGATCTGGAGCAGAGTGGCAGCGGTAACCGGATTCGCGAAGTGCTGAATGAGCAGTTGAGCGTTGCGCATCTCCAGCAGTACGAGGACGAGATCAACGACGCATTAGCGGCCCGTCTGCCCGAGCAGTTGTTCTCTCGGCGTGTGGAAGCGGCCATCGACGAACATGACGAACCCTGCTACGGTAAGTCGCCTGAGTTGAGGGAATATACCTGTAGAAGCAAGCCGAAAGCAGGCACGAGTCGCTTCTTCCGCATCGTCAGTCTGTATGTCATCTATCGGCAGATGCGTGTGACCTTGGCGGTCGCCTTCGTCCGGCCCGAAACGAAGACGGTCGACGTTGTCCAGCGTCTTCTCCAGAGAGCAGAGTGCCTCAACGTTGCCATCGATGTGCTCTATCTGGACCGTGGCTTCTGTTCAGGACCGGTCATCCGCTATCTCAAGGAGATCAAACAACGCGCCGTGATCGCCTGTACGATCCGAGGCAAGCAAGGCGGCACGCGCCAACTCTGCCGAGGCCGGAAAAGCTATCGCACCACCTACACCTTCACGGACGGCACAACGGCCGAAATGGCCGTCGTGGCCACGCTGACGCCCAACAAGGAGAAGCGCCTCCGCCGCAAGTGGCTGCTCTTTGTGCTCATCGGCCTCGACTGGATGCCCAAAACCGTCTATCGCCGCTATCGCTCCCGCTTTGGCATCGAAACGTCCTACCGGATCTTCCGACGTGTGCGGGTCAAAACGACCTCACGCAATCCGGCACTGCGCTTCTTCCTGCTCGGATTCGCACTGCTCTTGGTCAACATCTGGGCCTTTCTGCGCTGGTTTGTGGCACGGATCCCTGGCCGTGGCCCGCACCGTCTCGACCCGGTTCGCTTTCAGTTCCAGGCGTTCGTTTCCATGCTCAGGCGCGCAGTTGAACAGATCTATGGGGCCGTTATGGCCATTCCGATCCCGGCATCATCAGGAAAATCGTGAACTACTGAGATTGGGAGATTGGTTCGGAGACATCGAGGGCAATCTCTCAATCTCCCAATCTCTCAATCCCACGCATCACGTTTCACGCCTCACGTTTCACGTTTCACGCCTCACGCATCACGTCTCAAATCTTCCGCACCATGTCGCCCACCCGAATGGTCCCCGGCCGGACGACCTTGGCATTGATGCCGCGCAGGTGGAGTTCTTTGCCCACGGGCGAGTTGACGAATTTCATCGCGTCCAGGCCGAAACGGGCCACGAACTTCTTGCAGCCGTTGTGAGGGATGGGCGTGATTTCGACGACGGCGTCGCCGATGGCCAAGCGCGTGCCCGGCGGCAGATTGGCCTCGCTCAGGTCCATGTCCACGTAGAGTTGATCGCCCGCCAGCGGCCAGCGCTCCTTGGACTGGGCCACCAACATGGTGGAACGCACGTTCATGATGTTCAACTGCATCTCGGGATGGGCGGAGCCGTCGGAGGTGGCGCTGCTGCCCCGGGCGCGCCAGTTGTCGCCCACGAGACCGTCGGCCAGGTCCAGTTCGCCCACGTCCAGGACTTCGCGTGCGTCCACGGTGGGGCGGCGCACGATCAGTTCCAGCACCCCGTCGTCCTTGGGCGCACGGCGGATTTCATCCAGCCCGGCCTCCAATTCTGCCGTTGTCAAATGTTTCACTTCGGTCATCGCCATACGGTTCTCTCCTTGTGTACGGACCGCGCATGCCCCCGGGTGCGATTACCACGGTGGCTTGACGCCGAACTCGGCTGCGACTGT
>JAWKOK010000170.1:0-2367 GCA_041391205.1 Caldilineaceae bacterium
GAACCCATCGACTGGCCCAACCTGCGCTGCTTGACCCTCATCGGCAGCCACATCGGCGAGGACGCGCGCAACACCGTCATGCAGGACTTCGCCACGGCCTGGTCCAACGGGGCCAAGGTCATCGTGGTGGACCCGCGCTTCTCCAGCGTCGCGGCCAAGGCCGACTACTGGCTGCCCATCAAGCCGGGCACGGACACGGCGCTGCTGCTGGCGTGGATGAACGTGATGATCAACGAGGGTCGCTACGACGTGGACTACGTGGCCGAATGGGCCGAGGGCTTCGACGAACTCAAGGCCCACGTCCAGGAGTTCACGCCCGAGTGGGCCGCGGGCATCACCGACCTGCCCGCGGAGCTCATCGTGGAGACGGCCCACGTCATGTCCGACAACCTGCCCCAGTCGGTCATCATGCCGGGCCGCCATGTGACGTGGTACGGCAACGACACCCAACGCATGCGCGCCGTCTACATGGTCAACACGCTCATGGGCGCGTACGGGCGCGAGGGCGGCATCTACTTCAACAAGTCGCCCTACATCGAGTCCTATCCGCACCCGCCCTTTGTGGTGGCGGGCAGCGCCGGCGGCTGTTCGGCCGAGCCGGGCGAGGAGAGCGACGTGCTCCCGGCCGGCCCCACGGGCAAGACCCGGGCCGACGGCGCCCGCACCAAGTTCCTGCGCGGCGCGACCGCCATGCAGGAGTTGATCGACCCCATGATTTCCGGGGAACCGTACCCCATCAAGGGCCTCATCGTCTACGGCGTCAACTTGCTCAACTCGCTGCCCGATCCCGAGCGGACCAAGGAAGCGCTGAAGAAGCTGGACTTTGTGCTGGTCATCGACGTGCTGCCGCAGGAGCACGTGGCCTGGGCCGACGTGGTCTTCCCCGAAGCCACTTCGCTGGAACGCTACGATGACCTGTGGACCCTGCCCCATCTCACGCCGTACATCAGCCTGCGCGAACCGGCGGTGGAGCCGCTCTACGAGACCAAACCGTCGTGGTGGATGGTCCGGGAACTGGGGCTGCGCATGGGCATGGACAACTACTTCAAGTGGGCCGACATCGAGGAGTACCTCAACACCCGGCTCATGTCCATCGGCTCCAGCATCGAAAAGATTCGGGAAGAAAAGGGCGTCATCGTGCAGAAGGGCAAGCCGTTCCTGGCGGACTACGGCAGCAGTTCACCCTTCCATACACCTTCGGGCAAGATCGAGTTGGTTTCCCAGGATCTGGCGCTGGCCGGACTGGACGCCATCCCCGTTTACGAAGCGGTGGACGAGCCGCCCGACGGCTACTTCCGCCTGCTCTACGGACGCAACCCGGTGCACACCTTTGCCAAGACCCAGAACACGCCGCTGCTCAACGAACTGGTGCCCGAGAACGAAGTGTGGGTCAACGAAGACAAGGCCAAGGAAGCGGGGGTCAAAGACGGCGACTACGTCATGCTGGAAAACGATGCGGGCGTGCAGAGCGGCCCGGTCAAGGTGAAGGCGACCCAGCGCATCCGCGGCGACGCGGTCTTTATGGCCCACGGTTTCGGCCAGGATAGCCGCGGCTTGACCCGGGCCAATGGCAAGGGCGCCAGCGACGCCAAGCTCATCAGCCGCTACAAGCTGGACCCCATCAGCGGCGGCGCGGGCATGCGTGTGAATTTCGTTCGCATCGTCAAAGCTGTGAAGGAGGCGTGACGTGACGACCTATGCATTTCTGCTGGACCTGTCCCGCTGCATCGGCTGCGAAGCCTGTGTGGCCGCCTGCAAGACCGGCAACGAGTTGCCGGAAGGCGTCCAGTACATCCACATCAGCGAGCAGACCCGCGGCACGTTTCCCAACCTGAGCGGCGGCTTCAAGAATCTGCGCTGCTACCACTGCGCCGACGCGGCCTGCGTCACCGTCTGCCCCACGGGCGCGCTCTACAAGGAAGACGGCCTGACCCGGCTCAACCGGGACGCCTGTTCCGGCTGCGGCTACTGCACCGACGCTTGCCCCTTTGGCGTGCCCAACATCTACGACGACCGCTCCAGCAAGTGCGACGCCTGCGCCGCGGTGGTCAAGGCGGGCGGCACACCCTGGTGCGTCAAAACGTGTCCCAGCCGCGCGCTCATGTACGGCGAGCGTGAAGAGATCTTGGCCGAAGCCCGCAGCCGGGTGGACGGCATCAAGGCCCGCTACCCCAAGGCGCGGGTCTACGGCGAGACGGAAGCGGGCGGCCTGGGTGTCATCATGGTGCTGCCCGACGACCCCGAAGTGCTGGACCTGCCCGGCAACCCCAGCGTGCCGCCGACCATGGCGCTCTGGCAGAAGATCGTCCAGCCCGCAAGCATGGGCATCACCGGGCTGAGCATCGCCGTCACCGGCATCGCTGCGGT
>JAWKOK010000171.1:0-2328 GCA_041391205.1 Caldilineaceae bacterium
GTGGCGCGCAGCAGTTCCATGCCGGGCGCGCCCAGGGCTTCAAAGAAGGCAATGTTGGGCTTGTAGCAGCAGACCAGATCGGCCGTCTGCTCAATGATGGCGCGGTTCCAGGCCAGGATCCCGGCAATGACGTCGTCGCCTTGGCGGTAGCGGGCGGGAAGCTGCGCCGGATTGGGATCCAGCCCGACGCAGAGCAGTGACCGGTTACGGGCGACGGCGGCGTCGAGCTTGGCGAAGAAACCGTGGGTGTCAGGCATGGTCGTCCCTCTCTGTGAAGATGAAACCGCTGCGAATGCGAAGTCCGTGGGTGTAAAAAGACCGGGCCGTGAAGGCGCCGGTCTCGGTCGTGCAATCAATTGGGATAGCGGGTGAACGGTCCCGGTGAAAAGGCCAGTTCCAGCTGGGGCTGCTCGTCACCGTTGATGGTCACGGCCCAGACGCCGGCCGGCGGCAGCGGATTCTGGTGGTCGAACTGGCGGCGATAGTGCCAGAGTTCGTCGTGGTCGACGCCGAAATGTTCCAGCAGCACGCGCACCGGGCCGCCGTGGCTGACGATGGCGATGGGGCCGTGGCGGCGGCTTTCGTCCACGATGGCCTGCCAGGCCGTCAACATGCGCGTGCGCACGGTGGCTTCATCTTCCTCGCGGCGATATTCGGCGATGGCGGACTGTTCTTCCACCGGCGCGCCGCTCACTTCGCCCACGATTTCGGCCGTGCGTCGGGTGCGCTCCAGCGGGCTGGCGTAGACCTTGGTCACGCCGGCGGCGCGCAGAAATTCGCCTAGCTTGGCGGCTTCGGTCTCACCGTCGGGCACCAGCGGCGGACCAGGCGGCACATCGTAGCGGATGTCCCGGCGGCTCCAATCGGGCGTGGCGTGACGGGCGAGAAAGATGGTGGCGGTCGGCTTTGTTTGTGATTTGCTCATGCTGTTGGCGGGCTGACTCAAAAAACTCGTGTGTTTCCACCGCTCCGCCAGAACACCAGGCTGCCCCATGTCACCCAGAACGGCCTGCTTACCGTTGCTGCCTTCCGGCCCTGGCGGGGTTCACAGTGTTCTGCCGCACAGGACCCAGCGCCTGACGGAGCGATGGAAACACACGAATCTTTTGCATTCGTGTCGTGCTTTAACTTGTCAAGGCGGAGAGGGAGGGATTTGAACCCTCGAGGGCGTTAACCCTACGAGCTTTCCAGGCCCGCGCACTCGGCCAGACTATGCGACCTCTCCAAACCGAAATCAAGTGTAGCACATGCCGGCCCAACAACCAACTTGGCGGGATTTCAGCGCGCAGGTTACACTAGGTATGTTGCCGTTTCGTGACACACAAGTTGGAAACCGGCCCTGGTTCTGCAGTCGCTGAGGCGACTTTTCGCTGTCAGCTCCGGTTTCCAACCGTGGAAATGGGCCGGTACGACCAAAATCATCACGACCAATCCCTGAAGGAGTCTGCCCCGCGTGCGCACCGACGCATTGATCGCCACGTTCGATCCCGGTTTCGCCGAGTTGGCCCTGGAGGAACTGCACGCGCGTGCGCCCGATCTGACCTACACAACCTTGGCCGATGGCGTCGTGCTCGTCACCGGCGTGGACTTCTTCGCGCTGGCCGCTGCCTGGCAGGCCGAGCCACCCATTTTCGTGCGCCACATCTGCCCCGCCATGGCCAGTGTGCCCCTGACCGGCGCCGCGACGGATGTCGCCCGGTTGGCCGCCGATGTGGCGGCACTGGCGGATCTCATCGATCCCGACTTGTCGTTCTCCGTGCAGACGCGCATCCTCGCCGCGACCGCCTACAAACCCTTCGACGTCAACACTACGCTGGCGGACCAGGTCGCCGCCCACACCGGCGCGCCCGTCAACGTGCGCGCGCCGGACCAGGTGGTCTCGGTCGTCATCGCCGCCTCCGCGGGGGACACGCCGGTCCAGGGCATTCTGGGGGTCTCGCCCACGGCCTTCAATCTGTCGGACTGGGCGGGGGGCATGCGGCGCTTCGCCCGTGAACCCGACCAGATCAGCCGCGCCGAGTTCAAACTGCTGGAGGCGCTGGACGTCTTCGGCATCGAGTTGCCGCCGCGTGGCGTTGCGCTGGATCTGGGGGCGTCGCCCGGCGGCTGGACCCGCGTCCTGCGCCAGCACGACCAGTACGTGACCGCGGTCGATCCGGGCGCATTGGACCCGCGCCTCGCGGATGATGCCCACGTGCGCCACCTGGCCGTCACCGCGGAAGCGTACCTGCGCGACGACCCGGACCGGTTCGATGTGATCGTCAACGACATGCGCATGGATGCCCGGGACTCGGCGCGCTTGATGGTGGCCTACGCGCCCCAACTCTA
>JAWKOK010000172.1:0-2292 GCA_041391205.1 Caldilineaceae bacterium
ACCTCGCCGGGGTCGCCGGCGTCATTGTGCAACCTGATGGCGAAGTCCAGCGCATCCAACGTCTCCTGGCTGTCCAGGGCCAGCGAGCCGTCCTCGTTGAACTCCTTGGCCCCGAAGGCCCACAGCACCAGGCGCGGCACGCCGTTGCCGTCGCCGCTGGCCAGATCGGAGAAGGTCATCCCGTAGGGCCGGCCTTTGGCCTTGAGCTGTGTGCCCACGACCAATGCTTCTTCCCACGTGTCGGGGAAGGTCTCGTAGCCTTCCTCCTGCAGCCAATCCTGGCGATAGTTGATGAACCAGTTGTGCTGGCCGATGGGCACACCCAGCCACTTGCCGTCACTGGTCATCTGGTACGGCCCGGCCGGCAGATAGTCGCCGCCTTCGCTCTCCAACTCGGTGATCATGTCGGCCACGTCCACCAGCGCGTTGGAGAAGATCTGGGGCGGCGAACTGTACTGGATGATGTTGGCGCCGCTGCCCGTCTCGATGGCGGTCTGGATTTTGGGCAGCGTCTGGGCATCGCGCTCAAACTCGATGGTGACATTGTTGCGGCTGCCCCAATCGGCGGCAAAGGCATCGATCACCTCATCCAGCGCCGGCAAGAAGGACCACGGACCCCCCAGGAACTGGATCGTCACGCCTTCCATGGACGGTGCGGCCGCGCCGTCGGTTGTGGCCGGTGCGCTGGGAGCCGCCGGCGCCGCACACGCAGCCAGTGCCAGCGCACCCGCGGCCGTCGCACTCAGGCGCAAGAATGCACGTCGTGACAGGTGATTGGCGGCGTCGGTCTGGCGTGGATTCATCTCGGTCATGTTCGGTTCTCCTTTGGTAGTGGACGGAAGCGTCGGGAGCCAATGACGGACTGCGTGAGCGGGCGCAAACTCCGCTGCCCGGGACGCGTAGGGTGAACCTGCACCTCGACAGGTGGAAGCGTGCGTCTGCGCCGGAACGGGGAGGAGCGCAGACAACGCGTGCGTTGGTGTTACCTTGCAGTTGGTGGGATTTGGTATACAGTATACTAAAATGTGTCGCTTGTCAATAGCGAATTCGTGAGCCGGTACGCCCCACTTTGCCCAAATGCGGCAAATTTCTGCGATGATAGGAGGCGATTTCCCGACCCGTCGCCCGGCGCGTTGACGCCGGGCGCACGCACACCGGAAAGCCGGCGCTTATGCCCGCCACACGTAAACTGGCCCCCTTCCTCAAACCGTACTGGCTCTGGGCCACCCTCGCGCCCTTGTTGATGGTGCTGGAAGTGGCCATGGACCTCATGCAGCCGCGCCTGATCCAGCACATGATCGACGCCGGCATCCTCCAGCAGGACATGCGCGTGGTGCTCGTCACCGGCGCGTGGATGCTGGGCCTCGCCGTGGTCGGCTTTCTGGGCGGCATCGGCTGCGCCATTTTTGCGGTGATGGCGGGGCAGGCGTTCGGGGCCGACCTGCGCAGTGCGCTCTTTCGCCAAGTGCAGACGCTGGCCTTCGGCAACCTGGACGAACTGGAAACCGGCTCCATCGTCACCCGGCTCACCAACGATGTCATCCAGGTGCAGGAACTGGTCATGATGATGCTGCGCGTCATGGTGCGCGCGCCCATGCTGCTGGTAGGCAGCCTGGTCATGGCCGTCCTCACCAGCCCGCAACTGGCCTTGCTCTTCGTGGTGCTCATCCCCGTGGTGCTCGTCTTTGTCGTCTGGATCGTCAACAAGACCTTCCCGCTCTTCAGCACGGTGCAGCAGAAGTTGGATGCCATCAACACCGTCATGCAGGAGAATCTGGCCGGCGTGCGCGTGGTCAAGGCCTTCAGCCGTCGCGACTATGAGATCGACCGGTTCGCCGCGGCCAACGACGCCTGGATGGCCCACAATCTCAAAGCCGTGCGCGTCAGTGCGCTGACCATGCCCTTCATGATGCTGGTGCTAAACCTGGGCATCGTCGCCACGCTCTGGTTCGGCGGCGTCCAGGTGACCCAGGGCAGCTTGCAGGTGGGGCAGATCGTCGCCTTCGTCAACTATCTCATGATCACGCTCATGTCGTTGATGATGGTGAGCATGCTGGTCATGCGCGTGGCCCGGGCCGAGGCATCGGCCGTGCGCATCGTGGAGGTGCTGGAGAGTACGCCCCAGATCACGCCCCATCCGGAAGCGGTCACCGACTTCCGGCCCACGGGGCGGGTTGCGTTCGAAGACGTGGTCTTCCGTTACGGCGGCGCCGAGCAGGATGCGGTGCTCCGGGGCATCAATTTCGTGGCCGCGCCGGGCGAGACGGTGGCCGTCCTGGGCGCGACCGGCGC
>JAWKOK010000173.1:0-2265 GCA_041391205.1 Caldilineaceae bacterium
CAAATGGCCCAACGTGAGTCGGCAGTTGTCTACCAACTGGATGCGGCTGAAATGGGCGCGTACACCCAGGAACCGGAGGCACAGCACTAAGCCATGCCTGAATCGCTCAGCCTTTCCGCACTCAACGTGGCAGCCGTCCTGCCCGAACTGGTGATGATCGCCTTTGTCCTGGCGGTCATGGCCGTGGACATGTTCGCCCCCGCCGACCCGCAGTCGACCGGCCGGCGCGCCATTCCCTGGGTCGCGCTCGCCGGCGTCATCGTGACGCTGCTGGTCGTCGTCAGCCAATGGGATCAGGGCGTCGTGACCTTCCAGACCGCGGCCGTGTCCGACCAATTTGCGCTCGGCCTGCGCGTCATCGTCCTGGTCGCCACCGGGCTGGCCATCCTGTTGAGCATCAACTACATTGACCGGCTCAACAAGCAGACCGGCGAATACTACGCGCTGCTCCTGCTCAGCGGCGTGGGCATGATGGCCATGGGGATGGCGACCGACCTGATCACAGTCTTCCTGGCGCTGGAGATCTTCTCGCTGGCGCTCTACATCCTGACCGGCATCTTCCGCGAGAGCGAACGCAGTTCCGAAGCCAGCATGAAGTACTTCCTGCTGGGCGCGTTCGCCAGCGCGTTCTTCGTCTACGGTGCGGCGTTGATCTTCGGCGCCACCGGCAGCACCCAGTACAACGCCATCGCCGCCATGGTCGACAGCGGCCAGGCGGACCTCCACCTGCTCTACCCGGGCATTGCGCTGCTCGTCGTGGGCTTCGGCTTCAAGGTGAGCATCGTGCCCTTCCACATGTGGACGCCTGACGTCTACCAGGGCGCGCCCACCCCGGTGACTGCGTTCATGAGCGCCGGTACCAAGGCCGCGGCCTTTGCGGCGCTGGCCCGGGTGCTCGTCGTGGCGCTGCCCGGTGCGCAGCCGGTCTGGGGCTGGGCGCTGGCCGGTCTCGCCGTGATCACCATGCTGCTGGGCAACCTGACGGCGCTGCAACAGAGCAGTCTCAAGCGCATGCTCGCCTATTCCAGCATCGCCCACGCCGGCTACATTCTCGTGGGCTTGACGGCGGGAACGGCTCAGGGGGCCAGCGCGGCGCTCTTCTACCTCTTCAGCTACTCATTCATGAACATGGGCGCGCTGGCCGTCATCATCTCGCTGGAGCAAGTGGGCGAATGTGACGCGCTCAACAAGCGGGCGGCCGGCTTGGCCCAACGCCAGCCGCTGTTGGCCTTCACCATGGCGGTCTTCATGTTCGGCCTGTCCGGCATGCCGCCGTTGGCCGGCTTCTTCGGCAAGCTGCTCGTCTTCCAGGCAGCCGTGGCCGGCGGCTGGGCGTGGCTGGCGGCCGTGGCCATGTTGACCAGCGCCATCGGCGCCTACTACTATCTGCGGGTCATCGTCGCCATGTACTTCGGCGAAGCCACAGAGGAAACCGCAACCGCGCCGGCGCCGCTAGGCTCGCTCACCTTGACGGCGGGCATGGCCATCGCCGCGGTCTTCACGGTGCTCATCGGCATCACGCCGGGCATCTGGTCGGGCATCTTCCACACGGGATTGGGCATCTTCTGACGCCGGTTAGTCCGCACAGTCACCACGTAAGGAAAAAGGGGCGCTCCGCACATTGGGAGCGCCCCTTCTATTTTGGTCAACGACGGACATGTCGCTGTCCGCCTTCGATTCCCGCTGCTACTTCACGTATAGATAGTCGGGCGCATCGGACATGGCGTCCACGAAGTCCATGGCGCCCAGGTGACGCAATTCGATGGCTTTCTTCACCGTCTGATCGGGGACCACCACCAGCGTATCGGCCACGGAGACGCTGTGCGGTGAGTGGATGAATGCATTGGTCGGCGGGCGGCACGCGTCCCAGTCTAAGGGCATGGCATCGGTGGCCAGCAGCAGTTCCAGCGGCGGCTCGTCCCACACCGTCACCCAGGGCATGCGAAAGCCCCAGCGTTGCGCCGTGCGGTAATCCACATCGACCACCCAGTCACGCGCCAGCAGTTGGCCCACGTGCTGCGTGGCCGCGGCATCGACCACATGGAACGGGCCTTCCACGGTGAGCGGACCGGTTTGCAGCCACACTTTGCGGTCGAGATCGCCGTAGCGCAGCATGGCCACGTAGCCGATGCACTCGGCGCACGGTTCGATATGGTCGAACCGTTGGCGGCTCTCGATGACGGTCTTCATGACCCCCGGATTGTAGTACATGGCCATGCCGCTGGCGGGCAGCGGCGTCGGGTCGGAGTAGGGCGGGGAAAGCAG
>JAWKOK010000174.1:0-2181 GCA_041391205.1 Caldilineaceae bacterium
TGCCCGCGCCTGGGGCTTTTCTCCACCATCTACGTCGTCCCGGACAAGCGCCGGGCCGGCGTGGCCCGCGCCCTCCTCGCCGCCGGCGAAACGTGGCTGCTCGCCCACGATGTGCACGCGTTGGCGACGAACACGGGCAAGGACAATGTCAACCTCATCCGGCTGTTCGAGGGCCACGGCTATCAGATCGCCGTAAGGACAGAGGAGATGGTGCAACTGCGGCGCGATGTCGGACCGGCATTTGCTGCCGATGCGATGGAGACTTGAGGAGCGTATGAACATTCCGGCAGTATTCAATCCTCGGAGGGCTAATTCGTGACCTTCTTCCGCAACACCATCTTGCCGATTCTGGCGGCAACAATCTGGATCAGCCTCTCCGAATTTGTGCGCAACGAATTGCTGCTCAAATCCTATTGGGTTGCGCACTACCAAGACCTGGGGCTGATCTTCCCCTCGGACCCCGTCAACGGCGCGGTGTGGGGATTGTGGTCTTTGCTCTTTGCCATTGGCATCTTCATCATCTCGCGCCGGTTCTCGTTGTGGGAGACCACCCTGCTCGCCTGGTTTCTCGGCTTCGTGTTGATGTGGGTTGTGCTCTGGAACATGGACGTGCTGCCGCTGGGCATCTTGTTGTTTGCGATCCCCCTCAGCCTCCTGGAGGCGTTTCTCGCGGCCTTGATCATCGACAAGTTTCCGCGATACAGACAGGCATGAAACGGCCGTTTCGTGCCTTGATTGTCCTCCGCTTGCCCGCACTCCCGCCTCCACCTATAATCCTAACCCACCAACACATGTCGAAACTTTGGCATCAACTCGCCGAGCGCTACCCAGCCAAGCCCACCGCCATGCACGATCTGACCGCCTTCACCCTCACAGACATGACCACCTGCGGCACGGCCCTGCGTGGGCTGGGCGACGGCGCGGCCGACATGGAAACCGTGGCCGATCGCACGGTGCGCTACCTCTACGATCACCTGGTCGACCCCGCGGGGGACCGCGCCACAGCGCTGGTCCGCTTCTTCATCACCAAGCCGTACACGCAACTGGACGCCGGTCTGCAACGCCATGTGGACGGCTTTCTGGGCCGGGCGCCCGCCGACCCCGCCGTCAAGTGCCAGACGCTCCTCGCCACCGTGGGCGACCACCCGGACTGGCACAGCCACCACCGCTCCCGCTACTACAGGGTACACCCGCTGAGCAAGGAGATCGTGGACGTCAACCCCATGTTCGCCCAGGTGGCGGAGATGTTCGGCATTGTGCTGGAGCAGGCAGTTGAGCCCGACCCCGGGCTGATCGTGGACCTGGACCAGCAAACCTACAACATCTTCCACGTGCCCGACGCGGTGGCCAATGCCTACATCCCCGACCAGCAGGAGTTCGTCATCCCCTACGGCATCCGCTCGGTGCTGGGTTTCTACGGGCTGCTGCCCAGCGGCAATCTCTTCACGGTGATCCTTTTTGCCAAGGTGCCCATCCCTCGGGAGAGCACCGACTACTTTCGCCCGCTGGCCCTCAACGTCAAGATGGCGATTCTGCCCTTTGACGACGGCGCGGTCTTCGCCACGGACCCGGCGCCGGTGCCGACGCCCGCGCAGGAGAATGTGCAACTCCGCGCACGCATGGCGAGCCTGGGCCAGCTCCTGCGCGTCCACGAGCGGGTGGTACGCGACCAGTCGGACCGCATCGCACAGTTGGGTGTGGAAGCCGCCGTGGCCGCAGAACGCAACCGCCTGGCCCGGGATCTCCACGACTCGGTGACCCAGGCGCTCTACAGCCAGACCCTCTACGCCGAGGCCGCGGTGCGCCAACTGGCCCACGGCAACGCCGACCGGGCCGCCGCGCACCTGCGCCAACTCCGGGAGAGCGCGCAGCAGGCCTTGCGCGAGATGCGGCTGCTCATCTTCGAACTGCGTCCGGCTGCGCTGGAAGAGGCCGGCCTGGTCGCCGCGCTCCAGGCGCGGCTGGATGCGGTGGAGGCGCGCACGGGCATGGTCACCGTCGTGGACGCGCCGCCGGACCTCCACCTTCCGGCTGAGATGGAGACCGGCCTCTACTGGATCGCCCAGGAGGCGCTCAACAACGCGCTCAAGCATGCCCAAGCCGACCGCATCGAACTCACCCTGGTCGAGGCGCCCGACCGCGTCGTCCTCACCATTGCCGACAACGGCGTGGGCATGGACC
>JAWKOK010000175.1:0-2089 GCA_041391205.1 Caldilineaceae bacterium
TGATCGCCGCCGGCGTGTCGCTCAACTTGGCCACCGGCCCCAGCACACGAATCGGCCCCGTCTGCGGGTGCGCCACCGTCTGCACCATCTCCCGCGCCCGGGCTTGCGGATGGTCCAGCGCCGTGGGGATGTCATTGACCGGGCTGCATGGCACGCCGGCCGCACTCAGCCGGTCCACCCAGGCGTCGGTCGTGGCCGTGGCGAAGCGCGCCGCCAACTGGGGAATCAGCTCGGCGCGGTGGGCGACGCGCTGCGGGTTCGTCGCGAAACGCGGGTCGCCGGCCAGTTCGGCACGGTCCAGTTCCCGGCAGAGCGCCGCAAACTGGCCGTCGTTGCCCACCGCCAACATGAGCCAGCCGTCGGCCGTAGGCATGGTCTGGTAGGGAACGATGGACGCGTGGCCGTTGCCATAGCGTTGGGGCGGCTCGCCCGAAACCAGGTACGCGGTCGCCACGTTGGCCAGCCAGCTCAACTGGGTGTCGAAGAGCGCGATGTCGATGATCTGCCCCTGCCCCGTCAACGTGCGCCGGTGCAGCGCGGCCAGGATCGCCACCGCCGCGTTCAGCCCCGCGGTGATGTCCACCACCGCCACGCCCACCTTCATGGGCGCGCCGTCGGGACCGGCCGGCCCGGTGATGCTCATGATGCCGCCCAGCGCCTGGATGGCCGTGTCGTAGCCCGGGCGGTCGCGCAGGGGGCCGGTCTGCCCGTAGCCGGTGATGGAGCAGACGATCAGGCCCGGGTTGGCCGCACGCAGGTCGACCGGATCCAGCCCCAGGCGGGCCAGCGTCCCCGGCTTGAAGTTTTCCACCAGCACGTCGGCCTGTTGCGCCAGCGCGCGCACCACGGCCAACCCGTCCGGATGCTTCAGGTTGACGGTGATGCTCTCCTTGTTACGGTTGGCGCAGAAGAAATACGCGCTCTCCCCGTTGGCCGTGAAGGGCGGCCCCCAGCGCCGCGTGTCATCGCCGCTGCCGGGCTGCTCCACCTTGATCACGCGCGCGCCGAAATCGCCCAGCAGCTGGGTCGCATAGGGTCCGGCCAAGACGCGCGACAGGTCGAGCACCATGACGTCACCGAGTGCTCCTGCCATCTTCCCATTCCTCGTGGTATACTGTTGACATAACGCCGGGCGGAACAAACCGCGGCCGGCGGTGGTTGAGTAGATATGCCCGCGTGCTGCTGCATGGCGGGTCATGCTCTGACCAAATCATAGGAGGGATTTTCCAATGTGGCAATGCACACGTCAGACCGCGCGCCGGATGACGGCGGCGGTGAGCCTGCTCTTCGCCGCCATGCTCCTGCTCGGGGGCTGTTCCATGGCCGCGCCCGCCGATGCCCGGGTGGCCGACCTGGCGGCAACGGTGGAGGTGCAACGGGCGCAGATTCAGCAGTTGGAAGCGCAGGTGGGCCAATTGTCCATCCAGGTCAACGCCAACACGTCCGCGTTGACGCAGCTTGCCCAGGGCGGCGCGGCCGCATCCACGGGCGATGGTGACGCAACCGCGGACGCGGGCGAAGCCAATGTCGCCGCAGTGGCCGCGGCGTCGTCACCGGCGACGCCCACGCCGACCCCGGCCGCGCCGTCGCCCCTGCCCACGCCGGAGCCGCAACCCACGCCCACGCCCTTTCCGCCCTTCACAGGCGGCGCGCTCACCGGCGAACCGCCCGCGGACATGACGCGGCCCGAGGGCCTGCTGGCCGAGCGTTGGGGCCAGGATGCGGCCGTGCAGGAGGCGTTGGGCTGGGCCGTGGACGCCGCGCCGCGCACCATCGACGTGGTCATGCAGCCGTTCGAGCGCGGCCTCATGATCTGGCGCAGCGACGATGAGTCCATCACCGTGCTCGTCAATGACGGCCAGACCTGGGTCCAATATCCGGACACGTTCCAGGAGGGCGAACCGGAGTCGGATCCCACCATGGGCGCGCCCGGCGGCCTGCTTCAGCCCGTGCGCGGCTTCGGCAAGCTGTGGCGCAGCCAGCCCAACCTGCGTGAACAACTGGGGTGGGCTACGGACAAAGAGCGGCCCTACGACGGCGAAGTGCAGGACTTCGCCCGGGGCCAATACCTGGGCGTCAGCATCGAGCG
>JAWKOK010000176.1:0-2029 GCA_041391205.1 Caldilineaceae bacterium
GTTGACAGCCATGGTCGCGTTGGATCCGTTGCTCGCCGCGCCGGTCGATATCGGCGGCTTCAGCGGACCCCTCTATGCCATATGTATCGTCTGTCTTATCACGGGCCTGGCCGCGCAAATCTATCGTTATCGCAACGTCTCTTCGCCGCGCCAGCGACAGCAGACAAAATGGATCTTGTTGGGCCTTACGATCCTGGTTGCGTGCATGATCTTCTACGCGCTGGTGTACGAATTGTTTCCGCTGTCACCCGGCCCCAGGAGGTTGGCACTCTTCACCGTTGCCTACGCAGGTCTGCTGATTCTGCTCATGGTCTTTCCCATCGCCGTAGTCTTCTCGATCCTCCAGTATCGGCTGTGGGACGTGGATCTGGTCATCAACCGCGCGCTTGTCTACACCATGCTGACCGTCGTGTTGGCGGCCGTCTACTTTGGCAGCGTCATTCTGTTCCAGCGCATCACACTCCGCGTGACCGGCACCAATTCCGATTTGGCGGTTGTCTTGTCCACACTGTTGATCGCGGCCCTCTTCAGCCCCGTGCGCCGGCGCGTCCAGGACAACATCGATCGCCGCTTCTTCCGCCGCAAGTACGACGCGCAGCAGGCGCTCTCCGGCTTTGCGCAATTGACACGGAGCCAAGTCGATCTGGACGAAATGCACGCGGCGCTGATCGATGTCGCCGAACAGACGGTCCAACCCGAAACCGTCTCGCTATGGTTCAAGGAACAATCATGACAACATCGGCACATGGAGGGCGCCGGCAAGAGCGGAGCACCATCATCGCCTGGACGCTCTGCGCCGTCGTGATTCTCGTGGCGACCGTCGGCATCGTCTACGGCTGGATGATGCGCCCGGCGGACCAACCCGTCGACCGCATCATTTGGGGCTGGGGTTGGCTGCTGCCGGCGACATTCGCCGTTCTGGCCGCATTGATCGTGGCGCGCCAGCCCTACAACCGCGTGGGTTGGCTGCTGATGGTGACGGCACTGGCCGCGGCCGTCTCCAACAGCGGCTATAGCGATTTCTTGGCCGCGCCGCGGACGGAACTCACGCCGGGACTCTTCCTGCTGCTGTGGTTCGACGGCTGGGCGTGGATCCTGCTCATCTTCCCCGTCTTTCTGATCCCGCTCCACTTTCCCACCGGCCGGCCGCCGACGCCGCGCTGGAATTGGGTCAATTGGCTGGCAGTGGGCATGGGGGGTTTCTTCGTGGTGGCGTCACTCTTTTTCGACAATGCGATTGGGCCGATGGACTATGCGTGGCGCCTGCCCAATCCCCTCGGCTACATTCCGGAGGCGGTCGTCAACGGGCCGTTCCTGCTTGGATGGGGCAGCGGGCTGGTCATCGTTCTTGGCGCGAGCCTGGTCTCGCTCATTGTGCGCTACCGGCGCGCCCACGCCATCGAACGGCTGCAGATTCGCTGGCTGATCTTCGCCGGCGTCATCTTGCTGCTGACGTACACGCCGATCTTCTTTCTGACCGACCCGGCGGCACCCGGCTTCGCCTCTCAGTTCTGGCAATCGCTGCTCCTGTTGGTGAGCATCATGGGGTTTGCCGCTGCCATCACGATCGCCATTTTGCGCTATCAACTGTGGGACATCGACGTCATCATTCGTCGCACGTTGATCTACTCGGTCCTCACCGCGATCCTGGCTTTGGTCTACTTCGGCAGCGTCATCGTGCTGCAGACGATCTTTGCCGACGCCACCGGCGAACGCTCGGCGTTGAGCATCGTATTGTCCACGTTGCTGATCGCCGCTCTCTTCACGCCGCTGCGTCTCCGCATCCAGGAGACCATCGATCGACGCTTCTTCCGCCGCAAATATGACGCGCAGCAAGCCCTGGCCGGCTTCAGCCGCTTGACACGCGGCGCAGCCGACCTGGACGAGATCAATCGGGCACTGTTGCAGGTGGTGGATGAAACAGTTCAACCGCAGACGGCCGCCGTCTGGCTCCGTCCGGAGAAAAAATAGAACATGGAGCTTTCAAGAAAACCAGGTTTCGAGACGCACGCCCTCAAAGAACTGAAAA
>JAWKOK010000177.1:0-2025 GCA_041391205.1 Caldilineaceae bacterium
CAGGACGTGATGTGACAACGGATAAGACCTGATTGGTGGGCTGGTGCTGGGTGAAAGGAGCCTAAAAAAGAAGTGATCGATTGCGTTCCCCCGAAGTCCGAAGCCGTGGAATTGGCTCTAGACACGCAATCGATCGTCTACATACTAAGCGCGTTCGCCCCAAACGTCAAGCCGTGTTGCATTACGTTTCAATTACGATTGCCCTCCGCAAAGATGTGCAGAGCATGTGATGAGTTGATTTCGTCGGCCCATCCCCCGGGTTACCTTACCGGGAGTTCAGGATTCCACGCGTCGCACCGACTGCCGCTGGATGAGCTCGGTCGGCAGCACGATCTCTTCGGGCCGCAGTTCCGTATCCGCATCCAGCCGCGCCATCAAGCGGTCGGCGGCGACGCGTCCCAGGTCGTACGCCTGTTGAGCCATCACGGTAAAGAAGGGCGTGATGGTATGGCTGGTCGGCAGATCGTCAAAGCAGACGACCGACATGTCGTCCGGGACGCCCAGTCCGCGCGCCCGCAGCGCGTTGAGCGCACCCACCGCCATGAAATTGTTGCTGGCCAGGAGCGCCGTCGGCGGCTCTGGTTGATCCAGCAGGGCCAGCGTCATGTCGGCGCCGCTGTCCACAGAAAAGCCTCCCCGCACGATCAAGCCGGCTTCCAGCGGAAGCGCGGCCGCGCGCAAGGCCTGACCGTAGCCCTCAATGCGTTCTTCGGCGACGGACAGCCCCTGCGGCCCGCCCAGCATACCGATGCGGCGGTGGCCGTTGGCGATCAGGTGCTCGGTGAGCGCACGCGCCGCTTGAATCGAATCGCTGCGAACGATGTCCACCTGCGCACCCGGCACGCGCCGGTCCAGCACCACGACGGCGATGTCGTGCTGCTGGAGCGTCTGCACCGCATCGATGGAACTGCGCGCAGGGACCAGGAGCACGCCATCGATCCGCCGGCGCACCAGCATGGAAATGTACTTGGTCTGTTTGAGTTCCTGTTCGTCGGTGTTGCAGAAGAGCACCGTATAGTCGCCGGCGCTGGCAGCATCCTCCGCGCCGCGCGCCACCGTGGTCCAAAACGGATTCGTGATGTCGGTCAGTACCAAGGCGATGGTCTCGGTGCGGCTGGAGCGGAAGCTGCGCGCCAGCATGTTGGGCACGTAGTTGAGTTCCACCGCGGCCACCATGACCCGGGCGCGCGTGTCATCGCTCACGTAGCCGGAATTGTTGAGCACGCGTGAAACCGTAATGGGCGCCACGCCGGCGCGCTTGGCGACATCGCGGATAGTCGTCATGGCTGCGAGTTGACCGCATCTCCTGCGCACATGGCAGGTGGTTGAAAAACGATTGACAAGTAGAGTTGAGCGTAGTATAGTTGTTAAACCATGGTATCGGTACCATGTCAATACCTTTCAAGCCCAATTCTTGAATTTTGACAATCGACTTGTGTGCCTTTGCGGATCCAGTTCCCTGCCGTTCCCCAGCAGCCAACCGGATCGCTGAGTGGTGACTCGCTCCCGCGTTCAATACTGGTAAATACCACGACAGATATGCGGCGTCTCGGCCAGGAATAAAATCTGTCCACCCATTTCCACCGGGATCGGCTCGCTGCGTCTGTGCTCGACGCGGGAGTGCCGGCAACGTGAGTTCACCGCAGGCGTTTTTGCCCGCGGTTGCAGTATCGCATCCAACTCTGGTTGTTCCTCGTCCACAAAGACCGAAGGAGGTCCCATGAACAACGAACGTCTTTCACGGCGGCGATTTCTGCAGATTGCAGGCATCGGCGCGGCCGGCGTGGCGGTGATGGCCGCCTGTGCGGCACCCGCAGCCGCGCCCGGCGGTGCAGCCGAGGGTGGCAGCGCCCCGGCGGCAGAGCAAGTCACATTGGTCAAAGGTCATCATTGGGGTGCAGATTTTCGGCCGCGCCAGGATGAGTTTGATGCGGGCTTCCTCGATCGTCATCCCAATGTGACGATTGAAAACGTCTACAATACATGGGCGGACCACAATCAGATTGTGCCGACATGGGCGGCAGC
>JAWKOK010000178.1:0-1995 GCA_041391205.1 Caldilineaceae bacterium
GCGTGGACGTGGCCATGTCGCCGCGGCAGGCGCAGACGCGTTGCCCGGATGTGCTCTTGCAGCCGCTGGACCTGGCCATGTGCGAGGAGACGCAGAACCGGTTTGTGGAGACGCTGGCCGGGTGGGAGTTGCCGGTGGAGCCGCTGGGGTGGGGGCTGGCGTACCTGGACCTGCATCTCTTGGCCCGGCAGGCCGATGACGTGCGCCCGTTGGCGGTGGAGATGGGCCGGCAGATCCGGCGCGCGCTGGGCGATGCGCTGGTCCCCGCGCTGGGCTGGGACTCGGGCAAATTCACGGCCCGGGCGGCGGCCGCCCACACCCAACCGGGGCACGTGCGCCTGGTGGACAAGGCCCAGGAGGTCTCGTTCCTGACGCCGCTGCCCATCACGCTGCTGCCGCTGCCGGGTCAAGCCTTGCAGCAGTTGCAGTGGCTGGGCATTCGCACGCTGGGCGAGTTCGCCAAACTGCCCGCGACCGCGGTGTGGCAGCGCTTCGGCCAGGCGGGCAAGTTGGCCCAACAGTGGGCGTCGGGACGAGATGCGCGCCCGGTGCAGAACGACGCGCCGTCCCTGTTGCCCGTCACCACCGTCGACATGGACCCACCCACGGGGCTGCTGCCGCCGGTGGTGGCCGCCGTCATGGACGCATTGCGCGCGCCCTTGGCAGAAACGGAGGCACAGTTGCGCGGCTGGCGCCGAGTCCGGCTCGACCTCTATTTTGTGGACGGCGACGTCCGTCATCTTGACCTGGTCTTCGTGGAGCCGGTGGCCGATGCGGCGCGCGTCCAGGCCACGTTGACCAACAACCTGGCCACGTTGATCTGGCCGGCCGAGGCGAGCTGCGTGCGCATCACCGTCCACGAAACGCGCGAGCTGCCCGTTCAGCAACTGACGCTCTTCGCGCCGGAGACGCCGCCGGACGTGTCGCTGGGACGCGTGGCCGACTTGCTGCGCGCCAAATACGGCAGCGTCTTCTTCGGCAGCGCCTACATCGCCCCGGATCACCCCGTGGCCGAACGGCGCACCCGTCTCCATGCGCTGCCATGACGCGCCTGTGGCCCCAAGGCCAGCCCATCGACGTCGCCACCGACAGCCACGGTCGCCCCGTGCGCTTTGACTGGCAGGGACGCAGCCACCGGCTCAAACAGGTGCAGCAGCGTTGGCAAGTGGACACCGATTGGTGGAGCGAAGAGGGGCGGGTGTGGCGCGATTATCAGGCGGTCATCACCACGGACGGGCTGCTCTGTGTGCTCTATTTGGATCTGCTGGAGCAGCGCTGGTATCTGGCCAAGCTCTATGATTGATTGCTCGTTTGATTGCTCATTGGTGATCGGTAATTTCTCATTTTTTATTGGATTGACATTGCGATTGCCCGTCGTGTCCGCCCAAGCATCACGCCGACCGACAAATGAAAAATGAAAATTTACCGATCACCAATAACCAATACACCGAGCTCCACTGCCACAGCTACTACTCGCTCCTCGACGGCGCGTCGTCGCCCGAAGCGCTGGTGGCGCGGGCGGCGGACCTGGGACTGCCGGCGCTGGCACTGACCGACCACGACAGCCTGGCCGGGGCCGTGCGCTTTTGGACGGCGGCGCGCGCGGCCGGCATCCAGCCGATCTTCGGCGCGGAGCTCACGTTGGCTGACGGGCATCACCTCACCGTGCTGGCCGAAACCCAGGATGGCTACGCGAATCTGTGCCGTTTGCTCACCCAATCCCGCCTGGAACAAATCCCCGAAGCGGACTACACGCAGACGCCGGGAGCCTGGCCGGGCAAGGTGACGCCGGCGCTGGATTGGGAGATGCTCCACGCGCAGCGCCAGGGGCTGATCGTGCTGAGCGGCTGTCGGCGCGGGCCGGTGCTGGGGCCGCTCGTGCAGGGGCAGGAAGCGATCGCGCAGGCCAACGTGGCTCGGCTATGCGAATGCTTTGCCCCCGAGCAACTCTTTCTGGAAGTGCAGCACCACGCTCTGCCCAACGACGACCAGCTG
>JAWKOK010000179.1:0-1978 GCA_041391205.1 Caldilineaceae bacterium
GTGGCGCCGATGGTGGAAAAAGCGCAGCTTTCCGACGCCAGCGCATAGCCGTGGTCGAGCTTGCCCAGCACCAGCGGACGCAGCCCCCACGGGTCGCGCACGCCGTAGACCGCGTCGCGCGTGAGGATGATGAGCGTGTACGCGCCCTCCGCCCGCGCCATCATGATGCGGATGCGCGTGGCCCAATCCGACCCGCCCGCGCCGGCCAGCAGGTGAATGAGGACTTCACTGTCGGTCGACGTCTGCAAGCCGACGCCCCGCTCCAGGAGTTCCCGGCGTAACTGGGGCGCGTTGATCAGATTGCCGTTGTGGCCCAAAGCCAGCGGACCGTCCAGCGTCTCCAGCGTGTACGGCTGCGTGTTACGCAGACGCGACGAGCCGGTGGTGGAATAGCGGGTGTGGCCGATGGCCATATGCCCCTGCAAGTATTGCAGGTTTTCCTCGTTGAAGACCTGGGAGACCAGGCCCATGCCCTTGTGAACGTGGGCCATGCGCCCGTCACACGTGACGATGCCGGCCGCCTCCTGGCCCCGGTGTTGGAGCGCGTAGAGCGCGAAAAAAGTCATGCGCGCGATATCGGAACCGGGGGCGTAGATCCCAAAGACACCGCATTCCTCGTGGAGCTTGTCATCGCTGTACATCATCTTCTCCTGAAAGCAGCAGACCGTCGATGACGCGGCAGATTGTCGCGAAAACGTATAGCTCGTCTTTGGGCATCCATGCAGCGGCGCCATGCCACTGCGCATGGGACTATCATACCATTTCTCGGAACAGACCGTCCGATCGTGCGGCAGCCGGATCGCGCTGACTACGTGCGCGTCGGGGAGAGGGCTCGCCGGGCGCGGACGGCCAGATCGAGCGCTTCGTCCACGCTGTCGGCCAGCGCGGTGAGATGGCCCATCTTGCGGCCGGGGCGGGGCGCGTGCTTGCCGTAGAGGTGTAGCTTCACGCCGGGCAGGGCGAGGGCTGCGGCCCAGTCCGGCTCGCCTTCCTGCCACAGATCGCCCAGCAAATTGGCCATGACGGCCGGACGCAGGTAATCGGTGCACCCCAGGGGCAGCCCGCAGACCGCCCGGGCCTGCTGCTCGAACTGACTGGTGATGGCGGCGTTGATGGTCAGGTGGCCGGAGTTGTGGGGTCGCGGCGCAATCTCGTTGATGAGCACGTCGCCCGCGGCCGTCACGAAATATTCCACGCAGAGCACGCCCACCACGTCCAGCGCATCCATGAGGTCCTGGGCCAGCCCGGCCGCTTTGGCCGCCACCGCCAAGGGCACCCGCGCCGGCACAATCGACAGATCCAAAATGTGGTTGACGTGGATGTTTTCGATGACGCCGTAGTTGGCGAAGCTGCCGTCCACCCCGCGCGCGGCGACCACCGACACCTCGTGGGTGAAGGGGACAAACGCCTCAAGGATGGCCGGTTGCGCGCCGATGGCCGCCCAGGCCGCGTCCAACTCGGCGGCGTCACCCCGATCCAGCTTGACCTGGCCTTTGCCGTCGTAGCCGAAGGCCGCGGTCTTGAGCACGGCGGGCGCGCCCAATTGCGCCACGGCCGCAGTGAGGTCCGCGCGCGCGTGGACGGCGGCGAAGGGCGTCACCGGCAGCCCGGTGGCGGCGAAGAAGCTCTTCTCGCGCAGCCGGTTCTGCGCCGTGTGCAGCACGTGGCCGCCGGGGCGCACGGGCACGCCCGCTTCCATGGCGATCTCGGCCACGTGGGCGGGCACATTTTCGAACTCGAAGGTGACCACGTCCACGCCGCGCACGAACTCGCGCAGCGCATCCATATCGTCGTACGCGGCCGCGACTTCGCGATCCGCCACCTGTCCCGTGGGCGAGTCTCGCTCGGGCGAAAAGGTGTGAATGCGATAGCCCATGGACTTGGCCGCCAGGGCCAACATGCGCCCCAGTTGGCCGCTGCCGAAGACGCCGATGGTGGAGGGTGGGAAAATGGGTTTCATGGGTGGAGAAAGTCAGAG
>JAWKOK010000180.1:0-1971 GCA_041391205.1 Caldilineaceae bacterium
GCGCTGGAAGATGCCGGGATTCCCCCCGCCACCATCCGGGGCGCCGACGTGGGTGTCTTCCTCGGCATGTCGACCAACGAATATGCCAATTTCCAGCAAAACGCGCCCGAACTGGTCGATCTCTACACCAACATCGGCAGCGCCATGAGCATTGCCGCCAACCGGGTTTCCTACACGTTCGATCTCAAAGGCCCCAGCCTCTGCATCGACACGGCCTGCTCGTCTGCGCTGGTGGCCTTCAACTTCGCGTGTCAAAGCATCTGGTCAGGCCAGAGCAGCATGGCATTGGTCGGCGGCTCGAATGTCCTCTTTTCGCCCAACGTCTCCATCGGCTTCAGCAAAGCGGCCATGCTCTCGCCCAACGGCCAATGTTTCGCCTTCGACCATCGGGGCGACGGCTACGTGCGCAGCGAAGGGGTGGGCATGTTGGTGCTCAAGCCGCTGGCGCAGGCCCAGGCGGACCACGATGCCATCTACGCGGTCGTGCAGGCCAGCGCCGTCAACCAGGACGGCCAGACGACCTCCATGCCGGTGCCGGGGATGGACGCGCAGGAAGCCATGTTGCGCACGGCCTATGCGCAGGCCGGGATTGCGCCGGCCCACGTCGTCTACGTCGAAGCCCACGGCACCGGCACACCGGTGGGCGACCCCATCGAAGCCCACGCCTTGGGACACGTCCTCTCTGCCGATCGCCCCGAAGATGAACCCTGTCTGATCGGCTCGGTCAAATCCAATCTGGGCCACCCGGAGGCCGCATCGGGGATCGCCGGCATCATCAAGGCGTTGTTGATCTTCCAGCACGAAATGATCCCGCCCAACCAGAATTTCGAGCGGCCCAATCCCCACATTCCCTTTGCCGAACTGGGACTCCAAGTCGTCACCGAGCCGATGCCGCTGCCCCGGCGCAACGGCACTGAGCCGGTGATCGGCGTCAACTCATTCGGCTTCGGCGGGACGAACGCCCACGTCGTCCTGCAAAAGGCGGCGTCGGAACAACCGGCTGAGCGCGAGCGTGCGACGCCGCAGCCGCGGGCCCAACGTCCCCTGCTGCTCCCGCTATCAGCCCGCAGCGGGGAAGCGCTCCGCGCCTACGCCGCGGCCTACTTGACCCATCTCACCGAGAGCGACGCCGATCCCGCCGATATCGCCTACTCGGCGGGGGCGCGCAAGACACACCACGAGCACCGGCTTGTGGTCATGGGCGACGGGCGCGCCGACCTCCAGACGCACCTGCGCGCGTATCTGCGCGGCAACGTTGATACCCCGGCGCTGGTGACCGGCAACACCGAAGCAGAGGGCACACCGGTCGTCTTCGTCTTCACCGGGCAAGGCGCGCAGTGGTGGGGGATGGGCCGACAGTTGCTCGACCGTGAGCCCATCTTCCGTGACATGGTGACGCGCATCGACGCCCTGCTGCGGCCGTTGAGCGGCTGGTCGCTGTTGACCGAAATGACGCGCCCCCAAGCCACGTCGCGCATCGACCGCACGGATGTGGCCCAGCCGGCCATCTTTGCCTTGCAGGTCGGCCTGGCGGAGTTGTGGCGCGCGTGGGGCGTGCACCCGGCCGCGGTGGTGGGGCATTCGGTGGGGGAAGTCGCCGCGGCCTACGTGGCAGGCATCTACACGCTGGAGGACGCGGGGAAGATCATCTATCACCGCGGCCGGCTGCAGGACACGACCGGCGGGCACGGCGGCATGGCGGCGGTGGGCCTTCCCCCCGCGGACGCGGCCGCCGCGATCGGCGAGGTGCAGGACCGGGTGCAGATTTCGGCGATCAACAGCCCCGGGCTGGTGACGTTGGCCGGTGACACGGAGCCGCTGGCAGCGATCCTGGCCGAGCTGGAGGCGGCCGATGTCTTTGTGCGGCGTCTCCCCATCGACTATGCCTTTCACACCCACCAGATGGAGCCGATTCAGGCGCCGCTGTTGGCGGCGTTGGCTGACATACAGCCGCACGCCGCAACGATCCCC
>JAWKOK010000181.1:0-1966 GCA_041391205.1 Caldilineaceae bacterium
ACGTTGACGGTTGACAATCTTTCGCCCGGCACGCAGGTGCAACCGTCATGATTCCCGGCATTTCCAACGTCAAACAGAATGTCCAGCGCTTCGACGAGATCGTGCGCGTGCTGGCCAAATACGGGCTGGCCGACTGGCTGGGCGAGCGCGGCCCGAGCTTCGTACGCCGCCGCTTTGTGACCGCGGAAGGCGAGCACGTGGCCGGGCTGCCGGTGGAAGTCCGCATCCGCATGGCGCTCACCGAACTGGGCACCACCTTCATCAAGCTCGGGCAGATGATGAGCCAGCGGCCGGACATGGTCGGGCCGGAATTGGCCGCGGAACTGGAATCGCTCCAGGCCGACACGCCCGCGGATCCGCCTGAGGTCGTCCGGGACATCATCGAGGGCGAACTGGGCGCACCGCTGGACGAGCTCTTCAGCTGGATCGACCTCAATGCGCTGGCGTCGGCCTCGGTCGGACAGGTGCATCTGGCTGCGCTCCAGGACGGCACCAACGTGGTGGTGAAGGTGCAGCACGCGGGCATCGAGGAGAAGGTTCAGGGCGACCTCAATCTGCTCTCCACCTTCGCCCGCATCGCCGAGAACAACAGCCGCGAACTCGGCCGCTATCGCCCCACGGCCACCGTGGCCGAATTCCGGCGCAGCCTGTTGCGCGAACTGGACTTCGGCACCGAACTCTCCAACCTCATCCAGTTTGCGCGCAATTTTGAGGAAGTCCCCGGCGTCCACTTTCCCGAGGCCTATCCCGAATTTTCCTCCCGCCGCGTCCTGACCATGGAGAAGATGGACGGCTATTCCATCGCAAACCTGCGCCGCATGGCCGAAGAAGCCGTGGACCGGGAGATCTTCGCCCAGCGCTTCGGCAGCGCCATGCTCAAGATGGTCTTCACCGACGGCTTCTATCACGCCGATCCCCATCCGGGCAACATTTTCGTGCTCGTGGGCGAGCGGGTCGGCTTTCTGGACTGCGGCAAGGTCGGCCGCGTCGACGAGCAGACCCAGGACGACTTTATCAACATCGTCCAGGCCTTTCTCTCCCGGGACGTGGACCGGTTGACCGACGAGTTGATCCGCCTGTGTGAAGTGCCGCCCGACCTGGACCGCAGCACCTATCGGGCCGACGTGGCCGAGTTTGTGGGCGAGTTCGCCAAAGGTGACGCGCCCATCGACCTGAGCGCGGCCTTCCAGTCCATGTTCGGCATCATTCGCCGCCATCACCTGGTGGTGCCGGCGCGGGTCAACATGCTCCTGCTCGTCCTGGTGCAGATGGACGGCACCGCGCGCCTGCTTGACCCCGAGTTCAACCTGGCCGACGCGCTCCAGTCCTTCGGCTCCGAACTGGTGTGGCGGCGCATTTCGCCGGCCCGGTTGCAGCGCGAAGTGACGCGCCTCTACCGCGACCTCAGCCGCTTCATCCGCGTCGCCCCGCGCGAAACACTGGGCGTTCTCGAACAGTTGCGTAGCGGCGATCTCCACATCCACATCCACCAGCACGGCATCGAGAAGCCGCTCAACCGTCTGACCTACGGCATCATGACGTCGGCGCTGCTCCTGGGCAGCGCGGTCATGTGGGCCGTGGGCGCCAAGCCGACGCTCTTCGGCGTCTCCGTCTTCGGCTTTC
Source organism: Caldilineaceae bacterium (assembly GCA_041391205.1). Taxonomy (GTDB): domain Bacteria; phylum Chloroflexota; class Anaerolineae; order Caldilineales; family Caldilineaceae; genus JAWKOK01. Next base: position 1,624 of record JAWKOK010000181.1, read on the forward strand.
TGGGCGTACTTCTCGGGCTGGCCATGATCCTCTACCTGCTCTTCTTCATCTGGCGCTCGGGCAACATGTAAATGCAGCAACGCACAGTGGCGGTGCGGCTCTACCAGTGGGCATGCCGCCGGCTCTACCACGAGTTCGCGTGGAGCTACGACACCGTCGCGGCCGCGATCAGCCTGGGGCGCTGGGACGCATGGCGCCGCGCCATTGTGCCGCTGGTGGACGGGGACGTGGTGCTGGAACTGGGCTGTGGCACCGGTGCGCTCCTGCCCCACCTGGCCGCACCGGGACGCACGCTCCTGGGTCTGGACGCGTCGTCAGCCATGTTGCGCCGAGCGCGTGCGCG
>JAWKOK010000182.1:0-1927 GCA_041391205.1 Caldilineaceae bacterium
CGGCATCCAGCGCAACATCCGCCAGCCCGGGCAGCGCCAAGATTTCGCCGAGCACGTCGGCTTCGCGCTCGCCGGGCAGCAGACGCCGGTCGTACGTCACCCGACACTGGGCCGGGATGACCGAGTAGCCGGGATAGGGGTCCGAGATGATGTCGGTCAGCGCGAGGATGGCCGGTCCCATGAGCGGGTCGGTGAGTAGCTCCAGGCCGTCGATCGCGGTGATGACGCGCACCATGTCGGCTACGGCGTTGCGCCCCAACTGCGGTGATGAGGAATGCGCGGGTTTGCCTGTGGTCGACAGGTGGATCTCCGCGCGTCCGCGCCCGCCGCGGTTGAGGTTTAGACCGGTGGCCTCGCCCACAATCACAAAATCGGGCTGCACCTGCGCCATCACGTCCGCCAGGGTGACGCCTTCAAAGACCTCCTCCAACGTGGTCGCACTCACGACGACGCGCCCGTGCAGCGCCGTCCGGTCTATGGCCGCGGCCGCATGGAGCATGGCCGCCAGCGCGCCTTTCATGTCGGCCGTGCCGCGCCCAATCATGGCGCCGTCAACAACCGCGGCGGCGAACGGGTCGTAGTGCCAGGGCACGCCCCCGGCAATGCCCACCGTGTCGATGTGTGCGTCCAATAGCAAGGTGGGGCCGGGCGCCGCCCCGTCGATGACGCCAATCACGCTTCCGTTCGCATCGACTGTCACAGCGTCGAAACCCAAGACGCGCATCTCGTCGGCAACCCGGCGGGCGACGGCCGCCTCTTCGCCACTGAGACTCGGTCTTTGGACAAGGTCGCGCAAACAGGCGACCACACGGTCTGCATCTACCATCGCCGGCACCTCTCCAAGCAAACGTGACCAGGAACTACCTTGCGTTGCTCCGGCATGCGGCACTCTGCACAAAAGCCGGGGCCGAATTGTCGGAGCTATTGACACTGTCTAAAGTGTTGACAAAGTGTCGAAGTCGTTGTAACATCCGCGGCAGCAATTGTCAACTGTCCAACTGCCAGGACACGTGTTGCAGGCAATGGGCGGTAGCGGGGCGGGATTCCCGCCATGGTTTGTTCGTCGCAGTGACCTGGTGACCGGTCTTTTCCCCAACTTGAGTGAGTGAACCCAATGTCAGCATCACCCCACAACGGACCCTCGGAGATGGCGAGCACCTTCGACCGCAAGGCCACGTTGGCGGTGCTGGAACAGGTCGCTGTTGCGCTACGCCATCTCTTCGAGCCGTACTGCGAAGTCGTCATCCACGACTTTGCCGACTACGAGCATTCCATCATCTGTCTGGAAGGCAATCTGACCGGACGCAAAATCGGCGGCGCCGCGACCGATCTGCTCTTGGCCAAGGCCAGCAACGGCGAAACCGACTACGATCTCTACAACTACCTCACCACCCTGCCCGGCGGTCGTCGCATGAAATCCGCCACCGTGTTCCTGCGCAATGAAGAGGGAGATGCGTACGGCGCGTTCTGCGTGAACTTCGACATCTCCCAGTTCCTGAGCATGCGTGAGCAGTTGACGCGCTTCCTGTCCACCGACGACGGCGACATTGTGGAGACCTTCTCCGACGACATTGAAGAGACCATCCACAATCTGGTGGAAGAGACGCGCTACGAGATGGCGCAAACCCACCCGCTCATGAGCCGCGACGAAAAGATCGCGCTGGTGGCCCGGCTCGCCGACAAAGGCGTCTTCCAAGTGAAGAAAGCCGTGCCCATCGTGGCCGACCAACTCGGCCTCAGCCGTGCGACCGTCTACAACTACCTGCGCGAAGCAAGAAAAGACGAATGAAGAAGCAGTCCGTCTGGCGATTGTCAACGAGGTCGGCAAGCCACTGTTTGCGCCGTAGTGACGACGTCAGCCGTGTTGTGCGTCTTGGCCCGGCCATTGCAAATTGTCACTCGCTGATTGTCACTTGAAGAGGAGTTG
>JAWKOK010000183.1:0-1923 GCA_041391205.1 Caldilineaceae bacterium
CCAGCAGGTCAAGCGCCTCGTGGAGGGCTTGTGTAGCGCGCCCGCCGGCGTATTCGGCCAAGCGCACGCGCGCCAATGTGATGTGCTCGAACTCGGTTCTGTAGCTGCACGCGTCGTCAGCCTTGAGACCGCGCGTGCGCACCCAGGCCAGCGCCTCGGGCAGGTTCCCCTGCCGGAGCAAGAGCCGTGTCCGCCATGCCGCCAAGGGCCGCAGGTCGCCTTGGGCAGATTGCGCAGACGCCTGGTCCGCCCGGTTGAGCAACTCCAGCGCGGCGTCAATGTCTCCCTGCGCGGCCATGAGGCGCGCCTGCACAACGCAGAGACGCGCCTCTGTGGCGGGCGACCAGACGTGATCGGCCAACTCTTCTGCACGCTGGAGATGGTCTTCGACCTGGGTCAAATCGCCCTGTTCAAGGTGAAGTTCACCCAAGCCCACGTGCAGACCCGTCTCGGCCTGGCGAGCACGCGCACCCTGGGCCGCGGCAAAGTGCAGCGCGCGTGTGTAGGTACGAACCGCCTCGTGGAGACGCCCCTGGGCCACCAGAATGTCGGCCAGGGCGACGGTGCCCACAAGCTGAAAATGCACGTGGCCGGCCTTGTGCAGACTGGCGACGCTGCCGGCGAAATATTGGTAGGCGGCGTCAAGCTCACCGGCAGACTGGTGGGCCAGTCCCAAAAACATGGCGGCAATGCCCCGCCAGTAATGCTCCTCCGGCGGGAGGAGATCGAGCGCTTGCCGGGCGAACTTGACGGTGGCTGCCTCGTCGCCCCGGGCGCGGGCCAGGTAGGCGCGGCCCATGACGATGGTGGACGGGAGCGATTGGAATTCCGCGTGGTTCACGACGACCATGGCCTCCCCCGAGGAGGCAGTCGCGGACGTGTCCAGCCACCGTGCGGCGTCGTCAAGATGCGCGTCCACGTCCTGCAACTCGCCGCAGTCCAACAACGTCCAGGCGTACCCCACGCTGAGCACGGGCCGGGTCCGCACCAGCGCATCGGGCAACTCCCGCACCCAGTCCAGCCAGGTGGCCGGCGCAAAGCCGTTGAAGACTGCCGGCCAGGCCAACTCGATGAGCCGCGCCGCGCGCGCAAAGTCCCGGGCGGCCAACGCGTGGTGGATGGCGTTGGCAGGCTGCTCGTTCTGCTCATACCACGCACTCGCGCGCCGGTGCAGATCGGGCACCCGGTCCGGCTGCTCGGCCAGCAAGTGCACCTGCAACACCTCGGCGAAGAGGTGATGATAGCGATACCAGCGGCGTTCGTCATCCAGCGGCACCACAAAGAGGTTGTCCCGCTCCAGCGCCGCCAACAGCGTCTGCCCGTCGTGGCGGCTGCACACGGCATCACACAGCGGGCCGCGCAGCCGCTCCAGGATCGACGTCTGCAACAGGAAGTCGCGGACCTCCTCGGGTTGGTGCTCCAGCACTTCGTCGATGAGATAGTCCAGCACAAAGCGATGACTGCCGGTGAATGCCTGGACAAACTCGCCGACGTCTGTGCGCCCCTGCAGGGAGAGCGCCGCCAGTTGCAGACCGGCGATCCACCCTTCGGTGCGCTGTTCCAGGGCCGCGATCTCGGCTTCCTCCAGGTGCAAGCCCATCTGCCGCAGGAAGTCGGCGGCCTCGGCCGGGGTGAAGCGCAGATCGTCGGCGCGTATTTCGGTCAGTTGGCCCCGGGCGCGGTAGCGTGCCAACGGCAAGGGCGGATCCTCGCGCGTGGTGATGATCAGGTGCATCTGGGGCGGCAGGTGCTCGAGCAGAAAGGCGAGACCCGCGTCGATCGGGTCACAGCCGGCCAGGTGAAAGTCGTCCAGCACCAGGATGATTTCGTCGCCGAGGAGCGCGATCTGGTTGAGCAGGCTCGTCAGCACGGCTTCCATGGACGGCGGCTGGGGCGCCTGCAGCTGCGCCAATAGGCCGCGGC
>JAWKOK010000184.1:0-1911 GCA_041391205.1 Caldilineaceae bacterium
ACCGCTGATCGAACCGGCCGCGCTGCTGGACGCGCTGGATCGGGGCAAGCTGGCCGGCGCGGGGCTGGACGTCTTTGTCAGCGAGCCGCCCGCCCGGGGCGACCGGCTGCGCGACCATCCGGCCGTCATCGCCACGCCCCACACGGCCTCGTTGACGCTGGACGGACGTCTGCGCATGGAGCGCATGGCGGTGGAACGGGTGCTGGCGTTCTTCAGCGGCGCCACGCCGCCTGACGTGGTGAATCCGGATGTGTTGACATAAGTAAAAGTTTCCAGGAGGGAGCCGTGACCGTACGCATTCAGCATGTGAGTATTCCCCGTCCGCCGGGCAGCGACGCCGCCGCGCGGCATTTCTACGGCGAGTTGCTCGGCCTGGAGGAGATTCCGCCGCCGGAATCGCTCCACGATCTGAAGGTGATCTGGTACCGGCTGGGCAACACCGAGTTGCACATCTTGACCGAAGAGCCGCAGGGACAGGACCATTCGGGCCGCCACTTCTGCATTGCCGTGGATGATGTGGAGGCGTGGCGCGAGCGGCTGCAAGCGGCGGGCGTCGCCGTGGTCGGCACCACACCCATTCCGGGGCGACCGCGCTATTTTATCCGCGATCCCTTCGGCAACATGATCGAAATCACGACCATCGAAAGCGACTACCTGGCGTTGTAGCGAGAAAAAACTGGGCCACAGATGGACACAGATAGACGCAGATAAAGCGGCTTGATTTCAAGTCTTGGCTTGATTTGTTGGCGATAAAGGGACTTGGAAGATGAATTCAAATCATCTGTGTCCATCTGTGTCCATCTGTGTTTATCTGTGGCTCATGTCTTCTGTCACCAATTGAAACAATAGAAAGGTGTAGACCATGTCAAGACCAGTGACACTGTTTACCGGACAGTGGGCCGATTTGCCCCTGGAGACGCTGGCCCAGAAAGTCAGCGAGTGGGGCTTTGACGGCCTGGAACTTGCCTGTTGGGGCGACCATTTTGAGGTCGATAAGGCGCTGGAGTCGGACAGCTACGTGCGTGAAAAGCGCGATCTGCTGGAGAAGTACGGGCTGGGCTGCTGGTCCATCAGCAACCACCTGGTCGGCCAATGCGTCTGCGACCCAATCGACACGCGGCACAAGTCGATCCTGCCGCCGTCCATCTGGGGCGACGGCGATCCCGAAGGCGTGCGTCAACGCGCTGCGCAGGAGATGATCAACACGGCCAAGGCGGCCAAGCTCTTCGGCGTCGACGTGGTCAACGGCTTCACCGGCAGCAGCGTGTGGGCCAAGCTCTACTTCTTCCCGCCCACCAGCCAGAAGGACATCGACGCGGGCTATGACGACTTCGGCGCGCGTTGGACGCCGATTTTGGACGCGTTCCAGGCGGAGGGTGTGCGCTTTGGCCTGGAGGTGCATCCCACCGAGATCGCGTACGACATCATCACCTTTGGCCGTGCCCTGGACGCGGTGGACGACCACCCGGCCTTCGGCATCAACTTCGACCCCAGCCATCTGGTCCACCAGTTCCTGGACCCGGTGGAGCTGATCAACGCGTTCCCTGATCGTATCTACCACGTGCACATCAAGGATGCGCGCGTCCAGTTGACCGGCCGCAACAGCATCCTGTCGTCCCATCTCGACTTCGGCGACTATCGTCGCGGCTGGGACTTCGTCTCGCCCGGCCACGGCGACGTGAAGTGGGATCCCATCGTGCGCGCCTTGAACCGCATCGGCTACCAGGGACCGCTCTCCATCGAGTGGGAAGACAGCGGCATGGATCGCGAATTCGGCGCCAAGGAAGCGCTGGCCGTGGTCCGCGCCAACGATTTCACCGCGTCCAACGTCGCGTTCGACGCCGCGTTCGCCGAGTAGATTGGTTGTGGGGTGGTAGGGTGTTGGGGTGGTAGGGTGTTCGGGTTGGATGC
>JAWKOK010000185.1:0-1864 GCA_041391205.1 Caldilineaceae bacterium
GACCTTTGCCGTCAATATCATCGCACGCTCGCTGGCACTACAGCCGGGTGACGAAATCTTGACCTGCGATCACGAGTACGGCGCCTGCGTCAACGCGTGGGAATACTCGGCGGCGCAACGGGGCGCGACCGTGGTCCGCCGCGCCGTTCCCGTGCCGGTGACCGACGCGGCCGCGGTGGTCGACGCCATCTGGCAGGGAGTCACGCCGCAGACGCGCGTCATCTTCCTCAGCCACATCACCTCGCCCACCGCGCTGATCCTGCCCATCGCCGAGATCGGGCGGCGCGCGCGGGACGCGGGCATCTTCACCGTCATCGACGGGGCCCACGCACCCGGCCAGATTCCGCTGGACTTGACCGCGCTGCCCATCGACTTTTACCTGGGCAACGCCCACAAGTGGCTGTGCAGCCCCAAGGGCGCGGCTTTCCTCCACGCACAGCCCCACGTGCAGGATCTGCTCGAGCCGCTGGTGGTCGGCTGGGGCTGGGGGCCGCAGAAGGCGCTGGACTACGGCAACCCGTTCCTGGAGCGGCTCCAGTTCCTGGGCACCAATGATTTCTCGTCCTACCTGGCCGTGCCCGCGGCCATTCGGTTCCAGCAGGAACACGACTGGGATGCCCAGCGTGCGCGTTGCCATGATCTGTTGCACACGGCCATCACGGAGATCGCCGCGCGCAGCGGCCGGCCGCTGATCTACCCCGACGACTCCTGGTACATGCAGATGGCGGTCGCGCCGCTGCCGGACATCGACGATCCGGTGGCGTTCCGCACGCGGCTGATCGAAAAATACCGTGTTGAAGTACCGGTTGGTCAGTGGCAGGGACACACGCAGGTGCGCATTTCCGTGCAGGCGTACAACACCCAGGCCGATCTGGATGCCCTCATCCAGGCGCTGGCGTGCGAGTTGGAGATTTAGCCTGGAAACTTGGGATAAATTTGGGAAATCTGGGTATAGACCAAACGTTCTGTTTGTGCTATACTTTTCTGGCCTCGACAACAATCGTGAACTCGCGCAGCGCACGTTCCAATTCCACAAGGAGATCCCTATGCACGTTGTGACCGCATACCCGGATGGGCTGTTCAGTTGGGTCGACCTCAGCACCAATGACACGGCAGGCGCCAAGGCCTTTTACAGCGGCCTGTTCGGGTGGGAAAGCGTCGACATTCCCATCGGACCGGACATGGCCTACACCATGTTGCAGATTGACGGCAAGAATGTGGCCGGTCTCGGTCCCATGCAAGATGACATGCAGGCTGCCGGCATGCCGCCGGTGTGGACGAGCTACGTCAACCACAGCGATGCCGATGCCATCGCCGGCCGGGTGACGGAGGCGGGCGGCCAGGTCGTCATGCCGCCCATGGATGTGTTCGACTCCGGGCGCATGGCCCTCTTCGCCGATCCCACGGGCGCGATCTTCGGCGTGTGGCAGCCGCGCAACCACATCGGCGCGCAGTTGGTCAACATGCCCAACACGTTGATCTGGAATGAACTCCAGACGCGGGGTATTGACGCGGCCAAGGCGTTCTACAACGCGGTCTTCGGTTGGGAGAACAGCACTGATCCCAGCGGCTATGTCGTGTTTGCCAACGATGGGCGCATGCAAGCAGGCATGATGCAGATCGATGAGTCGTGGGGAGAGGTGCCGCCCAACTGGGCCGCCTACTTCATGGTCGAAGATGTGGAGGCTGCGGCGGCCAAGGCCACGGAGTTGGGCGGGGCCGTGCTCGTGCCACCCACAGCCGCCGGCGAAATGGGACGCTTCGCCGTGGTGCGCGATCCTCAGGGCGGCGTCTTCACCATCATGGAGTTCAACGGGCCTGCGGATCCGCCGCCCGGAGCGTAACATGATGTGACGCCGGCCGA
>JAWKOK010000186.1:0-1864 GCA_041391205.1 Caldilineaceae bacterium
AACCCGAGCTTGCCCTTCCAGTTGCTGAGCGCGTCGCCCACGATCAGAAAGCGCTTTTCCTTGTGCAACAATGAGATGTGGCCCGGCGTGTGGCCGGGGGTGTGCACCACGGTAAACCCTTCGGGCGTGACTTGGCCCTCGACCATCAACTCGTCGGGAACGACCGGGTTGACCCGAAACTGGGGCAACGCAGAGACGGCGGCATGCAAGGGACGCAGCAGCAGCGGACCGGGTCGCCGCCGTGACGGATGCTCCAGAAACTCCTTCTCCACGGTGTGACAGGCCACGGGCGCCCGTGTGGCCTGCTTCAGCTTGAGCAGACTGCCCGCGTGGTCCACGTCCATGTGGGTGATGATGATGCGGCGCACCAGATGCAGCGGCCAGCCCTGGGCCTTGATGGCGTCCATGATGGTGGCCGCGTCTTTGGGCATACCGGTGTCGATCAGGGTAATGCCCTCCTCCCACTCGAATGCGTAGCAGTGGACGGTGTTGCCGATCTCATCGATCTCCCAGAGTCCGGGGAGCACTTGGTTCATGGAGAATTCCTGCAGAGTGGGGCGCACAGCACGCCGTGGGATTGACGCATCCAACGCAACTGCGGCACCGCGCGCGATGGGTCGCTACGAATCGCGCCGCGCGTAGAATGCTTCGTTCTTGACGCTGCCGAGATGACGCAGCCGCGCCCGGGGATGGTCGATGCCCTCGTAGAGATCGTCCACATCCAGACCGGTCGCCTTGGCCAACGCCGTGGCCGTTTGAAAGTGCTCGACCGTCAACTCACGGATGGCATCGCGCTGGTGTTCGCTCAGTTTATAGCCAATCCACATGGTTTCCGGATGTTCGAGCAGGTTGTCGCGACAAGCGGTGCAACGCCACACATGGCCGATGAGAAGTGCATAGTCCGTGACGCGGGTGGCCATGTCAGTACGTCGCCTCCTCGGCCGGCGCGGGCTGTGCGCCGGACAGGCTTTGCACGATGGCGATACCGGCGCTGGCGCCGATGCGTGTGGCGCCCGCCGCCAACATGAGCAGCGCGTCGTCGCCGTTGCGCACACCGCCGGCCGCCTTCACGCCGATCTCGGGGCCGCCCGCCTGGCGCATAAGCCAGACGTCGGCCAAGGTCGCCCCACCCTTGTTGAAGCCGGTGGACGTCTTGATGAAGTCCGCGCCCGCTTCCCGGCAGATGATGGAGGCGGCAATCTTTTCCTCCGTGGTGAGCAGGCACGTTTCGAAGATCACCTTGACCAGCGCGCCGCGCGCATGCGCCGCATCGACGACGCCCGCTACGTCAGCGAAGACGGTGGCGTAATCGCCGTCCTTGAGTCGCCCCACGTTCAGGACCATGTCCACTTCGGTGGCGCCGGCGGCGATGGCCTGCTCGGTCTCAAAGGCCTTGACGGACGGCAGCGTCGCCCCCAGCGGAAAGCCGGCAACGGAACAGACGGCAACGTTGCTGTCCGCCAGCAACTCGGCGCATTGCGCTACGCGCGTCGGGTGGACGCAGACGCTGGCGAAGCCCCACGTGCGCGCCTCGTCACAGAGCGTGCGCACGTCGGCCGCGGTCGCTTCGGGCTTGAGCAATGTGTGGTCGATGGTCTTGGCCACTTGGGCCGCCGTCATGTCGGCAGGCGCCGCGGGCCGGTAATCGGCGTCGTAGCGCGGCGCGAGGTCAGCAACAGCAGCGGCGATCTGGTCGGCGAGCGCCGGCGGAATGGTCTTCATGAAAGTTCCTCACTTCTCCCGAAATTGTTCGCCCAATTCCGGGCAGTCTACCCAATGTGTCACCGTGGTCCGTGGGTCACCGGTCGCGCATGGCCGCCGCCTCATCCAGCGACACTTGGTGGGGTACCCAGCCAAACTTGTT
>JAWKOK010000187.1:0-1858 GCA_041391205.1 Caldilineaceae bacterium
GTGTCCGCGCCGGAGCCGGCAACACAACCGCCGGTGGCGGTGTCGCTATTGGCCGCGGTGATGGCGTCGGCCAGGGTACAGGTCGTGCCGTCCACGCTGATGGTGGCGGCGTAGGCTGTTTGGGTGTCCCACGCCGTCGCGCCGATCACGGCGGCGACGATCAGGGCCAATAACAGGATGGACCGGCGCATGGGTCCGGTCCATCGATTCAGGTCAACTGCTGGTTTGGACTGCATTCTGATGACTCCTCCGATGCGGCGCATCTGCGGTACACTGAGTAGAATGAGTGACGGTGGGCCTCGATCACCGCAGTTGCGCAGCGGTCTCCATCTTTGGGAGCAGCGCGCGAACGACAAGGCCGACCGTCAGAAAATTACACAAACTCTGGACGCGTACTTGCGGTCAGATGTTTGAAATCTGACACAATGAGACTATAGAACAGTGTAGCCAATTGCGCACAGGATTTCTACCGCATCGCCATGCGGTTTTTCCGCGGCCCGTAATGCGGTCCGCAATGTGGTCCACAACGCGGTCAGTAAGCATTGCATGCGGCCGCCAGGGGTGCCGCCGACGTCAGAAGTCTGACTTCTCGGGGAAGTCGGACTTCTCAAGCGCAGGCCGATTTCCGGCGGGATTGACGCGTGCGCATCCGAACATTGCAGGAGGCAATGACAGCGGTGCTATTGCTCGATGCTAAGCTCACGCGCCCCGGTCATACAGCCGGCTATGTTGACAGGCCGCGGCTCTACGCACGGCTGTCCGAATGGCGCACGCGGCGCGCCATCGTCATCCAGGCCCCGGCCGGCTATGGGAAGTCGTCGCTCGTCAGTCGCTGGCTCGACGCCGACGACCTGGTCGCCCAGACAGCATGGCTCAACCTGGATGAGGGCGACGCCGATCCCGCACGGTTCATGCACTACGTGGCGGGCGCGTTGGAAGGCGTGCGTCCGGGCGCACAGGACCTGGTGCGGCGCCTGCTGGAAGAAAGCCACAGCACGCCCCAACACGCCCTCACGCAGTTGCTCGCTGTCTACGATACGCTTGGCCCGCGCAACTCGGTCGGTTCCCACAACCTCTTGGTGTTGGATGATCTCCAGCGTGTCCAATCGGCCGACGTCACGGCGATGATTGCGAGCATGTTGGAACACGGGCCGCCGACCCTCCATCTGATCATCATCACCCGCCAGCGCACCGACCTTCCGCTGGCCCGCCTCTTCGCCCATGAGGCCATCCGCGTGGTAGACGCCGGCGATCTGCGTTTTTCCGAGGAGGAAATCGGCCTCTTTCTCGCCGCCAAAGGCTATGACGGGTCCACGCCCGCGCAACTGGCGGAGCTGGCCGACCGCAGCGAGGGGTGGGTCACCGCGCTGCAATTGGCCGTGCTGGCGGCGCGCGCGGGTGACGGTGTGCCCTGCCTCATCCGCGCGCTCCAGGGGGGCGACGATTGGCTCGCCGCCTTCCTGACCGATGAAGTGCTCCACCATCAAACGCCCGCGTTGCAGCGCTTTCTGTTGGAGACTTCGGTACTGGACGAGTTTACCGGCTCCCTTTGCGCGACGGTAACGGGTGACGCCGCCGGACCGCAGCATCTTGCCGCACTCATCCAACGCGATGTCTTTACGATCCGCCTGGGCGACCACGGGTGGTATCGCTACCACCATCTCTTCCAGGAGTTGCTGCAAGAGCGCCTCAAACTCCACCACACCCCGGAGCAGATTGATGAACTGCATCGGCGCGCGGCGGCATGGCTGGCTGACGCCGGCCGCATTGAAGGCGCCGTGTCCCATTTCCTGGCCGCCGGCGACGAAGACAGGGCCGCCGATCTCGTGGAAGCGCAGGTCGGCGTCACGTTGACGCG
>JAWKOK010000188.1:0-1844 GCA_041391205.1 Caldilineaceae bacterium
GCAGCACGAAGTCGTGGGCCGGGATGACCAGACCGCGGTCGATGCAGGCTTGGGCCTCGGCCTGGTAGATCTCGTAGAGCGTCTTGAGCCGGGTCACGTCGGCCAGCTCGAAGTTGTAGACGCAATGTTCCACTTCGGCCGGGCGGTAGATTTCATCGAAGGTGTGCACGCCGTCCACATCGATGTCCCACACCTGCTGCTTGTTTTGCAGGTACATGACGATGCGGTCCAGCCCGTAGGTGATCTCCACGCTCACCGGGTCCAGCGTCAGGCTGCCCGACTGCTGGAAGTAGGTGAACTGGGTGATCTCCTGGCCGTCCAGCCAGACTTCCCAGCCCAGACCCCACGCACCCAGCGCGGGCGATTCCCAGTTGTCTTCCACAAAGCGCACGTCGTGCTTGGTCAGGTCCAGGCCGATGGCCTCCAGGCTGCCCAGGTAGAGTTCCTGGGGATTGCCCGGGTCCGGCTTGAGGATGACCTGGTACTGGTTGTGCATCTGCATGCGGTTGGGGTTTTCGGCATAGCGGCCGTCGTCGGCGCGGAAGGAGGGCTCGACGTAGGCCACGTTCCACGGCTCGGGTCCGAGGACGCGCAGCACGGTGGCCGGGTTCATGGTGCCCGCGCCGACCTTTTCGCTGTACGGCGCCCAGACCATACAGCCGTGCGCGGCCCAGTAGGCGTCCAGCCGCCGGATGACTTCTTGCATGGTGGGTAGAGTGCTCATAAGTCCGTCTCTTCTACAGGTTGTTGCGTGAACGACCGCGGCCGTCGTCTCTGGCGCGGGCGCACATTATGCCACAATGCGCATGGGCACCGGGACAAAGGTCAGGATGAAAATGACGATCACCGCGTAGCCGACGAGGCGGCGACGAAAATCCAGCCGCGTCACGTCGTCCAGCGCGGGTGGATGGAATGGGCCGATGACCAGCATGATCAGCAGCAGCCAGATGACCCAGCCGTTGAAGCCCACCCGTTCGGCCACGGGCAGGATGGTCTGCACGGGCGCGAGGCTGGCCACGGCAAAGAGCGCCAACACGCTGATGGCCGCCATGTTGATGTAGCGCGCCTTTTCGCCGAAGAGGGCGAAGACCGTGTGGCCGCCGTCCAGTTGGCCCACCGGCAGCAGGTTGAGCGCCGTCACCAGCAGCCCGATCCACGCGGCGAAGGTGACCTGGTTCATGAGCACATCCTCGCCGGTGAGCGGATTGGGCAGGACTTTGCCGAAGACCAGGAACTTGGCCGTGTAGTACAGTATGCTGTTGCCTTCGAGCATGGCGCCCGGCGACGACGGCGGCACCATCATGGGACTGGTGCTGAGGCCGACGAAGAGCAGCGGCACGGCCAGAATCAGACCTGCGATGGGTCCGGCCACGCCGATGTCGAAGAGCTTGCGCCGGTCCGGCACCGGTTCGGTCATGCGGATGAACGCGCCCAGCGTGCCGAAGCCGAAGGGCATGGGGATGAAGTAGGGCAGCGTCACGCCGACTTTGTGATAGCGCGCGGCGAAGTAGTGACCGAACTCGTGCGCACCCAAAATGCCGAGCAGCGTGGCCGCAAAGGGCCAGCCCGACAACAGGAAACTGGGCCGCAACAGGTCGGCGGCGCTGGTGACCGAGGCCGCGGCCTCGCCGTAGAGCGCGCCCACGAAGAGCGTGCTCACCACCGTCAGCGCGAAGAGCAGGCCGTTGATCCAGACTTTGGGGTGCGCTTTGGGCGCGACACCGGCGACGACGTTCAGCTCCACCTCGTCGGCGTCCCCGTCGGGCATGGGGCGCAGGAAAGGTGTGTAGCCGCGCTGGTTGAACGCCCGCAGCCACCCGGGAAAGACATCCGCGCTGGGGCGC
>JAWKOK010000189.1:0-1835 GCA_041391205.1 Caldilineaceae bacterium
TCTGACCGATGCGGAAATCCTGCAGATTGTGGCCGTCACCAACCCGACGCGCATCGGCTATCACACCATGGCGCTCATCGGCGTGAAGGCGGACGGCAATCGCTTGCAGGAGATCGCGCACAAGATCGCCGCCTTCGAGGAGGTCATCTATCTGACCATTTCGTCGTCACAGTACAACCTGCTGGTCGAGGTCATCTGTGTGGACAACAGCGACCTGCTGCGCTTTCTGACGGAGAAGCTCTATGGCGTCGAGGGCGTGCGCGACACGGAGACATTCATCTACTTGGACATCGTGAAAGAAATCTATACGTGGGATAAGCCTGCAACAGAGACGCCGCAACCCGATCCGGCGACACAGGATCACGTGGCCGTGTGACGAACGTCACCGCACGCAGGACGTGGACGATCGTGTCCAATCCCGCCGCAGGGGTATTGCTTGGCCCGCGATACCGCGATCTGCCCGGGAAAGAGCATGACGCTGATCTGTCCGTGTCGGCGCCGGCAGGCAATCCAAAACCAGGGAGGATTTATGGATGAAGATGACCATACGGTGATCTTGTTGGGGGGTGAAACGGCCAGTGTTGAGTGACATGCAATGTCAGCAAATGACGCCGATTTCTCAGGCGCAACACGCAAACCGTTTGCCGCATCCGATGGTGCGGTTTTCCCACCCAGAGGTCAATTATGACGCGTACATTACGCAAAACCCGCGCTCTGTTCCAACAGGCGAAGCAGTACATCCCCAACGGCGTGAACTCCAACTTCCGCTATTGGGGTGACGAAGATACCCTCATCATGACCCACGGCGAGGGTGCGCATATTTTCGACGCCGACGACAATCGTTACATCGACTATCGCCTGGCCTTCGGTCCCATTATTTTGGGCCATGCCGAGCCGCGCGTGACTGCCCGTGTCAGCGAGGCCATCCAGCAGGGGACGCTTTTTGCCGGCACGACCCCGCTGGAAATTGAACTGGCCCAACGCTTTACGCGCATGACGGGCATGGACAAGGTGCGCCTGGCCAACACCGGCAGCGAGGCGACCATGCACGCGCTGCGCATCGCCCGCGCGCACACCGGCCGCGAGTTGTTCATCAAGTTCGACGGCCAGTATCACGGCATGTACGACTACGTGCTCTACAACACGCCGTCCGTCACGTCGGCAACCATGGGCCCGCGGGGCGAGACGCGCCCGATCCCCACCAGCCGGGGCATTCCCCGGGGTATCCAGGAGTATCTGCTCACGCTGCCCTACAACGACATCGACGCGGTGGAGCGTGTTTTCAAACGCCGGGGCGAGCAGATCGCGGCGGTGATGGTGGAGCCGGTCATGGGCAACACGGCGGGCATTGTGCCGCGGCTGGAATGGTTGCAGGCCATCCGCCGCCTGTGCGATGCGTACGGGGTGGTGCTGATCTTCGACGAAGTGAAGACCGGTTTCCGCCTGGCCAATGGCGGCGCCCAGGAATATTTCGGCGTCAAGGCCGACCTGGCCGCGTATGCCAAGGCCATGGGCAACGGCTACCCGGTC
Organism: Caldilineaceae bacterium; assembly: GCA_041391205.1. Lineage (GTDB taxonomy): Bacteria > Chloroflexota > Anaerolineae > Caldilineales > Caldilineaceae > JAWKOK01. The sequence continues at coordinate 1,531 of JAWKOK010000189.1, forward strand.
GCGGCCATCGCCGGGCGCGAGGCGATCATGGCGCCCATCGACGACGGCGACGTGGCCCACGGCGGCACCTACGTGGGCAATGTGCCGGCCACTGCCGCGGCCAATGCCACGCTGGAGATCCTGGAGACCGAGCCGATCATCGAGACGATTTTTGCCCGGGGCAAGATGCTCATGGACGGCATCCACGAGGTGCTGACGCGCCATGACGTTCCCCACGCGGTGACCGGCATCCCGTCCATGTTCAGCCTGGTGCTGGGCACCGACGAGCCGCCCTACGACTACCACAGCTACGATGCCACGGACCA
>JAWKOK010000190.1:0-1795 GCA_041391205.1 Caldilineaceae bacterium
GGCGGTCATATTTCGGCAGCGGCGGGGTATAAAAAACAGCCGGATCCGCATAAGCGGACCCGGCTGCCATGGATTTCAGCGATCTGACCGAAGGAAATTACCCGGCCAGGGAGACCTCAGTCTTGGGGTCGAAGATGTGGGCGTTCGCCATGTTGACGGCCAGTTCCAGTTCGTCGCCATTGGCAACCTTGACGCGCGGATCCACACGGGCGATGAACTGCTTGTCGTCCTTGGTCATCAAGTAGAGGAAGATCTCGTTACCCATCAACTCGGTCACGTCCACGCGGGCGGTCATGTCCGATTCCAAGATGCCCGGAGCCACGTACGGCTTGGCATGGATGTCCTCAGGGCGAATGCCGAAGATGACCTCGCGGCCCTTGTGAGGACGCCATTCTTCGGCCTTTTCGGCGGGCACTTCCAGGCGGAAGCCGCCGGTGTTGACCTCCAGCTTGCCGTCGCTTTCGACCAGCGTGGCATCGAAGAAGTTCATGCTCGGGCTGCCGATGAAGCCGCCGACGAAGACGTTGTGCGGGTGATCGTAGAGATTCTGCGGCGAATCGATCTGCTGCAGAATGCCGTCCTTCATGACCGCGATGCGGCTGGCCATGGTCATGGCCTCCACCTGGTCGTGGGTCACGTAGATGAACGTGGTGGCCAGGCGCTGGTGCAGACGGGTCAACTGGGCACGGGTCTGGACGCGCAGCTTGGCATCCAAGTTCGAAAGCGGCTCGTCGAAGAGGAAGACGGCGGGCTCACGGACGATGGCGCGACCCACAGCCACACGCTGGCGCTGACCACCGGAGAGTTGCTTCGGCTTGCGGTCGAGCAGGTGACCAATGTCCAGGATGTCGGCTGCTTCCTTCACACGGCGGTCGATGTCGGCCTTGGGTGTCTTGCGCAGCTTGAGACCGAAGGCCATGTTGTCATAGACACTCATGTGCGGGTAGAGCGCGTAGCTCTGGAACACCATGGCAATGTCACGATCCTTGGGCGGCACATCGTTGACCACACGATCGCCAATCATGATATTGCCTTCGCTGATCTCCTCCAGCCCGGCGAGCAGGCGCAGACTGGTGGTCTTGCCACAACCCGACGGGCCGACGAACACAAGAAACTCTTTGTCTTCAATCTGGATGTTCAGATCGTTGACCGCGACCACGTCGCCGAAGCGCTTGTACACATGATCGTAGGTGACGCTAGCCATTTAGGTTTTTCTCCTTTGGATCTACAGAAATAGATTTGGTTTTGCTTTCCACATGGAATGGAGAAGGGCAATGTCGAGGGAAGTATAACATAGGCCAAAACCCATGTGCAACCCACCGAAAAACGGATTGCGGCCGGTCGTGGTAGACTGATGTGCACGGCTCCGGTTGCAAGCCAAGCCGACATCGCCGAGACTGCGCCCGTTTTGAACGGCCTGTGTCGAAAGACCTGTGTAGAAAGAGAGGTCAGCCATGGATGTGATGCAGATTGTGGCCCGCATGGAGGAAAACGCCCAAGTGATCCTGCACCTGGCCGCCGGCGTGAGCCAGGAACAGGCGCGCTGGAGACCCACGCCGGACGACTGGTCGCTCCTCGAGGTGATCAACCACCTCTACGACGAGGAACGGGAAGATTTCCGCGCGCGTGTGGACTGCATGTTGCACCGCCCGGATGAAGAGTTCACGCCCATCCATCCGGGTGCGTGGGTGACGGAGCGCCGGTACAACGAACGCGATCTCGCCGAGAGCCTGGCAGGCTTCTTGGCCGAGCGCGAAGCATCCATCACATGGCTGGCCGGCCTGACCGGCGCGGC
>JAWKOK010000191.1:0-1790 GCA_041391205.1 Caldilineaceae bacterium
TCCACAATTTCTACCCCCACCGCGGCATCGACGGCATGCGTCTGGACGCGGACGGCAACATCGTGGCCACAGCCGGCTGGACCCAGAGCGGACCCGGGCCTATGATCTACGTGTTCACGCCCACCGGCCGCGTGCTGGAGACTCACCCCGTGCCGGCCACGCCCACCAACTGCTGCTTTGGCGACGCCGACCTGCAGACGCTCTACGTGACCGCATTCGACGGCTGTCTCTACCGCGCCCGCACCGACCGTCGCGGTATGGTCTATTGGTAGGCGCACAAGGCGACCATGCAAAAGGCCAGGTCGCCGCGCTGACCTGGCCTTTCACTTGCCTCAATTGTCGACGCGCCGGCGTGGCCGCCTCACGCACCCACGGCGTCGATCACGCCGCGCAGAAACGCCACGACTTGCGGCGCCTGCGCCTCGGTCAGGCTGTGGGCGACCAGCGGGCCGCTGTACGCGCTCTGGTCGAGTAGCTTGACATAATACCCGTAATCCAGCAGGCCCGTGCCCGCAGCCTCGTGGCCCGCCTCGCCGTCCCGGGAGATGTCCTTGGCGTGGGCCAGCACGATGTCGTCGCCCAGGAGCGCAAAGGCCTCGTCAAGAATTTCATGCTGCCGGTCGAGGGTGCCCGCGGGAAAGACGTTGGCGCCGTCCATGATGATGCCCAGATGGGGCGACTGCATTTCATCCAACAGGCGGCGGGCCTTCTGGGGCGAGGACATGACGTTGCTCACCTCCGGCTCCACCGCCAACATCACGCCATGTTCCGCGGCCACGGCCAGGGCGGTCTCCATGCTCGCCAGCAGGTCACGCCACGCTTCCGGCGACGCGGTGTCGGGATGATGACGCCACATGGACGCCGGGTTGCGCGTGCCCGTGCACAGCGTGACCACCTTGGCACCGATGCGCGGCGCGCTGGCGATGACGGCCGCGAGCTTCTCCAGCCCTGTAGCACGCACGGCGGGATCCGGGTGGATCATGTTGAAGGTGCCGCTCACCCCCGCAAGCTGCATGTCATACTTGGCCACGGCCGCGTTGACCTGGGCGATCATGGCGTCGTCGATCACGCCGGGCATGTCGTCGATGCCTGCGGTGAGGTAGTTGAACTGGACCACGTGCAGGCCTTGGTCGACCACGGCGGCAAAGGCCTCGTCCAGCGTGGGCCGCGCAAAGATGCGCGAGAAAATCCCGATCTCCATGCAACGTCTCCTTCTTGATGCGTGCCTACAGCCTCACCAGCCCCACGTGCCCGCTGCGCCTTTGAAAGGGCCGACAATGTTGGCCGTGATCCAGCCGCCGTAGAAATCGCCCGCCTGTGCCTGGACCAGTTCGTCGTCCACATAGCATGCATCCACGCGCGCCGGATAGAAGGCAAGGTAGTCGCGAATGGTGGCGAATCCCGGTGTGGGCGCCGGATAGCTCCATGCGGCCTGGGCGGCTGTGCGGTCGTTCACGGTCAGGTCGAAATAGCGGGCCTGCCCCTTCCACTCGCACAGGCTGCGCTGTCCCGTGGGGTGCAGGAACTCCATGCGCACATCCGCCGGCGGGATGTAGACCGTGGGCGGATGGCTCGTCTCCAGCACGCGGTAGGCGCCGGTGGTGTCGGCGACGGTCACGCCGTTGAAGACGACACGCACCCGGGCCGTCATCGCCTCCAGCCGCGGCGGTCGTGGGTAGTCCCACACCGATTCCTGGCCCGGGCCGGGCTCGATCCGCTGGGGAACGGGCATGATTCTCACTCCATCTCAATACCGAGCACGTCGCCCACGCTCACGCCGTAGAGGTCGG
>JAWKOK010000192.1:0-1764 GCA_041391205.1 Caldilineaceae bacterium
CCTTCTGACCGACAACGGCTGCGGGAGTTGATTGGTCATTGCTCATCGGTAATTTTTCATTTGTTATTTGATCGGCGCCGACCGACGCAATAAGAACTAGAAAATTACCGATGAGCAATGAGAAATATTCTTATTTTAACGATTTTGATTGGAGAAAGCGCTCATGTCGGTGACAACCGTCAACGGTCATAAACTCAACAAGTACAGCAGCCAGTTGACCCAGGTGCGGTCACAGGTGGGCTCCCAGGCCATGCTCTACGGCGTGGGCCTGGACGACGATGACATGAAGAAGGCGCAGGTGGGCATCGCCAGCATGGGCTGGGAAGGCAACACCTGCAACATGCACCTCAACGCGTTGGCCCGCCGGGTCAAGGAGAGCGTGCAGCAGGCGGACCTGGTCGGCCTCATCTTCCACACCATCGGCGTCAGCGACGGCATCAGCATGGGCACCGAGGGCATGAAGGCGTCGCTGGTCTCGCGCGACATCATCGCCGATTCCATCGAGGCGGTCATGCGTGCCCAGTATTACGACGCCAACATTTCGCTGCCGGGCTGCGACAAGAACATGCCGGGCGTGCTCATGGCCATGGCCCGCATCAACCGGCCCAGCATCATGGTCTACGGCGGCACCATCAAGCCCGGCTACCTCAACGGGCGCAAGCTGGACATCGTCTCGGCCTTCGAAGCCTACGGCCAATACCTGGCCCACGACATCGACGAGGGCGAACTGAAGGCGGTGCTCAAGAACGCGTGTCCGGGCGCGGGCGCGTGCGGCGGCATGTACACCGCCAACACCATGGCCTCGGCCATCGAGACGCTGGGCATGAGCCTGCCCAACAGCTCCTCCTATCCCGCGGAGAGCGAAGGCAAGCTCACCGAAACGAGCCAGGTCGGCGCGGCCATCCGCCACCTCTTGGAAGAGGACATCAAGCCGCTGGACATCCTGACGCGCAAGGCCTTCGAAAACGCCATCACCATGGTCATGGCCCTGGGCGGCTCCACCAACGCCGTGCTCCATCTCATGGCCGTCGCCAAGGCCGCGGACGTGCCGCTGACCATCGACGATTTCCAGGAGATCTCCAACCGCGTGCCCTTCATCGCCGACCTCAAGCCCAGCGGCCAGTTTGTGATGGAAGACCTGCACGAGGTGGGCGGCGTGCCCGCGGTGCAGAAGCTGCTGCTGCGCGAGGGGCTGCTCCACGGCGACTGCCTGACCGTCACCGGCAAGACGCTGGCCGAGAACCTGGAGGCCATGCCCGACCTGAGCGAGGGGCAGACCGTGATTCATCCGCTCAGCGACCCTATCAAGAAGACCGGCCATCTGAACATCCTCTACGGCAACCTCGCCGAAGAGGGCGCGGTGGCCAAGATCACGGGCAAGGAAGGCGAGCGTTTCACCGGACCGGCCAAGGTCTTCGACTCGGAAGAAGAGACGCTGGCCGGCCTGGAAGCAGGCGCGGTCACCCACGGCGACGTGGTCGTCATCCGCTACGAAGGCCCCAAGGGCGGCCCGGGCATGCGCGAGATGCTCTCCATTACCTCAGCCATCATGGGCGCGGGCTTGGGCAAGAGCGTGGCGCTCATCACCGACGGACGCTTCTCCGGCGGCACCCACGGCTTCGTGGTCGGCCACATCACGCCGGAGTCCCAGGTGGGCGGCAACCTTGCCCTCGTGCAGAACGGCGACATGATCACCATCGACGCGGTCAGCAACACGCTGTCGGTGGATGTGAGCGACGATGAACTGGCCCGGCGTCGGGCTGC
>JAWKOK010000193.1:0-1755 GCA_041391205.1 Caldilineaceae bacterium
TCCGATGACACGGCGATGATCCAAGTGACGCTGGAGCCGACGCCGGTCGTCGGCGCGTCCGCGGCCAATGCGACCATCCCCAGCGCCGACGCGGTGACCAATTCGCCGGTGGTGGTGGAAAACTCCACCGACTGCGTGCTCGAATCGGACCTGGATCTGGCCGGATTTGCCGCGCCGGAGTCGGTGATGGGCTGCGCCGTGGACGCGGCCCACACGGAGCCGGTCGGCTTCAACGAGTTTGGTCCTGGGCCCGACTACGACCGGTTCATGCTCTGGGTCAGTTGGGAGAACCAGATCTACGTGCTGCTGCCCGACGGCACGTGGAAAGTTTTCGCCGACACGTGGACGGAGAACCAGCCCACTTTCTCCTGCAATCCGCTGGGCGGCGATCCGTCATCGCCGCCGCTGCCCCGCCGCGGTTTCGGCAAGGTGTGGTGTGAGCACGAAGACGTGCAGCAGCAGATGGGCACCACCGAAGTGGAGGAACGTCTGTGCCAGCACACAGTTACCCAGGAGTTTGAACGCGGCCGCCTGACCGCGTGTTTCGAGGACGCCACAATCCGCTACTATCAACTCTTCAACGACGGCACCTGGGCGGCCGTGCTGCAACCGTAGCCTACTCTGTCCTGATCCTGAATGTCGCAGAAGGGAAATCGTCGCGTGCGTGTAATCGCCGGTTTGGCCAAAGGACGACGTCTGCAATCGGTTCCGGGCGACAGCACCCGGCCCATCACAGACCGCGCCAAGGAAGCGCTCTTCAGCATCATCGGCACCTGGATCATCGACACGCGTGTGCTCGATCTTTTCGGCGGCACGGGCGCAGTGGGTATCGAGGCGCTGAGCCGCGGCGCGGCCTTCGTCCAGTTCCTCGACCTGAACCGCCGCGCCGTGCAGACGATTCAGGCCAACCTCCGTCACTGTGGCTTTGCTAAGCAGGGTGTCGTCACGCAGGGGGACAGCTTTGCGTTTTTGGAGCGATACCAGGGCGAACCCTTCGATCTCATCTACGTGGCCCCGCCCCAGTACAAAGAGCTCTGGCGCAAGGCGCTGCTGGCCATCGACGCCAAGCCCGAGCTGCTGGCGGAGTACGGCGCGGTCATCGTCCAGATTCATCCGCGCGAGGAGACGCCGGTGGACCTGGCCGTGCTGGAAGAGTACGACCGGCGCAAGTACGGCTCCGTGCAACTGATCTTCTACGCCAATCGCGCCGATCTGGCAGAAGACGACGATGGGGACGCTGATGATGCAGACGCGCTCCTGTAGCCACCAGTTTCCGACAAATCACTCCGGCAGTTCCCACGCCGAAATTGACAGCCCGCCACAATCCATAGAGAATGTGTAAGTTGTTTGTGAATTATGGAACAGCCTGCGAACGACGGGTTGCTCCTGAACTTGGACCGAACGAGAGGAAGTCAAAACCATGAGACGTTTGGCGTTGCCGGTTCTGTTGGCGTTTACGCTCCTTGTGCCGGCCGCATGTGGACGTAACGAGGTGGATGAGGCCACGCTGCCGACACCCGTACCCACCTACACCACGGAAGCTTCAGGCGCAGCGGCGGCAGCGGCCCCCACCGAGGCTGCCACAGATACTGAGACGGCGTCCGCCGCAGAAACACCTGCGGACGCGGAGGCCGTGGCCGAGTCTGATGCTGCAAGTCAGGACCAAGCCGCCGGCGCAGCATCAGAGAGCACGCCAGAGCCTGCCGCGACCGAGGCAGCCGCGGCCACCGCCACACCGGAGCCGACCGCGACACC
>JAWKOK010000194.1:0-1741 GCA_041391205.1 Caldilineaceae bacterium
ATGTCCGTTTCGATGTTGATGCCGAGCATATGCCCCCAGTAGGTGACTACGTATTGGAGCCCGGTGTTCAGCGCGTAGATGACCAGCAGGATGACCGTGGCCAGAATGATCAGCGGCCAATCCCCGCCGGGCAGCAAGTTGTCCACGAACTGGGTCACAGCCAGCGGAAAGCCCAGTTCCAGCAGACCCACAATGACGGCACAGCCGAAATCAAGGTAAAATAGCCGCATGTAGGGGCGGTAGTAGGCCGAGAATTGTCGAAGCAGATGCATCTGCGCGCTCCTGCGATTGGCGTCCAATAGCTCTTCAAAGCGTGAATTGTACCATCGCTGCGGGCCGATTGCATGGCCGCGCCGCATAGGGTGCGTCCCTCATTTTTGTGGCCGAGCAGCGCCGTGCTGCTGACACAACAGGCTTGAGCCTGTTTACCGTGGCAGGCGGCGGTTTGAACCGCTGCCGCTGCCAAGCCCGGCGCAGTCGAGCTCGCCATCCCCAATCAAGCAATTCCTCACACGCGGCACAAACCCATTCGCCCTGTCCGGCGATTCTCCTGCCAACGTCCTGCATGGCGCTCGGCCGCCAAGTCGGACTCCACCGACAAGACGTTCACAGTGCGCACAGCGTGCGCGTTGTCATGCGTTGCTGGGACGTTTCTGGGACACCTCGCCTGTACCATGTAGATAGCGAGCGTATCCGGAAAGGAGTCGACCCCCATGAGACGCCTGACACGCAGTTTGATCGCCTTGACGTTCTGCTCTCTTCTGCCGGCAGCCGGTGGGCACGCTTCGCACGCGCTGTCGTTTGCCGCACCACCCAGCGCCATTGTCGACGTCAACGTAGTGACCATGGATGTGGACGCAGTTCTGCCGCGCCAGACCGTGATCATCGCCGCCGGGCGCATTGTCGCTCTCGGCCCGGTGGACACTGTGGCCGTCCCGGCCGGCGCAACAGTCATCGACGGCGCGGGGCGCTACTTGATGCCGGCGCTGACCGACATGCACGTGCACGTGGAGACCCCGGCGGATCTGCGCTTCTACCTGGCCTACGGCGTCACCACCGTGCGCAACATGAACGGCCGGCCCCAGCATCTCCGCTGGCGGGATGAGATTGCGCAGGGTGTGCGCGTGGGACCGCGCATCGTCACGGCCGGGCCGTGCATGGGCGAACTGCCGTGCGCGTGCGACGGCGTCACTGCCGCCGCGTACGCCGCGCGCGTGGCCGCACAACAGGCCCAGGGCTACGACTTCATCAAGGTGTACGACTACCTGCCCGCGGACGCCTACGCCGCAGTGCTGGCCGCCGCGGCCGAACTCGGCCTGGACGTGGTCGGCCACGTGCCCGACACCGTGCGCCTGGATCGAGTCCTCGCCTCCGGCCAGCGCAGCATCGAACATCTGGACGGCTACAGCAGCCTGCAAGCGGACGATCGGCCCGCGCTGATCGCGCAGACGGTCGAGCACGGCGTCTGGAACACGCCCACGCTGGTCATCTGGCAGCGCTTCCGGCCGGCTGACGGCGCGCCGTCGCCCGCGCAACTGGCCATGCGCCGCTACGCCGCACACCACGCCAAGAGCACGCTCTGCACCCCGGCCGACTTCGCCACGCGCGCCTACGCGCTCGGCCCCGTCAGCGCGCAGCGGCGCGACCTTGTGGCCGCGCTCCATGCTGCGGGCGCGCCCTTGCTGCTCGGCACCGATGCGCCTCACCTGTGCACCGTGCCCGGCTATGCCACCCACCAGGA
>JAWKOK010000195.1:0-1711 GCA_041391205.1 Caldilineaceae bacterium
CAGGTCGTTGCCGGTGAAGACCTTGAAGTCGGGCCGCACGCGGTTGCGCAGGACCAGGCGCTGCCACTCCAGTTGGCGGCTGAGCGACGAGTGTTTGGCCCCCACGCACTGGGGCACGCCCAGCAGCCCGGCGTAAGTCTCCAGGTCGTAGATCTGGCCGAAGGGCGCGAACATCTGCCCCAACTCGAAGGCGATGAACTCGTCGCAATGCTCGCCCAGTTCGGCGTAGGCATCGACAATGGCCGGACCGGGTTGGCCGGTGAGGCCGAACGATTGGAAGATGATGGGCGTGCCGCCGTGGCTGCGGATGAGGTCGATCTGGGCGCGGTAGGCGGCGGGGTTCCACGCCGCGCCGGGTTGGTCGGGCACGAAAGAGCCGGCCACGAAGGGCCCACCGTCCAGCGTGGCCTGGGTGCGGCGCAAGACTTCGCGCCGGGTGGCTTCGTCGATCAGGTTGACGTAGCCGGTGTCCATGTTGACCGCGGGGGTGATGCCGTGGGCGGCGGTGCGGGCCACGTGGCCCTCGAAGCTGGCCCAGTCCACCGTGCCGTCGGGGTGAAAGGGCAAGAGAATGGCCGAGATGCCGGTGATCTTGCGGCGTGGCTGGAGCAGCGCGGTCGGGTCGATGGCTTGGCTGCGCACTTCGTCCACGATGCTGCGGGTGTCGATGGCCAGGGTCATGCGGTTGCCTCCGTGTTCCGGCGGATGAGTCCCGTCAGGCGAATTCGTGTTGCGAATCTGGCGGATGCATCGCGTCAGATGAATTCGTATTTCGGATCTGTCGGATGAATCCGACAGCTAAGGTTGCGAAACCCGTTGAAACGGGTTGTGTGATGCGCGAGATGCGCGAGGTGTGCAGTTCACAGGGTGACGTCGCCGGTTTTGCGCAGGTGGGTGATGTAGGTGGCCAGGGCGCGCTGGTTGTGTTCGTGGATCACCCCTGCCACATGCTCCGGGTTGCGTGTGCGCAGCGCCGCCAGCAGTTGCCAGTGCTCGGCCTGGGCCTTCTGCACGGTGCAGGCCATCACGTCCTCCAGGTAGTGGCGGCGCAAGCGTTGCCAGTGGTCGAGCACTTGTTGCATCATGGGCGGCAGCAACGTCATGCCCGCGCAGTCACAGATGAATTGGTGCAGGTGCACGTTGTCCTCGGACCACTGCTCCAGGTCGTCCACATGCGCGTCCATGGTACGCAGCAGCGTCTCCATGCTCTGGAATTCGCCATCGTCCATGCACTGGCAGGCGGCTTGCCCGCTGATGACTTCGAAGGACTCCAGCAGCGCAAAGACCTCGCGAATGACCTCCGCGTCCAGTTCGGTGACGTGGGCGCCCACATACGGCTCAATGGCGACCAGGCCGTCGTGCTGGAGCTCTTGTAGCGCCTCGCGCACGGGGATGGGGCTGACGCCCAACTCGGCGGCCAGTTCATCGATGACCAGGCGCTGGCCGGGTGCGCGGGCGCCGTTCATGATGTCGGCGCGCAAGGTCGCGTAGACGAATTCGCGTTTGCTGAGAAAGGCGCGGTTGGCGGCGGGCATGATTCGTTTCAGTTGCGCTGTGGAATGTCATATATGATATACGACAAATAGGATTGTACGGGAGAACATCGGGCTTGTCAAACAGGTTTGCTGCATCGTCGGCAGGCCACGGCAGCGCCGCCCACGTCACGCTCACCGATGCCGGGGATCCGTTCAGTCCAGCCGCCTCTCATAGA
>JAWKOK010000196.1:0-1698 GCA_041391205.1 Caldilineaceae bacterium
GAGAAGGACAGCCGGGAAGAGAGCTTCTACCTGGCCCAGGTCATGCCCGATGATCTGCTGACCTACGGCCTGATCCCCGAATTCGTGGGGCGTCTGCCGGTGGTCACCAGCCTGGAGGCGCTGGACCGCAACACGTTGGTGCGCATCCTGGTGGAGCCCAAGAACAGCGTCGTGCGCCAGTTCCAACGTCTCTTTGCCATGGACGGCGTGGCGCTGGAATTCACCCAGGCGGCGCTGGACGCGATTGCCACGGAAGCGTTCCTGCGCCGCACCGGGGCGCGCGGCCTGCGCAGCATCGTCGAGACCGCGCTGCTGGACGTCATGTACGAGGTGCCGAGCCGCAACGACATCGTGCGCTGCGTGGTCACCGCCGAGGTCTTCACCGCCAATGCGGCCCCGTTGCTGTACGATCAGAACGACACCGAAAGCACCCTGGAGTCCTATCTCCGCTCCGCAGCGTAGGAGAACGAGCTCGACATGACGGCCGCACGTTTGCCCGAACCCAAGATTACGACCATTGAGCGTTTCATCCTGGACCAGCAACAACAGCACGTGGATGCCACGGGCACGTTGACCGGGATTCTGTACGACATGGCACTGGCCGCGAAGATCATCGCCGGCAAGACGACCCGGGCCGGCCTGGCGGAAATCTTGGGGTCGACCGGTGAGGAGAACGTCCAGGGCGAAGTCGTGCAGAAGCTGGACCACTACGCGCAGCGCACCATCTTCCGGCTCAACGATCACACGGGACGGCTGGCCGTTATGGCCTCGGAAGAAGAAGCGGAGATCATCCCCATTCCGTCCCATTTCCCCGTGGGCAAGTATGTGCTGCTCTACGACCCGCTGGACGGCTCGTCCAACATCGACTACAACATCAGCATCGGCACCATCTTCGCCATCTACCGGCGGCGCAGCGAGTCCGGCCCGGGGACGTTGGCCGACGTGTTGCAGCCGGGCCGAGATCTGGTGGCCGCCGGCTACATCATCTACGGCTCCAGCACCATGATGGTCTATTCGGCCGGCCAGGGCGTCCACGGCTTCACGCTGGACCCCAATATTGGCGAGTTTCTACTCTCCCATCCCAACATTCGCATCCCGGAGAAGCCCAAGTACTACAGCGTCAACCAGGGCTACGAGCAGTACTGGAGTCCGGGCGTGCAGCGCTTCACCCGGTGGCTGCAAGGCAAGGAAGAGGGCGGCCCGGGGCTGTCGCTGCGCTACATCGGCTCGCTGGTGGCCGACTTCCACCGCAACCTGCTCAGCGGCGGCGTCTTCTACTATCCGGCCGACACCAAGGACGCGGCGCTGCCCCACGGCAAGTTGCGGCTGGCCTACGAAGCCGCGCCGCTGGCCTTTCTCGCGGCCCAAGCGGGCGGCTATGCGTCCGACGGCGCCGGCCCCATCCTCGACCTGACGCCGGCGTCACTGCACCAACGCACGCCGCTCTTCGTGGGCAACCGAGGGCTGGTGGAGAAAGTGGAGACGCTGCTGGCGGACGAACGCTGACGCCGGTCGCGCCGGCGAACATTCCATGAAAATAGAAACGGGGACAGCGGCCGCTGTCCCCGTTTTGCTGCAATGCGATTGGCCCCGTCACCGGCGCTACGCCGGGGGGATCGTGCGGACTACTTCCGCCACACGTACGTGGCCGCCACGCCTTCGGGCAATTCGCCCAAGGTGGCGGGGGTGTCGGCGTCT
>JAWKOK010000197.1:0-1683 GCA_041391205.1 Caldilineaceae bacterium
AACACCGGCGTGGGCGGCGTGGTGCGCGACATTCTCGGCGTGTCGGCCCGGCCCATCGCCTGCACCGACGTGCTCTGTTTCGGCCCCCAGGACTACCCCCACGCGGCGCTGCCCGGCGGCATTCTCCACCCGCGGCGCATTGCCGAGGGCGTCGTCGCGGGCGTGGGCGACTACGGCAACAAACTGGGCTTGCCCACCGTCAACGGCGCGGTGCTCTACGACGAGGGCTACCTGGGCAATCCGCTGGTCTTCTGCGGCTGCGCCGGGCTGTTGCCCCGGGGCGCGCATCCCACGGCCGCGCAGGTGGGCGATCTGGTGGTGGCCTTGGGCGGGCGCACCGGCCGCGACGGCATCCACGGCGCCACGTTTTCCTCGGCCGAGTTGACCCACGAGACCAGCGAGACCGCGGGCAGCGCGGTGCAGATCGGCGATCCCATCACCGAAAAAGGCCTGATCGAACTGGTCGAAGCCGCACGCGACGCGCAGCTCTACAACGCCATCACCGACTGCGGCGCGGGCGGCTTTTCCTCGTCCGTGGGCGAGATGGGCGAAGAGTTGGGCGTGGACGTGGAACTGACCAACGTCAAGCTCAAATATCCCGGCCTGACGCCGTGGGAAATCTGGCTTTCCGAAGCCCAGGAGCGGCTGGTTATTGCCGTGCCGCCGGCCAAGCTCTCCCGGCTCCAGGAACTGGCCGCGCTCTGGGACGTGGAAGTCAGCGTGCTCGGCGCCTTCACCGGCGACCGGCGGCTCGTCGTGCGCTATGCCGGCACCGTCGTCGCCGACCTGCCCATGGACTTTCTCCACGACGGGCTGCCACAGCGGCGGATGCGGGCGGTGCATAGAGAGCAAAACAAGACTGAAGATTCAAGATTGGACGTGCCCGCGCTTGCCGCCAATCTTGAATCTTCAATCTTCAATCTTCAATCTTTGCTCCTGCCTCTCCCATACCTCTCCCGAATATTCGGCACCAAATAGTCGCGAAACGCACTCTCCGCATCGTACTGCGGGTGCCAGCCCCAGTCCCGGCGCGCGGCGCTGTCGTCCAGGTCCGCGGGCCAGCTGTCGACGATGGCGGCGCGCTTGTCGTCGGGCGCAAAGGTGATGACCGCGTCGGGACAGTGGGACATGACCATCTCCCGAACCTCCGCCGCGGAGAGGCTAAAGCTCGTGACGTTGTAGACCGACCGCGTCAAGTGTTCGCGCGGGGCGCGCGCCAGCCGGACCAATGCGGCGGCCGCGTCGGGCATGGCCATGAACGGGATGCGCGCCTCCTCGCTGACGAAGCAGGCGTATGGTTCGCCCCGGGCCGCGGCATGGATCATCTCGGGCGCATAGTCACTGGTGCCGCCGGTCGGGACGGTGAACGCGCTGATGAGGCCGGGAAAGCGCACGCAGCGGAAGTCCACCGTCACCGGCTGCTCGGCCGCCAGTTGCCGGTAGTAATGGTCGTAGTAGTTGCCCAGCATCTCGCAGTAGAGCTTGTTGCAGCCGTACATGGTGCGCGGCTGGTTCCACTCCCACTCGCGCACCTGTTGGTAGAGCCCTTTGCTGGACCGCTCGGGCAGACCGTAGACCGCAATGGAGCTGGGGAAGATAAACTGCACCGGCCGCTGCCGCCACTGGGATTGCTCACCGGCCAGTTGCAGCAGCGTCAACATCCCCTCCACGTTGACCTGGTGG
>JAWKOK010000198.1:0-1658 GCA_041391205.1 Caldilineaceae bacterium
TCTCCTGCGCAGCGGCGATGCCCACGTTGTTGTTGCCGGCATAGCCCAGATTTTCGCTGAGATGGATGATGCGCACGTCGGGGTACGCCCGGCTGATCGCCGCCGCCGACCCATCGGTCGATGCGTTGTCCAGCACGATGATGCGGTGGTGCGGATGGTCGTTGGCGGCCAACGAGGCCAGACACGCCAGCGTGTCCTCCCGGCGATTGGTGTTCAAGATGACGCTGACCACCAGCGGCGATGTCATGTCGCTCTTCTCCCTACGCCGCCGGGATCGCCGACGAGCGCACCTGTAATGTCCACGCTTTGGGGAAGTTCTTCAGCACCTCGATGCCTTCGAACTCCCGACTGCTGCGGGCGCCGTGGCGACGCACCCAGGCCGCCGTGCGCGCCAGGCCGTCGTCCAGGCAGGTGACGGGCTGCGGTCCGAACACTTGATGCAGCTTGGCGTGGGACGAGTACGCGCTCACCACTTCGTTACGTGCCGGGAAGTGCTGCACCTGCGGGTGCACGCCCATGGCCCGAGCCACGGCCAGCGCCAGGTCGTTCACCGTGCACGGCTGATCCGCGCCGATGTTGAAGATCTGGTTGCGGGCCGCCGGCACATCCAGCGACGCCGCCATCAGCGGTGCCACGTCGCCGATGTAGCTAAAGGCGCGCTCCTGCTCGCCGTTGCCGAAGACGGACATGGGCGCGCCCTGCAGAATCTGGTTCATAAAGATGCCGACCACGTTGCGGTACTTGTCGCCGATGTTCTGGCGCTCCCCGTAGACGTTGTGCGGGCGGAAGATGATGTAGTCCAGGTCGAACATCTCCTTGCAGACGGCCAACTCCTGCTCCACCGCCAGCTTGGCGATGCCGTAGGGGTCCTCGGGATGGGGCGTCGTCTGCTCGGTCATGGGCAGTTGCGGGCTGGCGCCGTAGACTGCAATGGACGATGTGAAGACAAAGCACTTGACGCCCGTGTTGACCGCGGCGTTGATCAGGTTGACGCTGCCGATCAGGTTGTTGGTGTAGTTGAAGCGCTTGATAAAATGGCTCAACCCTTCGGCCGCGTACGCCGCCAGATGGAAGACGTAGTCGAAGCCCATGCGCTCGAACAGGTTGTTCACCAGCGTCACGTTGGTGATGCTGCCCTCCACAAACTTGGCATCGGCCGGCACGTTGTCGATGAAGCCGCCGCTGAGATCGTCCAGCACCACCACCCTGTGACCGCGTGCAATCAGTGCGTCGGCCACATGCGAACCGATGAAGCCTGCGCCCCCGGTAACCAGGACATTGCTCATTTCAGATTCCCTTCTTGGCATAATTGCAGTCGGCAGGCGGCGCCGTCGCCGCCCGCGGGGATAACAACTCCTCGTACATGGACTCCAATTCCCGGACCTCGGTCGCCACCGTCTTAACGGGGCCGATGTTGGCGCGGAGGCGGCGCCACAGCGTACGGTCGGCCACCAACCGCGCCAGTTGCCGCGCCAAGTCGTCCACATCGCCCGGCGTGAAGAGTAGCCCGTTCACGCCGTCCTGCACGCTTTCGGCCATGCCACCCAGCCGGCTCGCAATCACCGGCGTCTTGGTGGCAAAGGCCTCGTCGATGATCAGCGGAAAGTCGTACCAAAGCGACGGCACCACGAGCACATCCAGCCCATCAAAGATGCCGG
>JAWKOK010000199.1:0-1612 GCA_041391205.1 Caldilineaceae bacterium
TGCGCCACGACCCGGACGAGTTCGTGGACCTGGGCGCGGACCCCGGCTACGCAACCGTGCGCGCCGAGATGCACGAGCGGCTCTTCACGTGGCTGCGCCGGCGCAAGCGCGGCATCACACTGCCCCTGGACCGGCTACCGGCCCGCCGCAGTGACGCGGTGGATCGGGAGTTGGGGATCTTGATTGGGTATTGGTGAGGCAACATGCTGCAGATTCGGCTGTTGGGCAGTTTCGATATCACCCACAATGGCAGGCCGGTGTCCGGTCTCCACCAACCGCGCCTGCAACTGTTGCTGACGTCGCTCCTGTTGCAGACCGATCGTCCCGTCTTCCGCCGGCAATTGGCGTCCCGTTTCTGGCCCGATTCCACTGAGAAGCAAGCGCGGACAAATCTACGCAAACTGCTCCACAGCCTGCGCCAAGCCCTCCCAGAGGCCGACCAACATTTTGTGATCAACGCGCAGCAGATCCAATGGCAGATGCAGGACGACGATGTTACGGTCGATGTGCATCACTTCGAAGCCGCGCTGGTCCGCGCGCGACAGAGCAGCCGGCCGCCCGAGAAGATGGCAGCCCTGGAAGCGGCGGTGTCGACCTACGGTGGCGATTTGCTGCCGGGCGAATACGATGAATGGTTGACGACGCAGCGGGCACGGCTGCGTGAACTGTTTGCCGATGCGCTGGCCGAACTCGCGGCGCTGCATGAACAACGGGGCGACTACGAGGCCGCGTTGGCGTACGCCGACCAGCTCCTGCGTCACGATCCGATCCAGGAATCGACCCACCGGCTGATCATGCAATTGCATCTCCACAACGAGAATCGCGCCGCCGCGCTGCGTGTCTATCACACGTGCGCCATCATGTTGCGCGAAGAATTGGGCGTCGATCCAAGTCCGGCGACCGAAGAGATCTACCAGCGACTTCTGCGCTTGGAGGAAAGAACGGATGTGTTTGCGGCGACGCCCGCGGGCGCAGGCACTTTGCCGCTGGTTGGTCGACACGCAGAACTACACCAGCTACAACACCTCTGGCGGCATGCCCAGCGCGGCCGCGCGCACCTGGCGCTCATTCAAGGCGAGGCGGGCATCGGCAAGACCCGGCTGGCGGAAGAACTGAGAGATGCCGCGCACCATCAAGGCATGGTCACGCTCTACACACGTGCATTTGCCGGCGAACGTGACGCGGCGTATGCACCCTTGCCCGAACTCCTGCGCAATCCGCCGGTACGCCGCGCGTTTGCGGCCCTGGATGATGTCTGGCTGACCGAACTGGCGCGCTTGCTGCCGGAATTGCTCGCGGAACGGACTTCATTGCCGGCGCCTGTCCCGCTCCAGGAAGCATGGCAGCAGCGGCGGTTTCACGAGTCGATTATACGCGCCATCTTGGCGGCGGGCGAACCGCTGCTGATCCACTTCGACGATCTGCAGTGGTGTGACGCAGAAACTCTGAGCTGGCTGCGCTTCCTTTTGCGTACCCAACCACAGGCCAGGCTACTGGTTGTCGGCACGGTGCGGACTGAAGAACTGGATGCCGGTCATCCGCTCCATGCGTTGCGGCTGGACCTTCAGCGTCGGAGCGCCGGCTCTGACATCGAACTGGGGCCATTGGCACA
>JAWKOK010000200.1:0-1584 GCA_041391205.1 Caldilineaceae bacterium
CCGTAATGCGGCGCGCATTGCCGGTCCCGTTTTCCAGCCGCAGAGTGACGATCTTGACCGCGTCGTCCTTGGGCACAAAGGCGCGCACTTCCTGCTTCAAGCCCTGGCTGTGGTGGGTGAAGATGGAGTAGCCGGCGCCGTGGCGTACCAGGTACGGCGCGCCGTCGTCGGCCGGCGTGGGCGTGGGCGACCAAATCGTGCCCGTCTCCTCGTCACGCAGATAGAGCGCCTCGCCCGTGGGGTCGACGACCGGGTCGTTGGACCAGGGCGTCAGCCGGTTTTCGCCGCTGTTGACGGCCCACGTAAAGCTGCTGCCCCGTTCGGTCATGAGAAAGCCGAACGTGGGGTTGGCGATGACGTTGCTCCACGGCGCGGGCGTGGTCTGCCCCGGCTCCAGGTAAATGAGATACTCGCGACCGTCGGCGCTAAAGCCGCCCAACCCGTTGTCGAACTGGAGCTCGGCGGGACGGGGCAGCGGTGCCAACGGGGCCGGTTCCTCGGCGCGGCCGCCGGGCTGGAACAGAGGCAACGCGGCCGGCTGGCGATGGAGCGCGTGCACTTGCGCGGCCAAGGTGCCGTCCTCTTGCTCGAGGACGACGCGCGCGGCCGTCTGCAACAGGGTCTTGGCTGCGCCGGTGAGTTGGTCGTTGCGCAACAGGAAGATGCCGGCGCGCCGGTTCAGCCAGTTGCGATGGTCGTTGCGTTGCAGCAACTGGCCCACCTGGTCGTGGAGCGCCTGCACGTAGCTGGACGCCTTCTCGTTGAGGATCACCAGGCTGATGGGCATGTTGCGGTTGCGCCAGTAGCGGTGGGCGCGCAGCGCCTCCTGCACCAGCGCGAGGCCGTCTTCGTCCTCCACGCACACCAGCAGGATCGGATAGTCGCCCGAGATGGCATAGGGCCACAGTGCGGGCTGGCCCAGTTCGTTGGCGGCGATGACGTCCGCGGGCGCGCGCAGCCGGTCGCTGGGATAGAGCAGTGCGGAGAGCAGTTGCTGCATGGTGGCCAGCCCGTCCGAGGTGATGTTGAGCCGGCGCATCTCCAGTTCCGCGGCCGTGTGCGTCTGCGCCACCACGCGCCGGATCGCGTGCCAATCCTGATATTGGTGCAACTGGTAGAGCACATCATGGCGCGACGTGCCCGCGGTGGTGATGAAGGCCAGCTCCACCGTGGCGTGCGCGTCCAGTTCGATCTCCTGGCTCATGGCCATGATCGGATCCAGCGTCGCGCCGGTCGTGGCGCGCAGATCTGCATCGGTGCCGGTCGTGGCGCGCAGATCTGTCACCTCGCCGACGAGCGCGGCCGGCGCGTGCATGGACCCGTCGCGCCCGAGGAAAGCCGGACGCGCCGTTTCGAACGTGCCGGCGCGGGTGAGCGGCGGGGCCAGCACCAGACCGTGCGCGAGGAAAGGCGGCGTTTCGGTGGCCGCGCGCGGGCGCCGGCGAAAGACCAACGCGTCCGCATCGGCCACATGCTCGCTTTCGATGAACCTCTTGTTGAACGCCGGATGGCGCCGGTCAGTGCGCTGGTCGGCCAGCACCACTTCGGCGTAGCTGCACACCGTGAGCCGGCGCGGCGTGTCTC
>JAWKOK010000201.1:0-1580 GCA_041391205.1 Caldilineaceae bacterium
AAAAAACTGAGCCACAGATGGACACAGATGAACACAGATAAAACAGCAGGAGCACAGATATTCACCTGATTTTCCGGCAAACCCAGGATTCAGCAGACGAATCAAAATCTTTTGTCTTTATCTGCGTTTATCTGTGTCCATCTGCGGCTCCTTGCAGTTGCCCTTCTCACGGCGATCCGCGGCTAATGTGAAAGGATCTGTTTACACATGACAACTGTTGTGGTAATCGGCGGTGACGCGGCCGGAATGAGCGCGGCCAGCAAGGTCAAGCGCGAGTTGCAGGACGCCGACGTCATCGTCTACGAGAAGACCGAGACCATCAGCTACAGCGCGTGCGGCATGCCGTATTGGATCGCGGGCGTGGTCGAGTCCGAGGACCAACTGCTGGTGATGTCGCCCGAAAAGGCCAAGGCCAAGCGCGGGCTGGACGTGCACATCCACCACGAGGTGACGGCCATCGACCCCGCCGCCAAGACCATCGAGGGCATCAACCACGCCACGGGCGCACGCTTCACCCAGGCCTACGACACGCTGATGATCGCCACCGGGGCGCGCGCCGTGCTCCCGCCCATCCCCGGCATGGAGCTGCCCGGCGTCTTCACCCTGCGCGCCTTCGACGACAGCCGGCGCATCCAGCGTTACCTGGCCGAGTACGATCCCGCGCACGCGGTCATCATCGGCGGCGGCTACATCGGCATCGAGATGGCCGAGGCGCTGCGCGAGCGGGAGTTGGACGTGCATCTGGTGGAGATGTTGCCCCAGCTCATGCCCAACTTCGACGACGACATGGTGGGCGACATCACCCAACACGTGCAGGAGCAGGGCGTCACGCTGCACCTGAGCACCCGCGCCGAGCGCGTGGAGAAGGAGGGCGAGCGCCTGCGCGTCACCTTGAGCGACGGCAGCAGCCTCGTCACCGACATGGTGCTCGTTTCGGTGGGTGTGCGCCCCAACAGTGAACTGGCCCAGGCTGCGGGTTTGGCCGTGGGCGCGAGCGGCGCCATCACCGTGGACGCACACATGCGCACCAGCGACCCGGACATCTACGCCGCGGGCGACTGCGTGGAGTACGAACACATCGTGCTGGGCGCGCCCGTGTGGATTCCGCTGGCGCCGTCGGCCAACAAGGGCGGCCGCGTGGCCGGCGACAACATGAGCGGCGGCGACACGACCTTCCCGGGCATCCTGGGCACGGCCGTGGTCAAAGTCTTCGACTACACCATGTCCGTCACCGGCCTGACCGAGCGCAGTGCGCGCACGTCGGGCAAGTTCGGCGCGGACGGCGCAGACGTGGGCGCGGCCATCACCTCGGGCACGGACAAGGCGGGCTACTGGCCCGGCGCGGCCCGGATCACCGTCAAGCTGGTCTTTCAGAAGAGCACGGGCAAGATCCTGGGTGCGCAACTGGTGGGCAAGGCGGGCGTCAACAAGCGCATCGACATTGTGGCCGCGGCCATCTCCGGCGGCCTCACCGTGCGCGACCTGGGCATGATGGACCTGAGCTACGCGCCGCCCTTCTCGCCCACCTACGATCCGCTGCAGGTGTGTGCGAATGTGGCGGAGAAGCAGGTTGGGTAGGG
>JAWKOK010000202.1:0-1558 GCA_041391205.1 Caldilineaceae bacterium
GCGCGTCCGGCATGGGCGCCAACGTCATCGTGACCGAGGTCGACCCGCTGCGCGCGCTGGAAGCAGTCATGGACGGCTTCCGTGTCATGCCCATGCTGGACGCGGCCAAGGTCGGCCACATCTTCTGCAGCGCCACCGGCGACATGCACGTGGTGGATGGCCACGACATCGAGGTCATGCGCGACGGCGCCATCCTCGCCAACAGCGGCCACTTCGACATTGAGATCAACCTGGTGGCGTTGCAGGAAATGGCCACCAAGGTCACCCGTGTGCGCGACTTCCTGGACGAGTACACGCTGGAAGACGGTCGCCGCATCTACGTGGCGGGCGAAGGTCGCCTGGTCAATCTGGCCGCGGCCGAGGGCCATCCCAGCGCGGTCATGGACATGAGCTTCGCCAACCAGGCTCTGGCGGCGGAGTACATCATCAAGAACGGCGACAAACTGGAAGGCCAGGTCTACGACGTGCCCGAGGTGATCGACCGTGAGATTGCGGCGCTCAAGCTCAAGGCCATGGGCGTGGACATCGACGTGCTCACGCCGGAGCAGGATGCGTATCTGCACGAGTGGACCGTGGGGACGGGGCATTAATTCTCATTTTTGAATGGTAAATTGTCAATGGTTAATTGTTCGCAAGAAATGAGATCTTGCGAAACAACGGCAATTTTCGGTTGGAAAGGAAATAGATGATGACGACATTTATGACGGCCCCGAGCCTGCTCTTTACGAGTGAGTCAGTCTCTGAGGGACATCCGGACAAGATGTGCGACCAGATCAGCGATGCGGTGCTGGATGCGATCTTCGCCCAGGATCCCAACGCACGGGTGGCGTGTGAGACGGCCATCAAGACCGGTTTTGTGATGCTGCTGGGCGAGATCACCACCCACGCGTTTGTGGACTTCGATGCGCTGGTGCGCGAGGTGGTCAACGACATCGGCTTCGACGACAGCGCCAAGGGCTTCGACGGCCACACCTGCGGCGTGCAGGTGGCGGTGGCGTCACAGAGCCCCGACATCGCCATGGGTGTGGATCGGGCCAAGGAGTACAAAGACGGCAGCCTCGACATGGAGGATGACGAGATCGAGGCCACCGGCGCGGGCGACCAGGGCATGATGTTCGGCTTCGCCTGCAACGAGACTGCAACGCTCATGCCCATGCCCATCTACTACGCGCACAAGCTGGTGCGGCGCATGGCCGAGGTGCGCAAGAACGGCACGCTGCCGTGGCTGCGTCCCGACAGCAAGAGCCAGGTGACGGTGGAGTATTCCTACGGCAAGCCCAAGCGCATCCACACGGTGCTCATCAGCACCCAGCACGCGCCGGAGATCAGCCAGGAAGAGATTCGCCAGGCGCTCATCGAGCACGTGATCGACCCTGTGCTGCCGGCCGAATTGGTGGACAAGGACATGCTCATCTACACCAACCCCACCGGGCGTTTCGTGGTGGGCGGTCCCATGGGCGACGCCGGTTTGACCGGGCGCAAGATCATCGTCGACACCTACGGCGGCATGGGGCGTCACGGCGGCGGCGCGTTCAGTGGCAAGGACTGCACCAAGGTG
>JAWKOK010000203.1:0-1534 GCA_041391205.1 Caldilineaceae bacterium
GCGCTATTTTGTTAACCGCAACGGTCGTCACGACGATTCGTTGATGGTCTTGGCGAATTCCACAAAATACCCAATCGACTCCGGATTGCGCATGGCCCCCGGATTCGCCGCTTTGTGCGGGTCTTGACCCAGCAGAATCTTGCGGATGGGCACCTCCATCTTCTTGCCGCTGAGCGTGTAGGGCACCTGCGCAATGGCGAAGATGTCGTCGGGCACGTGGCGCGGCGAGATGTCGGCGCGGATGCGCGCGTTGATGCGGGCGCGCAGGTCGTCATCCAGCAGCGCACCGTCGCGCAGCACCACGAAGAGCGGCATGTACGACGTGCGCCCCAGCAACTCCAGGTCGATGATGAGGCTGTCCACCACCGCGTCGAAACTCTCCACCGCCTGGTAGATCTCGCTGGTGCCCATGCGGATGCCCTGGCGGTTGATGGTCGAGTCCGAGCGGCCGTAGATGACGCAGCCGCCCCGTTGGTTGATCTTGAGCCAGTCGCCGTGACGCCAGACGCCCGGGAACATCTCGAAGTAGCTCTCCCGGTAGCGCGCCATCTCCGGGTCGTTCCAAAAGTAGATGGGCATGGACGGCATGGGTTGCGCAATCACCAGTTCGCCCACTTCGTCGATGACGGGGTTGCCCGCTTCGTCAAACGACTGGACGTGCGCGCCCAGGGACGGCCCCTGGAGTTCGCCT
Organism: Caldilineaceae bacterium; assembly: GCA_041391205.1. GTDB lineage: Bacteria > Chloroflexota > Anaerolineae > Caldilineales > Caldilineaceae > JAWKOK01. Next base: position 692 of record JAWKOK010000203.1, read on the forward strand.
GCGTAGATGGGCAGCAGCCGCGCGCCGCCGATGAAGGCCGTGCACAGGTCCGTGCCGCCGCTCACCGACTCCAGCGCCAGGTGCGCGTTCACGTTGGCATAGACCCACCCGAAGCCCGTCACCGGCAGCGGCGAGCCGGTGGACCCCAGCGCGCGGATCCGGCTCAGGTCGAAGTCACGGTTGGGGTGGATGTCCGCCTTCATGCAGCCGAGGATGAAGGCGGCGCCTGTGCCGAAGTAGGTCATGCCCGTGGCCGCCGCCAGTTGCCACAGCCGGTTCATGTCGGGAAACGCGGGGCTGCCGTTGTAGAGGATGATGGAGGTGCCGTTGAGCAGGCCGCCCACCAGGAAATTCCACATCATCCAGCCGGTGCTGGTGTACCAGAAGAAGCGGTCTTCGGGCGTCAGATCCAGGTGCAGGTGCAGCGCCTTGAGGTGCTCCAGCAGGATGCCGCCGTGGCCCTGGACGATGGGCTTGGGCTTGCCCGTGGTGCCCGACGAGTAGAGCACCCACAGCGGGTGGTCGAACGGCACTTGCGCATAGTCAAGCGGGGTGGCCGGCGCATCGTCCAGCAGATCGCTCCACGTCACGGTCGCACCCGGCAGGTCGGCGTGGGGCGCCGCGCCGATCCGGTCCACCAGCACGGTGCGCGTGAGCGTGGGCAGGCGGCGCTGCAACTCGGCCACCACATCCAGCCGCTCGAAGGTTTTGCCGGCCCAGGTGTAGCCGTCCGCGGCGAAGAGCACCTTGGGCTCGATCTGGATGAACCGGTCGAGCACGCTCTGGCTGCCGAAGTCGGGCGGACAACTGGACCAGATCGCGCCCAGGCTGGCCGTGGCCAGA
>JAWKOK010000204.1:0-1513 GCA_041391205.1 Caldilineaceae bacterium
CGCAGTCGGCGCAGTCCATGCCGCTGACGGTCAGGGTGAAGGTAAGAGTCTCGTCGGTCTTCATGTGGGTGGGTCCAAGCGTCATGCCGTCGCCATGCGTTGACGGACGACTTCGTAGAGCAACAGTGCGGTGGAGGTGGCCAGGTTCAGGCTGTCGGCGCGGCCGAACATGGGGATGCGCACCCAGGTCTGGGCCGCCTGCAGTGCCGCATAGGTGAGGCCGTCGGCTTCGCTGCCCATGGCCACGGCCACCGGCCCGGTCAGATCGACGGCGGTGTACAAGGTCGCGGCCTCGGGCGTGGCGGCCAGCAACGGGATGCGGTTTTCGTGTAGCCAAGCAAGGGCGTCAGCCGTGGTCGCCTCGGCCACGGGCACGGTGAAGAGCGTGCCCAGGCTGGCGCGCACCACGTTGGGGTTGTGCACGTCGGTGGCCGGCTGCCCCGGCGCGTGGCAGACGATGACGCCGTCCACGCCCGCGGCGTCGGCCGTGCGCAGGATCGCGCCCAGGTTGCCCGGCTTCTCCGCGCCTTCGATCAGGGCCAAGAAGGGGGGACGCCCTTGGGGCAGCCTGGTCAGCGCGGTGTCCAGGTACGGAATGACGGCCAGGACACCGTCGCTGTCCGTGCGATAGGCGAGCTTGGCGAACAACTCCGGCGGCACCAGGAAGAGGTGGGTCTGGCGGGCGCTGTCCAGTTCGAAGAGCCGGGCCAGGACCGCGGCGCTGTCCGCCGTGTGGCTCAACGCGGGGCACACGAACGCTTCCACCGGCACGATGCCGGTCGTCAGCGCGCGCCCCAGTTCGCGCCCGCCTTCCACCACGGTGACGCGCTGTTGGTCGCGTTCACGCCGCTTGTTCAGCTTGAGGACAGCCTTGATGCGCGGATTCTGCGCGCTGGTCAGTTCGGTCGGCATGGTCCGTATGGGCGGAAAGGTCAGGCATCCGGCGCGGCGAGCCAGCGCGCCCAGGTACCGCTGGGCAGCCGGCGCTCGTCCGGGGCGGCGACGGTCATCTCGCCGCTCTCAAAGGTGCCGCCCCGTTTGGAGATCAGGTCGGTCAACTGGTTCTCCAGCGTCAGCGGCGTGAAGCCGGGCGTGTGGCAACTGTACAAAATGAACTGTGCGTCCCGGGCCAATACGGCGCGGCACGCCTCCAACAGCGGTACGATGTCGTTCTCAATTTTGAAGACTTCGCCCTTGGGGCCGCGGCCGAACGAAGGCGGGTCCAGGATGACGGCGTGGTAGCGGTTGCTGCGTCGGGCTTCTCGCGCCAGAAACTTCATGGCGTCGTCCACCAGCCAGCGGATGGGCCGGTCGGCCAGATGGCAGAGGTCCGCGTTCTTGCGCGCCCAGTCCACCACGCCCTTGGCCGCGTCCACGTGGACCACGTGCGCGCCGGCCTGGCTCGCGGCCAGGGTGCTGCCGCCGGTGTAGGCGAAGAGGTTGAGCACGTTGAAGTTGGCCCCGCCCGTCTGACGCATGCGTTTGCGGATGACCTCGCGCAGCCAATCCCAGT
>JAWKOK010000205.1:0-1513 GCA_041391205.1 Caldilineaceae bacterium
GTAGAAGCGGGGCAGCAGGTTGATGATGGTGCTCTTGCCCGAACCGGTCGGGCCGATGAGCGCCACCGTCTGCCCCGGCGCCACGTCGAAGGTGATGTCGTCCAGCACCCGCGGCCCGTTGTGATAGGCGAAGCCCACATGCTCGAAACTGACCGCGCCCTCGGACTCGGCCAACTCGATGGCGTCCGGCACCTCGGTGATCTCGCTGGGCGTGTCGATGATCTCGAAGACGCGCGTGGCGCTGGCGCCGGCCGTGGCGGCCAGATTGGTGAGGAAGCCCAGGCGCTGGGCCGGCCCGTTGAGCATGAGCACGTACGAGATCATGGCGAAGAGCGTACCCACCGTGATGCCGCCGTTGATGGCCACAGGGCCGCCGAACCAGAGCAGGATGAAGATGCTGGCCGCAATGGTGAACGTGAAGAACGGCCAGTTATTCGCCCACGTGCGGATGACGGTGTAGCGCATGTCGAACCACGCGTTGTTCTCGCGGTCGAACTTCTCGAGTTCGTACGGCTCGCGCGCAAACGCCTTGACCACGGTGATGCCGGTCATGCTCTCCTGCATGGCGGTGGAGAGCACGCCCATCTGCTCCTGGACGGCCTTGAACATGGGCCGCACCACGTTGCCGAAGCGCAACGCCGCGCCCAGCAGCACCAGAATCGGCCCGATGGCAAGGAGCGCCAACTGGGCGTCCTCCCAGAACATGGCGCCGATGACGCCCACGGAGAGGAGCACGGTCGCCACCAGGTCCATGAGGCCGATGCCGATGAAGCGCTCGGTCTCGCCGATGTCGCTGGTGGCGCGACTCATGAGATCGCCCGTGTGCGCCTTGTCGTGGAAACTGAACGGCAGTCGCTGCACCGCCGCGTAGAAATCGGTGCGCAGATCGTAGGCGATGCGATGGGTCAGCCACTCGCCGAAGTAGCGCTGGCCGAACGCGGCAATGGCGCGCACCACGGCGATGCCCAGAATGAGCAGCGCCGCGTAGACGAGCATCATGGCATCGCGCGCGGCCAGGCCCCGGTCGATGGCCGCCTTGATGATCTGCGGCACGAATAGGTTGAGCAGCGACGCGCCGATCATGGCCGTGTAGCCGATAGTCACTTGCGAAGAATACGGTCGTAAATAGCCGATCAGCCGTCGGTAAACATTGCGCTGTTGGTCCATGCGGTCCCCCTTTCGCCGGTAATTCAGCGTGTTAATCCCGCAAAAAAACGAAAGCCGTGAGACAAGCTTCTGTCTCACAGCCGATAGACCCGGAAGGACAAGACCGATACAACGCTCGCATGGATGCAGGCGGAATGGGAATCATGGTTTCCACCGGTGGCACTCGTGCCGCGCGCACCAGCCCCCTTCTAAGTCAGCCACAATCTATAATTGTAAAGCACGTCGAAAGGCATGTCAAGGGAATCCGAAAGCCTTTCGGAAGGGCTCTCATCGTTGATTGCGCCGTAAACACCGCGGCGGAAATCCAGACTTCTACCTCTGGTAGCAGTCGTCGGTTCATTTCCGC
>JAWKOK010000206.1:0-3309 GCA_041391205.1 Caldilineaceae bacterium
GGGCATCGACGGCGTTTCGTCCCAACAAAATGATGTCTGAGGTTCTGCGTGATCCTTCTTTGGGGTGTCATTTTCGGCGTATTGGCCGGTGTCCTGCGTGCGTGGCGCAATGGATGTAATTTCCACCCGTCCTACTCCGTCCGTGGGCTAGCGGTGTTGTTCATTGCGTTCTTGCCGCAGTTGCTCGCTTTTTATGTGCCGGTCACGCGTACGCTGACTACGCTGCGCAGTGCCTCTGTGGCTCTGATTGCATCCCAGGTCTTGTTGCTGATCGTGGTTTGGCTCAACCGCCGCTTCTGGGCCTTTTGGCTCATGGGGGCCGGTTTGCTGTTGAACCTGACGGTGATCCTCGCCAATGGCGGGATGATGCCGATCAGCCCGGCGACAATTGTGCGTTTGTCCCCGGATTTTCCTCCCGAAAGATTACAAACTGGAACACGCTTGGGATATTCCAAGGACGTGGTGCTCGCGCCTGAAAGCACCCGTTTTCCCTGGCTGGCAGATCGCTTTACGGTACCCGATTGGTATCCACAGCGGGTGGCATTCAGTTTGGGTGATGTGTTGATTGCCCTTGGTGCATTTGGGCTTTTCTGGTCATTCGGACGGTGCCCACAACCAGTCAACGATGACTGATGTGGTCGGTCGCCACTAGACGTTGGCACACGGCGGCATAAACACCACGGCGGAAATTCGGCCCTTGTCCCTCTGGTAGAAACCGCCGGTCCATTGCCGCCGGGATTTACTCGACATTGAATCTCTGACCCCCCGACTCTATCGTGTGACGGATTACTCCGTCCAGTCGTTTCCGAGGTATGGTTATGATCATTCCAACTCTTCTTCGCAACCAAGATGTTGCCCCTCAAGAAGAAAGTCAGCGCAGAACCGATGACGCGGCCCGTAAGGCGCGCAATGTCCGAACTGCGCCTCCGGCCCAAAAGGAAGTCAGCTATTTGCTCAGCGCCGCGGTTGTCAACCGTCGCTTCGCCGAATGCTTGATGACCGATCGCGCGCAGGCGCTTGACATTGGCTACGCGGGCCGGCGGTTCCAATTTAGTCATGCCGACCGGGAGCGCATCCTGGGCATCCGGGCATCGACGTTCCAAGAGTTTGCAGGCGAATTACACAAGCTGTTTCCTGTCCGGCCCGAGTTGTTGTAGCAGCAATCGCCAATCGGCGCTATCGACACGTGCCGAGCACTCGGCCAGCAAGTGCCGGGTGCTCGGTGTGGTGGCGTCGCCACCTCGTTTGAATGACCAAAGAAGTCAGGATGGCATACGTTGACGGAAGCGAATATCCTCCTTATCACCAACGGCCCGGAGAGCGGCGGCCTTGATGGGCGCCTCCAAATGGAGGGGGCGAAGCTTGTCCACATTTCTGCACTCTCCCTATCGTTGACCGAAGGCGAGCACCCGGATGCCGACCTCGTTGTCGTGGCGGGACAGCAACTCAAGAGCGATGAATTGGAACTTTGTCGGCGCGTCCGTGCGCAAAGCCCGGCGCCAATTGCGCGTTGACCCGCTTCAACGATGAAGCTGCAGCCGTGGCTCTGTACAATGCCGGCGTTGATGAGTGCATGCCCCGCTCAATCAGCGGTGACTTGTTGCAGGCCAAGCTCACGGCATGGCTGGGCTGGTTGGCGCGTAAGGCGCATGACCCGAATGTGCATGCCGCCAACCTTCCCGTTCATACACCACCCGCCGCGCACACCAAGCGCCGGTAAGGCGCTCACCTCTGCATAGATCGGCTCGTCCTTGTGCGGTGCTGCCTGCCGTACATTCCCCGTTGTTCACCCCATCTGTATTACAATTTCATTAAGATCGTGACTTCGGCTTGAGCCACCTACTTCTTCTCCTCTTCTGTTGATTTCGATATTTTAGTCGCATTTTGCAATACGGAATTGACAAATGCATCGAATCAAGCAAAGGAAGTGGTGACAATCGTCACGGAATTGGTGCGGAATAGGACCATTTCTCTGCCTTACGTGACCCATTTTCACCGAAACCGCGACCGTTTCTGCGACCGGCTCCGACTATACTTAGGCAACAACCATGTTGTATACTCCGATGATGTTACGATCGATTCTCGTTATTGTGACGCTAGAACTTGTTGGGCCATCGTAACTTAACGCGACGGGCCAAACGTATATACTGCGATATCGCCCCAAATTCATGCCTTACTTCGTTGCTTCGTTGCTGCCTCCAAAGGCTGTTGGGACGTAGGCACTTGACTGTGTCTTTGCACTCATCAACCATTGTTCTCACTGGCCGTCTCGCTGTGCATCAGAGCGCAAGCGACCGCAGGTCGCCGCCGACTTCTGATGTCGATTGAGTGCAGGTCTTTGGGGATGCAGCACCTGCAAGTAAATCCCGGCGGAAATGGACCCACGGTTGCGACCAGATGTAGAGATACCGAATTTCCGCCGTGGTATTTACGCTGCAATGCATTAGGAAGCGGATGCAATGGAATATTCAAGCACTTCTCATCAGACACATGCCGACTCGGTGCTGGGGCGGGCGCGTGTTCTGATTTTGACCGATGACGCCGATGCTTCACGTGCGTGGACCTTTGTTTTGGGGCGCTATGACATTGAGGCCAAGGTCATCGCCTATGACGGTCTGGCAACTGCGTCCACCAAAATAGGCTCTTTTCATGAAATACTGGTCGATCACTACGATGACCCGGACAGTGCGCTGCAGATCTGCCGCCGCCTGCGCGACATGACACAGCAGCCGCTGCTCTAATTAACCTATGAGACTGACGAGCGTTTTCATCTGGAGGCCTACCGGCTGGGGGTGGAAGAATGCGTGGCGAAACCCATCGGCATCCCCTTGTTTGTGGCCAAGACGCGCGCCTGGTTGCGTCAGGTATCCCAGCAGGAGGAGCCCAAACGCACGTTGGCTGTCAACGGCTTCGTGCTCGATCCTGAGTCCCGGGTGCTGGAAGGTGCGGATGCCTCAGTCAAGCTCTCCAACTTGGAATGTCGGCTCATGGCTGTCTTCATGGCCAATCGCGGCCAAGTGATCGAATCCGGCCTCCTGACGCGCCGTGTCTGGTCCATGTATGGTGATCCGGACCCAAAGATGTTGAAGAACCTGGTCTACCGCTTGCGTCACAAGATCAGCCGCGTGGCGGATGGACATGAGTGCATTGAGAGCATCGATGGGATCGGCTACATCTTCCGCCATGATTGACGAACTTCCGCTTGTGCTGTGCTGCTGCGTCTTTGGCGAAGCCCACCGGTAACGGCTCGCCGGCTCCTGCCTCTGGTCCAGGTGCCGGATTTCCGGCGCAGTGACGGCGCCACCGCGT